>JBLRWC010000017.1:0-13075 GCA_047921455.1 Gammaproteobacteria bacterium
AGTGCTCAGTCGCCGCGATCCGGCGCCGGGTAGGCAAAGCGGCGCAGTGCATGCCGTTCAAATGGCCGCCAGCTTCCCTCGGGCTGCGCCAGGCGATCGGCAATGGCCCACAGTGCCATGGGGTTGTGACCCAGGCCGCAATGGCTGCCATGGACACGGATATTCTCGGTCGTCGGCGAGGGATGCTCGAGAGAGCAGCGCCAGTGCACTACGCCGTCCGTGCGGGTGTAAATCGACGTCGCTGGCACCGGGGGCGGCTGCGACAGGCGCGCCAGCAGGCGGGGATCCATGTGCGCCTCCCGCTGTCCGCTGACATCTTCATAAAGCAACGTCACCGCAGTCCCCAGGTGATGGCGGAAGGGTGTACCGAGCGTAATGACCAGCCGCACGTCGTCGGGAGCCAGCCAGGCGAGTTCCCGGGCATAAATACCGCCGAGGCTCCAGCCGATGACGCTGACCTTGCGGCCGTAGCGGCGTCGCAATTCGTGCAGCCGTGCCCGCAATTGTTCCTCTTTCTCGCCGACGCCGCCGAGATTCCGTCCCAGCTTCCAGCGGTGTGCCGCATAGCCGAACGACTTCAGGAACTGGCGAAGCGGGAAGGTCGAGCTGCCGTTAGCGAGGAACCCCGGCAACACCAGCACCGGGTGACCGTCGCCGGCCGGCGCCTGGCGCAGCAGCGGATAAAGCCAGGCCATGGCGCCGAGCTCCATCACCGCACGTCCCTCCAGCAACTGCCAGAGCAGCGCCGGCGGCCCGAGTTCTGGCTCCATGCGCGTGGTCAACCTGGACCCGCCGCGGCCGACCGCTTGACCTTGCGCCTTCCTGAGGGAGGGTTCGCGGTCCTGCGTGCGTCGAGCGCCGCCGCCGCATCGCGGAGCTCGACAAAGCTGGCGTGAATGTCCTCGACCAGGCGCTCGATGTCGGGAACCGCCTCGTGCGCGGAAGTGGCGCTGATCGAGAGCGTATCCATGTAACTGGTGATGACCAGGATCAGCCCGAGGCCGTCCAGCACCGGGGCAGTGCCGTAGCCTTCGAGCAGCTTGGCGGTACCGAGGTACAGGGGCTCACGGGGACCAGGCACATTGGTGATCACCAGGTTAAAGGGCGGTCGGTGATAGCGTGCAAGGTGCAGCCCCGAATAGAGCCCTGCGGCCGCCGTCGCCAGTGAATACGGCACGAAACGCGACGTATCGGCCAGTGTCGCCGCACCGATCGCATCCGAGTAAGCCTTGCTGTCCACTGCGTGCCCGTGGATCCGCCGCAAACGTTCGATGGGGTTTGCCGTACCTACCTCGAGCGGAATCAACATGGCGGAAACGCGATTGCCTCCCTGTTCCCCCTTGTGGCGGGTAGAAATAGGCGCCATCGCGACCAGGTCCTTGTCCATAAGATGGCCATAGGCTCTCAGGTAGCGTCGTAATCCGCCGCTGCATACTGCCAGCACGACATCGTTGACCGTCGCACCCTCCACCACGGCCCGGATACCGCGCACCTCGCCCAGCGGCAACCTGGCGGCATCGAAACAACGTCGCGAACTGATCGGCACATTGAAGGGGCTGCGCGATGTCCGGAACAACATGGGCGGCGCGTGATGATCCCCGGCGATGAATTCACGTCCGACGCCCAACCCGCCCCGCAACAGGCTGGCGGCCCAGTTCACCGTTTCGCCCGGCTGGCGTAGCAAGCCGCTGAAACTACGCTGCAACAATCCCAGCGGACCCGGCACCGCCGATGCGGCGGACTTGCGGGTCGCAGCGGCGCGTCGGGGCTTGCGGCGGCGCGGTTCAGCGCTCCAGAACGCATTGAACATATCCAGTGTGCCCAGGCCATCTGCGGCGGCATGGTGCACGCGTGAAATGACCGCAAAGCTGCCCGGGGGGAAATCGCCCGAGGCATCGAGACCCGATACGAAAGTCAGGTGCCAGAGCGGCCGCTCGGGATCCAGCGGTCGCGAAAACATGCGGGCCGCGAGCTCCTTGAGGCGCGCCCAGCCCCCGGGCTGCGGCAACCCGGAGTGTTGCAAATGCAGGTCGAGATCGAAGTGGGGATCCTCCGCCCAAAACGGCCGCCCAAGATGCAGGGGCACTTGCACCAGGCGGCGGCGAAACAGCGGCGCGCCGTCGATGCAGGCGGCAATGTGTTCTCGAAACGCCTCGAAACCGAATTCACCATCCACTGGCTGGTAAATGTGTACCCCACCCACGTGCATCGGCGCATTGCGCGAATCGAGGTACACGAAGGCCGCATCAAGGCCGGACAATTGCTCCATTTTTTTCATTCCTGCCGCTGAACCACCCGACGTTGGCCCATGAGTATGCTTGGTTCACACAGCCTGGCAAGGCATCGCGATCCGCCGCGCCCCCCGCTCATTGCTCGACCGCCGCCCGGTCCAGTCCGGCGATAATGGCGTCATCGCGAGCCTCGTAACCTTGCCTGAACATTATCAGGCCATCCACCTCGACCCACGCGGTCCAGGGCCCGTACAACACGGGCACGGCCAACCCCAGCGGCAAGGTGCTGGGCGCCTCAGCCGCCAGTGCCGCGTCAAGCTTATCGCGCGTCGATGGCATGGACAGCATCGCCAGGGCACGCGCCAGGGCGATAGGCTCCGTCAATCGGATCGAGCCCGCCAACGCTTCCCCCTCCGCCGGACCGCCATGCAGGAAAACCCGCCCGGGGTTGGGCATTGGAAACCGGACCTGGCCGAGAAAACTCCGTCGCCCGGGAACCTGCCGGACGATCACCTGGTCCGCTTGCGTCCAATCGGTGCGCCTGGCGTCGCGCGCCTCGCCGGTCGTGTCGAATACCTGCAGCCCGCGTGCCGGTAATTCTTCCGGCGCCCGCCGCGCCAGCGGGGCGACCTGGTTCTGAATCAATTGCCGCGGCAAGACAAAGTCCGGCTGCACCACCAGGTAATGCAGTTCCGCGCGGAATTCATCGGCATCACGGGCATGCCGGGCGAAGGCCGCCGACTGCGCCAGCACGAGCTCGCTGTTGTCCATCAGTAATACGCGTGAACTCGCCGGATCGATCACCAGGAAATGTCCCCGCACCTCGGCAAGCAACCAACGCGCACGCTCGAGATTGGCCCGCAGCTGGTCGATGCGTTTCTCTACCGGAACATTCAGCGCGCGCAGCGTGGCCGGGCCGACAATCCCATCTGCCACTAGCTCATGGCGCACCTGGAAGCGCCGCACGGCCGCGTCGAGAGCCGACTCGAATCGCGGCGACTCCCCGGCCTCGCCCACAAAATCGCCGGTCATCGCCAGGCGCTGTCGCAGCAACGACACGCGCGCATCTTCCATGTCCAGCTGCAGGGAGCGACCAGGCGGAATCGCCTCCCAGCCGCCGTCCTGCTTGATGACGCGGTAACGCGCAAGCGCTGACCTGAACCGGCCGTACAGGGGCTGCACCGGCCGCATGGCGCTCAGCTGCAGCGCTACGCCGCTGCCCCCCGCGATCCGCGGCACGAACACCGCCGCCGGTTCGCCGCGCAGCGTCCCTGGCAGGTCCCAGCGCGGCGCGCCGTCAGCGGGATCGACTTTGCCAAACCGAAGATGCGCGACCAGTCGCAGCAGCGCGTCTGTCAGCAACAAGTCGGCCGTCGCCGCTACCGCCGCGTCGCCAGGCTGTTGTTGACGCCTCGCCAGCACGGCGCGCAATGCATCGAAATGATAATCGCCCGAGTGCAGGCCGTCGCCCCCGACTGCGGCAATCTCGCCGAGCAGGGCCGCCTCGTTCGCGGCATCTCGCCACAGCAGCTGGAAACCGTTGCTTGCGTAAATCTGCGGCAGGGCCGTCGCGGAGCGCAGCTGCTGGCCGGCCACCAACACCGCGCCGGTGCTGTGCAACTGTTCGACCGAGCGGCGCAGCGTTTCGGCGACTTCCGCCGAATCGGGCGCCGCCCAGGCCGGCGTAAACCCCAGCACCAGGCCAGCTGTAACCAGCAGGACACGCCAGCTGCCAATGTTGCCAATTACCCGGGCCGCACCCCGCGCGGCATGGGGGCTCGTACGCCGGCGCCTCATGCGGGCGTCTCGGCGGCATCATCGTTCGGCTGGTCGGCGATGCGGACCTGCAGAGGTTCAGCGCTTCGCAGGTGCAGATCACGCTGTGGGTAGGGAATTTCTATGCCCTCTTCCTTGAATGCTCGCCAGATAAGCCGCAGGATGTCACTGCGAATATTGTTGATGCCGTTCATTGGGTCGCTGACCCACACGCGCAGCTCCAGGTCCACCGAGTTATCACCAAAACCGCGCAGCTGACATAGCGGCACCGGCTCCTCCAGTACCCGGGGCACCTTGCCCGCACAAGCCACACAAATTTCCAGCGCGCGTTCCACGTCCGTATTGTAATGTACGCCCAGCGGAATCTTGATGCGGATCCGGCTGTTGGAGTGGGTCCAGTTTTCGACCCGCGAGGTGATGAATTCCTCGTTTGGAATGAGGTGCTCTATCCCGTCGCGCGTCACCACCGAAACATAGCGCCCCCCCAGCGTGTTGACCCAGCCGTAGGTACCCGCAACCGCGACCACGTCACCTGGCTTGATCGACTTGTCCATTAACAGGATCAGGCCTGAGAACAGGTTTGCAACCACCCGCTGCAGTCCAAGGCCGATACCCACACCGAGCGCACCACCGAACACCGCCAGTGCCGTGAGATCCACACCCGTGGTGGAGATCGCCGCCAGCACGGCAATGGTGATAAGGCTGAACTTGAGCAGCTTGCCGAACAACACCTGCACCGAGGGCGTCAGGTTCGGGCTGTGCCTGAGCCGTGACTCGAGCATCTCGGACACCACGGTCGCCAGCCATAACAGCACCGCCAGGGCAAATACCGACTTGGTGACCGTAAGCAGTGAAATCCGTACCGCTCCGAACTGGATCGCAAAAGAGTCCAGCAAGGCGACCGTCGGGTCGAGAAGCCGCAGGATATTGAGCGCAGCAATGGTCCAGGCCGAGATGGCGACAGCACGCGCCCAGATCGGGTTGCGGATAAGCATGGACGCGATATTGATCACCAGCCAGGCCATCAACAGGCTGGCCGCAATCTCGAGAATACGTGCCGGCGCTGCCTGCATCACGGTGGCTTGCCAAACGATGCCGACCAGCAACAACCAGAGCAGCGGCAGCAACAGGTTTTCCAGTCCTGCCACGAAACGCTTCCAGCGACCGGTGGCGACGCGCGCCAGGAAACGGCGCAGGCGCGGTGCTGCGAACGCCGCGCCCGCCAATGCGAAAGCAACAGCCAGCAACTGCAGCAAGTTCGGCAGCACCAGCACGTGCTCGTGGATCCAGTCCCAGCTGACTGTCACGAACTCGGCCAACCGCGCCGGACTGAACCATTCCTCCATCGAGTCTCTCCTGCAGCGCCTGACAGGGCAGGTAGAGCATATCATCCGGCGCAAAGCAGGAAGCCCGGCAAAAGCCGGGCTTCCTTGGAGGAACGACCTTTGCAGGCCTTCTTCCGGGGGGGACTAGAGCGCCTTCACCTGGATCAACTCCTTGCCGTCCTCATCCGCGACATGCACGGCACAGGCGAGACAGGGATCGAAACTGTGAATGGTGCGCAGGATCTCGATCGGTTGTTCCGGATCGTAGAGCTGGTGGTTATCCTGCAGCGCCGCCTCGTAAGCACCCGGGACACCCTGGGGATCACGCGGACCAGCGTTCCAGGTGCTCGGCACGACACACTGGTAGTTATCGATCAGACCGTTCTTGATGACGATCCAGTGCGACAGCCCGCCGCGCGGCGCCTCGTGCACGCCAACACCCTTGGCCTCCTTCGGCCAAGCCGACGGATCCCAGAGCACCTCGTTGAAGGTCTTGGTATCGCCGCCACGGATATTGGCCTGCAACTGGTCCATCCAGCCTTGCATCGCATCAGCGACAATCTTGGTCTCGAGGGTCCGTGCGGCCGTGCGGCCCAGGGTCGAGAACAATGCCGTGACCGGCGCATCGAGCGTCTTGAGCGTGTAATCGACAAGCTCCGTCGCCTGGTCATGACCGCGGGCATACATCAGCAGCATGCGGGCCAACGGGCCGACTTCCATGGAATGGCCATGCCAGCGCGGCGACTTCAGCCAGCTGTAACCGTCGTCGACGTTAAGCTGGTCGTACGGCGGCTGCGGACCGCCGCGGCCGTCGTAATTGAGCTTGGTCTCACCGTCCCAGGGATGGAGTCCCTGGTTTTTGCCGCCCGAATAGTCATACCAGGAGTGCGAAGCGTATTCCTGGATACCGTGCGGATCGGAAAGATCGACTTCCTGGATATCGCTGAGGTTCTTACCGATGATCGCGCCGCGCGGGAACAGGAAGCTGTCGACGTCGTTCATGGACTTCGACGGGAAATCGCCGAAACACAGGAAGTTGCCGAGGCCTTCGCCGCGGCCGAACCAGTCCTTGTAGAATCCCGCGATTGCCAGCGTATCAGGCACGTACACCTGGTCCACGAACACTTTCATCATGTCGATGATGCTCTGTACCAGTTGCAGGCGTTCCGCATTGATCGCCGAATCGGAATTCAGGTCGATCGGGCTCGGCACGCCGCCCACTACGAAGTTAGGATGCGGGTTCTTGCCGCCGAACACGGCGTGCAGCTTGGCGACGTCCCGCTGCCAGGCGAGGGCCTCGAGATAGTGCGCCACTGCCATCAGGTTAGCCTCGGGCGGCAGCTTGTAGGCGGGGTGTCCCCAGTACGCATTTGCGAAGATGCCCAGCTGTCCGCCTTCTACGAAGGTCTGCAACTTTTTCTTCACATCACGGAAATAACCCTCGGATGCCTTGGGCCAGCTCGGCGACACTGCCTTGGCAAGCTCCGCGGTGGCCGCCGCATCCGCGCCGAGCGCGGAAACGACGTCGACCCAGTCCAGGGCGTGCAGGTGATAGAAGTGCATCACGTGATCCAGCACGTATTGCGAGCCGATCATCAAGTTGCGGATCAGCTGCGCGTTGTGCGGAATCTCGTATTTCAGGGCATCCTCGACCGAACGGATGGAAGCCATAGCGTGCACCAGGGTGCAAACGCCGCAGATGCGCTGTGTAAATGCCCAGGCGTCACGCGGGTCGCGCCCGCGCATAATGATCTCGATACCGCGCACCGAGGTGCCGGAAGAGTACGCCTGTTGGATGCGATCTCCCTGCATCTGTACCTCCACGCGGAGGTGGCCTTCGATGCGGGTGATCGGGTCGACGACGACTCGATTGCTCATAAGTTAGTACCCCGATCCTTGTAAGTCGTTCGCTGCCGGCATGCCGGGCTCAGGCCAGGTTATCGCTGACCAACTGGACCAGGTTGACGACACCCTTGTCCCAGTTGCTCCACGCCTTGCCCATCTCAAGATTCTGCATGCAGGTATTGCAGGCCGTCACGACGGTCGGCGCCCCGGTCCGCTCGACTTCCTGGCGCTTCAACTCGAAGGCCTTCTGTCTGAGCGTCTGGGCACTCTTCAGCATCGCGACACCGCCGCCGCCACCGCAGCACAGGTTCGTACGGCCATGCGATTCCATCTCGGTCAACTTGACGCCAAGGGCCTTGATGAGATCGCGAGCCTCGTCGAAGGAACCGCCCATGCGGCCGACCTTGCACGGGTCATGATAGGTGACGTGGCTGTGGCCATTGGTCGCCTTCTTGACCTTGAGGCGTCCGGCCTTGAGCTCCTGGCCGAGGTATTCGGCCACTGACAGGAACTCGAATGGCAGCTCCTTGCCGTAGAGCGTCGCCGCTTCCCACCGCAGTACCGGGTAGGCATGCCCGCACTCGGCCACGATTACCTTCTTGGCACCGACAGCCATGGCTGCATCGATAATCCGCTTGCTGATGCGTTTCTGGGCCTGCATGTCGCCCGCCAGTGCACCGTAATTGGCGGACTCGAAACCCTCGCTGCGGATGGTCCAGTTGGCGCCAAGCTTATTCATGATCCTGGCAGTGGCGGCCAGCACGTTCTCATCCTTGAGGAAATCAAGCGCCGAAGACAACACCAGCACGTCGGCCTTGTCCTTGTCGAGCGGCACGTCGATGTCCTTGGCCCGCACGCGCTCCACCATCTCGCGAAGCTTGTCGGGGCCGGCGCCGAGAATCGTCGCCTTGTCCCGCTGTTCGTCCGAGACAGCCTGCAACTCAGCCGGCGCGTACCCGGCAGCCGCCAGGCCGCTGCGCACTACCTGGATCATGCTCTGGATATGAATACCCATCGGGCACAACAGGCTGCAACGTCCGCACTGGGTGCAGGAGTCATAGGCAAGCTCCTGCCAGTTCGCCAGGTCATCTACCGTGATTTCCCGTGTCGTCAGGCGGTTCAGCCAACGCGTCGGGGCGAGTTCACGACGGTAGACCTTCTTGAGCGGCTCCAGCTTGTAGATCGGCGTGTACTTGGCCTCGCCGGTAGCAATGTAGAAGTGGCAGGCTTCCGCGCACATCCCGCAGTGAATGCAGGCCTCCAGGTAGGTCGCCATATCGGCATCCATGCCGGCGACGAAGGCTTCCTTCGCACGGGCAATTTTCTGGTCGTCGGACAGCGCCTTCGGCTTCATGCCAGCTGCAGCGCGTTCGCCGAGGGTGCCATAGTCAATAGTAGTCGCGCTCATGCCCGTACCCCTCTCCGTGCAAAGGCCGCCCCGACCTTGTAGCGGGCCGGCCAGATTAACAAGGCATGCATCAGCTTGCCGAACGGGAACCAGACCAGCAGCAGGCAGACGCTCAGGATGTGCAGCGCCAGCATGGTCTCGTAGCGCATCCCCAGGAGCACATGCGCATAGGCCAGGAAGCCCGTCAGGAACGGCAGGAATGCAATCACCCAGCTGATGTAGTCATCCCAGGTGGAGATCTGGCGCAACACCGGGTTCGTGATCCGGCGGGCCAGCAGCACCAGCAGGATGGCCATCGTAACGATACCGAAGAAGGTGATCACGGGCCCGGGCAGCGTGGGCCAGGTGAAGCCCAAGATGTCTGCAAAAAACAGCATGTGCGGCGTGCCGAACAACAGCACGATGAACATGCTGATGTGCCAGGCGTAACCCGAGTAATGCTGGAAGACGATGTTTTTTTCCAGCTCGTGCGCGGGTGCGCTGCGGGTCAGCAGCGTCTTGACGCCGCCGGCAGTGCTCGATCCCTTGGCTGGCTCAAGCGGCTTGCGCTTGGCGAGCAGCAGCACCGTCAACCGCCAGACCACACCGATGACGAAAATGATTATCGCCCAGCGGAACGCCGGGCCCCGGGCGAAGTCGAGCAGCGACATGCCCTGCCAGTACAGTCCCTCGTTCATGCCTTTTCCTCCTGCTCCGACTTCTTCTGCTTACCGCGCGCCAGCGCTGCGGCGGCAAGACCCGCTGCCGCGCCTGCGGCGGCACTGATGCCAACGGTCTTGGCGTCGCCCCAGTACGCTGCCGACAACGGCCGATAGAAACTGCCCTTGTCCCAGAAATCCGGTTCCGAGCAACCGATGCAACCGTGCCCAGCCTGCACCGGCCAGCTGACGCCTTCATTCCATTTCAGTGTCGCGCAAGCGTTATAGGTGACGGGACCCTTGCAACCGAGGCGGAAGAGGCAGTAGCCCTTCTTGGCGCCTTCGTCGTCAAACGTCTTGGCGAACAAGCCCCGCTCGTAGAAAGGCCGACGATAGCAGCGGTCGTGAATATTCTGGCCGAAGAACGCGACCGGACGGCCGTGCTTGTCGAGCTCCGGGATCGTGCCAAACACCAGGTAGTGGGCAATCACGCCCGTAATCACGGTCGGAATCGGCGGACAGCCTGGGATGTTGATGATCGGCTTGTCCTTGACGATATCCTGTACGCCAACCGCCTGGGTCGGGTTCGGGTTGGCCTTGGGAATGCCGCCGTAGGATGCGCACGTGCCGATGGTGAGAATCGCCGCGGCGCCTGCTGCTGCGTCCCGCAGCATCGACAGGTGGGTGTGGCCATTCGTGCAGGAGTGCGACTCGAATTCACCGGTGGGAATCGCGCCGTCGACCAGCAACAGGTAACTGCCCCAGTTCTCCTCCATCGCCTGTTGCATTGCGTCCTCGGCGCGCTGGCCCGATGCCGCCTGCAAGGCGTGCTGGAAATCCAGCGAAATCGCGTTGAACATCAGGCCTTCGACACTCGGCGTGTGCGAGCGCGCCAGCGACTCGAGGCACCCGGTGCACTCCTGGAGCGCCAGCCAGATCACTGAGGGTCGTCGTGCTTGCTCGATCGCGGCCGCGACGGTCCCGACCATGGCCGGCGGTAACGCCATCATGGACGCGGTGGCCGCGCAGAATTTCATGAATCCGCGACGGCTGACTCCGTTCGCCCGGAGGACGTCGCCTACGGTATTGCTTGCTGCCATGCTGTGCTCCTCCGCACTGCCCTGCTTTTCCAGTTCGCAGGGACCTTCGGTTGGCTCAATTACCGGCCGACGCCAGGGCGTCGGCAAGTTCCGTGAGACCCTTCTGAACGTCTTCCGCCTGCGCCTGCAGCAACGGCGGCACCCAGTTGATCTCGATGAAACGGCTGGCGATTCCGCCGGAACCGTCTAAATGCTCAATGATCCAGACGCCCGAATAGCGCGTCTCGCGAATCACGGTCTTGCCGAGGACTTCGAGTTCGGCCTTGACCTCGCCTTCACCCAAAGCGGCGAACAGCTTTCGCAGGTCACCGGGACCCATGGGGAGGCTCTGGATATCAATGACGGTCGGCTCGCCCGACTCGATGAGGTTCGCCAGGGCGTGCCGGATCTCGTGCAGCAGGGGCAAGGAATTACCGCGCAGCTCGGGTTCGAGCGCAGCGCCTGCTTCAACTTTGACCCCAATCCCCGAAAGTCCGCTCATGGCGCCCCCGCCGGTTGTCATGCGGGTCTGCCAAGCAGCCCGCCGCGCACCGATCTTTGTCGTTTGTTCAATACCTTAACGGGCAATCTATGCGACCAGCCAAGGCCCAGCAATACGCAATTCACACAACTTCGCGGCGCTCAGCCGCCTTTCACGCTGACCCCGGTCCACGTCGCGATCAGCGCCGCCACCGCCCGCACCGCCTCGTCCATTGCAGCACCGACCTTGGGACTCGGCGCCATGCCCCAATCGACGATTTCCGGCTGGATGCCGACCAGCGCGCGCCGCTGCGGCAAGCGCTCGGTCAGCCGGGCCATGTTCATCAGGTCCATGAGGCCGACTTCATGGATACTGCGGCCGTGCGAGCCCAGCATCCGGTCCATTTCCTCATTGACGAAAACACGCACCGTCCCGGGCGCCGACTTCAACTCGGTTGCATCCACCACAATCAGGTTGGCGGCGTCTTCGACATCGGTGGCGATCGAGAAACTCAGCGTGCCGCCGTCCATCCAGGTAATTCCCGGGACCTCGGGATTCAGCTCGCGCAGGCGTTCGACCACCCACGGCCCGATCCCTTCGTCGGTCAACAAGGTATTGCCGACGCCCAGCACCAGCGTGCCGCTCTGTACATGTTCCGCTTCGGTCATTGCAATTACTCCATAATCGCTCGGGCTCGGCCGCCGCCGCAGCATACCCGGATGAGAATTGGACGCATCAGGACATTTACCAGCTTGCGCTCGACGAGCCGGGATGGCAGCTTGACGCTCCAGGAGAGTCCCGGCGGAGCTATTAATATGTGTCTTGGCATTCCCATGAAAGTGGTTTCGAAAGATGGCTTCCTCGCCCGTTGCGAGGCCAAGGGCGTCCAGCGCGACGTCAGCCTGTTCATGATGCAGGATGAACCGATCGAGATCGGCGAATTCGTCATGGTGCACGTCGGCTATGCCATCCAGAAAATGACCGAACAGGAGGCGCGTTCCGCCTGGGAGGTCTACGACCAGATGCTGGCCCACGAGGCAGGCGCCTGAGGCATGCACGAGCTGTCGCTCTGCCAGGCGCTCGTGCACCAGCTCGAGGCGGTTTCCGCAGCCAACGGCGGTGGCGCGGTGGAACTCGTGCGGCTGCGCATCGGTCCACTGTCGGGGGTCGAAGCACCCCTGTTGCAACGCGCCTTCCCGCTGGCGACGGCCGGCACCATTGCGGCGGGGGCCGAGCTGGTCATCGAGACCGCGGGCATCGTCGTGGAATGTAACGAATGCGGCGCCCGTACGGACGCCTTGCCGAATCGCATGTTGTGCGGCGCATGCGGCGGTTTCCGAGTACGCGTAACGTCCGGAGACGAGATGTTGCTCGCGTCGGTCGAACTCGCCGCGACCGGGGCGGCGACTGCCAAAATGTTATAAAGTTTCCGGCCTGAAACCCCTTCATAATAAGGAGTTCGCCATGTGCGACACCTGCGGCTGCAACATCACGGAAGGCAATCGTCACCTGCTTTCCCCGGGTGGACGACTGGAGCAAACCGAGGACGGGCGGGCCGCGGTCACGGTATTGAAGAGCCTGCTCGACGAAAACGATCACCAGGCGCAGCATAACCGCGCGCATTTCGATGCCCGCGGCATCCTGGCCGTCAACCTGATGTCGTCGCCGGGCGCCGGTAAAACCGCCCTGCTGGAAGCCACCATCGACGCCCTGGGTGACCCGGGACGCATGGTGGTCATCGAGGGCGATCTCGAGACCGAGAACGACGCAGCGCGGATTCGCGCCAAGGGCGTGGCCGCTATCCAGATCGCCACCGGCAGCGCCTGCCATCTCGACGCCCACATGGTGCACGACGCACTCCATCGGCTTGACCTGGAGGGCGTCGACATCGTGTTCATCGAGAACGTGGGGAATCTTGTCTGCCCGGCCAGCTTCGACCTTGGACAACATCTCAACGTGACGCTGTTGTCAGTCACCGAGGGCGACGACAAGCCGGCCAAGTACCCGGTCATGTTCCGTGCCGCTGATCTCATGCTGCTGACCAAGACCGACCTGCTGGCCGTGCTCGACGATTTCGACCCGGCCAAGGCTGAGCAGGCATTGCGGCTGGTCGGTTCGGCCGCGCCGGTACTGCATGCCGCGCCGCGAAAGGGCGTCGGCGTGGCTGAGTGGGTCAGCTGGGTCGAGGGTGAACTGGTCGCGCAGCGCGCCCGGATCGAGGCCGGAACCACCCGGCGGCCGGCGGTGCAGGTCGAGGGCGCACAGCTGCATGCCACCGAGCCGGCCCGCAGC
>JBLRWC010000017.1:13175-53355 GCA_047921455.1 Gammaproteobacteria bacterium
ACCATCATCATGATCATGATCATGATCACAACCACGACCACCACCCTGCCGAGGCAGTGAAGTCGTGAGCGCCACGGCCCGCGAATGGCTGGACCGCATCCGGGCGCTGCCGTTGCCGGATCGCGTGCGAGTAATGAACGTCTGCGGTGGCCATGAGCGCTCAATCTCGATGGCCGGCCTGCGTGGCGCCTTGCCGCCACAGGTGGAACTGATCCCCGGCCCCGGTTGCCCCGTCTGTGTCTGTCCCGAGGAAGACGTTTATCACGCCATGCAGATCGCGCTGCATGACCCGGAGGTGATCGTCGTCAGTTTCGGCGACATGCTGCGTGTGCCGGTCAACTTGCCGTTGAAGGAGACCCGCAGCCTCGAGCAGGCCAAGGCGGCCGGCGGCGACGTGCGCCCGGTGGCCTCACCGATGGAAGCCGTCGAGATCGCCGCCGCCAACCCCGGACGACGCGTCGTATTCTTCGCTGCCGGCTTCGAGACAACCACGGCGCCCGTAGCTGCGATGCTGGCCGCCGAGGCCCCGCCTAACCTGATGGTATTACTCGCCGGGCGACGGACATGGCCCGCAGTGGCGTTGTTGCTGGAATCCGAGGATCCGGGCTTCGACGCCCTGATTGCACCGGGTCACGTATCTACCGTCATGGGCCCGGAGGAATGGGAATTCGTGGTCAAGGACCATGACCTGCCGGCGGCGGTTGCGGGGTTTCACCCGGAGAGCCTGCTGGCGGCCACCTACTCCGTGCTGCGCCAGGTGGTCGAGGGGAAATGTTTCCTCGACAACTGTTACCCGGAGGTGGCGCGCCCCCAGGGCAATGCCACGGCGCGACGGTTTCTCGACGAAACCATGGATATTGTCGATGCCTCGTGGCGCGGCATCGGGGTCATCCCGGCCTCGGGTTACGGCCTGAAGGCGCATCTCGCGGAGCGCGACGCCCGCCTGCACTTCCCCGACTACGGCGCCCACGACCGCAAGCGTGCCGGCCTCATGCCCAAGGGCTGTGACTGCGCGCGCGTCGTGCTGGGCAAGATCTATCCCAACCAGTGCCGCATTTACGGGTCGGCCTGTACGCCCCGCACGCCCATCGGCCCGTGCATGGTGTCCGACGAAGGCGCCTGCCGAATCTGGTGGTCGAACGGCGTACGGACTCGGGAGGTGGCCTGAGCCCCGGACGCCGGCTCTGGATCACCGGGCAGGTCCAGGGGGTCGGCTTCCGCCCGTTCCTGTATCGGCTGGCCCGACGCTACGGCTTGTCCGGCTGGGCCAGGAATACCGTGGGGGAAGTCGAGGTGCTGATCTGCGGGCCGAGCAGGGCGCTCGACGCGTTTACCCATGGTGTAGTAGCCGATGCGCCGGCGATCGCCGCGCCGTGCTTGCGACGCGTCCAGGACTGGCAGGGTGACGCCCCGGAATCTTTCCGCATCCTCCCCAGTGAAGCGGCTGCCGAACCGCGAATTTTCGTGCCGACTGATTATTTCACTTGTGCGGACTGTCTTGCGGAACTGGCGGACCCCCTGGATCGCCGTCATGGCTATCCATTCATCAACTGCACCCAGTGCGGGCCGCGTTACACCATCATCCGCGCCCTTCCCTATGACCGGGCCAATACCTCCATGGACAGCTTTCCGCTGTGTCCCGCCTGCGAGCAGGAATACCAGGACCCAGCCGACCGACGCTTCCACGCGGAGCCGACCGCCTGCCCCGCCTGCGGGCCCCGGCTGACGTGGACTGCGCCCGGTGACGCACCGGTGACGGGGAACGCAGCGGCCGTGGGCGCCTGCGTCGCCGCACTGGCCGCAGGGCGACTGGTCGCGGTCAAGGGCATCGGCGGTTACCACCTGGTATGTGACGCCACCAGCGAGCCGGCGATTACCCGTCTGCGGCGCCTGAAACCGCGGCCGAGCAAGCCGTTGGCCGTGATGTTCCCCATGGAAGGTGAGGACGGGCTGGCCGCGTTACGCCGGGCGGCGACGCCGACGGCGGCAGAAGCGGCACTGCTGTTAGCCCCGCAACGTCCGATTGTGCTGGTGCGCAAGCACCGCGGCGCTTTGCCCGAGCTGCTGGCGCCTGGCCTCGCGGAACTCGGCGTGATGCTGCCCTACAGCCCCCTGCACGCGCTGCTGCTCGCCAACCTGGGCCGGCCGCTGGTGGCCACGTCCGCGAACATCAGCGGCGAACCGGTGCTGACTGACGGTGCGGAAGTCGATATGCGGCTCGCCCACCTCGTCGAAGGCTGCCTGCACCATGACCGCGCGATCGTGCGTCCCGCGGATGACCCGGTCTGGCGCAGCGTCGCGGGACAACCCCGGCCGCTACGCATCGGCCGCGGTTGCGCGCCTGCGGAACTGCAACTCGAAACCCCGGTCGACCGCCCGGTACTCGCGGTGGGCGCGCACATGAAAAACACTATCGCGCTCGCATGGGGCGATCGTTGCGTCGTTTCTCCACATATCGGCGATATGGGTTCCGAGCGCAGCATGGCGGTCTTTGAACAGGTGGCCGCCGACCTGCAGCGCCTCTACGGAGTGCGGGCCGAAACCCTGGCTTGCGACGCGCATCCCGGCTACGTGACGGCTCGCTGGGCGCGGCGGCAGGGGCTGCCCTGTCGACAGGTTCTGCACCACCACGCACATGCCGCCGCGCTGGCAGCAGAAATGCCGGCCGACGGTCCCTTGCTTATTTTCACCTGGGACGGCGTGGGTTACGGCGGTGACGGCAGCCTCTGGGGCGGTGAAGCTTTCCTGGGACGACCCGGCGCCTGGCGGCGGGTCGCCAGCTTCCGCCCGTTCCGACTGTCGGGCGGCGAACGCGCCGGCCGGGAGCCCTGGCGCAGCGCTGCAGCCATGTGCTGGGAGGCTGGCGAGGACTGGCAGGGCTGCCCGGACCCGGCCGGACTGGCGCGAGCGGGCTGGGAGCGCGGCCTGAACACGCCCCCAACCAGTGCTGTCGGTCGCCTGTTCGATGCGGCCGCCGCATTGACCGGGATCTGCCTGCACGCCAGTTACGAGGGTGAAGGACCGATGCGGCTCGAGGCCATGGTGACTGACTGCGTCCCTGGGGACGTCGCCGCGCTGCCGCTGCACATGGATGCGGACGGCGTACTGCGCGCCGACTGGGCGCCCTTGCTGCGGCCGTTGCTCGACACTACGCAGTCTGCCGCGGAGCGCGCGGCATGGTTTCACGAGAGTCTCGCCGTCACCGCCGTGGCGGTCCATGCGGCGCTGGCCCGGGATTACCCGATTGCCGCCGTCGGGGCAACCGGCGGCGTGCTGCAAAACCGGTGGCTGGCCGAACGCATGCGTTCGCTGTTCGCCGCGGCCGGCACCGCGCTGGCGCTGCCCGCCCGCCTGCCGGCCAATGACGCCTGCATTGCCTTTGGCCAAGTGGTCGAGCAGGCCGCAGCAGATGTCCAAGGCAGGTAGAATACCAGGCACTTCACCCCATCGATCCCGTTGAGAGGACACGCGCATGGCGCTTGACGAAGCACGCATTGGCCTCGCCCATGGCAACGGCGGCCGTTTCATGCGGGAACTCATTCAAGAGGTGTTCGCCCGTCACCTGGGCGGTGGCATCCTGGACACCGACCTCGACGCCTGTCCGCTGCCGCCTTTGCCCAGCGGCGAAGTGGTGTTCACGACAGACGGTTTCACGGTACAGCCGCTGGAATTTCCGGGCGGCAACATCGGGTCCCTGGCGGTACACGGGACCACCAATGACCTGGCGGTGGCGGGCGCCTCGCCGCTTTATCTCGCCCTGAATGTATTCATCGAAGAGGGGCTTGAAGTCGAAGTGCTCGACCGGATCGTCGCCAGCCTTGCGCGTGCGGCCGATGCTGTCGGCGTGCAGGTCGCTGCCGGCGACACCAAGGTGCTTCCCCGCGGCGAAGGCGGCGGCCTTTATCTCGCCACGACCGGCATTGGCGTGCGCCGACCCGGCCTGAAACTTGGCATGGAAGAGATTCGCGCGGGGGACCAGGTACTGGTCAGCGGCAGCGTGGGCGACCACGGTATTTGCGTCATGCTGGCCAGAGAGCAGTTCGGGCTGAGCGGGGAACTGCTGTCGGACGCTGCCAGCGTGCTGCCGCTGACGAGAGCCCTGCTCGATTTCAAGGGCCTGCGCTTCATGCGCGACCCGACCCGCGGCGGACTTGCCACGGTTGCCCACGAGATGGCGCGCGCCGCACGTTGCTCGGTGCGGCTCACGGAAAGCACGATTCCGGTGCGCGACACGGTCCGCAGCGTGTGTGAAATGCTTGGTTATGATCCGTATTACCTGGCCTGCGAGGGCCGGGTCGTCGCGGTCATGGCGCCCGACGAAGCCGAGCAGGCGCTGGCCGCCTGGCGGGCCCTGCCAGGAGGCGAGGATGCGGCCATCATCGGCCACATCGATCCCGAGGGCAGGCCGGTGGTGATCGAAACCGAACTCGGCGGCCGGCGCATGCTGGAAGAACTCGAAGACGATCCGCTCCCCCGCATCTGCTGATCGACAGGTAACCAACATGGCTTTCGCCCCGGCCGGGCTGATCACGCTCACCACTGACTTCGGCTTGGCGGACCCCTTCGCCGGCATCGTCCACGGGCGAATCCTGGGCCGTTTTCCGGCCGCCCGCATGATCCATCTCAGCCACGAAATGCCACGCGGGCGTGCAGATCTCGCCGGATTCTGGCTGGCCCGCGCCTGGCGCGAATTCCCCCCCGGCACCGTGCACCTGGCCGTCGTCGATCCCGGCGTGGGCACGACGCGGGGCGTCGTCCTGGCGCAAACGGACGGACACTTGCTGCTGGCGCCCGACAACGGGCTGTTGCCGGAAGCACTGCGCGAATGCCCGTCGGCACGCTGGCTCGCCATGACGCCGGAGTTGCCCGACCGCCTCGGACTCGGTCCGTTGTCGCGAACCTTTCACGGCCGCGATTTATTCGCCCCACTGGCCGCCATGCTGGCCTCCGGTGCGCTGGCCCCGGATGACTTCGGCGCGAGCACATGTCCGCTCGATCCGACGCCCATTGCCGCGCCGCTGCACGATGCTGACGGCATTGCCGGCCAGGTGGTGCTGGCCGACCACTTTGGCAACCTGTTTACCAATATCCATGCACAGCTGGTCGCGGCCTGTCGACAGCCGAGCGTCGAGGCGGCCGGCCGCCATTGGCCGCTGTGCGCGACCTACGGGGACGTGCCCCCGGGGGCGGCGCTGGCGCTGATCAACGCCTTTGGCCTGCTGGAACTGGCGATCAACGGCGGCAATGCCGCCCGGGTCGCCGGGCTCGACGAAGGGGCCAGCGTGCGGGTCCACGCTGGCTTGCATACTTGAACCGGGTACTTTGCCCTATTCTAAACTCGCTGCAGACACGGAAAGGTCTATCAAGATGAATAACGACAGAACTGACGCCATCCGCAACCTCGCCCTCATTGGCCCGGCCGGCACCGGTAAAACCAGTCTCGCCGAGGCGCTGTTGTTCGCCGCCGGCGCCACCAAGCAACGCGGCCGCATTGAGCGCGGCGACACCGTGTGCGACTTCGAGCCGCGCGAGATTTCGATGAATCACTCGCTCGACAGCGCCATCTGTCACTGCAGTTGGCAGGACACCCGGATCAATATCATCGATACGCCCGGCTTCACGGATTTCCTGCCTCGCGCCACCGCGGTATTGCCCGCCGTGGAAAGCGCGGCCCTGGTGTTGTCGGCCTCTGGCGGCCTCGAGACCGGCGTCCGGCGCATTATGAAAGCAGCCGGCGATGCCGAACTCAGCCGACTGATTGTCGTCAACAAGATGGACACTGAGCCGGACAAGCTCGACCAGTTACTTGCTGAAATCCAGGATGCCTTCGGCGGTCGCTGCCTGCCGGTAAACCTGCCGAGCGACCATGGACGCAAGGTCGTGGACTGCTTTTTCCGCGACAGCGGCGCAGCCACCGATTTCTCCAGCGTCGCGGAAGCGCATACCAGGATTCTCGACCAGGTCATCGAGGTAGACGAGGCGCTCATGGAAGCCTATCTCGAGTCCGGCCAGGATATCGATGCGCAGCAACTGCACGACGCCTTCGAGAAGGCGCTGCGCGAGCGTCACCTGATCCCGGTTATTTTCGTCTCGGCCGAAAGCGGCGCCGGCATCGAGGCGTTGCTGGATTACATCGTCAAGCTGCTGCCCAGCCCGCGCGAGGCCAACCCGCCACCCTTCATGCACGGCGAGGGCGACACCGCCAAGCCGGTGGCGATTTCCGCGGAACCCGACCGCCATATCGTGGCTCACGTCTTCAAGGTAATCGTGGATCCCTACGTCGGCCGCACGGCCGTGCTGCGTGTACACCAGGGCACCGTGAAACCCGGCACGCAATTATTTGTCGGCGACTCTCGCAAACCGGTCAAGCTCAATCACTTGTACCGCTTGCAGGGCAAACAAAACACCGAGGTCACAGTTGCGGAACCAGGCGACATCGTCGCGGTGACCCGCATCGAGAGCTTGAATTTCAATGATGTGCTGCACGACTCGCATGACGAAGACCATTTTCATGTGCGCCTGCCTGAAGCCGCGCCGCCCATGATGGGCATCGCGATCCTCCCCGCGCAGCGCGGCAACGAGCAAAAACTCTCCGACGCCCTGCAGAAGTTGTGCGCCGAGGATCCGGCCTTGCGCGTCGAACATCGGCCGGCAACCAATGAAACCGTCGTGCTGTGCTCCGGTGAGTTGCACCTGCGACTGGTCGTCGAGGCGATGAAGGAACGGTTCAATGTCGAGGTGGAAACCCACCCGCCGACCATCCCCTATCGTGAAACCATCACCCAGCCCGCCGAGGGTCATCACCGCCACAAGAAGCAGACCGGCGGCGCCGGCCAGTTCGGTGAAGTCTACCTGCGCATCGCACCGCTGCCGCGCGGCGCCGGCTTCGAGTTCGCCAGCGAAGTCGTCGGCGGCTCCATTCCTCAACAACTGATCCCCGCCGTGGAGAAGGGTGTTCGCCAGGCGCTCGAAACAGGCGCGATCGCGGGTTTCCCGCTGCATGACATCCGCGTCGCGGTCTATGACGGCAAGACCCACCCGGTCGATTCCAAGGAAGTCGCATTCACCAGCGCCGGCCGCCGTGCATTCATCGAGGCCATCAAGAACGCGGCCCCGATCGTGCTCGAGCCGATCGTTAAATTACAGGTGACCGTGCCCATGGATGCGCTCGGCGCCGTCACCGGGCACCTGTCCTCGTGTCGCGGTCGCATGCTGGGTTCGAGCGCCTTGTCGGGCCAGCGGATCCAGATTGAGGCGGAGGCTCCGCTCGCGGAACTACAGGACTATGCCAACCAGCTGAAATCCATGACCGGCGGCTCAGGCGCCTGGGCCATGCAGCTGGACCGCTACGAAGCAGTGCCGGCGAAAATACAACAGGCGCTGGTAAATGCAGCGCGCCCGGAAGAATCGGATTAAACTTGATGACAGGCGGCGGGCTTGACGCAGGTCAATGCACCGCGGCGCGAACGCGAGAAGATGGATTCAAGCCAAATGGAATATTGACACCATGCTGGATATCAGCGACATCATGACACCGAGGCGCAGCCTCGTAATTATCAGCCCCGGCTCGACGGTTGATGAGGCGCGCCGCACCATGGCCGCGCATGCCATCCGTCACCTGCCGGTACTGGACGAAACAGGTGCGCTGACGGGGCTGATTTCCCAGACCGATGTGCTGGTCGCCAATAACGGCGGCCAGCAGAAGGTCGCAGACGTCATGGTGCGCGAGATCGATACGGTAGATGAGCGCTGTAACGTCCGCCACGTCGCCCTGATGATGTTTCGCCTGAAGCGCAGCTGCCTGCCCGTGACGCGCAACGGAGAGTTGCGCGGCATAGTCACCGATGCGGATTTCCTCGGTGTCGCCATCACCCTGATGGAGCAACTCGAAAGCGCGGAACCGGAACCTGATGACGTGGAAACCGACGACCTCGATATGTCCGGTATCAAGATGCCGGACGATGCCGACGTTGCACCCTGAGATGAACCGGGCCCGCCTCAGCCACGCAGGATAGTCGTTTCCGAAACATCGCCCACCGACGGCAGATTGCGGGCCGGCGCCACGCCGTCGCTCAACACCAGGCGAAAACGCCCGATGCTTACGATGTCGCCATGGCGTAGCCGCTGTTGCTTGGTTTCCCGGTCGTTGACGCGAATGCCGTTCGTGCTGTTCAGGTCCACGACCGTCCAGTGACCACTTTCCCGGACCAGCATGGCGTGGTATCGGCTAACCGAGTCGTGGTCCAGCTGCACGTCATTCCAGGGGTGGCGGCCAAGTAACAGGCGCGTAGAGCTGAGCCTGATGCGTGCCTTGGGCTCGCGATCCAGCAGGATGTCGAGGGCCGCCAGGCGCCGTGGCCTGGGCCGCGTTTCATCCGACTGGCCAGGGTCGGGCGGCTGGACGTGCCTGCCGTCGATTCTCGACTCCCCCGCTGCCGCGGCCACCATCATGGCTTGCGTGGAAAACTGGTTGATGCGTTTCGGCAAGCCGCCCGACAGCGCATGAATGCGTGCCACCGCCTCGGGACTGAACAGTCCGGAAGGATTCGGAGAGCCGGCCGCCTGGGCATGAAAATCCAGATAGTCGCGGGTCTCCTCCAGGCCGAGCGTTTCCAGGCGATGCTGCCAGCGAATCATCTGGCGCAACGCCTGCATTCGGGGCGCAGCCAGCTGCCGTTCCAATGTGTCGTCGCCGAGCAACACCAGCTTGAGGCGGCCGACCCGCACCGGTTCGAGCAAGGACAGCCAGCCTACTTCGTCGATGAACTCGGCCGAGACCACCTCGGGGTTTTGCGCGACGATGGCCGTGGTGACGCCTTTCTCCCGCTGGCGGCCGAGATAAACGGTCAACAACCCGCGCATCTCCTCGCGCCGGGCATTGACGCCTTCAAAACCGAAACCTCGCAGCAATGAGGCCAGGAAACCGTCCGCATAGTCCGTCCCCGCGGCCAGCGTCGCGACCAGCGCGGTCGGCAACGTTTGCTTGAGCGCGAATTTCAGCGTCGCCATCTTGCCGACGCCCGCCTCGCCGGTCAGTGACACCAGCAGGTCATTGGAATGCAGGGCGCGCTCCAGGAAACCAAGCGCCTCGCGATGCTGCGGGCCAACATAAAACCGCCCGCCGTCGTGAACCGCGGAAAACGGCGCTTCGCGCAGGCCAAACCGCCGTAATGCTTCGTCGTCGATCACGCCTTTCCCCATAAGACGCAGCGCAGAGTCACCACGTACCGCTGTTGGACATGCTTAACCAGGGCTCGCGTGGCGGCAAGGCCGCCCCCTTCTGCAACAATTCAATCGAAATCCCGTCCGGGGAGCGGACGAATGCCATGCGCCCGTCCCGCGGCGGCCGGTTGATCTCCACACCACCATCCATCAACCGCTGGCAAAGCGCATAGATGTCCTCGACTTCATAAGCCAGGTGCCCGAAATTGCGGGCGCTGCCGTATTCCTCGGGATCCCAGTTCCACGTCAACTCGACCTGGGCGGCCTCATCGCCCGGAGCCGCCAGGAACACGAGTGTGTAGCGCCCTGCTTCGCTGTCGCGCCGCTTGAGCTCAACCAGGCCGAGCTTATCGCAATAGAAGTCCAGTGACTCGGCCAGGTTACTGACGCGAACCATGGTGTGCAGATATTTCATCGCTGCCTCCAGCCAATAATCGATGCCACGCCCATCAGGCGGGCCGCTCTTGTGATGTGACAGCCGCGTTCGTATCCCGCGGCCATGCCCTGAGGATCGCCTGGATGACCGTCGCCAGCGGAATAGCGAAAAACACCCCCCAGAAACCCCACAGGCCGCCAAAAAACAGGATAGCGGCAATGATAGCCACCGGGTGCAGGTTGACAACTTCGCTGAAAAGGACCGGCACCAGCAGGTTGCCATCGAGGAACTGGATGACGGCGTAAGCGATCATCACGTAGTAAAACTGCGCCGTAAGGTCGAACTGGAAATAAGCCACCAGCGCCACCGGCAAGGTCACCACCGTGGCGCCGACATAGGGGATGACCACAGAGACGCCTGTCAGGGCCGCGAGCAATACCGCGTACTGCAAGCCAAAGAACCGGAATGCAATCCAGGCAACGATTCCCACGATAAGGATCTCGACAAACTTGCCCTGTACATAATTGCCGATCTGGCGATCAACCTCGCTCCAGACTTCCTGGGTAAGGCGCCGGTCCCTGGGCAGGAAGCTGGCGATCCAGCTCATCAGGAGATCCTTGTCCTTGAGCAGGAAAAACACCAGGATCGGCACCAGGACCAGGTAGACCAGGATGGTAATGAGGGTCATCAGCGATGCCACCGAAAAGCTCAGCAATCGTTGGCCGAAACGAATCAACTCGCTATTGAAACCCGCGAATACCTCGCGAATCTGTTCCTCGGATACAAAGGCCGGGTATTTATGCGGCAAGCGCAGCAGGGCCTGTTGCACTTCGGCCACCATGAATGGCACTTGCTGGAAAAGCTGTGCCATCTGCCGCGTCAGCAGCGGCAACAGCCAGAAGAAACACACCCAGAGAATAGCCAGGAACAACAAGAACACGAGCAGCACGGCCCAAATGTGCGGCAAGCCGCGTTCACGGAGGCGCGCCGCGATACTGTTCAGCAGGTAGGCAATTACCAGCGAGGCCAACAGTGGCGCAAGCATCTGGCCGAACATCCAGACGGATACCGCCAACAGCAGAACGATCAAGCTGAGGGCAACGATCTGCGGGTCGGCCAACTGCCGGCGAAGCCACGCGAGAATCGCGTTCATACTCGAGCACCTGTAGTTTTTTGCAAGGATATCAGTTTGCGCCGCCCAGCGGCCCGGAGTTGTTCACCAGGCCCCGGTCTGTGAGAATCTCATGCTTGGCTCACACCCACCGTGGAGACACACTAGTTGCACTGGTTACGACGCGAGGCACTCGTGGCAGCGATCCTGGGCGGTTTCGGCCTGCTGGTTCTGCCGGCGCTGGTTTACCTGGTCGGCCAGCAGTTGCTGGGCGAATATCGCCCCGACGCCGCCCTGGGCGATTTCTATACCGACTTGTACGGGCACCTGGGCGCGGCTTCGCCCTGGGCCTGGCTGCTGGTTCTGGGCCCGTACCTGGCAGTACAGACCCTGCGGCTGCTGTGGCTGCCGTTTGGCTTGCTCGTGCGCCGCCAGAAATCCGCGCCCCGGGAAGCCCCGCCTGAGGACCCGGCGGACGCGGCGATTTGACCCTAATTCGGGCACGTCGTACTCTCCGGCTGCGCCCATCAAAGAGTGATTGATCCATGTCGTTGAAAGTTTCTTTCGAGCTCGCCAAGACCGATCTCGATCACTTCCGACGCATCATGCGGCAAGCCCGCACGGTCGCCAAGGATCGCGGCCCCGAAGAAGTGCTGAGCGCCGCCGAAGGGCTGCTGCTGCGCATCGAGGGCGTTGACATTCCCGAGTTCATCCGCGACCGGCTCGAGCGCATTCGAACCCTCATCGACATGGTTCGGGACGAGGAATGGAAACTGCCCGAGCCTGAAACCGGCCGGGTCCTGAACGCCCTCGCTTACTTCTGTGAACCCGACGATCTCATTCCGGACGACGTGCCCGGACTGGGTTTTCTTGACGACGCCATCATGGTCGAGCTCGTGGTGCGCGAATTGCGGCATGAAATCGAGGCCTACCAGGATTTCTGCTCCTACCGGGCCACCCGGGACGCGCGTGATGAAGATCCGGTCACGCGCGGAGAGTGGCTCTCGGCGCGACGCAAGGCGTTGCAGTCGCGTATGCGCAACCGGCGCCGGCGCGAACGCCAGCGCCGCCGGGGCGGCAGCGGCGGCCGCTCGCCATTTTCGTTATTCTGATCCGGATTACAGTGCCGGCCGCCGGCTGCGGCTGACCTCCCAGGCCACCCACGACGTCGCAGGCGCAGCCGCGTCGAGCTCCATGCGCGCCTGCGCGGCGCGGCGCGGACGCAATCCCGGGCTCGACGGTGCGCCGCTCGCCAGCCAGGCGCGCGGCAAGACAACGCGCAGCCGACGCCGCAACCTCCCGATAAATGGACTTGTTTCGTGCATCGCTTCCCCGCCCCGCTGCGAATAACCTCTCAGGGCAGATAATAGAGGACAATGAACCCCAGCCCGGCCCACATGCCGGCCTGGGGGAGCCACCACCAGTGCTGCTGCTTCACAAGACTGATGAAACTGGCGGCGCAAATCATTGTCATAGCAACGAAGATCAAGGTATTTGCAACCAGCGGCTGTATTTCCGCCCCGACCTGGGGATGCTCCCCGGAAAGGATAAGAAACATCAACATCACCACGGCAAGACCGAGCGCAATGGACGCGGCGGAGCCAAGCAGGATGCCAGTGATGACTGTTAATGGATGCACAGTGTTTGTTCCCGCCTCGGGCCGCGCTTGATTGGCGTGCCGGAGGCATCTAGCCTAGCCGCAGAGCCGCCGATTACTCGGCAGCCCCCGCCAGAGACGGAGTCAAGATGCGTATTGTAATGACATCAGCTTATATCAGGGTAGTGGCGCTGCTGCTCGCCGCAATACTCGCCGGCGGCGCGGCAGCGAAGCCGGTGCCTGCGGAACTGGTCCTGGCGCCTACCGATCGGCACGGAAAAATCAGCCGGCTGGTGACTACCCTGTTCGAACGATCGCATTATCGTCGCGCTGCGGTGGACGATGAAGCATCGTCGCGCATGCTGGAAAGTTATCTCAAGGCGCTCGACGGTAATCGCCAGTATTTCCTCGCCACCGACATCCAGGAATTCGAGGCCTGGCGTCACCGCCTTGACGACGCGGTCAAGCGGGGCCGGCTGGAGCCGGTGTTCCACATTTACAGCCGTTACCTGGAGCGCGCCCGCGGCCGACTGGAATACGCCCTGGAGCTCCTCGACCACGAGCATGATTTTTCGGTGGATGAAGATTTCATGTTCGATCGCAGTGAGGCCGCATGGCCCGCCACGCAAGCCGAGCTCGACGACCTGTGGCGCAAGCGCGTCAAGAACGACGCCGTCGGGCTGATGCTGACCGACAAGGACTGGGAAGAATCCCGGGAACTCCTGCGCCGCCGCTACGAACAGGTCCTCACCCGCCTCGGCCAGGTAAAAAGCGACGACGTGTTCGAGACGTTCATGAATGCCTTCGCAAATACCATGGACCCGCACACGAGTTACTACTCGCCGCGAAATTCCGAGGAATACCGGATCCAGATGAGCCTGAACTATGATGGCATCGGTGCCACGCTGCAGATCCAGGACGAATATGTGCAGGTCATCAACGTCATCGAAGGGGGCCCGGCGGCCCTGGACGGCACGCTGCAACCCAAGGACCGAATCATCGGCGTGGGCCAGGATGAAGACGGCGAAATAGTGGACGTGGTTGGCTGGCGGCTAGACGAGGTTGTGGACCTGATCCGGGGTCCCGGCGGTTCCACCGTGCGCTTGCAAGTCCTGCCCGGAGGCGCCGCGCCCGGCAGCTCGCCGACCGTTATTCCGCTGGTGCGCGACAAGGTGCAGCTGGAGGCCCAGGCGGCACGCAAGAGCGTTATCGAGGTCGAACGGGGCGACGAAACGCGTCGCATCGGCGTCATCACCGTGCCCTCCTTCTACCAGGACTTCGATGCCCGCGCGGCCGGTGCCAGGGAATACACCAGCACCACCGCCGACGTGCGGCGCCTGGCGATCGAGTTGATGGAGGAAGGTATCGATGGCATGGTGCTGGACCTGCGCAACAACGGTGGCGGTCACCTGTCCGAAGCGACGGCCATGACCGGCTTGTTCCTGCCGGGCGGGCCGATCGTTCAATTGCGCGATACCAGCGGCCGTGTGGAGGTGCTCGAGGAGCAGGCCATGGGCGCTGTGTATGACGGTCCCCTGGCGGTACTCGTCAACCGGTTCAGCGCCTCGGCTTCAGAAATTTTCGCCGGTGCGATCCAGGATTACGGCCGCGGCATCGTGATCGGACAGCAGACTTACGGCAAAGGCACGGTACAGAACCTCTACCCGCTGGATCGGTATGCGCCCGGTGCTGAGCCGCGCTTCGGCCAGCTGACGATGACGATCGGCAAGTACTACCGGGTGACCGGCGAGAGCACCCAGCATCGGGGCGTCATTCCCGATATTGTCGTACCCTCCCCGGTCGATTCCCACATGGTCGGGGAAAGCACGCGCGACACTGCCCTGCCCTGGGATCAGATCCGGGCCACGCGGTTCACGCCCCAGGGGCAACTTGGCGAAGCCATCGAGCTGCTGGCGGTTGAGCACGGCCAGCGGCGGGCCTCGGATCCTGATTTCCAGTACCTGCTCGACGACATCGAAGCGACCGACAAGCGTCGCAGCCGCAAATCGGTTTCGCTGAACATCGAGACCCGGCGGTTGGAGAACCAGCGCTTCGAAAAGGAGCGCCTGGCGCGAGAAAATGAACGGCGAAACACCCGCGGCCTGGCGCCGGTGTCCTCTCTCGACGAGCTTGACGGCGACGAAGCCCCCGACGTGCTGTTACAAGAAGCGGCTGCCGTCGCCGCTGACCTGGCCAGCGTGCCGGCGGCTATCCTGGCCCGCAACCGGGCCCTTGGCAGGGACTGAACGGGTAACGAACGGGGCTTGCGCACCAAGTAATTGGTGTTATACTTCACTACAACACTAGTGTAGTGAGCCGATAACGGTCGCGAGAAACCCACATGAACCAGAAGCCAAAGCTCTCCGTTGCCCGCCCACGCAACGCCTTCGCGCTCCTCGCCTTGCTGCTGGCCACGCTCCTGCTGGCCGGCTGCAAGGGCGGCGAAGCCCCGCCCGCGGGGGCCGAGGAGGAAAATGACGCTGCCGGTATTCCCGTCGAGGTTGCGAGCCTCCAGCGGGGCGACGTCCATGCCGTGTATACCGGCACCGCGGCGCTGGAAACCGACGCGGATGCGCTGGTGGTCGCCAAGGTGGCCGGCCAGGTCGTGGAAATCCTCGTCGAGGAAGGCGACCGCGTGACGGCAGGCCAGGTGCTGGCGCGTCTGGATGGCGATCGCCTCCGGCTGGAAATGGAGCGGGCGCGTGCCAATCTCGGCAAACTGGACCAGGAATACAAGCGCAATATGCAGCTGTTCGAGCGCGGCCTGGTCAGCTCCGGCGCTTTCGAGGACCTGCAGTATGAACTCGAGGCGTTGCGCGCGATTTACCGGCTCACCCAGCTGGAATACGACTATACGCAGATACGCGCACCCATCGATGGCGTCATAGCGCAGCGGCATATTCGCCTCGGCAATACGCTGGCTGTAAACGAGCCCGTCTTCCAGGTAACCGAACTCGATCCGCTGGTCGCTTATCTGCATATCCCGGAACGGGAGTTCCGGCGTCTCGAGGCCGGGCAAGCGGCCGAGCTTGTGCTCGACGCCATTCCCGGACAGCGCTTCAGGGCCCAGGTGCAGCGCATCAGCCCGGTCGTCGATCCTGCGACCGGCACCTTCAAGGTCACCATGGAAGTGCCTGACCAGGATGGTCGGCTCAAGCCCGGCATGTTTGGTCGCTTCAATATCATCTGGGACACGCGTCACAATGTGTTGCTCGCCCCCAGGGTCGCCGTGGTCGACGATGATGTCTCGGATGCCGTCTTCGTGGTCACAGCCGGCACGGCGGCGCGCCGTAGCGTCCGTACGGGCTACACCCGGGGCACCCACATCGAAATCATTGACGGCTTGTCAGGCGACGAAGACATCGTCGTCATTGGCCAGGCGGGTCTTCGGGACGGCGCGCGCGTCGAGGTCGTGCGCCGCGCCGAACCGCGCATTGCGCGCGACGCCAACTAAGCGCTCCGCAACGGAGTATCCCGATGCGCCTGATCGATATTGCCACTGAGCGCCGCGTCACGATTGCGATGTTCACGGTCGCCGTCTTGTTGTTCGGCTTCGTCTCCCTGTCGCGCCTGAACGTCAACCTGCTGCCCGACCTGTCTTACCCGACACTGACGGTCCGCACGGAACTGCCGGGCACCGCGCCGCTCGAGGTAGAAAACCTGGTGACTCGCGCCATCGAGGAATCGGTCGGCGTCATCAAGAATGTGCGCCAGGTGCGTTCGGTGTCCCGGCCCGGTCAATCCGACGTCATCCTGGAGTTTATCTGGGGCACAGACATGGACGTCGCCGGCATCGAGGTGCGTGAAAAAATCGACATGCTGCAGCTCCCGCTGGAAGCCAGCCGACCCCTGTTGTTGCGTTTTGACCCGTCGAATGAGCCGATCCAGCGGATTGCGTTCATGAACCAGGAAGCCAGCGGGCGCGCTACCGACCCGCAGCGACTGCGCGCCTTGCGCGGTTTCGCCGAGGACCGCCTGAAAACCGAACTGGAATCCGTGGAGGGTGTCGCCGCAATCAAGGTCAGCGGCGGCCTCGAAGACGAAATCCAGGTCCTCATCGACCAGGAGAAAACCGCGCAACTCGGCCTGGCGATCCGAGCCATTGCAGCCCGGCTGCGCGCTGAGAACGTCAACCTGTCCGGCGGTCGCCTCGAGCAGGGCACGCAGCGCTTCCTGGTGCGCACCCTGAACGAGTTTCTCACCGTCGAGGAAATGGCCGATACCGTGATCGCGATGCCCGGCGGCCGGCCTGTTTACCTGCGCGACATCGCGACCGTCCAACGTGGCTTCAAGGAACGTGAAGCGATCACCCGCGTGAATGGCCAGGAGAGTATCGAACTGGCCGTTTACAAGGAAGGCGACGCAAATACAGTCCAGGTCGCCCGGCGTGTGTCCGAGCGAATGTCGGGCATGCAGTCCCGACTCGAACCGGGCAGCGAACTGACCATGGTCTACGACCAGTCAGTATTTATTTCCGATGCAATCAACCAGGTACGTAATGCAGCGTTGCTTGGCGGCTTGTTCGCAATCCTCGTCTTGTACGCATTCCTGCGCGACGCACGCGCCACTTTCATCATCGGCGTGGCAATCCCCATCTCCGTGATCGGCACCTTCCTGCTGATGTACAGCGCGGGTGTCAGCCTGAACATCATGTCGCTTGGCGGTATCGCGCTGGCCGTGGGCATGCTGGTCGACAACAGTATCGTGGTGCTCGAAAACATCGTGCGCCACAAGGAACAGGGGCACGGTGTGCTCGAATCGGCGCGACGCGGCGCCAGTGAAGTCGCAGGCGCTGTGACAGCCGCCACCCTCACGACCATCGCGGTGTTCTTTCCCATGGTTTTCATTACCGGGATTGCCGGGCAGCTGTTCCGGGACCAGGCGCTGACGGTCACCTTCGCCCTGCTGTTCTCGCTGCTGGTCGCATTGACCCTGATTCCCATGCTGGCCGCGCGCGGTGCACCGCTGCGTTACGGGGACGCAGAGGTGGCCGCGCCGCCGGGCCGGGTCACCCGGCTTGCCGGCGGCACGCTGCGGCTGTCCGGCTTCGCCGTCGGCGCCATCGCTTGGCTCATGGGGCGCCTGTTGGCCCCACTGGTCTGGATATTCCAGGGCTTTTATCGTCTTGCGGCGCGCGTTTATGCACCCTTGCTGGAACACGCCTTGCGGCACCGCTGGTTGGTGATGTTGGTGGCAACAGCCGCTTTCGCATCAAGCCTCGCCCTTGCGCCGCGGCTCGGCTACGAGTTGTTGCCGCAACTTGCGCAGGGTGAGTTCGCAGTGAATGTCCGGTTACCTGCCGGCGCACCGCTGGCTGAGACGGACGCGGCGATCCGTCGCCTGCATGAACAGGCGGCGGCGCTGCCGGGCATTGAGCTCACCTATTCGGTCGCCGGCACGGGCAACCGGCTCGACGCCAGCCCGGTGGACGCCGGCGAACACACTGGACAGCTGCATGTAAAGCTGGATGCGGCCGCCGGGCGGGCGGGTGAGCTCAGCACGGTGGCTGCGATGCGGGCCTCGCTGGAGCGAATGCCCGGCGTGAGCTACGAATTTTCGCGGCCGGCCCTGTTCGCCTTCGATACGCCGCTGGAGATCGAGATTGCCGGCTTCGAGTTAGACCGGCTCGGCGAGCTGGCGAGCCAGCTGCAAAGCCAGCTGGCCGCCTCGGCGCGCTTCGCGGATGTGCGCAGCACCGTGGAAGACGGCAATCCGGAAATCCAGATCATATTCGACCAGGAACGGGCCGCCCGGCTCGGCCTGGCGGTACGTGATATCGCCGACATCGTCGTGGCAAAGGTGCGCGGCGAAGTCGCCACGCGCTATAGCTGGCGGGACAAGAAAATCGACGTGCTGGTGCGCAGCGTGGATACGCGCGACTCCTCGCTGGCAGAAATCGAGAACCTGATTGTCAATGCCGAAAGCAATCGGCCAGTGCCGCTCAAGGCGGTCGCCGACATCTCCCTGGCGGTCGGACCCGCGGAAATTCGCCGGGCGAATCAATCGCGCGTCGCCCTGGTATCGGCCAACCTGGCATTCGGTGACCTGGCGAGCGCTACCGAAGAGCTCCGCCAAATACTGGCCTCTATACCCACCGGGCCCGGGATCTCCACCACCATCGCCGGACAAAGCGCGGAAATGCAAGACTCCTTTCGCTCCATGCTATTCACGCTGGCGATGGCGGTGTTTCTTGTTTACCTGGTCATGGCGTCCCAGTTCGAGTCGCTCGTTCATCCCTTCGTAATCCTGTTCACCATCCCGCTCGCGTTGGTCGGCGCCGTATGGGCACTGTGGATTACCGGCACGACCGTCAGCGTGGTGGCTTTTATCGGGCTGATCATGCTGGTCGGCATCGTTGTAAACAACGCAATTGTGCTGATTGACCTGATCAACCAGCTGCGCCGTGCGGGCGAGGAACTTGCCGTGGCCATCACCGAGGCAGCCCGTGCCCGCCTGCGCCCGATCCTCATGACCAGTGCGACCACCACGCTGGCCCTGCTCCCCATGGCGCTGGGCTTCGGCGAAGGCGCGGAAGTGCGCGCGCCGATGGCCATCACGGTGATTGGCGGCCTGGTGGTGTCCACATTACTGACCCTGCTGGTCATCCCGGTCGCTTACTCGCTGCTGGATGGGGGCGTACGTGCATTGCGCGTGGCTCGCAGGCCGGCCAAGGCGGCGCCGTGATCCTGTCGCAAACCGCTATTCGCCGCCCCGTGACGACGGTGATGATCTTCGTCGCCCTGGCACTGGTAGGCATCCTGTCGGCGCGGCTGCTACCGCTCGAGCAATTCCCGGATATCCAGTTCCCGGGCATCTTCATCAATATCCCCTACGAGGGTTCGAGCCCCGAAGAGGTCGAGCAACTCATCACGCGGCCGGTCGAAGAGGCGCTGGCCACGCTGAGCGGCGTGGCCCGGATGCAATCTACCTCGCGGCAGGACAATGCGCAGATATTCCTGCAGTTCGGTTGGGACCAGGACGTGGCCGCCAAGGGGATCGAAGCTCGCGCCAAGATCGACGCCGTCCGCCACCAGTTGCCGGACGATGTAAGGCGAGTCCTCGTGTTCACCGGTTCGACATCGGATCAACCGATCATGAACCTGCGAATCAGCAGCGACCGCGACCTCTCGGACGCCTATTCGATGCTGGATCGCCACTTGAAGCGCCGCCTCGAGCGGCTCGAGGGCGTGTCCCGGGTCACCCTTTACGGCGTAGACCAGAATGAGATTCGCATCCTGCTGAACGCGGACCGGGTCGCGGCTCATGGCGTGGATCTCAACCAGCTGCGCCAGCTGCTCGAAAGATCAAATTTCTCGGTCAGCGCCGGGCGCCTCACGGATGGCGACCAGCGTTTCAGCGTCCGCCCGATCGGCGAATTGTCCACCGTGGACCAGGTTCGCAACATCCTGGTGCGCGAGAACCTGCGGCTCAGCGATATCGCCGACGTGGAATTGCGCAGCCCCGAGCGGACCCATGTCCGCCACCTCGACCGGAAGTTCTCGGTCGGGCTCGACGTGTTTCAACAACCCGGCGCGAACCTCGTCGATGTGTCGCGGCGCGTCAAGGCGGAGGTCGCACGCGCGGCGGACGATCCGCAGATGCGCGGCATCCAGCTCTATGCGCTTGGCGACCAGGCGGTCGGTGTTACAACTTCTCTGTCCGACTTGTTGATTTCCGGCCTGGTCGGCGCGCTGTTTGCTTTCGGGGTGCTCTATATTTTTCTCCGCCAGGCCGCCACCACGCTGCTGGTCGTGGCCTGCGTGCCGTTCTCGATTCTCATTACCCTCGGCGCGATGTACTTTCTCGGCATCAGCCTGAACATCCTCTCGATGATGGGACTCATGCTTGCCATCGGCATGCTGGTCGACAATGCCGTCGTGGTGACCGAGAGCATCTTCCGGCAGCGCCAACTCGCGCCGAATAATCCCCAACAGGCGACCCTGAAGGGCGTTCGCGAGGTCGCGCTTGCGATCACCGCCGGCACCATGACTTCGATCATCGTGTTCGTCCCCGTGCTGTTCGGCGTGCAGACCAACATCACGGTGTTTCTTACGCACGTCGCGGTAAGCCTTGTGGTGGCAATGCTCGCTTCGCTGATCATGGCGCAAACCGTCGTGCCCATGATCGCGGCCCGCGTCCCTGCCCCGCCACCGCCGCGCGCCAGTTCGTGGATGACCCGGCTGACGAACCGTTATGTGCGCGCGCTGCATTGGACTCTTCGGCATCGTTGGTGGACTGCGCTGGTGGTTGTACTGGTGATTGCGAGTGTCGCCATCCCCTTAAAACATGTGAAATTCGACACTTTCCCCCAGGAAGCGGGCCGCAAGCTGCTATTGCAGTACCACGTCCAGGAAAAATATGCGCTGCCTGAAATGAAGCGGGCCGTGGATCTTATCGAGGACTACCTGTTTGAGAACAAGGCACACTTCGATATCGACCAGGTCTACAGCTTCTACGAGGAAGGCCGCGCGCAGACCACGCTGCTGCTGAACGACGGCGCCGCAGCCGAGGTGCCCACCGGCGAAGTGATTGCCCGAGTCATGGCCGATCTGCCAGAAATCATCATTGGAAAACCGAGCTTTGAGTTCAATACCCAGGGCGGCGACGAAGGCTTCAGCCTGCAGCTCGCGGGTGAATCGACCGAGGTGCTGGCCCGTCTCGCTCCCGAGGTAGTACGCCTGCTGTCGAGCGTCGAAGGCCTGGCGGAAGTGCGCGCCGACCTCGGCACGGGTGATCACGAGGTCCGTGTGCGCGTCGACCGCCAACGGGCTATCCAGCTCGGGCTCAGCCCCCAGGATATTGCCGCCGCCTTGTCGGTAGCGCTGCGAGGCCAGCAGCTACGTGAATTCCGCAGCGGCGACGGCGAGGTCAAGGTCCGGATCGCGTTTCGCGAGGACGATCGCCAGAACATCGAGCAACTCGCCGACCTCCCGCTGTACCCACCGGATGGCCGGCGGGTCACACTGGGCGCCGTCGCTGACTTTGAAACTACTCGGGCGCACCAGGATATCCGTCGCATGGACCGTACCACCGCCGTGGTAATCAACGCCAACCTCGACGGGCGTTCGATGGAACAGGTTCGGCCTGATATCAAGGCGCTGATGGATGGCTACCAGCTGCCCGCCGGTTACAGCTGGCGCTTCGGCCGCGGCTTCCAGCAGGTAGACGAGACCCAGCAAATCATGGTGCAGAACATCCTGCTCGCGATCGTGCTGATCTTCCTGGTCATGGCGGCCCTGTTCGAATCAACGATTTTCCCGCTCTCGATCATCAGTTCGATCGGCTTTTCCATCATCGGCGTGTTCTGGTTCTTCATGGTGACCGGCACGACTTTCACCTTCATGGCCACGATCGGCATCATGATCCTGGTCGGCGTGGTGGTGAACAACGGCATCGTGTTGATCGATCACGTCAACAACCTGCGGCGCGACGGCCTGGCGCGAGACGAGGCGTTGATGCAGGCTGGCCGGGATCGCCTGCGGCCCATCCTGATGACCGTGCTGACGACCATCCTCGGCCTGCTGCCGCTCGCGATGAGCGCCACCAAGGTCGGTGGCGACGATATCGGCGCGCCCGCCTACTTCCCGATGGCGCGCGCCATCATTGGCGGGCTGGGATTCTCGACCGTGACGTCGCTGCTGGTGGTCCCCTGGACGTATGCGCTACTCGACGATTTCACCCGCTGGACGCGGCAGGTGACGTCGGTGGCGCGCCGCGAGACGCGCGCCTGCGCGACAGCCGCCACGCAGGCGCCGGCCGTCAAGGAATGAAGACGTCGTAAATATCCCAGTACTCGTCCGCCAGCACGTTGACCTCCAGTGGGATCCGGCGCACTGACCGGCCTTCTACCTGGCCCTCGGCGCGATGCAGCAACAGGTCGATGCGGGCCACGGATGACGCCATCGGCACCGTCTCCCGGTCACTGCGGAACTGTACTTCCTTGCGCAACGCCTTGGCGCGGACCTCAATGTCGACGCGACGGGGCCGCCCGGATCCGAGCGTGCCGACGGCCTGCCTGATTTTGCCGATGAGTATCTTGCACTCGTCTTCCGAGCCGTAGCGCATTTCCTGGATCGCGTTGACGTTGGCGTCACGCGCCCGGCGGGCAAGATCGTCGGTCGAGAAATGCAGGTAAAGCTCCTGGGCTGCGGCGATGACCATGACATTGATTTCGCGCTTGGCGGCATTATCCAGTCCCGAGAACTCGGGCCAGGGCTCAGCATTCACACTCACGCGCCGGTCCTGCAATTCGGCAAGGCGCAGCCGCGCGGTCGCGAGTTCATCCTGCCGCTGTTGCACGATCTCGCCGAGCGGGCGACGGCGAAAATAGGCCAACAGGCCCTGCGCAGCGTCCAGCTCCGACCGTGCGGCATTCCGCTTGGCGAGCCGCTCCTCGACCTCATCCCGGGCTTGCGCCAGCTGCTGGTCCAGCGCCGCGAGCTGGCGCTGTTTTTCCTGGTTGAATCGCATCAGCTCTTCGCGACGCTGGCGATCCTCGTGGCGGCCCCGCAACTCGTCGGCAAGCCCCTGCAGCTGATCGTGGCAGCTGCGCCACAAGGCGCGCAACTGGAAATAGACCAACGCGGTATAGCCCGTGCCGGGCTGGGCGAGCAACTCTTCGATGGCCTGGAAACGCTCTTCGGCCCGGCGCGTGGCGGCCTCCTGGCTGGCCAGCCGCTCCTCGGCCAGCCGTAATGCTTTTTGCAGGTCGGAAAAAGCCTTTTTCAGTTCCGCGCGGTTACGGAACAGGCGTAGCAGCCGTTCCTCTTCTGACTCGCCCTCGCGATCCCGTGGCGCGGCGTGCTCATGCAATGGTTCCGTCACGCACCTCTCCCGGCAACCCTGGGTACCGACTCCCTCACCGGGCCCCTGCCGCCAATATCCGGCCCGTGACAAAACGGTGTCCCTGGTCGTGGCAGTATTCGAGCCACTTGTTCAACATGCTGTTGCGCGTCCAGCGACGGCCCAGTTCATTCCCGCGCGCGGTGTCGAAATGCCGCAGCGCATGATGCAAGTGTCGACTGCGACACGCCATCGCTTCAACGAGGCCGGCGTCGTGATAAACACGGATCGTAAGATCCGGATCGGCGACACGCTGGCAACCGTCCGGAAAAAAATAGGTCAGGCGCAGGGTCGTGGTGTAGCGGCTCCGTTCTCGCACGGCCAGGTGCAGCGGCAAGTCCGCCGTGACGCGGGAACACAGCTCGTCCGGCAAAGCATTCACGTCCTCGAGCAACCAGTGCAAGCGCAGGTAATTGCTCTCATACAAATGCATGAGCGCCGTGAAACTGCCCGGCTGCGTCGGCCGCGGCAACGCGATGGAGCTGTCTGCTATCATGCCGCGAATATAGCACAGGGATTTAGCGCCACCGACGCAATGGAGGGCTGGCCATGACAGTGCGCAGTATTCCCACGATGCCGTTCAGCGACCAACGGCCAGGCACGGCCGGGTTGCGAAAAAAAGTGCGTGTTTTTCGTCAGCCGCACTATCTTGAGAACTTTCTCCAAGCCATGTTTAACGCCGCCGGCGACTTTGCCGGCGCGACACTCGTGGCGGGCGGCGACGGTCGCTACTGGAATCGGGAAGCGCTGCAGGTGCTGTTTCGCATTGCAGCCGGCAACGGTGTGCGGCGCATCATCGTCGGACGCGGCGGCTTGCTGTCGACGCCGGCGGCCTCGCACCTGATCCGCCTGCACGGCGCGGCCGGCGGGTTTCTGCTCACGGCCAGCCACAATCCGGGCGGTCCCGATGGCGATTTCGGCGTCAAGTTTGATATCGCCAACGGCGGCCAGGCACCGGAGTCATTGACCGACGCCGCGTGGCGGGCGTCTCTGGATCTTGCGGAGTATCGGGTCGCGGACATCCCCGTACCGGATCTCGAGACGCTCGGTCTGCAACACGCCGGTCCGCTCCAGATTGAGGTCGTGGATCCGGTGGCGGACTACGCCCAGCTGATGGAGCAGCTGTTCGATTTCGAGCGTATCCGGACGCTGCTGACAAATGGCCGCTTCCGCATGCGGTTCGACGGGCTCAACGCCATCACCGGCCCCTACGCCGTCGAAATACTCGAGAAGCGCCTCGGGGCGCCCGCCGGCAGCGTAGTCCACGCGGTGCCGCTGCCGGATTTCGGCGGACTGCATCCCGACCCGAACCCGGTGGATGCGGCGCACCTGGTCGACTGGATGAGCGGGTCCGACGCCGGCGATCTCGCTGCCGCCTCGGACGGTGACGGCGACCGAAACATGATCGTAGGCCGTGGCATGGTGGTCACGCCGGGCGACAGCCTGGCGATACTGGCCGAGCACGCACATGAAGTGCCGGGCTACCGCAAGGGTCTTGCGGGCGTCGCGCGCTCCATGCCCACCAGCCGCGCCGTGGACCGTGTTGCCAAGACCCTGGGGATCCCGTGCTACGAGACCCCGACCGGCTGGCGCTACTTCTGCAACTTGCTCGACGCGGGCCGGGTGGACCTTTGCGGGGAGGAAAGTTTCGGCACCAGTTCAAGTCATGCCCGCGAAAAAGACGGCCTATGGGCCGTACTGTTCTGGCTCAACCTCGTGGCGGCGACCGGGCGGCCGGTCAGCGGCCTGGTAGAGGACCACTGGCGGCGTTTCGGCCGGCATGCTTTTGCGCGTCATGACTGGTATATCGCCGACGGCGCCCAAGCCGCGGCCGTGATGGACGGCCTGGAGAGCCGGCTCAGCTCGCTCGCGGGCGAGGCGCTCGCCAACACCCGTATCGAGGGCGCCGACAGCTTCACCTACCGCGACCCGGTGGACGCCACCGTGTCAGCAGGCCAGGGAATCCGCGTTTTCCTTGCCGACGGTTCGCGCATTGTTTTTCGCCTGTCCGGCACCGGCACGGAGGGCGCTACGCTGCGCATTTACCTGGAACGTTACCTGCTCCCCGAGGCGAACCACGACGGCACCGGGCCCCAACTCACAGCCGCACTGGGTGAGGCCGCCGCCGGACTGGCGCGCATTCGGGAACTCACCAGCGTCAAGGCGCCGGCCGGAATCATCTAGCCCGCCGCGCTGGCCCTGGCGCGACACACCTGGCGGTGGCCCGCGCCAGTGCCTGTTGGCTAAACCTCGGAGCCATCCAGGCCCTGCAAGCGGTTCAGCAAGCCGGTGCGATCCAATACCGTGCTGGCGATTTCCTCGACCGAACACTCGCTGGTATCGATGTAACCGATGCCGTAGCGACTGAACAAGGCCTCGGCCGAACGCAGCTCGAAGCTGACCTGGCGCGCCGAGGCGTAATTGCTTTCCGGGCGCCGCTCCTGGCGAATCTGCTGCAGGCGCCGCGGCGCGATGGTCAATCCGAACAACTGCTCCCGGTGTCGCTCGAGGGGCGCCGGCAAGGTACCGCGCTCGAATTCTTCCTCGGTGAGCGGGTAATTGGCTGCATAGACGCCATAGCGCAGGGCCATATACAGGCAGGTAGGCGTCTTCCCGGAGCGTGAGACGCCGACCAGGATGATGTCGGCCTTGCTGTAGTCCCGCGTCGTCGAGCCGTCGTCGTGCTCCAAGGCATAATTCATGGCGTCGATCCGGCGGGTATAGGAACGCTGGTCCGCAACCCCATGCGCCTTGCCGGTCGCATGACTCGAAGCAATCCCCAGTTCGCGCTCCATCGGACCTATGAAAGCACCGAAGAAATCCAGCACAAGTCCTTGACTATTAGCGATTATATTTCGCAAATCGTCTTGCACCATGGTGGCGAACACGATCGGTCTCAGGCCTTCCACCTCGGCGGTCAGCTTGATCCGGCGTACGCATTCTTTCGCCTTGTCAGGGGTGTTTATAAATGGCACAGTCACGCCGCGAAACTTAAGCCCGTCGAACTGCGTCAGCAGGCTGTGCCCGAGAGTCTCAGAGGTGACGCCCGTCTGGTCGGACACGAAGAATACAGTTCGGTGGTTCATTACCTAATCCATTCGACGCCGCAGCGCGCATTGTCTGTTCCCTGACAGGGGAAACTCAAGGGGGCCATGGTGGAAAAGTACATTCTCAAGCTCGACGAACTCGGTATGGGCGACGTGGAGCGCGTCGGTGGCAAGAATGCGTCACTCGGCGAGATGCTCGCTAACCTCGAAGGCCTCGGCGTCACGGTACCAGACGGCTTTGCCACCACGGCCGCCGCCTATCGGGACTTCATGGCCCAGGACGGCCTCGCCGACCGGATCCGCGACGTGCTCGCGGACCTGGATGTGGATGACGTCGAAAAACTGGTCAAGACCGGGGCCGAAATTCGCGGCTGGATCAAGAACACACCGCTCCCGCCGAAGCTGCACGAGGAAATCCGGCGCGCTTGGGACGAAATGGCGCAGGGCCGCGACATTGCGGTCGCGGTGCGCTCCTCCGCGACCGCGGAAGACCTGCCCGAAGCGAGTTTCGCCGGGCAACAGGAAACCTATCTCAACGTGCGCGGCATCGACCAGGTCATCGAGCGGATCCACGACGTGTTTGCCTCGTTGTTCAACGACCGCGCCATCGCGTACCGGGTGCACCACGAATTCGACCACAACCAGGTTGCGCTTTCCGCCGGCATCCAGCACATGGTGCGCAGCGATACCGGCGCCAGCGGCGTGCTGTTCACCCTCGATACCGAATCCGGCTTCCGCGACGTGGTGTTCATCACCGCCTCGTGGGGACTTGGCGAGATGGTCGTGCAGGGCGCCGTAAACCCGGACGAATTCTATGTCTACAAGCCTTCGCTCGCGGCCGGCAAGCACGCCATCCTGCGCAAGACGCTCGGCAGCAAGGCCATCAAGATGGTGCATGGGGACGACGGTCACGGCACGCGCACGATCGATGTGCCGCGCGCTGATCGCACACGCTTCTGCCTGACCGATGAAGACATTCAGACGCTCGCTCACCACGCGGTCGCGATTGAAAAACATTACGGCTGTCCGATGGACATCGAGTGGGGCAAGGACGGCAACGACGGCAAGATCTACATTCTGCAGGCACGTCCCGAGACCGTGCAGAGCCGCCAGGGCCGCTCCATCCTGCGCTTCAAACTGAAAGATCGCTCGAAGATCATCGCCACCGGGCGCAGCATTGGCCAACGTATCGGCGCCGGCACGGCGCGCATCATTCGCGACGTCAAGGAAATGCACCGGGTGCGCCCCGGCGACGTGCTGATTGCCGACATGACCGACCCGGACTGGGAACCGGTCATGAAGCGCGCGGCGGCCATTGTCACGAATCGCGGCGGCCGCACCTGTCATGCGGCGATCATTGCGCGGGAACTCGGCATTCCGGCCGTGGTCGGGTGCGGTGATGCCACCACTACGGTGCCCGACGACACGCCGGTGACCGTATCGTGCGCGGAAGGCGACACCGGGTTTATTTTCGAGGGTAAGCTCGATTTCGAAGAACAGACTATCGAGCTTGACCGCATGCCCGATATTCCCGTGAAGATCATGATGAATGTCGGCAACCCGGACCGGGCACTGGATTTTGCCGGGATCCCGCACCATGGCGTGGGGCTGGCGCGCCTCGAGTTCATCATTAACCGGATGATCGGCGTGCATCCACGCGCCCTGCTGGAATTCGACTCATTGTCGGATGACCTGAAGCACACCATCCGCGAGCAAATGGCCGGCTACGACGACCCGGTCGAATTCTTCGTCCAAAAGCTGGCCGAAGGCATCGGCACCATCGCGGCTGCATTCGCACCGCATCCGGTCATCGTGCGCTTGTCGGACTTCAAGTCCAACGAATACGCCAACCTTATCGGCGGCCGCGAATACGAGCCCCACGAAGAGAATCCGATGCTTGGCTTTCGCGGCGCATCGCGTTACGTGGCGGAGAGTTTCCGTCCCTGCTTCGAACTCGAGTGCCGCGCATTGAAGCGTGTGCGCGACGACATGGGCCTGCAGAATGTGCAGGTCATGGTGCCATTTGTGCGCACCGTGACGGAAGCCGCCAAGGTTGTGGAACTGCTGGCGGAGAACGGCCTGAAGCGCGGCGAAGACGGCCTCAAGCTGATCATGATGTGTGAAATTCCGTCCAATGCGTTGTTGGCGGAGGATTTCCTGGAATATTTCGACGGCATGTCCATCGGCTCAAACGACATGACCCAGCTCACGCTGGGCCTGGACCGCGATTCGAGCATCATTGCCGACTTGTTCGACGAGCGGGATGCCGCGGTCAAGGCACTGTTGCACATGGCGATCACCGCTTGCCGCAAGCATGGCAAGTACATCGGCATCTGCGGCCAGGGGCCGTCTGACCACGCCGACTTCGCGCGCTGGCTGCTCGACGAGGGTATCGAGAGCATTTCGCTCAACCCGGATACCGTGGTCGAGACCTGGATGTTCCTCGCGGGGAAGAAAATATCCTAGCCAGCGACGAACGAAACCCGGCTCGCTAGAGATCGCCCCAGCGTGAGCGTCGGCCGAGCCTGAGCCGCGGGATGATGAGCCCAAGCAACAGGCCCAGGGCGAGCACCCCGGCGCCAGCCAGGAACCAGTTGCGCTGGGTATTCTGCTTGAGTTCGGCCACTTCGGCGCGCAAGCCGTCGCTGGCCTGTTCCGCGGCCGCGAGCCGGGTACGCAACTCCCGGTTGACCTTGTCGAGCTCCAGCGCGGATGCGGATACTCGCCTGATGTGCTCGAGTTCGGCGCGCAACTCCTCGGTTTCCGCGCCAAGCCCGCCCCGCTCTGCCGCGAGCGCATCGCGCTCCGCCGTCAGCGACTCGAGCCGGGCTGTCAATTCGGCCACCCGCGCATTCAACGTGTCCACCCGGGCGGTGGCCGCCTCGAGCTGTTGCCGCGCCGCCGGCCGGTCCATCAGGTAGCGCGTCAGCACCCAGCCCTCGACGCCATCCGCGGCGCGCACGCGCGTATAGCCCGCGGCGGCATCCGCCTCGAGCACCTCGAGGGGTGTGCCGCTGCGCAGCATGCGAATGATCGAATGCTGGGTGGAGGTACCACTACGCAGCGTGATCTCAAGCTGATCAGAGACATAGCGCGTCTCTGCGGCGGCTGTGAAGGCGGTCAGCGCCAGCAGGCAAAAAACGACAAGTCTGCCAGTCATAAGGGGGTACGGCTCGGGTCGTGGCGGGGGAAGCATGATACCGGAAGTCGGCACAAACAGTCCCGCGCCCGACTCGGTTAGAATACGCGGCCCAAGCCACGTCCAGGCCCCACAGTGAACCTGACCCGCCCCGCTCTTGACAACCCTGTCGCGGTGATAGTCGCTGTGCTGCTGGTGGTGTTGTTCGGTGCCATTTCGCTGCTGCGAATGCCGGTGCAGATGATCCCGAACGTGGAACGGCCGCTCATCGAGATCTCTACCACCTGGCGAGCCGCCGCACCGGAGGAAGTCGAGGCCGAAATCGTCGAACCGCAGGAAGAGGCTTTGCGGGGCCTGCCGGGCCTGGAACTGATGGAATCCTCCGCCAGCAACGGCCGCGGCTCGATCACCCTCACCTTCGATGTGAACTCTTCCCTGGAACGTTCCCTCATCGAGGTCATGAACCGCCTCAACCGCGTGCCGAGTTACCCGGTAGACGTGACTCAACCCATCGTCTACGCGGGCCGCGGTCGTTTTGGCAGTGCCATCGCATGGTTCGCCATCCGTCCCCTGCCGGGCAACGACCGAGACATCACCGGTTACCAGGATTTCGTCGAGGAGGTTGTCCAGTCACGCATCGAGCGAGTTGCCGGGGTCGCAAACGCGGACATCTATGGCGGCCGCAACAGCGAATTGCGCATCACTTTCGATCCTTACCGCGCCGCCGCCCTGGGCGTCGATATCCCGATGCTCGCCCGCATGGCGGGCGGCAACAACGACGTCTCTGGCGGTTTCAAGGACGTCGGTCGCCGCCAGTACACCATCCGCTTTTCCGGCAAGTACGACCTGGAAGGGCTGCGCGACATGGTGCTGACCTGGCGCGACGGCCGACCGGTTCACTTGCACGATGTTGCGGACGTCGGAATCGAGTTACGCGATGTACGCGGTTCCCTGAACCAGAACGGCGGCCCCTCGATTGCGATGAATGCGCAACCCGAGCAAAACGTCAATGTGCTCGAGGTCATGAACGACCTCAGGAACGTGGTCGAAGAACTAAACGAGGGCGTCCTCAAGCGGGCCGGTCTCTACATGACGCAGGACTATGACGAAACGGTGTATATCACCGATTCGATCCGCATGCTGCGCAACAACCTCCTGCTGGGCGTGCTGCTGGCCACAGCCGTGCTCTGGTGGTTCCTGCGCCGCTGGCGCGCCACCCTGATGGTGGCGCTCGCCATCCCGATTTCATTGTTGTTTGCCTTTATCGTGCTCAACGCGGCGGGCCGCACGATCAATATAATCAGTCTCGCCGGCCTCGCCTTCGCGGTCGGCATGGTGCTCGACTCGGCGATCGTGGTGCTGGAAAACATCGTGCGGCTGCGGGAAACCGGCAAGCCCAGCAATGAAGCCGCGCTGCAGGGAACGACCCAGGTATGGGGCGCCCTGGTCGCGTCGACCGTCACCACGGTGGCGATCTTTCTGCCGATCGTGTTCTTGCGCGACATCGCCGGCCAATTGTTCGCCGACCTGGCGCTCGCCATCGCGGTCGCGGTGGTTGCCGCGCTGTTTATCGCGATCACGGTGATTCCCACGACCGCCGACAACTGGCTGCGCAACGTCAACCTGCATGACCGGCACAGCGACTGGTGGGACCGCGGCACGGCGCTGATCATGCGCTTGACCGCCACACCCCTGCGCCGCGCCAGCATCATCGGGGGGCTGACGCTGAGCGCAGTTGGGCTGACGATCATGCTGCTGCCCGAAACTGACTACCTGCCGGAAGGGCGCCAGAACTTCGTGTTTGGTGTCATCTTGCCGCCGCCCGGCGTCAGCGTGCAGACCGCGCAGGAAGAATTCACCGATATCGTCAATGCGCGCATGCTCGAGCACCTGGAAGGCCGCCGGCAACCGGCGGTGGAAAGCTATTTCCTGGGCATGTTCGGCAACAGCGGCTTCATCGGCGTACGCGCCGCCGACCGTGCCGAAGTGGACGAACTGGTGGCGACGCTCAACCGCGACATTCTCGGCGGCTTCCCCGATACACTTGCGTTTGCAAATCGTGCGGCGTTGTTCGGCCGCCTGGGCGGCGGCCGCGCGATCGACGTCAATATCCAGAGTCGTGACATAGAGGCGCTGCTCGGCGCCGGCGCCGTCGGCATGGGCGCCATTTCCCAGGCAATCCCGGGCGCCCGGACCCGGCCAGTGCCCGGCCTGGAACTGGCCGAGCCGGAGTTGCGCCTCACACCCGAAGAGCGGCGCCTCGCAGAAGTCGGCTGGGACCGCCAGACTATGTCGCGCGTGGTGCGCGCCATGGGCGACGGCCTGTTTGTCGGCGACTATTTTGATGGCGAACAACGTCTCGACATAATCTTGCGGGCGGCGGCCTGGGCTACACCAGAGGAACTCGCTTCCCTGCCCCTCGCTACGCCGGACGGGACCACGCGCACACTGGGCGAATTTGTCTCCGTCCAGCGCACTGCCGGTCCCGACCAGATTCGCCGCGTCGACCGGCGGCGAACCATTACCCTGGCGGTGACACCGCCGTCCGACATGGCGCTCGGCACCGCCATCGACCTGATTCGCGAGCAAGTCGATCCGCTCATCCGGGCACAATTACCCGAGGACGGCGACATCAGCTATCGCGGCACTGCCGAGGACAAGGACCAGGCCATCGCCAATATGGCGCGCAGCCTGGCGCTGGCCGTCGTGATCCTCTACCTGCTGATGAGCGCCCTGTTTCGCTCCTTCCGCGACAGCCTGCTGGTGATCGTGGCGCTGCCCATGGCGATGGTCGGCGGCGTGGTTGCATTGCGTATCACGGGCATGCTGACTTTCCAGCCCATGGACCTGCTGACCATGATCGGCTTCATCACGCTGATGGGGCTGGTGGTCAACAATGCTATTCTGCTGGTATCCCAGACCCGCGCCGCGGAACGCGACGGCATGGCGCGCACCGGCGCGGTCGAACAGGCGGTGCGCTTCCGCCTGCGCCCCATCCTGATGAGCACCTTGACCAGCCTGTTCGGCATGCTCCCGCTGCTGCTCATGCCGGGCGCCGGCACCGAACTCTATCGTGGCCTCGCGGCGGTTATCGTCGGCGGCCTCGCGATCAGCACGCTCTTTACGCTCGTGCTCCTGCCCAGCCTGCTGCGAATCGGTGAAGATGTCCCGGCGCGCGTTACGGGCGACGACGAACTGCACAGCAACCCTGCCGGCGCCTGACCACCCTGGTGACCCTGATGACCCTGACGACCACACCCGTAGCGCCCGGCGCCCCGACCGGCCTGTTTCGCCTGCTCTTTGCCACCGCGCTCTGCATGCTGGCATGGCTGCCTGGCCTGGCCACGGCACAGAATGCGCCCGCCGCCATAGTGCGCGTGGCGGAGGTGCGCATGACCCGCCTTGCGCCGAGCATCCAGGTGCCGGGCACGGTGGTCAGTCGCAGCGACGCGCGCATTGCGGCCGAGGTCAGTGGACGATTGACCTGGATTGCAGAGATCGGGGCGGCCATCGCTGCCGGCGCGCCGGTCGCCCGCATCGATGATGCGGAACTGTTGCTGCAGCGTGATGAGTTTCGCGGCGTGCTGGCCTCGCAGCAAAGCCGGGAGGGCTTCCTGGAGCGGGAAGCAGACCGCTTGCGGCGCCTGGCCGCGGATAACAACGCCGCCAAGAACCGGCTCGATGAAATCGAGACGGACCTCCTGTCCGCCAGCAGCAACATCGCCGTGGCGCGTGCGCGCCTGGCCCAGATCGAGTTGCAACTCGAACGGACGCGCGTGTTGGCGCCGTTTGACGGCGTGGTGACCGAGCGGTTGCGCACCCCGGGAGAATACACGCGCCCGGGCGACGAAATCGTCCGCCTCGTGAATCCGGACAGCCTCGAGATCGTGGCCCGCGCCCCGCTTCCTTCGCTGGGCTTCGTCGGCCCCGGGACCGAGCTGCATTTCGCCAGCGAGTGGCACGCTGGCAACGCCACCATCCGGACGCTGGTGCCGTTCGGCGACAGCCGTTCCCACATGTTTGAACTGCGCCTGGACATCGACGCTGCACCCTGGCGAATCGGCGAAAATGTGCGCCTGGCGGTGCCCAACTCGACGCCGACCGAAATGCTCGCGGTGCCGCGTGATGCGCTGATACTCCGGCGCGAAGGCGCCGCCGTGTTTCGAATCACCGCGAACGGCACCGCCGAGCGGCTCGAGGTACTGCCGGGGCTGGCGGCGGGCGAACTGGTCGCAGTGAGCGGTCCGCTCGCGCCGGGGGACCGGGTCGTGATACGCGGGGCGGAACGACTGCGCCCCGGCCAGGCCGTGCAGGTCCTCGAGGAAGACTGACTCAGCCGGTCGCCAACAACGCCGGTAACGTATCCAGGGCCACATTGCCGCCCGAAAAAATAATGCCGACCCGGCGCCCGGCCACCGGCACATGCCCCCCCAGCACTGCAGCCAGCGGCAACGCCGCCGAGGGCTCGATAACGACCTTGAGGCGTTCCCACGCCGCCCGCATGGCGGCGACAATTTCATCCTCACTGATCCTCACCACCTGGTCCACGTGGCGGGAAATGAGCGCCCAGTTGCGCTCACCGATGGAAGCGTGCAAGCCGTCGGCAATCGTGGCCACGGCTTCGAGGCGCACGCGCTGGCCGGTTTGCAATGATTGCCAGCAATCGTCTGCGCCGGCCGGCTCGGCCGCGATGACCTGGATACCTGGACAGACGGCACGGGCGACCAGGGCGCTGCCCGACAGCAATCCGCCGCCGCCGACGGGCACCAGCAGCACGTCCAGGGCCCCGACCTGTTCCAGCAGCTCCAGCGCTGCCGTACCCTGCCCCGCGATGACCGCATTGTCATCATAGGGATGCACGACGGTGGCGCCGCAGGCCGCGACCAATTCGTCGAGTTTTGCCTCGCGGTTCGCCAGTCCGGGGGCGCAATCCACAACCCGCGCACCGTAGCGTGCGATGGCGGCGCGCTTGAAGCTCGACGCGTCGGTGGGCACCACCACCCAGGCAGGGATGCCGCGCCGCGCAGCCGCCAGTGCGAGCGCCGCGCCGTGATTACCGGAAGAATGCGTCGCGACGCCGTGTGCGGCTTGCTCGGCGTCCAGTGACAACACGGCGTTGAAGGCGCCGCGGGCCTTGAACGCGCCGCTCGCCTGGAAATTTTCGCACTTGAAAAACAAGCGGCCCGCGAACTCCGCGTCGAGTGACCCGGACGTGATCACCGGGGTGCGCTTGATGAACGGCGCAATCCGCGTGGCCGCCGCAAAGACCTCGGCTTCGCCAGGCAGGGCCGTCAGGTCCGTCGCCATACCAGCACACGGTTGTTGGCCGGCATCGGCTCGACGGACTCGAGCTCGAATCCCGCCACGGCTGCGACCTGCAACAGCCAGGACAGGTCCCGCACACCCATGCCATTACCCTGCGCACGCAAGGCGGCATCAAACTGCTCGTTGCTGGCGCTGACGTGCCGGCCCTGTTCCAGGAACGGCCCATACAGGCAGAATGGCGCCCCCGCGCCGAGGGATGCGCCAAGTCCGCCGAACATCGCGATCACAGCCGTCTCCGGCATGATGTGCGCGGTGTTTGCGCTGAAAGCGGCATCCGGGGCGCCCAGCTGTGGCCAGGGCTGCTGCAAGGCATCCAGCGCCAGCGGCCCGTCGATGTTGGCGGCACCACTGTGCTCGATCCAGGCGCGGATGCCAGCGTGGTTGGCCGGCAGGTCGGTGGTCACCCAGGTGAGATGCGCCAGGCGCGGCGCGAACCATGCCGCATGCTGGCCCGTGCCGCTGCCGATCTCCACGACCCGCTTGGCCGCGGCAAATATTGGCGCGACGCACGCCAGGATGGGTTCGCGATTGCGCTCGCAAGCCGTCGAACAGGGCAATGCATTCATGGCAGCTTGAACAGGTGCTCGCGGTAGTACTGCAGTTCTTCGATAGAGTCGTAGATGTCAGCCAGGGCCAGGTGGCGGGATTCCTTGCGAAAGCCAGCCGCGATCTCGGGAGCCCAGCGCCGGGCAAGTTCCTTCAGCGTACTGACGTCAAGATTCCGGTAATGAAAAAAGCGCTCCAGTTCCGGCATCAGGCGCGCCAGGAAGCGGCGATCCTGGCAGATGCTGTTGCCGCACATGGGCGAAGCGCCGGGCTCCACGTGGCGTGCAAGGAACGTCAGCGTCGCCAGTTCGGCCTCCCGCGCGGTGACACGACTCTGCCGGACCCGTTCGGTCAGTCCCGACTGGCCATGCTGGCGAGTATTCCATTCGTCCATGCCGTCGAGCGTCGCGCCATCCTGGTGGATCGCGATCACCGGACCTTCGGCTACCAAGTTGAGTTGCTTGTCCGTGACCACGGTGGCAATCTCGATGATGCAATCCCGGCTCGGGTCCAGGCCGGTCATCTCCAGGTCGATCCAGATCAGGTTGTCGATGTCTTTCATAAGCGCGGCAGGTAGCCCCCTTGCGATCACGGAATTCTAACAGAGCACCGCGCCCCGGCACTGACGAAACGGCACCACTGGGCCGCGTGGTGGCATCCTATGGCCAGCGGCTGGTGGTGGAAGATGCACAGGGCGAGCGTCACCCCGCTTTCATCGGCCGTCGCGGGCTGCGCGTGGTGTGTGGCGACCGCGTGCGCTGGCGCCGGGCTGAGGACGGCGGCGACGTCACCGTCCTCGAGCTGCTGCCGCGCAAAACCGAACTGACCCGGCCGGATTCCCGCGGCCGCGCCGAGGTCCTGGCCGCCAATATCGACCAGGTGATCGTGGTCTGCGCACCCGAGCCCGCGCCCGATCCGTTCATTATCGATCGCTACCTCGCGGCTGCCGAAATCATGGGCGCAACTGCGCTGGTCGCATGCAACAAGGCGGACCTGCCAAGTGCGACCAGGATCGAGAGCCTCGAGGAGTTTGCGGCGGTCGGCTACCCGGTGTTGCGGGTCAGCGCCCTCGCCCGGGAAGGCCTGGACAGCTTACGCGCACAGCTCGCCGATCATTGCAGCATCCTCGTGGGCCAATCCGGCGTCGGCAAGTCCTCGCTGCTGAATGCACTTGTGCCCGGGATGGCGATCAAAACGGCGTCAATCTCCACCGCCACCGGTGAAGGTCGCCATCGCACTACGGCGACCACCTTGTATGCCTTGCCCGGCGGCGGTGCGCTGCTCGATTCGCCGGGCGTTCGCGACTTTGCCCCGGCGCTGGGTGACCCGCGCCTGGCGGCGGCGGGCTTTCGCGAACTCGTCGCGGCCGCGGAGCGCTGCCGCTTCGCCAACTGCCGCCACATGAAGGAACCCGGTTGCGCCGTGAAGGACGGCGTGGCCAGTGGCACCATCAGCGCACGCCGCTACGAAAGCTATCGCCGCCTGCTGCGCCTGACCGAAGACCTGGGCGGCCGCTCCTAGCGACGGCGGGCGCTAAATTTTCTGGCGCCCGGCAAAGGCATGCGAGAGTGTGCCGCTATCCACGTATTCCAGCTCGCCGCCGACCGGTACGCCGTGCGCGATGCGCGTGGCCCCGATCTCGCGCCGCGCGCACAATTCACCGATGTAATGCGCCGTCGCCTCGCCCTCGACGGTTGGATTGGTGGCGAGGATCACCTCGTTGACGCCGCCGGCATCGAGCACCGCCTCAAGCATTTCGAGGCCGAGTTCATCCGGCCCGATGCCATCCAGCGGCGAAAGATGCCCCATCAACACGAAGTAGCGGCCCGCATAGCCAGAGCCCGCCTCGACCGCCACCACGTCGGCCGGTGTTTCGACCACGCACAGCAGGCCCGCGTCCCGCGACGGCGAGCGGCAGATTTCGCACAGTTCCGCCTCGGTGAACATTCGGCACCGGGTGCAACGCCCAACGCCCTCGATCGCCGCCGTGATTGCTTCCGCGAGCAAGCGGGCGCCGTCGCGATCTTTCTCGAGCAAGTGAAACGCCATGCGCTGGGCCGAACGTGGCCCGACGCCGGGAAGCCGTCTCAGCGCTTCTATCAAGCCTGCGAGTCGTGGCGGATAACGCATCGACAACCTAGAACGGCAGCTTCATACCGGGCGGCAAGCCGAGCCCGGACGTCATGCCGGAGTACTTCTCCTGCACGGTCCGTTCGACCTTGCGCAGGGCATCATTGACCGCCGCCGCCACCAGGTCCTCGAGCATTTCCTTGTCGTCTCCCAGCAGTGCCGGATCGATGACGATGCCGCGCACCTCGTGCTTGCAGCCCATCGTGACCGTCACCATCCCGCCACCCGCTTCACCGGTAACCTCGAGTGCCGCCAGTTCCTGCTGGGCTTTCTCGAGGTTTTCCTGCATCTGCTGGGCCTGGCGCATCAGTTGTCCGATCTGACCCTTCATTCGTTTACTCCTGTGGTCTTGTGCGTCAATCCGCCGGTCGGATGCTGTCGCCATCCACCGTCGCGTCAAAAACTTTCTGCATTTCGCGTACCAGCGGATCTTCCCGGATCGCGTCCTCGGCCGCCTGCTGGCGTTCCGCCTGGGCGCGTCGCTCCCGGGCCGCGGGCGTTTCCGCCGTCGGCCTGGCGAACTCCAGTTGCAAGCGTACCGCGGCGCCGAAATAGGCGGCGAGCGCCTCACGCAAGCGTTCCTGCTGGGCGCTGGTCGCGAGAATCTCGTGTTCCGGGTCGAGCACGAGTCGCACGACGCCGGCGTCCCGACCGAGGTAGCTGCAATGCCGGGCCAACTGCCGTGTCACGCCTGCCAAACCCATCTTTTCGACCATGTCCTCCCAGTCGCCCCCGCCTTCACCGGGCGCGATTGACGCGGCGGGTACAGCGGGGGCGGCGGACGTGACCGGTGCTGGCTCGGCAGGCGTGCTCGAAGCCACTGGCGCGGTAACCACCGCTGCGGGCTTCGTGGGCGTCGCAGCCGACGTCCTGGCCGCATCGCCGGCGGTTGCCGCGGTGCTGGACTTGGCCGACCGACTCACGCTCCCAGGCCGGCCCTCGGGTTCCGCGACCGGTGCGGAAAAACGGAATGCCAGCATGCGCAGCAAAACCATTTCGCAACCGGCCCGCGGCGACGGTGCCAGCGGCAAATCGCGCCGTCCCCCCACGGCCACCTGGTACCAGAGCTGCAAGTCCTCCGGCGCAGCGACATTCGCGATTGGCCGCGCCCGTGGCGTGAGTCCGTCCTCGTCGTCGTCAAGATCCGGCGCCGCCTGCAACACGGCCGCACGCTGTACCAGCAGCGCGATCGTGCCAAGCACGTCGTCGTAGTCCGGCACGCGCTCGTCGAGCGCAGCCATCTCGGCCAGAATACGCGGCCCGTCACCAGCCACCACTGCGTCCAGCAGGCGCACGGCATGCTCGCGATCTACGGTGCCGAGCATCGCCGCCACATCTGTTTCCGTCAGCTGGCCGCCACCATGCGAAGCGGCCTGGTCGAGCAGGCTCAATGCATCGCGCAGGCTGCCATCGGCGCCCCGCGCCAGCAGGTCCAGCGCCGGCCCCTCGAATTGCAGGGCCTCGCTGTCGGCCACCAGTCGCAACCGCTCGCGGATCATCGACACCGGCAGGCGCTTCAGGTTGAACTGCAGGCAACGCGACAGCACCGTCACCGGCAGATTCTGCGGGTCGGTGGTCGCGAGCAGGAACTTCACGTGCGGCGGGGGCTCTTCCAGCGTCTTGAGCAATGCATTGAAGGAGTGCCGGGACAGCATGTGGACCTCGTCGATCAGGTACACCTTGTAGCGGCCGCGGGCCGGTGAATACTGCACATTGTCGAGCAGGTCACGCGTATCCTCGATCTTCGTGCGTGAGGCCGCATCGACCTCGATCAGGTCCACGAAACGACCGGCGTCGATATCCGTGCAGGCGCTGCACACGCCGCAGGGTGTTGAGGACACGCCCTGCTCACAGTTAAGCGCCTTGGCAAGAATCCGCGCGATGGTCGTCTTGCCGACGCCGCGCGTGCCGGTGAACAGGTAAGCGTGGTGCAGGCGGTCATGGTCCAGCGCATGGACCAGCGCCCGCAGAACATGCTCCTGCCCAACCAGGTCAGCGAACAGGCGTGGGCGCCATTTGCGGGCAAGCGCTTGATAACTCATGGGTCTGTCGGATCCAGCCGGGGCATTGCAGGAGGGCTCGAAGTGTAACACCCCAGCCGCTGCGACTCGTCGCCCGAAGCATGATCTCGAAGAGCGCAGCCGCACACTGGCGAACGCCTGAGATGGACACCCTGCGAAGCGCCGATCCTGCGCCGCGAATGGCGTTTGCTCGCGGTCGGCGTGAGCACCCTCTGCGGCTTCCGGTACGGCCACCCAATCCGATGCATGCACTTATAATGTACTAGGTAATAAAGGATGCACAACTATATGAAATGCATAAAAATTATACGGAGATTGCGCCAGCCACGAGGAGCTGGCCGAAAACACCGAAATCGCCGCGCGGGAGCTCGGCCTCGCGCCCAGTATCGAGAATGGGTGGTGGCCCGCGCCAGCCACACCCCGGCGCCCGGCGTCGCCGCTACCGTTGCTCCCTTCCGGGCCTGGCGGGGTTCACGGCTGGCCGTCGCGAGGGGACCGACGCGGACCACCATTGACGGGACCCGGCACTGCCGGGCGCCCCTATTCTAACGGAAACTCCCGGCCTCCAGAGCGGTCTCACTAAATACCGGCCGCGCAAGGGGTCCGAGAGCAGGTGTCATTGTTGCCGCACGTTCAGGTTCGCGGTGTTAGCCTGTAAACGTGGTGAAAACCGGGAGCGAGCGATGAACAAGGCAGTGACGCAAATTACCCTGATACTGGGCCTGCTGGCCCTGGCGCTGGCGGCGGTGCCTGCGCAGGCCGATCGTTACATCGTCGAGCCCATCGTCGATACCGCGGACTCGCAGGGCTTCAGCCAGCCGGAA
>JBLRWC010000018.1:0-48734 GCA_047921455.1 Gammaproteobacteria bacterium
CTGTCGAGCAGCGGCCAGGGTTTCCTCGAGCGCTGCTGCGTCCGTCTCCGGATAGCCCGACAGAAACGCCTGGAGCGCGGCGTCGCCCTCGTCGATCAACCGGTCGCGCCAGTGTTCGGCGATCCGGAACAGCCGCGCCGCCGTGCGTGTGGGCCGCCGGCGGTCGTCCATGAACTTCTGCAGTGGCTCCGGGTCGATGTCGCGCATGAGTCGGCCGATGAACTGCCGATGCCGCCGCTGGGCTTCGTGCGAAGGGATAGTGCTGAGATCCTCGAGCGCCTGTTGCAGGCGATCCGGCAGGCCCAGCGTGGCGAGCACGTCAGCGGGCAGGGTGGCCAGCTCTTCACCGAGCGCCTGCAGGGCCGCCGCCTCGCGCTTGCGCCGGGTCTTGCTCGGGGCGTCGTCGTCACTGCGGCTCACAGCGCGGGCTCCAGCGCGCTGACCAGGCGCGCTATCTCGCCGGCGGTGTTGTAGTGCGCCAGGGAGATGCGGACGACGCCGGTGTCGCGCGCCAGGCCGAGGGCCTCGACCAGGCGCGGAGCATAGAAATGGCCATGGCGGATCCCGATGCGGGCACGGTCGGCGTAGGCGACGATTTCCGCCGGCGTACGCCCGGCGGCAACAAAAGAAATCGTCGGCAGGCGCCCGGCGCCGACGCGGGCGGCCCCGATGATCCTGACGCCGGGGCGTGACGTGAGCCAGTCCAGCAATTGCCGGGTCAGCGCTTGTTCATGGGCGCGCAGTGTCTCGAAGGCGGCGCCGCCATGCTTTGCGCCGAGGGCTGCGAAGTACTCGGGCACCGCGGCCGCGCCCCACGCCAGTTCATACGGCCAGGCGCCTGGCTCGAGCAGTCCCGCCGGTTCCGCCGGTTCCATCCACTCGTGATTCAAACTGCTCAGCAGTTCCGCGCCGCCTTGCGATGAGCAGAGCAGGGCGCAGTGCGGGCCGAAGACCTTGTAGAGACTGAAGGCGTACCAGTCCACGCCCCAGTTCTCGAAGTCCAGCGCACGATGCGGCGCATAGGCGACGCCGTCGACGCAGGTACGCGCGCCCGCAGCCCGTGTCCGGGCCACGATCGGGCCAAGTTCGAGCGCCTCGCCCAGCAGGTTGGAGGCGTGCGTCAAGCACACGAGCCGGGTCTTGTCGGATAGCAGGGCATCGAGGTCGTCCAGCTCCAGCCGCATGCTGTCGGGACGGATGCACCACCAGCGGATACGGACGCCGAGCGCCTGCAGCCGCAACCAGGGGCCAATGTTGGCCTCGTGATCCACATCGGTGACGATGACCTCGTCCCCCGGGGCGAGCTGCGGCGCCAGGGAACGCGCCAGGCGAGAGAATAACGAGGTCGTAGAGGCGCCGATCGCCACGCGGCCGGGCGCCGGCGCGGCGCCGCCGGCGGTCGCAAACAGGCCGGCAAGCGCACGGCGTGCTTCGGCCTGGCGAGCACCGGCCTCGGCCGACGGCGCGTAGCTGGCGCCGAGTTGCACCGGCCAGCGGCGCAGGTAGGTCGAAATGCGGTCCGCGACAGTACTGAGGGGCGCTGAGCCGCCGGCGTTGTCCAACAGCGCCCAGTCGGTCCCGAGGGCGGCGAAGCGGCTGCGCACCCAATCAAGGTCAAGCGATGCTGCGGCAGTACGGTTCAAACGATTACCGGGCGCCAGGGGGCCGCGACCAAGGGGCAGCGATGATAGCACGGAGGTTTGCTACACTGCGGGGCTTATCGCGGGCCGGTCACGGGCCGGCTTCACTCGACGGGAAACAATTCATGTCATCGGCAGATTTAAGCGATCTTGGCGGCGCGCGCCAGCGCCTGGAGAGCATGGCGAACGACGCGTTGGCCCGGGCCCGTCGCGCCGGGGCCTCGGCAGCGGAGGTGGGTGGCAGCCTGGCCATCGGCTTGTCAGTCACGGTGCGCAAGGGCGAGGTCGAGACGCTCGAGCACCAGCGCGATCGCGGTTTCAGCGTCAAGGTGTTGTTTGGTAATCGCAAGGGCAGCGCGAGTACTTCGGACCTGGCGCCGGCGGCGGTCGCCGAGACCGTCGACAAGGCGTGCACCATTGCGCGTTACACCGCCGAAGACCCGTGTGCCGGCCTGGCGGATCCGGCCCTCATGGCGAGCGACCCGCCTGACCTCGATCTCGATCATCCGTGGGATCTCGAGCCGGACCGGGCCGTGGCCCTGGCGCGCGATTGCGAGGCGGCGGGCCTCGAGGCAGACGCGCGCATTTCCAACACCGAGGGGGGTTCGTTGTCGTCGCACCGCTCGCTGCGTGTGTACGCCAACAGCCACGATTTCTGCGGTGGGTATGCGAGCACCAGCCACAGCCTCAGTTGCGCGCTGATCGCCGGCGAGGGCGATGCAATGCAGCGCGACTACTGGTACACCATGGCGCGCTGCGCAGAGGACCTCGAATCCCCCGAGTCAGTCGGCCGGCGGGCCGCGGAACGGGCGCTGCGGCGGGTCGGTGCGCGGCGGATCGGCACCCGCTCGGTACCGGTGATTTTCGTGGCAGAAGTCGCGCGCGGTTTTCTTGGCCATTTGCTCTCCGCGATCAAGGGCTCGTCCCAGTATCGCAAGGCCAGCTTCCTGCTTGGCGCCGCGGGTAGCCAGGTGCTACCCGAATGGCTCACGATCGAAGAGCGGCCCCACTTGTTGCGCGGCCCGGGTTCCGCGCCGTTCGACGGCGAGGGCGTGGCGACCCGCGATCGCACCCTCGTCGATGGCGGCGTGTTGCAGGGCTATATTTTGTCGAGTTATTCGGCTCGTCGGCTTGGCCTGGAGTCCACCGGCAATGCCGGCGGGGTGCATAACCTGCTGGTGAGTGCGGGCGCCGCCGACCTCCCGGCCCTGCTGCGGCAAATGGGGCGCGGCCTGCTCGTGACTGAGCTCATGGGGCACGGCGTCAACGGCGTGACCGGCGATTATTCGCGCGGCGCCAGCGGTTTCTGGATCGAGGGTGGCGAGATTGCCCACCCGGTCCAGGAGGTGACCATCGCAGGCAATCTCAAGGAGCTCTACCTGGACATCCAGGCCATCGGCTCGGACGTGGATCGACGCGGCGTGGTCCAGACGGGATCGCTGCTGGTCGGCCGCATGACCGTCGCCGGCGACTAAGACCGTTTCGCATCGACCAGGTCGGCCAGGGTGCGGCCGTCCAGGCGATCGGATTCCGCTGCGCGTACTTCACCAATCAGGTCGTTGACGGTGTGGTCACCCGTCGTCGCGTCCTCGCCGCGCACCGCCGCCAGGATGTCCACCAGCCTGATGGTATCGGGGTCACGCCCGGGCACGAAGGCCCCATCTTCGGTATGCGTGAGCAGGTCGGCGGCCTCAAGGCGCGTCGTGATCTCCTCGAGCGAGCGGGCGGAATAATCCAGGGTTTCCGCCAGTTCAGCAAAGTCGGGCCGCGCACCACCACGGAAGCCGCGGCCCACCTCCTGCATCAGGCCCAGCGCCAGCCGCTCGGTTTCGGCGATGGTGATTTTTTGCTGGCTGCGGCCGAGGCGAAGGCGTTGCGGGTGCTGCAAATAGAAGGCGAGCTGCGCGCCGATCAACAGCACCAGCCAGGAGAGATACAGCCAGATGAGCGCGAAAATCGCGATGGCGAAGCTGGAGTAGATGGCGTCAAAACGGGTCGAGCCGACGATCACGTTCGTGAACAGGGAGCCGCCGAAGGTCCAGGCGGCGCCGGCCAGCGCGGCGCCTCCCAAAGCCGCGCGCAGCTGGACGCGCGTATTCGGCACAAAGGCGTAGACAAATGCAAATACCAGCACGACCAGTATCAGCGGCAGGAACTCGCCGAACAACGCGAGGATCTGTCCGAACGGCCGGATATCGGAGAGGGCCTGCATGATGGCGCTGGAATTGATGGTCGCAAGCAGGCCCATGGCCGTCACCATCAGCAGTGGGCCGACCAGCACTACGCTCAGGTAGTCGCTGAACCGGCGCGCCAGGCTGCGTGATTTCTGCACCTGCCAAATGTAATTGAAGGTGTCCTCGATTTTCTGAATCATCGAAATGACGGCGTAGATCAGCAGCGCCAGGCCAATGCCGCCGAGCACGCCGCCGCGGATGTTCTCGACGAAATCCATGATCTGGTCAGTGATTTCTATGCCCTGTTGGCCGAGTGGCTGCAGGAACTCGTACAGCAGGGGCTCGACCTGCCGATGCACCCCGAAGCCCTTCAGGACCGATAAGCTGAAGGCGAGCAACGGCACCAGCGCCAGCAAGGTGGTGTAGACGAGGCTCATGGCCCGTAGCGTCAGCTGGCCCTCGGCAAGATCGCGCGCCAGCGCGTAGACAAAGCGCGCCGGAGTCCGCAAGAGGCGCGGCAAGCGCCCGCTCTCGCCGGCCCTGGGTTCCCAGAGGAATGCTTCGATGCGAGCGCGGAGCGTGTCGCTCATGCCTGGAACAGGCCCGCGTCCCCGGTGATGCGGCGATAGGCCTCGCGGTACTTGTCGGCCGTGCGCGCGATGATTTCCGCGGGCAGGCGCGGCCCTGGCGCCGCCTTGTTCCAGTCGAGCGTCTCGAGATAATCACGCACGAATTGCTTGTCGAAACTCGGCGGGCTGGTGCCCGGTTGCCACTGGTCCGCGGGCCAGAAACGCGATGAGTCCGGCGTGAGGATCTCGTCGATCAGGTATAGCTCGTCCGCGTCGTCGAGGCCGAACTCGAACTTGGTGTCGGCGATGATGATGCCGCGTTCCCGGGCGTAGGCCGCGGCTTCACCATAGATGCGCAACGTCAACTCGCGCACTTTCGCGGCCAGTTCGGCGCCGACTAATTCGACCACCCGCTCATAGGCAATGTTTTCGTCGTGCTCGCCCGCGGCGGCCTTGGTCGCCGGCGTGAAAATCGGCTCCGGCAACGGGTCGGCAAGGCGCAGTCCGGGCGGCAGCGCGAGGCCGCAAACCGCGCCACTGGACTGGTAGTCTTTCCATCCTGAACCGATCAGGTAACCCCGCGCCACCGCCTCGATCGGCAGCGGCCGCAGCCGGCGCGTGACGCTGCTGCGCAGGCGGTACGCGGCCTGGTCCACGCCGGCCGGCAGGACGGACGCCAGCGATCGGGAGAGCAGGTGATTGGGCACCAGCGAGCGCGTCCGGTCAAACCAGAACAAGGCGGTCTGGGTGAGGATTTCGCCCTTGTGCGGAATCGGGTCCGGCAAGATGACGTCAAAGGCCGACAGCCGATCGGTAGCGACGATCAGCAGCGTTTGTTCATCGACCGCGTAGACGTCGCGCACCTTGCCCCGGTGGAGTAACTCCAGGCCCGGCAGATCAGACTCGAACATGGCGTTCATCGTCGGTCCATCAACCGGCCGCAAGCGCCGCTTTGGCTGGCGGCGGGTCCGAGTGCTGGTAACATGGAGGCTCCCGTGCAGGTACAGGCGTTGGCCAGACGGATTCTCCCAGTGGGTTGCGGCGCCAGTCAAATCTGCCTGCGACCTCGAGTCACTACGATTGCGCATTTTCATGAACTGGACCGGCAAGCTCGTGGGCGTGATCATTGGTTCGTTGGCCGGTCCGGTCGGCGCGGCCGTCGGCCTGTTCCTTGGTCACCAGTTCGATCGCGGCATCAGCGGGGCGCCGCGGACCGACTTCGAAGGCGTAGGCCAGGTGTTCTTCGAGACGACCTTCGGCGTCATGGGGCATGTTGCGAAGGCGGACGGCCGCGTCAGTGAGGCGGAGATCCAGGCGGCGCGGGGTATCATGGCGCGCATGCGCCTCAATCCGGCGCAGGTGCAGGAGGCGATCCGCCTGTTCACCGCTGGCAAGTCCGCCGACTGGCCCCTGCAGCGCGAGCTGGGCCGCTTGCGCGTGGCGCTGGGCACGCGGCGCACGCTGCGGCGCGCCTTTCTCGAGATCCAGATGGAGGCCGCGCTTGCCGACGGCCAGCTGGGGCCTGAAACTCGCGCAGCGCTGTGGCGGGTCGCCTCGGCGCTCGACCTCGGTCGCGTGGAAATGGCGCAAGTGGAGGCGCTGCTGCGCTTCGGCCGCGGCTTCCGCAGCGAGCAGCCCGGCCGGCCGCCGCAGTCGTCGGCCGCCGACGCCTATCGCGTGTTGGGACTGGAGCCGGCCGCCAGCGATGCGGAGGTGAAGCTCGCCTACCGTCGCCTGATGAACCAGCATCACCCGGACAAGTTGCGTGCGCGGGGCATGCCGGAATCCATGATTCCGGTCGCAGAGGCCAAGACCCGTGAAATCCGGGCGGCGTGGGACACCCTGCGCGCCGCGCGCGGGATGCGCTGAGCCCGTCGCGCGGATTCGGTATGGGACCGTATTCAGGTAGAGTGTCGGCGCAGGAAACCACTCACGGGATGTCGCCATGTTGGACTACCGCATCGCCCCTTCGATTCTCTCTGCTGATTTCGCGCGCCTCGGTGAGGAGGTGGACGCTGTGCTCGACGCGGGGGCCGACATGGTCCACTTCGACGTCATGGACAACCACTACGTGCCCAACCTGACGATCGGGCCGATGGTGTGCCAGGCACTGCGCAACTGGGGCATCAAGGCACCGATCGATGTGCATCTCATGGTCAAGCCGGTAGACGGCCTGATCCAGTCGTTTGCCAAGGCCGGTGCGAGCTGGATCACTTTCCATCCCGAGGCCAGCGAGCATGTCGATCGCAGCCTGCAGCTCATTCGCGAGCTCGGCTGCCGGGCGGGCCTGGTGTTCAATCCGGCGACGCCGCTCAGCTGGCTCGACTACGTGGCGGACAAGATCGACATGGTACTGATCATGTCGGTGAACCCCGGTTTCGGCGGGCAGCAGTTCATTTCCTCCGCACTGCGCAAGGTGGCGGAAGCGCGGCAGTTCATCGACGATAGCGGCCTGCCGATTCGCCTGGAAGTGGATGGCGGCGTGAAGGTGGATAATATTGCGGCCATCGCGCAGGCCGGCGCGGATACTTTCGTCGCCGGCTCGGCGATTTTCGGCTCCAGCGATTACGCCAGCACCATCACGGCGATGCGCCGGGAACTGGCCGGGGCCGACTCCGGTAACGACTGAGCAGCAGCGAACGAGACCGCGCGCAGCAGGCGACCCGCCAGCTGCCATGCGCGCAGATTCGCTATGAACTCCTGCGGACCTTTTGCGGCCTGACGCCGTTCACCACGATCGTCTTGCCGCGCGCCCGCAGCAGGCCCTGTTCTTCCAGCACCTTCAACACGCGCCCGGCCATTTCCCGCGAGCAACCCACCAGGCGCGAAAGTTCCTGCCGGCTGACCTTGATCTGCATGCCGTCGGGGTGTGTCATCGCGTCAGGCTCGGAGCACAGGTCGATGATGGCGTGTGCAATGCGTCCCGTGACGTCGACGAACGCAAGGTCGCCGAGCTTGCGGTTGGTACGCTCGAGGCGTGTCGCCAGCTGGGTTGCGAGTTCAAACAACAGCCCCGGGTTTTCTTCCGCGACCTGGCGGAAGCGGAGGTAGGTCATTTCGGCAAGCTCGCAGGCCGTGCGGGTACGTACCCAGGCGCTGCGCGTTGGCTGCTCGTAGAACAGGCCCATCTCGCCGAAGAACTGGCCCTTGTTGAGATACGCAAGCACCATTTCGTTACCGTCCTCGTCCTCGATCATTACCTCGACCGATCCATCCACTATGTAATAGAGGATTTCCGGCAGGTCACCGGCGTGAATCACGACGGTCTTGGAGGGGACGGAGCGGACGCGGCACAGATCGAGAAATCGATTCATTGCGGGGATTTCGGTTCCCAGGCCCGGGGGCTCAACCATTCGCTCGCCTCGTAAGTTGCTTATGTAAAGCCGTGCTGCGTATGCACTTTTAACTCACGGGGAAGGTGAGGGCAAGCCAAGCGGCGCACAGCGGGGCTGTCAGAGCCAGTAAGCGGTGCGGGTCATGAGTTTCGAAACCGCCGCCATGAGGCCTTTGGCCGGCATCGGCAGGGGCAAGCCGCCGGCCTGCTCGGCTGCGGCGCCATGGTGCGCTTCGTCGATTTTCATCTGGTCGATAATCGCCCGGCTGCGCCGGTCTGACGCGGGCAGTGTGCCGAGGTGATGCTCAAGGTGCTTGATGACCTGGGCTTCGGTTTCCGCGACGAAGCCGAGACTCCAGCGATCGCCGGCGAGGCCTGCACCCGCGCCCAGAATGAAGGCGCCGGCATACCAGGCGGGGCCAAGCACGCTGGGACGAGCCTGCAGTTCCGCGAGGCGTTGCTCGCACCAGGCCAGGTGATCGAATTCCTCCCGGGCCGCCTGTTCCATCGCGCCGCGCACTGTCTCGAGTTGCGCGGTGAGAGCCTGTCCCTGGTAGAGGCCCTGCGCCATGATTTCGCCTGCGTGGTTGACGCGCATCAGTCCGGCCGAGTGGCGCCGTTCACGGTCCGTCAGCGGCGCCTCGGCGACCGCATCAGCCGGGTTGGGACGCGCCGCGGCGGGCGATGGACCCAGTGCCGTGCGCACTGCCTGGTCCAGCTGTTCGAATACCCGGTCCAGCGGGCTGAGTCTGCGCGTGCTCATGCCTTGTATTCTAGCGCGCTTGCGAGCACGGAGGCGGGATGCAGCACGGGCACTGCGAGGCCGGCGCGCTTCAGGCCCGCGGCGAAATGCATCGCGCAACCGATATTGCTGGTCACCAGTGCGCTCGGCGGTTCCTGCGACAGTGCCGCCAGCAGCGGCGCGAGCAACGCGTCCGCCATGGCCGGGTGAGTGAGGAAAGTTTCGCCGGCGGCGCCGCAGCAACCGGCTGGCAACTCGCGCAACTTGATCCCCGGGATACGCGCCAGCAGCCGCCGCGTCGCGGCCGCCGTGCCCGTGACGTTGCGCTGGGTACACGGTATGTGCAAGACCACGTCCGGGTAGGCGCCGGGCCCAAGCGGCAGTTCTGCCTCGGCGAGCAGTTCCGCGGGATCCTTGATCCGGCTGGCGAAGCGCGTGCCGTCGGCACCGGCCAGGCGGGCATACTCGAGCAGAGTGGCGGCACAGCCGCTCGCGCACGGCACCACCGGCCCGCTGCCCGGAAAAGCCGCCAGGTTGCGTAAAGCGAGGGTTTGCGCCGCCGCCGGCCGGCCGGCGTGCAGGTCGATCGCTCCGCAGCAGCCCTGGCCGCGCGGCATACGCACGCGCCATCCAGCCGCCGCCAGCACGCGCCGCGTGTCGTCCAGGGTGCGACCGTCGATGGCGGCGCCTACACAGCCGGCAAACAACAAGGCTTCGCCGCGCGTCGGGGCGCCCTCGGCGGGCGCACCAGTCGGCGTGGCGGCCCACTGCGGTGGCCGCGTTGTGGTCGGCAGCAAACTCGCTGCACGGGCGGGAAGCCCGCCCAGCATGCGGGCCAGGGTCGGGGCGCCGGGCAGTCGGGCCAGCCTCGCAAGCCGCGCCAGCAGGCGAGGCCGGCGGAGCAGGCCGCCCAACATGCGCCGCGCGGCCGGCGGCCGCACGCCGCGCTCAACCAGCAGTGCCCGGCCGGCATCAATCAGTTCGCCGTAGGGCACATTGGCGGGGCACACCGGCTCGCAGGCGCGGCACCCCAGGCAGCTCTCGAGGTGTCCGACGAGCATGGCGCCTGGTTCAAGTTGCCCCGTGGCAAGGCCCTGCATCAGGGAGATGCGGCCACGCGGCGACTCGCCTTCGACGCCCGCCAAGCCATAGGTAGGGCAATAAGGCAGGCATAGGCCGCACTTTACACAGCGATCGGCGAGTTCAACGGGGAAATGGCCAGGCGAGTTCATCGACGGGATGGCTCCATACGCGGCGGTATGACGAAAGGGGTTTTGGTATTCTATCCGGCTTGTTTGATGGGTGAGGTGTCGCGGCACGCTCGCCGTCGCTTGCATTAAGTTACGAGGAGAGTGAGTAGTGAATAGCGGGAACCATCTTTTTATCGCGTTTATCGCGGCGGCGCTGGTGGCCGTGTTGGTCCACCCGGCACAGCTGGGCGCCGAAGAGGACAGCACCGGCTTGAGTGGCCGGATGGGCCTGAGCTATAGCGAAGCCCGGGGCAATTCAGACACGCTTGGCGTATCGGCCGAGGCGGCCGCGCAATATTTGACCGGCGGGCCTTGGCGGTACGATGCGCGCGCGCAGCTAGTGTCCCGCGAGGAAAGCGACGTCACTACCGAGGAGCGCTACGAGGCGCGCGCCACCGCAAACTACTTCTGGACGGAAGACGATTATTTCTTTGCCCGCCTCGATTGGCGCAAGGATAACTTTGGCGGCGTGCGCGAGGAGTGGGTGCCGGGCCTTGGTTATGGCCGGGTGCTGCTGGATTCCGCTGCACACAAGTTGCATGGCGAAATTGCCGCGGGTTATCGCTTTGCGGACTTGTCCGACGGCACCTCCGAGGAGGGTCCTGCGCTGACGGGCAACCTGCGCTACCAGTGGACGATCTCGGAATTCGCGGAGTTCTACCAGAATGCGCTGGTGCAATGGTCGGAGGACAACACCTTTCTCGAAAGCGAGACCGGCTTGCGCACCGCCATCATCGGCAACCTTAACGCGCGCATCAGCTATATTGTCCGCCACAATACTGACGTGCCGCCGGGTCGGAACAACTCGGACTTCTTCACTACAGTCGGACTCGACTACAAGTTTTAACCATGAGCTGGTACCAGCGTCACTTGTTCTTCTGCACCAACCGTCGTGATGACGGGCGACCTTGTTGCCAGCAGGCCGGGGCCGAACCGGCGCGGGCGTGGGCGAAAGCCCGGGTGAAGGCGCTGGGATTGGCCGGACCGGGCAAAGTTCGCGTGAATAGCGCCGGTTGCCTCGATCGTTGCGAGGAAGGACCGGTGGTAGTGGTCTACCCTGACGGCGTCTGGTATACGTATGTGGACCAGGAGGATCTCGAGGAGATTATCCAGGAGCATGTAATCCACGGCCGCATCGTGGAGCGACTTCAGCTCAGATCGACCCCTCCCGGGGGAGACGACTGAAAGCCGGAGTCCATGATTTACAAGGGATTTCCCCGCGCAGGCAACAACAGATTGGGCGCATGCCCTTGCGTGGCGGCGGGGCCTCTATTATATTTGCCTGCTTTTCGCCTGCCGCTCATATTTCCTGGAGCTGGGACATGAAGACTTTTTCCGCCAAGCCGGAGACCGTACGCCGCGACTGGTATGTCGTGGATGCCGATGGCAAAACACTCGGGCGCCTTGCGACCGAGCTTGCTCGTCGTCTCCGTGGCAAGCACAAGCCGGAGTTCACGCCGCACGTCGATACCGGCGACTACCTGGTTGTGATCAACGCAGCCAAGGTCCATGTGACCGGCAACAAGATGGCCGACAAGGTGTATTACCACCACACCGGCTATGTCGGGCACATGAAGTCCGAGACGCTAAGCAAGCGCATGCAGCGTGCGCCTGAACAGGTCATCGAGGAAGCGGTCAAGGGCATGCTGCCCAAGAATTCACTCGGTCGACAGATGCTGACCAAGTTGCGCATCTTCGCCGGCGCCGAACATCCCCACCAGGCCCAGCAACCGCAGTTGCTGGAGATCTGAAACGGTCAGGAAGAACTATGAGCATTGACATGAATTACGGCACCGGCCGGCGCAAGACCTCCACCGCAAGGGTGTATCTGCGTCCCGGCAAGGGCGCGATCACCGTGAACAGCAAGCCGCTGGACGAATTCTTCGGCCGTAAAACCGCGCGCATGATCGTTCGCCAGCCGTTGGAATTGATCCGCATGGATGATCGTTTCGACGTGGAGGTCACCGTTCATGGTGGCGGCACCACCGGCCAGGCCGGTGCGATTCGCCATGGCCTGACCCGCGCGCTGGTCGATTACGATCCTGCGCTCAAGACCACGCTGCGCCAGGCCGGTTTCGTGACGCGCGATGCGCGCGAGGTCGAGCGCAAGAAGGTCGGCCTGCGCAAGGCGCGTCGCGCTACCCAGTACTCGAAGCGCTGATCCACCCGGACCACGCGACCCGAATTGGGGGATCGTCTAGCGGTAGGACTGCGGACTCTGACTCCGCCAACCCAGGTTCGAATCCTGGTCCCCCAGCCAAGTACGACAAAGGGCCCCCTCGCGGGGCCCTTTTTCGTACTTCATTGAGGCTGCAGGGTTCGAACCTGGAAGGTTCGAGCCGAGGCCGGCATCAGCCGGCCGAGACGACGATGCCGCGCAGCGGCATCGGGCCCGCAGGGCCGAGCCGCCGCAGGCGGCGAGCAATCCTGGTCCCCCAGCCAAGTACGACAAAGGGCCCCCTCGCGGGGCCCTTTTTCGTACTTCATTGAGGCTGCAGGGTTCGAACCTGGAAGGTTCGAGCCTTACAACTCGATTCGCTTCACGCCGGCGTCTGACGCCGCCAGTACCAGGTCAGCTTTCCGCCGGCCGAAAATACCGACGGTCACCACACCCGCGATGGCATTGATGCGATCTTCCATTTCGATCGGGTCAACGATGTCCAGGTGGCGGACATCTAGAATCACGTTACCGTTGTCAGTGACGAAACCCTCGCGATACTCAGGCAGACCGCCCAGTTTCACCATCTGGCGCGCGACATAGGAGCGGGCCATGGGAATGACTTCCACTGGCAACGGAAACTCGCCGAGTACGCGGACGATCTTGGTGTCATCGACGATGCAGATGAAGCGTTGCGATGCCGCTGCAATCACTTTCTCGCGGGTCAGTGCGCCGCCACCGCCCTTGATCATGTGACCGGCGGCATCGACTTCATCCGCGCCGTCGATGTAAAGATCCAGGTTGCCGGTTGAATTCAGTTCACTGACGCTGATGCCGTGGCGCCGGAGCCGCTCCGTGGTAGCCTCGGAGCTTGATACGGCACAGTGCAATTCGATCCCGCGCGTCGCCAGGGCATCGATGAAGTGGTTCACCGTCGAGCCCGTGCCGACGCCAAGGCGGCAACCTTCCGGCACTTCGGCAGCCGCCTGTTTGCCGACTGCCGCTTTCTTGCTGTCCTGGTCCATCTACTGCCTCCGTCCGATTGCCGTTATCCCAAATAGAGTGAGGGCCGAGCCGCTCTTTGCGGACCCGGCCCTCGAAACTTCCTGCGGGCAATAAAACACGCCCGGTCCGCCTGGAGAAAAACTACTTTTTCTTCGAGGCAGCCTTCTTCCTGGCCGCTGGTTTCTTCTTGGTGGCGGCCTTTTTCTTGGTCGCTACTTTTTTCTTTGCGGCGGGTTTCTTCTTGGTGGCGGCTTTTTTCTTAGTCGCTACTTTTTTCTTTGCCGCTGGTTTCTTCTTGGTGGCGGCTTTTTTCTTGGTCGCTACCTTTTTCTTTGCGGCGGGTTTCTTCTTGGTGGCGGCCTTTTTCTTGGTCGCTACTTTTTTCTTTGCGACGGGTTTCTTCTTGGTGGCGGCCTTTTTCTTGGTCGCTACTTTTTTCTTTGCGGCGGGCTTTTTAGCCACGGCCTTCTTGCGAGCAACCGGCTTCTTCTTTGCAACCGCCTTTTTCTTGGCGACCGGTTTCTTCTTGCTCACAGGTTTTTTCTTTGATGCAGCCATGATGATCTCCGTGTAGTGGGTTCGCGAGGCTGTATATACAACAACGCGATACCTTCAGCAAACATATCAACGTTAATTCGCAGCGAGGATCATGGCCGGGCTGAATAGTGCGGTACGCAAATTGCGTCGCGATTCCAGCGATTGATATTCACAATCACGTTTTTGCTCGTGTTTTTGCCTTTAAAAGTGAGTTCACGAATTTCCATTGTGCACTTGATACAGGCATTACCGAAAGACGATTGCCGCGTGCGAGCAATTGAAAACCGGCTAGCTTATCGTCGGCGTATTCTTTCAGTTCGCGCAGGCTTAACACGCGCGGAAACTTCTCCACCAGTTTCACATCCACCATGTACCAGCGCGGCGCAGCCGGGTCGCTCTTCGGATCGAAATGATGATCGTCGGGGTCGAAGGCCGTGTGATCGGGATAACCTTCACGCACTACTTCCACGCTGCCGACGATCCCGGGAAGTTCGCAATTCGAGTGATAGTAGAAAACGAGATCGCCGCATTTCATCTGGTCGCGAAGCATGTTGCGCGCCTGGTAATTGCGGACGCCGTCCCAGCAGGTAGTCTGTTGCGGAGCACGCGCCAGGTCGTCAATGGAAAACGATTCGGGCTCCGACTTCATAAGCCAATACTTCACTGCTCTGCTCCTCTGCTTGAAAATTTCGACGTGGCGCGGCGCGCGTTGCGGCATGCCTGTGGTCCGCGTTCGGTGACGACCATGTCGAGTGGGATGTCCCAAGGTTGCGCCGGGATGTCGAGCACGCGCTGGAGAGAAAAAGCGGCGCCGACCAGTACGGGTCGTCGCCTGCTACGCCCAATCGCGCGATCGTAATAGCCACCGCCCATGCCGAGACGATTGCCATGCAGATCGAAAACGACCAGCGGCATGATGAGCATGTCGAGTCGTGCGGCGGTGACGCGGCGTCGGCCGCCAATCGGTTCCGGTATACCGTAGCGGTTGCGCCGCAGTACCCCGGAGCGCGACCACGGCACGAAACACATGGCGCCGTCCTGCCCCACTACCGGCAGGAAAAGACGCTTGCCGCATGACCATGCATGCGCCGCCAGCCCCCTTACGTCGGCCTCGCCATCCGCAGGCCAGTAGATCGCCAGGCTGCGTGCACGGCGATAAGCCGGTAGCGCGACGAGGTGCCGGGTGAGGGCGCGGTTGGCAAGTTGCCTGCGAAAGGGCGGCAGCCCCCGGCGCCGCAAGCGCATCTTGCGACGCAGCGAGTTGCGCAACGCTATGGGGTCGTGCGGCGAAAAAATAGGATGGCGCCTCCCGCCTGTGCCGTTACAGACCATTGCTCTCGAACCAGAGCAATAAGTGGGGCCGGCCGTCGTACCTAAGGCTTTCCGCCATAAGCGGGCTTGCGCACCGGTGCCGACAGGTCCCAGCCCCAGGGTAGTTAATTAGGGTCGAGAGGATCCCGGCCCGAATCGAACACCGCAGGAGGCGCCAAGACTTTATGACTTGTCGCAGGCAGCTAGAGTTCCAGCTGCTTGCCATCCTCTAGAGCGGACTCCACGCGTTCGCGCAAAGTCTTGAGTCGCGTGCCAACATGGCTCTCCAGGGACTGGTCGCGATTCCGCCCCTTGAGCAGGTCATTGGCAAGGTTCAGCGCGGCCATCACCGCGATGCGGTCCGTGCCGACCACGTTGCCCGAATCGCGGATCTGTTTCATGCGCGCATTGAGATATTCAGCTGATCGAACCAGGTCGTTCTTTTCGTCCAGCGGGCAGGCGAACTGGTAGTCCTTTTCGAGTATGCGCACGCTGACGCGGGCGGGATCGCTGCTCATGTGCCGTGTTCCATGGTCTTGAGCCTGCCGATCATCGCCTCTACGCGTGTCCGTACCTGCTCGTTTTTCTGCATCAAAGAGGCCCGCTCTACTATCAGGCTGTCCTGCCGCTGCCGCAGCGAGCGATTCTCTTCCTTCAGCTGGCGACAGACGGCCACCAACTCCTCGAGTCGCCGCTCGAGGCGTTTCAGTTCAATGTCCACCGTGTGCGCGGTACCCTCACTCATGGTCGCAACTATAGTGAGGCCCCGGTGGGCGGTCAATCGGTCGCCGCCGGCGCCTGTGATGCAGGCAATCCGGATGGTAGCATCCGGCCACGGCACCCCCCCCTCGGCAACCATCAGGCAGGAAAGCCCGGCAATGAAACTTCCCGATTATGGCGAATTGCAGGGCAAGCTCGGTGCCGACCCGAACAGTGACGACGCCGCCGAGGCGCACGGCACGTTGTGCGGTCTCTTGTGCGCCGGCGTAGAGGATCTCGCGGAGACCTGGATTCATAACACCTTCGTCGATGCCGAGCAGTACAGTTTTGGCCGTCGAGATGATGCCAGGGCGCTGCTCGAGGCGCTGCATGACGCCACGGCCGCTGCGCTGAAAGGCGGCGAGATGTCATTCCGGCTGTTGTTGCCGGACGACAAAGTTGCAATTGAGGATCGCGCAGCCGCGCTGGCCGCCTGGTGCAATGGCTTTCTGTACGGGCTGGCGATTCACGGCCTGCAACCCATGGAGAAGCTGCCCGAAGAAGTGCGCGAACTGCTGGGTGATTTTTCTGAAATCGGCCGGGCCGGGGTTGCGGCAGAGGAGGCGGACGAGGAGGGCGAGCAGGCGCTGGTGGAACTCATAGAATACGTGCGCGTGGGCGCGCAGCTCGTTTATGACGAATGTCGGCCGCGCGCCGGTTATCATTGAGGCCTGCGCCAACTCAACAGGGATCTTCCCGTCCATGAATAAAAAAGAATTCGCCCGCCGCCGTCGGCAACTCATGCGCATGATCGGCAAGGGAGGCATCGCCATCCTGCCGGCCGCGCCGACCCGCGTGCGGAGTCGCGATATCGATCATGCCTACCGGCAGGATAGTGATTTCCATTACCTGGCCGGCTTCCCTGAGCCCGAGTCGGTGGCGGTCCTGGTGCCCGGCCGGCAGCATGGCGAGTTCGTGTTGTTCTGCCGTGAGCGGGATCCGGAGCGCGAGACCTGGGATGGTTACCGTGCCGGGCCCGAGGGCGTCGTGCGAGACTTTGGCGCCGACGATGCGTTCCCGATCGACGACATCGACGACATCCTGCCGGGGATGCTGGAGCACAGCGAGCGTGTGTATTACACGATGGGCCTGAACGCCGAGTTCGATCAGCGGCTGCTGGGCTGGGTGAACCAGCTGCGCGCCGGTGCAACCAAGGGCGTGACGACGCCGACGGAATTCGTCGCGCTCGATCACCTGCTGCACGACATGCGGTTGTTCAAAAGCCGTGGCGAGGTGGCGGCAATGCGCAAGGCCGCGAAGATTGCGGCCGCGGCCCATGTGCGCGCCATGCAGGTCTGCAAGCCCGGCATGATGGAGTACGAGATCGAGGCCGAGTTCCTGCACGAGTTCCGGCGCCATAATGCGCTCACGTCGTACCAGTCCATCGTCGGCGGGGGCGCAAACGGTTGTGTGTTGCACTACGTCGAGAACAAGGCGCGGTTAAAGGACGGCGACCTGTTGCTGATCGACGCCGGGTGCGAGTACGAATGCTACGCTTCGGACATCACCCGCACTTTCCCGGTGTCGGGGCGTTTCACGCCGCCGCAGCGCGCGCTCTACGACGTGGTCCTGGAAGCGCAGCTTGCAGCCATCGAGAAAGTGCGCCCTGGAAATCACTGGAACGAATCTCACGACGCGGCGGTGCGCGTACTGACGCGCGGCCTGGTGCGGCTGGGACTGCTGAAAGGCCGCTTGCCGACGCTCATCAAGAACGCCGAGTACCGGCGTTTCTACATGCATCGCACCGGCCACTGGCTCGGCCTGGACGTCCACGATGTGGGCGACTACAAGGTAGGTAACGAGTGGCGCGTCCTCGAGCCGGGCATGGTGCTGACGATCGAGCCTGGCTTGTACATTGCGCCGGGTAGCCGCGGCGTGGCGAAGAAATGGTGGGGCACCGGCATCCGCATCGAAGATGACGTGCTGGTGACCGCCGACGGCGCCGAGGTGTTGTCGGCCGGCGCGCCGAAGGACCCCGACGAGATCGAGCGACTCATGCAGGCAGCCTGAAATTAATGCGTCCTATCCAGCCGGAAAGCTTCGACATCATCATCGCCGGCGGCGGCATGGTCGGCGCTTCACTGGCAGTGGCGCTGGCCCCGCTGCCACTGCGAACGCTGGTCGTGGAGACCAGGCCCCCGGCGGACGGCGCGCAGCCGAGTTATGACGACCGGGCTACTGCGATTGCCGCCAGCAGCCAGCGAATCCTCGCCGGCATCGGCTGCTGGCCCGCGCTGGCCGCCGACGCTGCGCCGATTCGCGAGGTGCATGTCTCGGAGCGCGGCGCGTTCGGTGTGACGCGGCTGAGAGCGGCCGAACACGACATGGCGAGTTTTGGCCATGTGGTCGAGAATCGCGCCCTCGGCACCGCGCTGTGGGAGCGGATCGGCGCCGCCGGCGGGCTGGCCGCCTGGACGCCCGCGACCGTCGTCGGCCTGGCGCAGGACGAGGCGCGTGTACGGGTCAGTATCGAGTGCGGCGATGCGGCGCCGGTCGAGGTATCCGCGCGCTTGCTGGTGGCCGCCGACGGTGCGCGTTCTCCGGTGCGTGACATGGCGGGGATTGCGCATGTGGTCCAGGATTATGGCCAGACGGCGCTGATCGCCAACGTCACGCCGGCGGTTGGCCACGGCGGCACCGCCTTCGAGCGTTTCACGCCGAGCGGCCCGCTGGCGGTGCTACCCCTGACACGGGGACGAGTGACCATTGTCTGGACGCTGCCCCCGGACGAGGCCGTCGCTATCATGGCGCTCGACGACGCCGCGTTTCTCGCGGCCTTGCAGGCGGCCTTCGGCTATCGGCTCGGCGCATTGCGCAAGGTCGGCAGGCGCGCCGCCTATCCTCTTTCGCTGGTGCAGGCGCAAGCCTGGCATGCGGGCCGCGTGGCCCTGGTCGGGAATGCCGCCCATGGCATTCACCCGGTGGCCGGCCAGGGATTCAACCTCGGCCTGCGCGACGCGGCTGCGCTGGCTGAACTCATCGCCCGGCAGGGTGCGGACAGTGATCCCGGCGCACCGCTGTTACTCGAGGAGTATGCCGAGTGGCGCGAGGGCGATCGTCAGCGGACCGTGCGCGACACTGACAGCCTCGTCCAGGTGTTCACCAGCGAACTTGCACCGCTGCGTGTCGGCCGCCGTCTCGGGCTGGTCGGGCTCGACCTGATTCCGCCCGCCCGCGCCGCGCTCGCGCGCCGCGGCATGGGACTGGCCGGACGCTTGCCACGGCTGGCGCTCGGCCGGCCGCTGTCCTGATGCGCACTGAAGTGGATATTGCCGTGGTCGGCGCCGGCATGGTGGGCGCTGCGACCGCTGCGCTGCTGGCGCGCCGGGCGCCCGGGGCCTCGATCGCCGTGCTGGACGCCGACGCGCCGCCGCGGTGGCGTGCGACAGATGAGCCGGGCCTGCGCGTGTCCGCCTTGTCGGAAGCGAGTCGCCGGGTGCTGGCGGCGTGCGGTGCGTGGGACGAAATAGCCGCCAGCCGGATCAGTCCTTATGTGCATATGCGGGTCTGGGACGGGGCGATTCCGGCCGGTGGGCCGGGCGCGATTCGCTTCAGCGCCGCTGACGTGGCGGTACCGGTGCTTGGCCATATCGTGGAAAACGAACTCGTGCGTCTTGCGTTGCGCAACGCCCTGCTGCCACTGGAGAACGTCAAGTTGTTCGATGGCGCGCGCCTCGAGGCGCTGGCGCTGGATGGTGCGCGCGCGGAACTCGGTATCGATGACGGCCGACGTCTCTATGCCCGCCTCGTGGTCGGCGCGGATGGCGCCCGGTCACCGTCGCGGGCCATGGCGGGGCTCGAGGTCCGCGGCCACGATTACGAACAACGCGCGGTGGTCTGCAACCTGCGTTGCCAGCTGCCGCACGCCGAGACCGCCTGGCAGCGCTTCCTCCCCGACGGGCCCATCGCCCTGTTGCCGTTGGCCGATGGCCGCGTGTCGATTGTCTGGACGACGACGCCGGAACATGCCCAGTCCCTGCTCGATGCCGATGACGGGAGTTTTCGTGCGGCGGTGGCGGAAGCTTCCGACGGGTGCCTTGGCGAAGTCCTGGCGACCGGTCCGCGGGCTGCGTTTCCGCTGCGCATGCAGCACGCGCCAAGCTATACGCGACCCCGCTACGCACTGGTCGGTGACGCGGCGCATACGGTGCATCCACTGGCGGGGCAGGGCGTGAACCTCGGATTTCTGGATGCCGCGGCGCTCGCGGAAATCATTGCCGGCGGACTCGCCGCCGGTCGTGATCCGGGTGATCACGCGCTGCTGCGGCGCTACGAGCGTTGGCGCAAGCCCGAGAACCTGGTCGCAATGCGGGCTTTCGACGGGATCAATCGCTTGTTCAGCAACGACAGCCGGGCGCTGGGTGCGATCAGGCGAGCAGGCTTCACGCTGGTCGATCGGCTCGCGCCGCTCAAGGACCAGTTCATCCGTCGCGCGATGGGGCTCGATGGCGACTTGCCCGAGGCTGCGCGACCCGCGGTCCGCGTGTGACGAACTTGCACCAGGGAGAACAATGACGATGCCCAGACAGAAAATGGAAGAACTTCTCGCGCAGCTGCGCAGCGAGGTGGCCGGCCAGCAGCTGAGCGATAGCCAGCGCGCGCGCATGGAGGCGCTGCAGGACCAGATCGAGGAAGGACTGACGGCCGAGGAGGTGCTGGCGGACAGCACCCTGAGAGAGCATGTGCGCAGCCAGATCGATGAGTTTCAGCTCGCGCACCCGACCTTGACCATGGTGCTTGGCCGGATTCTCGATCACTTGAACAAAATGGGGGTCTGACCGGCCCGGGAGAACAGCCATGCAGCCCTTCAATCAGCCACCACCGCAGCTCGGCAATCAATACGATGATGACGGCGTGTTGCGCTCGTTACTGGCGCGGCGTTTCGGCGGCCGCGTGCCCGCGCGCGTTGCGGAGGCGCTGCGCGAAATGGGCGCCCTCGCCGGCGGCGAACTTTACCGCATGCAACTGGACGACCGGCTCAATGAGCCGCGCCTGGTGCAATGGGACGCCTGGGGGAACCGCATTGACGAGATCGAGGTATCGCCGCTATGGCGGCGGGCCGAGCGCCTGGCGGCGGAGTTCGGGCTGGTGGCCACCGGTTACGAAGTCGAACACGGCGCGTTGGCGCGCACCGTGCAGTTCGCGCTGGTGCACCTGTTCCATCCCTCGACCGACGTCTACAGTTGCCCCCTGGCCATGACCGACGGCGCCGCGCGAACCTTGCTGGAGTCCGGCAACCGGGCGCTCGCCGAGCGCGCCGTACCCCATCTCACCAGCCGCGATCCGGCGCAGTTCTGGACCAGCGGCCAGTGGATGACGGAGTCGACCGGCGGTTCGGACGTCGGCTCATCGCAGACCATTGCGCGACCGCAGGGCGACGGCTGGGAGCTGTGGGGTCGCAAGTGGTTCACGTCCGCGGCCACCTCGCAGATGGCGCTGACGCTGGCGCGGCCCGAGGGCAACGAAGCCGGCGGACGCGGCCTCGCGCTGTTCTACGTGGAGACGCGCAACGACGCTGGCCGGCTTGATCGCATCGAGGTGTTGCGGCTCAAGGACAAGCTCGGCACCCGCAAGGTGCCGACGGCGGAACTGCTGCTCAACGGCACGCCGGCCGTCCCGGTCGCGGGGATGAGCAACGGGGTCCGCCAGATCGTGCCCATGCTGACCCTGACGCGCACCTGGAACAGCGTGTGCGCGGCGTCTTTCATGCGCCGCGGCGTCGCCCTGGCGCGTGACTATGCCCGGTGCCGCAACGCCTTCGGCAAGCCGCTCGCCCGCCAGCCCCTGCACGTGCAGACGCTCGCCGCCATGCAGGCGGAGTACGAAGCCGCATTTCACCTCTGCTTCGAGTTGATTCACCTGCTGGGCCGTGCGGAACACGGCGATGCGGACGACGATAGCCGGGCCCTGCTGCGGCTGATGACCGCGCTTACCAAGCTCACCACCGGCAAGCAGGCGGTGGCCGTCTCGACCGAGGCGATCGAATGTTTCGGCGGCGCCGGCTACGTCGAGGACACGGGCCTGCCGCTCATCGTGCGCGACAGCCAGGTGTTACCGATCTGGGAGGGCACCACCAACGTGTTGTCGCTGGAGTTACTCAAGGCTTGCGGTGATGGTGCGCCGCTGGCGGTGTTGCGGCGCCGGTTGACGGCATGCGCGCACGCCTGTCGCGATGATCGGCTGCTGGCGGCCGTCAGCATCGCCGGTACCGCGGCCGACCGCGCGCTTGCCTGGTACCGCTCCGCTGCCGCCTCGGGGCCCGACGCGCTGGCCGCCAATGCGCGCGGTTTTGCGTTGACACTGGGCCGGGCCACCGCGCTGGCGCTGCTGTGTGAGCATGCCCAGTGGTCGCTCGACAATGAGCAGGACGGTCGGGCGCGCGCCGCGGCGCTGGCTTTTGCCTGTACGCGCATCACCCAGCTCGACGGCATCGAGCCGGACGACGCGGCGCTGCTGGCCGGCTAGGATCTAGTCCGGCAGCAGTGCGTCGATCTTGGCGGCGCAGATGAAGTCGTTCTCCGACAGGCCCTTGATCGAGTGCGTGGAAAAGCGCACCAGGCAGTGACCCCAGCCGACCTCGAGGTCGGGATGGTGGTTCTCCTGGTTGGCGATCCAGGCCACTGCATTGACAAAACCCATCGTGCGGTAGAACCCCTTGAAGCTGAAGTCGCGGCGGATTTCCGTCGCATCGTCGTTCAGGGACCAGTCGGCATGCAGGCGGTCGAGCAGCTTGCCGGCTTCCGCCGCGGTCATCGGCTGGACGCCGCCCTCGCACGGTACGCAACTCTTTGCGGTGAGTTCACTCACTACTGTCTCCTCAAGTATTCAAGTTGGTGGGGAAAGCACAACAAACCGGCGCCGACCGGCTGGCCGCGCAATCAGGCAGTGGCGGCTTCCTTGGGCGGGTAGGCTGGCGCGTGCATGCCGAGCCGACGCGCTTTTTCAATTAGTCCGAGCAGGTCCATCTGCGCAACTTCGAACAAGGTGTCGAAGCTCTCGATCACGAAATAAATCGGCTGGAAAATGTCGATCCGGTAGGGCGTGCGCAGCACATCCACCGGGTCGAAGGGCTTGCGTGCCGGTTGTCCGCTTTCCAGCGCGTAAACGGTTTCACCGCTGGAAGAAACTACGCCGGCCCCGTAGGTGCGCAGCCCTTCGTCAGGGCGGTGGATCAGGCCGAACTCGACGGTGAACCAGTAGAGCCGCGCGAGCATCGGCCGGTCTTCCTTGCGCGCCGCGGCGCCCGCCTTGCCGTACGCATGAGTGAAGGCGGCGAAACGCGGATCCGTCAGCAGCGGCGTGTGACCGAAAATTTCATGAAAGATGTCGGGTTCCTGCAGGTAGTCCATTTCCTCGCGGCGGCGGATAAAGCTCGCCGCGGGGAAGCGCCTGGACGCCAGCAGGTTGAAGAAGTCGGTGAAGTTGATCAGCGCCGGCACCGGCGCGACCTCCCAGCCGGTATGCTCGCGGAGCACTCGACTGACGTCCGCGCATTGCGGCACGCGATCCTCCGGCAGGTCCAGCCGGTCTAATGCCTCGATATATTCCGCGCAGGCCCGTCCGGGCAATTCTTTTTTCTGCCGCGTAATCAGTTCGTGCCAGATCTGGTGTTCTTCGTCCGTGTAGTGGATGAAGCCATCCTGGTCGGGGGTCTTGGCCACGTATTTCGTGCCCTTGGCCATGCATTACTCCGCTTGATTACTATGCGCATCATTTTACCCCGCCGGGACATGCGGGTTCATGTGGCACCGCGGCAGAAACAGGCGGCTATCGCCTCACGGCGCTGGCGCGTCTCAGCCGCGGGGCGGGTAACGGCGCTCGACGTAGGCGTCCACCATGGCCTGGAACTCGGTGGCGATGTTGTCGCCCTTCAGCGTCACATCTTTCTGTCCATCGACATAGACCGGCGCCACCGGCCGTTCGCCCGTGCCGGGCAGGCTGATGCCGATATTGGCGTGCTTGCTCTCGCCCGGGCCGTTGACCACGCAACCCATCACCGCGACCGTCATCTCCTCGACGCCCTCGTAGCGCTTTTTCCACCCTGGCATGCGCTGACGGATATGGCCCTGGATTTGCTGCGCCAGTTCCTGGAAGAAGGTGCTGGTGGTGCGTCCACAGCCGGGGCAGGCAATGACCATCGGTGTAAACGAGCGCAGTCCCATGGTCTGGAGCATTTCCTGCGCAACGATGACTTCCTGGGTACGGTCCCCGCCGGGTTCGGGCGTCAGCGAGACGCGGATGGTGTCGCCGATGCCTTCCTGCAGCAGCACCGCCATGCCCGCGGTCGAGGCCACGATGCCCTTGCTGCCCATGCCCGCCTCGGTGAGGCCGAGGTGCAGGGGATAATCGCAGCGCGCGGCGATGTCGCGGTACACGGCAATGAGGTCCTGGACCCCGCTCACTTTGCAGGAAAGGATGATGCGATTGCGCGGCAGGCCCAGTTCGACAGCGCGCGCCGCGCTGTCCAGCGCCGAGCGGATCATGGCCTCCTGCGTGACGGCGTGCGCATCGCGCGGCTCGGCCAGGCGCGAGTTTTCATCCATGAGGCGCGTCAGCAGGTCGGAGTCGAGGCTGCCCCAGTTCACGCCGATGCGCACCGGCCGGTCGTTGCGGCAAGCGACCTCGATCATGGCTGCGAACTGGGGATCGCGCTTGCTGCCGCGGCCGACATTGCCGGGATTGATGCGGTACTTCGACAGCGCCACGCCGCATTCGGGCACGGCGGCGAGCAGCTTGTGGCCGTTGAAATGGAAATCGCCGACCAGCGGCACGTTCACGCCGAGCGCGTACAGCCGTTCGCGAATCGCCGGCACGGCGGCGGCCGCTTCGTGCGTGTTGACCGTGAGGCGCACCAGCTCGGAGCCGGCGCGGGCGAGCTCGGCCACCTGGCGCACGGTGCTCTCGATATCCGCGGTGTCCGTATTGGTCATGGACTGCACGACGATCGGCGCATCGCCGCCCAGGCGAACATGATCGATCGACACAGAGAGGGCTGCGCGGCGGCGTGCGGGTGTCATGCGGTCGGCCTCTCCGGGCGGGCTGGGGGGACAATGATCCCTGCCCGGCGGCGGGCTGGCAAGCTGGCTCGAAACTGGGGGCTCGGGTATCATCCGCCCTCCAACGCATAAGTCCCTGGCGGAGAGACCCCGGCCTGACCGGTCCGGGGCGCCGAAGGCGCAAGTACCGCCCGGAAACGCTCAGGCAAAAGGACACCGGGGATGAGTTGGCTCTGGAGAGCGGCCGCACTAAGGGGCCCACCGAAGGTGACCGGTGTCGTCGGCGCGAGGCGTGGCGATGCTGAATCTCTCAGGTTCCCGGACAGAGTGGCGGCAGGCGGCGCCTGCCGTCAGGCTGTTTGGTCTATGGGGGAGGCACTCGATGGGCGATAAGACACCACTGCACAGCGAACACGAGCGCCTCGGTGCGCGCATCGTGGATTTCGGCGGCTGGGACATGCCGCTGCACTACGGCTCGCAGGTCGAGGAGCACCACGCGGTGCGCAACGATGCCGGGCTGTTCGATGTGTCCCACATGACGGTCGTGGACATCGAGGGCGAGGCCGCGCGCGGCTGGCTGCGGCAGCTGCTTGCCAACGACGTGGCGCGGCTGCGTGAGCCCGGCAAGGCCTTGTACAGTTGCATGCTCAACGAGCATGGCGGCGTCATCGACGACCTGATCGTCTATTTCCTGGCGGACGATCGCTTCCGGTTGGTGGTCAATGCGGCGACGCGCGCTGCGGACCTGGCCTGGATCGAGCGCCAGGCGGCCGGTACCGGCGTCCGGGTGTGCGAGCGGCCCGAGTTGGCCATGATCGCCATACAGGGCCCGCAGGCGCGCGCCAAGGCCGCCGGCTTGTTGTCCGCCAGCCACCGGGAGGCAGCGCTCGAGTTGCAGCCCTTCAGCGCCCTGCAATGCGATACCTGGTTCGTGGCGCGCACCGGTTACACGGGCGAGGACGGCTGGGAAATCATCCTGCCGGCGGCCGAGGCCGAGCCAGCCTGGCGCTCGCTGGTGGCTGCCGGGGTTCGCCCCTGCGGACTGGGCGCGCGTGACACGCTGCGGCTGGAAGCGGGTATGAACTTGTACGGCCAGGACATGGACGAGACGACCAGCCCCCTTGAATCAGGCCTGGGCTGGACCATCGCCTGGGAACCTGCGGAGCGGGATTTCATCGGTCGCGCAGCCCTCGAGACGCAACGGGCCGCCGGCCCGGCGCGCAAGCTGGTCGGCCTGCTGCTTGAGGACCGCGGCGTGTTGCGTGCTCACCAGCGCATCGACGCCCCCGGCGGCGACGGCGAGGTCACCAGCGGCGGTTTTTCGCCTACCCTCGGGCGCTCGATCGGCCTGGCGCGCGTGCCGGCGGATACCGGCGAGAGCGTCCGGGTAGAGGTGCGCGGCCGGCTGCTCAATGCGCGTGTCGTTCGCCCGCCGTTTGTCCGTCACGGCAAACCCCGCATTCAAATTGACTGAAACATTTCACCCGACCTGGAATTCGAGAGGCCCGCGATGAGCAATATTCCCGCCGAACTGAAGTTTGCAACGACCCACGAATGGCTCAGGAAAGAGGCTGACGGTACCTACACGGTAGGCATTTCCGATCATGCCCAGGACGCGCTTGGCGACCTGGTGTTCGTCGAGACGCCGGAACCGGGGCGTGGTGTCACCGCCGGGGAAGCCTGCGCGGTAGTCGAATCGGTCAAGGCGGCGTCGGACATCTACAGCCCGATTGACGGCGAAATCATCGCCGTCAACGAGACGCTCGCAGTCCAGCCGGAGCTGTTGAATACCGATCCTTACGGCGAGGGCTGGATCATGAAAATCCGTCCGGTGGCCGAGTCGGAAACCTCTGCGCTGCTTGACGCGAAAGCCTACGAAGCATCCCTGGAAGATTGATCCCGGGGCGTAAGCGTCCCGGGGGAGAGCGAGACATGCCTTTTATTCCGCACACGGATGACGACATCCGCGAAATGCTCGATGCCATCGGGGTTGCCGACATCGAGCAACTGTTCGATGAAATCCCGCCCGGCCTGAAGGTCGAGGCGCTGGCCAATGTGCCGCCGGCGCTCGGGGAAATGGAAATCCAGCGGCTGATGCGTGCGCGGGCGGCGCTCGATGTGGGCTACCTGAACTTTATCGGGGCCGGCGCCTATGAGCACCACATCCCGGCGGCCGTGTGGGAAATCACCACCCGCGGCGAGTTCTACAGCGCCTACACGCCGTACCAGGCCGAGGCCAGCCAGGGCACCCTGCAGCTGATCTACGAGTACCAGTCCATGATGGCGGCCCTCACCGGCATGGATGTTTCGAACGCCTCGCTCTACGACGGCGCCTCCGCGATGGCCGAGGCCGCGCTGATGGCCGTGCGCGCCAACCGCAATTCGAAAGCCGGCCGCATTCTCGTGCCCGCGACCGTCAATCCGGTTTATCGCCGCGTCGCCGGCAGCATCGCCGGCGGCCAGGGTCTGAATTTCGAGACCGTGCCCTACTGCGCCGACACCGGCGTCACCCTGCTCGATGCGTTGGCACGATGGGATGATGCGGACGTCACGGCGCTGGTCATCCAGCAACCGAATTTTTTCGGCGGCTACGAGGACGTGGCTGCGCTGACGGACTGGGCGCACGCCAGGGGCGCACTGGTCATCGCGGTGGTCAACCCGACCAGCCTGGCGCTGCTCACACCGCCCGGCGAGTGGGGTGAGGCGGGCGCGGACATCGCCTGTGGCGAAGGCCAGCCGCTGGGCGTGCCGATGTCGTCGGGTGGGCCCTATTTCGGTTTTCTCGCCTGCCGCAGCGCGCGCGTGCGCCAAATGCCCGGGCGCATTGTCGGCCGCACTGTCGATTTGGACGGCCGCGAAGGCTTTGCGCTGACGCTGCAGGCGCGCGAGCAACATATCCGTCGCTCCAAGGCAACGTCCAATATCTGTACCAACCAGGGACTGATGGTGACCGCCGCGACCATCTACATGAGCCTGCTCGGCGCCGAGGGCCTGGCGCGGGTTGCCGCCGCCTGCGTACGGAACACGGCCGAGCTGGTCGACCAGCTCATCTCGATCGAAGGCGTGCAACGTGCCTTTTCCGGGCCGTTTTTCCACGAGTCGGTGTTGCAGCTGGATTATCCCGTGGCCCCGGTGCTGGAGGCACTCACGGCCCATGGCGTGCTCGGCGGCCACGACCTGTCGCATGATTACCCGGAGCTCGGCAACGCGCTGCTGGTGTGCGCCACCGAGACCCGCACCGCCAGCGACATCGAGACCTATTTCCAGGCGCTGAACGAGGTTTTGCGCCAGGCGCGGGTGGCCTGACGGCCGCCTGTCACGCGAACTCAAACTTGGAGCATTTCAAAATGTCGACCATTACCCTGCAGGGCAACGAAATCCATACAGCCGGCGAATTTCCGCGCGTCGGCGGCAAGGCGCCCGACTTCACCCTCACCGACCGCGAGCTGAACGACGTGTCGCTGTCGCGCTGGATGGGCAAGAAGAAGCTGTTGTCCATTTTCCCGAGCGTCGATACGCCGGTGTGCGCCGAATCGACGCGCAAGTTCAACGAGTACGCCCGCACTCACGAAGACACCGTGATGCTGATGATTTCCGCCGACCTGCCGTTCGCGCAGAAACGCTTCTGCGGCGACGAGGGCATCGACAACGTGTTGACGCTGTCGACCATGCGCTCCAGCGATTTTGCGCGCAGCTACGGCGTCTTGATCGCCGACGGGCCGTTCGCGGGCTTGACCGCGCGCGCCGTGCTGGTGCTCGACGAGAACGACACGGTGGTGCATTCGGAGCTGGTGCCCGAAATCGCCGACGAACCCGACTACGAGGCGGCATTGAAGGCGCTGGGTTGAGTCGCGGCGCGCCGTCCCAGGAGATGCACGATGAGTGAACCGCTGATCTTTGAACATTCCCGGCCCGGTCGGCGGGCGACCGCGCAGGCGCCTGCCGCCGAGGCGCATGCGGACATTCCGCCGGAATGCCGGCGCCGCGCGCCGCCGCAACTGCCCGAAGTGTCCGAACTGGATGCGGTACGTCACTACACTCGGCTGTCGCGCCTGAATTTCTCGATCGACACGAATTTCTACCCGCTGGGTTCGTGCACGATGAAATACAACCCGCGGGCCTGCAATACGCTGGCCCTGCTGCCGGGTTTCATCAACCGCCACCCCTTGGCACCCGAGTCCACCGGCCAGGGCTTCCTGTCCTGCATGTGGGAGTTGCAGGAAATCCTGCGCGACGTGACCGGCATGAAGGCGGTGTCCCTGACGCCGATGGCGGGCGCGCAGGGCGAGTTCGCCGGTGTGGCCATGATCCGTGCCTACCATGTCTCGCGCGGCGACACGCATCGCGACGAGATCATCGTGCCCGACGCGGCCCACGGCACCAACCCGGCGACCGCCACCATGTGTGGTTGCAAGGTCATCGAGATTCCGACCGGCGCGGATGGCGACGTCGATCTCGACGCGCTCAAGGCGGCGGTGGGGCCGAATACGGCCGGCATCATGCTGACCAACCCCTCCACGGTGGGGGTCTTCGACCGGAAGATTCTCGAGATGTCCAAGGTCGTGCACGCGGCCGGCGGGTTGCTGTACTACGACGGCGCCAACCTGAATGCCATTCTCGGCAAGGTCCGGCCGGGCGATATGGGCTTCGACGTGATCCACATGAACCTGCACAAGACCTTCTCGACGCCGCATGGCGGCGGTGGCCCAGGCTCGGGCGCGGTCGGCGTCAGCGAACGCCTGGTGCCGTTTCTGCCGGTACCGGTGGTGGCGCGCGACGGCGAGCGCTATCGCTGGGTGACGGAGCAGGAGCGGCCGCTGTCCATCGGCCGGTTGTCTGCATTCATGGGCAACGCCGGCGTGTTGCTGCGCGCCTACGTGTACGCGCGCATGCTGGGCCGCGAGGGCATGCCGCGGGTGGCCGAGTTCGCCACGCTGAATGCCAATTACCTGATGGTGCGATTACGCGACGCCGGCTTCCAGCTGGCCTACCCGCAGCGGCGCGCGAGCCACGAATTCATCGTCACGCTGAAACGCCAGTCCAAGGAGCTCGGCGTCACCGCGATGGATTTTGCCAAGCGGCTGCTCGATTTCGAGTACCACGCGCCGACCACTTATTTTCCGCTGCTGGTGCCGGAGTGCCTGTTGATCGAGCCGACCGAGACCGAATCGCGCGAAGCGCTGGACGGCTTCGTGACGGCGATGTCGAACATCCTCACCGAGGCGCGCACCGAGCCGGACAAGCTGAAGGGCGCGCCCTATACGACGCCGGTACGGCGACTCGACGATGTGCGCGCGGCCCGCCAGCTGGACGTGGCATGGAAGCCGGCGGCGGCATGAGTGCGCTGATCTGCGGTTCGATCGCGTACGACAACATCATGGTGTTCCAGGGCCGGTTCGAGGACCAGATCCTGCCGGACCAGATCCATGTATTGAATGTGTCGTTCCTGGTGCCCGCGTTGCGCCGCGAATTCGGGGGCTGTGCGGCCAACATCGCCTACAACCTGCACCTGCTCGGCGACCTGGGCTACCCGATGGCGACGGTCGGGGCCGACTTTGCGCCGTATCGCGACTGGCTGCGGCAGCGCGGCGTGCCGCTCGAGTACGTGCGTGAGCTGAAAGATGCCTGGACGGCGGTCGGCTACATCACCACGGACCTGGCGGACAACCAGATCACGGCGTTCCACCCGGGTGCCATGGAACATGCCCACCTCAACGTCGTGCCCGCCGATGCCGGCATTCGCTGGGGCATGGTGTCACCCGATGGCCGCCAGGCGATGATCGATCATGCCGAGCAGTTCGCCGCGGCGGGTATCCCGTTTGTTTTCGATCCCGGCCAGGGCCTGCCCATGTTCGGTGCTCGCGAGCTGGAACGCTTCGTGGAGCTGGCTGATGTGATCGCCGTCAATGACTACGAAGGCAAGATGCTCGCGCAGCGCACCGGCCTGAGCGAACGCCAGATTGCCGCCCGCGTGCGTGCCTTCATCGTCACCCGCGGCGCCGCGGGCTCGATCATTTTCGCCGACGGTCAACGCCACGACATCCCCGTGGCGGCGCCCGAGGCCGTGGTCGATCCGACCGGCTGTGGCGATGCCTATCGTGCCGGCGTGCTGCACGGCCTGTTGCACGGCGCGGACTGGGAGACGACCGGGCGACTTGCCTCGCTGATGGGCGCCATCAAGGTGGAATCACCGGGCACGCAGAACCATTCCTTCGACACAGGGTCTTTTTCCCACAGGTTCATGGCCAGTTTCGGCTACGACCCCGGCCTAGGGAGATAAATTTTGCAAAGATTTCAGGTGTTGACCGGCGTGGCGCTGGCGTTGACGGTGGCGCTGGCTGTGGCGGCACCCGCCGCGGTCGCTCAGCCGCCGCTGGCGGCGGCCGAGGTTGCCGCGGAACCTGCCGATTGGCGCGCCACGCTGGAGCGCATCGCGCCGAGCGTCGTGACCATCCGCGTGGACGGGCCGCGGGCCTTCGATACCAACTGGAACATGTCGACCCAGGCGACCGGTTTTGTCGTGGATGCAGAACGCGGCCTGGTGTTGACCAACCGGCACGTCGTGACTGCCGGGCCGGTGGTGGCCGAGGCCGTGTTTCTTAATCACGAGGAAGTGGCCCTCACGCCTGTCTATCGCGATCCGGTCCATGACTTTGGTTTTTTCCGCTATGACCCGGCGCAGCTGCGTCACATCCAGCCCGAGTCGCTGCCGCTGGCGCCCGAGGGGGCCGAGGCCGGCCGCGAGATACGCATTGTCGGCAACGACGCCGGTGAGCAGATCTCGATCCTTGCGGGCACGCTGGCACGGCTGGATCGTGAAGCCCCGTCCTATGGTCGCGGCCAATACAACGATTTCAACACGTTTTACCTCCAGGCGGCGTCCGGGACCTCGGGCGGCTCGTCAGGCTCTCCGGTCATCGATATCCAGGGCCGCGTCATCGCCCTGAACGCGGGCGCCAACGTCCAGGCAGCGTCCAGTTTCTTCCTGCCGCTGGAGCGCGTCACCCGCGCGCTGGAGCGCATCATCGCCGCGGAGCCCGTCAGCCGCGGGACCCTGTTGACCACCTTTGTGCACATGCCCTACGACGAGCTCGCGCGACTCGGCTTCGATGCCGCGGCGGAGGCGTTGTACCGGCAGCTGTTTCCCGCCCAGAAGGGTTTGCTGGTGGTGCGCGACATCGTGGCCGGGGCACCCGCAGAAGGCCTGCTGGAACCGGGCGACATCCTGCTCAGGATCAACGACGAACCGCTGGCGACCTTCCAGGCACTGGCCGAGCAGCTGGATGACCATGTCGGTGAGACCTTGCGCGTGGCGCTGCGGCGCGGGGATGCAGACCACGAGCTGGAACTGGAAATCACCGACCTGCATGCCGTGACGCCCGCTGATTTCATCCAGATCGGCGATGCGGTCTTGCACGACCTGTCGTACCAGCAAGCGCGCCACTTGAACATGCCGCTGGAAGGTGTCTATGTCGCCAATCCGGGCTACATGTTCATGGCGTCCGCGGTGCCGCGGGCCGCTGTCATCGTGGCGGTCAATGGCGAGCCCACGCCCGACCTGCAGGCCTTGCGCGCCATTATCGAGCAGGCGCCCGACCGGGCGCGCATCGCGGTGCGGTTTTACTCTTTCGACAACCCGCGCACCACCCAGCTGCGCAGCGTGCGCGTCGATCGGCGCTGGTTTCCCGCGGACTATTGCCGCCGCGACGATACCCTCGGCGACTGGCCCTGCGAGCCGCTGGCAACCGCCGGTGTGGCGCCGTTGCCGGAACCGTCCAGCACCAGTTTTCCGCCGGAAAGCGATCGCGGGCTGCGCACGCTGCAAGCCTCGCTGGTGATGGTCAATTTCGAGATGCCGTTCCCCGTCTCCGGTGTTTCGGACCGCTTCTATCACGGCACGGGCCTGGTCGTGGATGCGGAGCGCGGCCTGGTGGTCGTGGATCGCAATACCGTGCCGGATGCGCTGGGAGACGTCACGCTCACATTCGCCGGTTCGCTGGAGACGCCGGCACGCGTCGAGTACCTGCATCCGCTGCACAATCTCGCGGTGCTGCGCTACGAGCCGGCGCTGCTCGGCACCACGCCGGTGCGCTCGGCCGTGTTGTCAGACAGGCGGCTGCGTTCCGGTGACGACGTCGTGGTGGTCGGCCTGCGCGGCGACCACCGGCTGGCGTCGCAGTCCACCCGGGTGTCGTCGATCGATCCGCTGAACCTGCCATTGTCGCGCACGCTGCGGTTTCGCGACACCAATCTCGAGACGATCCAGCTGGTGAGCGGTCCGGCTGAATTCGACGGCGTGCTTGCCGACGCGCGCGGCCGGGTACTCGGCATGTGGTCGAGTTTCGCCTTTGACGCCGGCCGGGGGACGGACCAGACCAACATGGGCGTGCCGGCGGTGCTGGTCGCCGAAGTGCTGGCGCTGGCGCGCGGCGAGCACACGCTGCGTTCGCTCGAAGTGGAGTTCGTGCAGCTGCCGCTGGCGAGCGCGCGGCGGCTGGGCCTGTCTGCGGAAGTTGCGGCGGAGCTGGAGGCCCATGATCCGGAGCGTCGCCAGGTCCTGCAGGTGGTGCGAACCGTAGCGGCGACGCCGGCGGCCGAATTGCTTCGTCCGGGCGACCTGTTGCTGTCCATCGACGGCGATATCGTGAACCGTTTCCGCGCGGTCGAGGATGCGGTCCAGCAGCCAACCGTGCGCGCCCGGATCTGGCGTTATGGCGAGGTGCTTGAGCTGGAGATTCCGACGGTGGCGCTGGGCAGTGGCGGCATTGAGCGCGTGGTGTCGTGGGCGGGCGTATTGCTGCAGCCGCCGCACCGGGCACTGGCGGCGCAGCGCGGCATCGAGCCGACCGGCGTGTTCGTGGCGTTTCATTCCTTCGGCTCACCGGCGAGCCGCAACGGGCTCGGGGCAGGGCGCCGGATCGTCGAAGTGGCGGGGCGGCCCACACCGGACCTGGACAGTTTCCTCGCGGTGGTGCGTGGCCGGGAGCACCGCGAAGCGGTCCGCCTGCGCACCGTGAACTGGAACGGCCAGGTCGAGGTGTTCACGCTCAAGCTCGACAATCGTTATTGGCCGACCTACGAACTCGTGCTCGGCGACGACGGCGACTGGCAGCGACGCGAGTTGCCTTAAGGACGGCTAGCCTTTCAAGGCGGTCGTCAGTCCGGACAAGCTGTCGACCGGCGGCAGGCAAGTCGTGCCGCGGCATATCCAGGCCATGGCGCCGCTTTCCGGCATGGCTTTCTCGGCCAGGCCCGGCGGCAGGTCGTTGGCGTCGGCCGGAATTTCGAATACCAGGCGACGGGGTGCATACACGAGCCGGGCGGTGCGCGCCCAGTCGGCCGAGCGCTTCGGTGCGCCGCGCACAATGACGATTTCCGGCGGCTCCAGTTGCTCCTCGAGCGCATCGAGCAGGGCGCAGTGGGCGAACGGGGCGCGCTGCAGCACCGGCAGCGCGGAACGCACGGCGCGTTCCGCCGCTACCAGGTAGCGCGGCTCGCCGAGCAGGCAACCCAGGCGGTTCAGCGCCAGCGCGGCGACCCCGTTGCCGGACGGCATGGCATCGTCAGCCAGCGGGCGGGGGCGCTCGATGAGTTTCTCGTGATCGTCCGCCGTGAACAAAAAGCCGCCGCCGTCGCGATCCTCGAAATGCGTCAGCAACGCTTCGGCGAGAGTCGTGGCAAACGCCAGGTCGGCTGTGTTCCAGCGCAGTTGCAGCATCTCCAGCGCGGCGTCGAGCATGAACGCATAGTCGTCGAGATAGGCCGGGAAACGCGCGCGGCCGTCCTTCCAGGTGGCCTGCAGCCGCCCCGCGACGAGCAACTCGCGCCGCACGAACCCCATGGCACGTTGCGCCGAATCGGCGAGCGTGGCATCCCCAAGGATGCGCGCGGCGATGGCCATGCCGCGAATCATCAGGCCGTTCCAGGATGCCAGTACTTTCTCGTCACGACCGGGCCGGGTCCGTGTCTCGCGTGCGGCGAGCAGCTTGGCGTGGGCGGCGGCGAGACGCGTCTGCACATCGGCGCCGTCGAGGCCGCTGCCGGCGGCAAACTGGTCTGTCGACATGAAGGTATGCAGGTGCCAGCGGCCCTCGAAGTTGGGGCCGCGGTCCAGGCCATGGATGCCGGACACCACGGCAAATTCCGCCGGCGTGAGCAGGCGCTCGAGCTCCTCGCGCGACCAGGCGTAGAAGCGGCCTTCCTCGCCCTCGGAATCCGCGTCGATACTTGACCAGTAACCGCCTTCGGGCGCCTGCATCTCGCGCATGACCCACTGGGCGGTGCCGCCGGCAATCCGCCGGAACAGGCTCTCGTTGGTGACCGACCAGGCCTGCGCGTACAGCGGCAGCAGTTGCGCGTTGTCGTACAGCATCTTCTCGAAGTGCGGGATCATCCAGTGCGCGTCCACCGCATAGCGGTAGAAGCCGCCACCGAGCTGGTCATAGATGCCCCCTTCGGCCATCTGCTGCAGCGTCGAGGTGGTCATGTAGAGCGCCTCGAGATCCGGCGATTCCCCCATCGCCGTGCCGCGCCAGTGGCGCAGCAACCGTTGCAGGCTGGGCGGATGCGGGAACTTGGGCGCTGCACCAAAGCCGCCGTGCTCCTTGTCAAAATTCTCGCCCAGCTCGCGCCGCGCGCTGTCGAGGGGTTCGCGATCGAGCGTGATGGTGGCGAGGGCTGCGCCGGCGGGTGCCTCCCAGACGGCGGCAAACGCTTCGCGCACGCCCTCGGCGTGCTGGCGAATCTCTTCCTGGTGTTCGCGCCAGTAGTCATTGACGCGGGTCATCAGCTCGGGGAAGCCGGGCAGCCCATGGCGGGCGGTCGGCGGGAAGTAAGTGCCACCGAAGAAGGGCGACTGGTCTTCCGGCGAGAGGAACATGGTCAGTGGCCAGCCGCCGTTGCGTTGCGTGATCATCTGGTGGGCGAGCTGGTAGATGCGGTCGAGATCAGGGCGCTCTTCGCGGTCTACCTTGATGTTCACGAACAATTCGTTCATTTGCGCGGCGATGGCCTCGTCCTCGAAACACTCGTGCGCCATGACATGGCACCAGTGGCAGGCCGAATAACCAATGGACAACAGGATTGGTTTGCCTTCGCGACGCGCCAGCGCCAGCGCTTCCTCGTCCCAAGGCTGCCAGGCCACGGGGTTATCGGCATGTTGCAGAAGGTAGGGGCTGGTCTCGTCGGCGAGACGGTTACGCTGTGTTGACATTGGTATTACCGGCAGTGGAATCGGTTAGACTTGCGCGCAACTATACCGGACCTTCTCCGGTGCTTCCCCGGATCGACCCACCGTGCATACATCAGCCGCTGATTTTCCCGAACTGAGGCTCAAGCCGCGCGAGGATCGCCGGCTGCGGGCCGGTCACCTGTGGGTGTACAGCAATGAAGTGGATACCGCAGCGACACCGCTGCAGGACCTCTCGCCGGGCGCCATCGTCCGCCTGGTCAGCGCCGAGGGACGCTCGCTGGGTTACGCCGGAGTCAGCCCTAACAGCCTGATTGTCGCGCGCATCCTGTCGCGCGATGCAGCGCATGCGCCTGATCGCTCGTTGTTCGTGCACCGCCTCAAGGTCGCGCTGGCGCTGCGCGAGCGGCTTTATGGACAGGGTTGCTACCGTGCGTTGTTCGCCGACGGCGACGGCGTGCCGGGATTGATCGCGGACCGCTTCGGCGAATTTGTCGTCCTGCAGGCGGGCACAGCGGCCATCGAGGCCATGAAGGGGGAGGTCGTGGACGCCGTGCGCAAGGTGCTGGCGCCGGCCGGGATCCTGTGGCGCAACGATTCGGCGGCGCGCAAGCTCGAAGGGCTGGAGCGCTATGTCGAGGTGGCCGACGGCGAGGTGCCCGACGAAGTCGCCGTCATGGAAGGCGGCGTCGAGTTTCGAGCACCGCTGCGCACCGGCCAGAAGACGGGCTGGTTCTATGACCAGCGCGATAACCGCGCGCGTTTCGCCCGCTACCAGCCGGCCAGCGTGCTCGACGTGTTTTCCTACACGGGCGCCTGGGGCCTGGCGGCGGCGACGCGCGGCGCGCGCGCGACGCTGGTGGATTCCTCCGAGCCGGCGCTGGACGTCGCTGCCCGGACTGCGCAACAGCTTGGCCTGGAAGTGGAAACCCTGCAGGGCCAGGCCTTCGACGTCATGAAGGCGCTCGGCGACGAGGGCCGCAGCTTTGACGCGGTCGTGGTCGATCCGCCCGCGTTCATCAAGCGGCGCAAGGACCAGAAAACCGGCCTGGCGGCCTACCAGCGGGCCAACCAGCTTGCCATGCGCCTGCTGGGGCGCGACGGCTTGCTGGTGTCTTGCAGCTGCTCTTTCCACCTGTCGCAGGACGACTTGCTGCTGGCCATCCAGCGGGCCGCACGGCATCTTGGTCGGACCGTGCAGGTGCTGGAGATCGGCGGCCAGTCCGCAGATCACCCGTCGCATCCGCTGATTCCGGAAACGCGTTACCTGAAAGCGGTGTTCTGCCGGGTGTTGCCGGAGTAGCCAGGCCCTGGCACGCGGCGAATTGAGGCGCTCCCGCCGCCGCGCACGCTGGTACAATGTCGCGCCATGATCCCCTATCCGAATATCGACCCGATCGCGATCCAGCTGGGCCCGGTCGCCATCCGTTGGTACGGCCTGATGTACATCATCGGCTTCGCGATTGCCTGGTTCCTGGCGCGCCACCGCGCGAAGCAGCCAGGCTCCAGCTGGACCGCGCAGCAGGTGGACGACCTGATTTTCTATGCGGCCATCGGTCTCATCGTCGGCGCCCGGATCGGTTCGATCCTGTTCTACAATTTTGACGTCTGGCTGCGCGACCCTGTCATGCTGTTGCGCGTCTGGGAAGGCGGCATGTCTTTCCACGGCGGCTTGCTCGGTGTCGCGCTCGCCATGTGGCTGTACGGGCGCAAGCTCGGCCGGGGGTTTTTCGAGATGACCGACTTCGTGGCGCCGCTGGCGCCGCTGGGGCTGGCGTGCGGTCGACTGGGTAATTTCATCAACGGCGAATTGTGGGGCAAGCCGACGGACGTGCCCTGGGCCTTCGTGGTGAACGGCGTGCCCCGGCATGCTTCGCAGCTTTACCAGGCCGCGCTCGAGGGCGTGCTGTTGTTCGTGATCCTGTGGTTTTTCTCGGCGCGCACGCCGCCGCGCATGGCCGTGTCGGGGCTGTTCCTGGTCGGTTACGGCGTGTTCCGCTTCGCCGTGGAGTTCGTGCGGATGCCGGATGCGCATATCGGCTATATCGCCTTCGGCTGGCTGACCATGGGGCAGTTGCTGACGCTGCCGATGATCGCCGTCGGCACGGTATTGCTGTGGCTGGCTTACCGGCCGGCGTCGCGAGCGGCCTGAAGACATGCAGCCCTACCTGGAGCTGCTGCGTCGTGTCCGCACCGAGGGCCTGCGCAAGGCCGATCGCACCGGGACCGGTACGCTGTCCGTGTTCGGCCACCAGATGCGTTTCGACCTGGGCGCCGGCTTCCCGCTGCTGACCACCAAGAAATTGCACATTCGCTCGATCGTGCACGAGCTGCTGTGGTTCCTGTCGGGTGAGACCAATATTGGCTACCTGAAGGAACACAAGGTACGCATCTGGGACGGCTGGGCGACCGGGGAAGGCGAGCTCGGTCCGATTTACGGCCGGCAGTGGCGCGCCTGGCCGACGGCGGACGGTGGCGTCATCGACCAGGTCGCGGAAGCCGTCGAGACGATTCGCCAGCGGCCGGACTCGCGCCGCATCATCGTCATCGCCTGGAACCCGGCGGAGTTGCCTGACGAGACGATCAGCCCGCAGGACAATGTGCGCAACGGGCGCATGGCGCTGGCGCCATGCCATTGCCTGATCCAGTTCTGGGTCGGTGACGGCAAGCTGTCCTGCCAGCTTTACCAGCGCAGCTGTGACGTTTTCCTGGGGGTGCCGTTCAATATCGCGTCGTACGCGCTGCTCACCCACATGATGGCCCAGCAATGCGACCTGGCGGTGGGCGATTTCGTCTGGACCGGTGGTGATACACACCTGTACCTGAACCACCTCGAGCAGGCCGACCAGCAGCTGGAGCGCCAACCGGGACCCTTGCCCCGGCTGCGCATCCTGCGGCGCCCGCCGACGATATTCGACTACCGTTACGAGGATTTCGAGATCGTCGGCTACCACGCGCAGGCGCATATCCCTGCACCCGTTTCGATCTAGGTCTATGCTTCAGAAGTGATCGACCATAAGACACAGCCAGAAATCACGCTCGTCGCCGCCGTTGCCGATAACGGCGTTATCGGGGCCGAGGGCGGCATGCCCTGGCACCTGCCGGCCGACCTGGCACACTTCAAGAAACTGACCATGGGCAAGCCCGTGCTCATGGGCCGGCTCACTTTCGACTCCATCGGCAAGCCGTTGCCGGGCCGCCTCAACCTCGTGCTGACCAGGGATTCGACCTGGCAGGCCGAGGGCGTGCGGCCGGTCGCCAGGCTGAAGGAGGCGTTGCGCGTAGCGGGGCAGGCGGGAGCGAGCGAACTGATGGTCATCGGCGGCGCAGAGGTTTACCGGCAGGCGTTGCCGCATGCGGCGCGTATTTACCTGACCCGAGTGCATGCGGAGCCATGGGGCGATACCCTGTTTCCCGAGTTCGACCTGGACGAATGGCAGGAAGTCGGGCGGCGCGAGCAATTGTCCGACGAGCGTAATGCCTGGGACCTGACCTTCGTGGTGCTGGAGCGTCGCAAGGACGGTGCCGGGTCGTAGTTTCGTAGTTATTGGGCGAGCCCAATAACTACGAAACTACGACCCGGCACCGTCACAACATGAACACCGAACCTCTCCAACTCGGCGCTATGGCGGTCGGTCTCTTCGGCGGCCTGGCGCTGTTCCTGTTCGGCATGGACCAGATGACGGTGGCGCTCAAGGAAGCCGCCGGCAGTCGCATGAAGACGTTGCTGGCGCAGATGACCAGGAATCGTTTCCGCGCCCTGTTGGCCGGTGCCTTCACGACCGCCGTCATCCAGTCCTCGTCAGTCACCACGGTGCTTGCGGTCGGTTTCGTGCAATCCGGCCTGATGAACCTGCAACAGGCCATCGGCATTGTCATGGGCGCCAGCATCGGCACCACCATCACCGCGCAGATCATTGCATTCAAGGTCACCAATGCCGCCCTGGTCGGCGTCGCGGTGGGTTTTCTCACGCAGGCGGTGGCCAAGGACGAGGCCATCCGGCGCTACGGCACGATGCTGCTCGGCCTGGGCCTTATATTTTTAGGCATGAACGTCATGGGCGAGGCGATGGCGCCGCTACGCAACTGGCCGCCCTTCATCAATGCCATGAGCGCCTACGCGGGCCCGTTGCCCGCGATCATGATCGGCGCCGTGTTCACAGCGCTGGTGCAAAGTTCATCCGCCACCACGGGCATCATCATCGTGCTCGCCACGCAAGGACTGATCACGCTGGAAACCGGCCTGGCGCTGGCCCTCGGCGCTAATCTCGGCACCACGGTGACGGCCTTGCTGGCGGCGATCGGCAAACGGGCGGAAGCCGTGCAAACCGCACTGGCCTACCTGATCTTCAAGTTGGTGAGCTCGTTCGCCTGGTTGTTCCTGCTGGTGTGGCTTGCCGACCTGATGCGGCTGGCTTCGCCGGCGCACCCCGAGCTCGAGGGCGTGGCGCGACTTGCGGCGGAAACGCCGCGGCAGATCGCCAACGGCTACATGTTGCTGAACGTCCTGAACGCTGCCGTATTCATCTGGTTTGCCGGTCCGCTGGCCGGACTGGTGCAACGGCTCTATCCGGACCGCCCGGAGCCGGTGCCTGCCGTGCTCGAGCCGAAGTACCTGGACGATGCCTTGCTCGATACGCCTGACCTGGCGCTTGATCGTGTGCGCATGGAAATCGGCCACCTGGGGGAGAACGTGCTGCGCATGCTGGGCCGGGGTCCGTCGTTGGTGTTCGACGGCACGGAGAACAAAATCAACGAGATCCCGCGGCTGGACAGCGATATCGATTCGTTGCACGACGCCATTATCAGCTACCTGGGCCGCCTGTCCCGGCGTCCGCTCAACAGCAGGCAAACTGAAATGTTGCATTTATACATGGGCGCGGCAGGTCATTTTGAATCGATGGGCGACATCGTCGAAATCAACCTGGTGCATGCCGCGCGCGTCAGGTTGAGCGCTAACCTCAGCGTAAGTGCCGCGACCCGTGAAACGCTCGGTGCATTATGGGATAAGGTGATATGGAGCGCGGGCCAGGCCACGCGCGCGGTGGCTTCGTCGTCGACGGAGGCTGCCAAGGCGGTCGTGGATTCAAAGCCTGAAATGAAAGCGCTGGCGCATGCTGCCGATCTGCACCTGGCGCGGCGGGTCAGCGCCCCCGAGGCGCATCGACTGTCCTTGTTCCGGATCGAGAGTGATACGGTCGAGGCCGCCAAGCAGGTCCATTATTTCGCCCGCCGGATCGCCAAGCACATGATCCGGATCGAGCAAGCCGAAAACGGGGCTTCGGAACTTACCGCTGAACTGGAGAAGGAAACTTGAAAACCGTCTTGATTATCATCGCTGCCTTGGCGTTTGCTTACCTGCTCGCGTTCGGCCTCATGCTGCTGGTCGGCCACAAGAGCAGCCTGGTGATACCGCTGGGGCTGGTCGCGCTCCTGGCCATCGGCTGGACCGCCTGGTTGCTGAAATCAGACAGTGGTGCCGGGTCGTAGGTTCGTAGTTATTGGGCGCGCCCAATAACTACGAACCTACGACCCGGCACCGTCGCTGAGCACTTCGCCTTCGATCACGACGCTGATCACTTGCGAGGTGTATTCGAACGGATCACCGTCGAACAGCACCAGGTCGCCGTCCTTGCCGATTTCGATCGAGCCGACGCGTTCCGCGATACCGAGTATTTCCGCGGCCTGCGAAGTGATGCTGCCCAGCGCCCGGTCAAACGGCAGCCCGTAGGCGGCGGCAATGGCGGCTTCCCACAGGACCACGCGGGTTTTTGGTACATAGGATTCGAAACCGCTTTGCAGGGCGAAGGGGATGCCGGCCTCGTACAACCACCGGGCGCTGCTGAAGCTCGCGTTTTCCAGTTCACCGAACTGGCGGGCCATCGGCGGGTGCAGTAACACCGGCACGCCGGCCGCGGCGATGGCGTCCGTCATGAGGTAGGCCTCCGCGGCGCCGTCGAGTACCAGGCGTAACCCGAATTCCTCCTGCAGCCGCAACGCCGAACGAATGTCCTGCTCGCGGTGAGCGGTTACCAGCAGCGGCAGGCGGCCCTCCAGCACGTCGATCAGTATCTCGAGCTCAAGGTCGCGCGGCGGCTCTGCGCCTGCTTCGGCCGTGGCGCGCTTGTCGCGGTATTCACCCGCCTTGATGAGTTGTTGGCGCAGCAGGGCCATTTGCTTGGCGCGGGTGCCGGGGCTGCTTCGTTCCGCGCCGAATGCGCTCGGCCCGAGGTGCGCAGCCAGCATCGCCACCGGCTCGACCATCGCCGCATCGACGTTGTTGCCGCGACTCTTGACGATCATGGTCTGCCCGGAGATCAAGGCGCCCGGCCCATGCCCGGTATGCAGCGTGGTCACACCGAGTCCGCGCAGCCATTCAACCAGTCGCTCCCGGGCGTTATAAGCATCCATGGCGCGCAACTGTGGTTGCATTGGTGCAGAGCCTTCCAGCTGGTCCTGGTCGTGGGGCTGGTTCATGTAGCCGGCCAGTCCGACGACCGTGCGGGCATCGATGAATCCGGGCGTGACGACGGCCGCCTCGAGTCGGCGTGCGCCGGCCGGCACTGCGATGTCAGCCTGCCGGCCGACGGCCGTGATTTTGCCGTCCTTGATCAGCACGATGCCGTTGCGGATTGGATCGCCGGCCTGGGTATGAATACGGTCGCCCAGCACGGCCAGGTCCGCTGCGAATGCCACGTTGGAGCACAGCGCCAGCAGGGTCGCGACGAGCAGGCGGTTCATTGCGCGGCCTCCAGCTGGATGACTTCGACAGCCACGGAATCGCGGCCCGCGCCGTAGCCGCCGGTGGCGTACAACGCATGTTCCGGTTTCGTAAGGTCAAACACCTGCTCGCCCTCGACCCAGGTTTCCAGTACGCGTGTGTAGATACTGAGCGGATCGCCGTCGAGGATGACGAAATCCGCATCCTTGCCGGGCCGCAGCGAGCCGACGCGATCTTCGAGATCCAGCATCATGGCGCCGTTCAGGGTCAACGCGGCGAGCGCGGTATCACGATCCAGGCCATGACGGACGCCCATGCCAGCGGAACGCAGGAACAGGCGTGAATCAGTGATGGGGTCATCGGTGTGGTAGGCGAGCACGGCGCCGGCCTCGGCCAGCAGCTTGCCGTTGTTGGGCAACAGGTTCATCGCCTCCAGTTTGCCGCCGGGGCTGTCGATATGAATGATCGACGCCATCACGCTGGCCGCCGCGATCTCGTCCGCTACCAGGCCGGCCTCGCTGACATGGTGGAGCACCACGCGCAGGTTGAACTCGCGCGCGAGCCGCAGCACGGTCAGCACGTCGTCATGGCGGTGCGTGTGGTGATGCACGATGCGGCTGCCGTCGAGTATTTCGCACAGGGCTTCTTTGCCGAGGTCGCGCGACGGGCGCTTGTCCGCCACCAGCTCCGGGTCATTTGCCTTGGTGCAGTATTCCTGGGCCGCCACCAGTTGCGCGCGCATCAGCGCCGCGGACTTGCCGCGGGTGCCGGGGAACGGCGCCGGACGCATCGTGTTGGTGCCATTGGCCATCTTGATCCCGCCGGCGATGCGGCCGTCATCGAGCCGAATTACCAGGTCCTCGATGTCGTGGCCGTTGCGCAGCTTCACATACACGGTCTGCCCACTCAGCAAGTGGCCTGAACCGGGCATGATGTTGACCGTGGTGATGCCGCCGGCGCGCGCCTTGAGGAAGCCCGCGTGACGCACGTTGATCGCGTCCAGCGCCCGCACGTCCGGCTGGATGGGCCCGCTCATGTCGGCGCCCGCCACCTGTCCGATATGCGAATGAGAGTCGACCAGTCCGGGGAGGATCGTGCGGTCGTGCACCTCGCGCCGTTCCGCCCCGGCGGGAATGTCCACTGCGGCGCCGACAGCGAGAATCCGGCCGCCTTGCACCAGCAGCGTGCCATTCTCGATGCGCTCGCCCTCGATCGGGATGATGGTGCCGCCGACAAAAGCGATCGGTCGCTCCTGGGCGAACGCCGGCCATGCGCTGGCGCACAGCAAGGCCAAAACAAACAAGCGCATACGAAATCCTCCTGGTGGAGCGCCCGGATGCTACGACATTCGGTGGCTTTCCCCAAGTCGCTGCTGAAGCTCGCCGCCGAAGCTCGCCGCCGAAGCTCGTGACCGCAACGACCGGTGCCTGGCCGTTACAGCCCGCACTACAGCCTGTTATCGTTCCCGTAGCCGGAGGTTTGCTTTACATGCCCGAATCGCTGCACTACCGCGCCTATCAGCCGGGCCCGTTCACGCGGGCAGAAGTTGAGCAGGTAGAAATCCTGTTCGGCGGCTTGCACTGGCGTGCCGAGCGCCTCGTCCAAGCGGCCTTGCAAAACGTCGGTTACCGGGCGCGCCCGTTGCCGCCGGCTACCCGGGCGGATCTTGCCACGGGCCGCGAGCTTGCCGACATCGGCCAGTGCTGTCCGACCACATTCACGACCGGCAACCTGGCCAATTTTTTGCGGCGTGAGACCGCCCGGATCGGCGCGCAGGCCGTGCGCGACCAATATGTCTACGTCACGGTCGGGTCCTGCGGCGCCTGCCGCTTCGGCCAGTATCACCAGAGCTACGAACTGGCGCTGCGCAACCTCGGCCACGAAGCCTTTCGGATGTTTTTGATCGACCAGAAAAAGCCGCAGCAGGACGCCACCGCGGGCGGCGGGCTGGAAATCGATCTGCCGCTCTCGCTGGGCGTGTTCTGGGCGTTGCTTTGTGCCGACGTGATCCAGGGGCTGGAATATCGCACGCGACCCTACGAGGTCGAGCGGGGCGCCACCGATGCCGCCGTGCGTGACAGTATCGAGTACATGGCGGAAGTGTTCCGGCAGCGACCACGCAAGGGAGGAAAATGGCATGTCCTCGCGTGGCACCTCTCGACCCGTTATTTCACCAGCGCGTTGCGCAAGGTCTATCGCAACTTTGCGGCGATCGAGGTTGATCGCTTGCAGCCCAAGCCCGTGGTCAAGCTGACCGGCGAGTTCTATATACAGACCGTCGAGGGAGACCCGAACTACAATATCCACGCCTGGCTCGAAGCCGAGGGGGCCGAGGTGGTGCCGGCGCCGGTGGCCGTCTGGCTCGATTACCTGATTCGTTTCAAGGTCCAGGCGCTCGAGGAGTACGTCGGCATCGACCGTTCCGCGCGCCGCAAAATCGCTACGCTGCGTGCCATCCAGCGGCTCTACCGCTGGAACTACAATCGGCTGCGCGCGGCGGTCGGCAATGTCCCGCACGAGCTGCCCGACCAGTACGAACTCAGCCGCCTGGCCGCCCCGTATTTCCATCACCGCCTGGCCGGCGGCGAGGGCGACATGTTGATCGGCAAGGCGCTATGGGCCTTGCAGCATCGCAAGGCACACATGATCTGCGAGCTGTCACCCTACGGCTGCATGCCGAATACCATGAGCGTCGGTGCCATGGCCGCCGTGCTCGGCCGTCATCCCGACCTGCTGTATGCACCGATCGAGGTCAAGGGCGATGCCGAGGTGCACGCCTTGTCGCGCTGCCAGATGATCCTCACCGAGGCGCGCAAACGCGCTGTCGATGAATATGCCGCAGCCATGCAAGTGACTGGGCTGACGCCCGCGGCAGCGAAACGCCTGCTGCGCCGCGAGCCGGCCCTGCAACGTGCTACCGGTCGAGTCCCGGAGCGCGGCGCTGTCGGCATGGCCGCGAATACCCTGCTGTACCTGGCGGGCAAGACCATGCCCGCCACCGGGGCCGGCGCCGGCGCGGTACAAATACCGGAAACAGCGTCATGATCATCGCCGGCATCGACGTTGGCTCGACCACCGTGAAAGCGGTCGCAATGACCGGCGACGCCGTCGTGTGGCGGGACTACCAGCGCCACCACACTCGCCAGGCGGAGTACGTGCTCGACTTTCTCGCGCGCATGCAGGCGGACGTCGGCCTTGAACCGGGTCGCGATCGCGTGTTTTTCACCGGCTCGGGCGCGGGCCTGGTCGCCCCCATGGTCGGCGGCAAGGTCATCCAGGAGGTGGTGGCGGTCGCTGCTGCGGTCGAGCGACTCCACCCGGCGGTGCGTTTCGTGTCCGAGATCGGCGGCGAGGACATGAAGACCATTTTTTTCACGCCTGCGGCCGGCGGCAAGGCCAAGCAGGTCTACATGCAGTCTGCCTGCAGCGGCGGTACCGGGACCTTTATCGAGAAGACCGCGCGCAAGCTCCGGGTAGCGCCCGGGGTGCTTACCGGGATGCGTTACCGGGGGCTCAGCCTCCACAAGGTCAGTTCAAAGTGCGGCATTTTTGCGGAGACCGATGCCAACACGCTGCTGAAGGGCGGTGTGCCGGTCGACGAAATCATTGCCAGCGTGTTCGAAGCGGTGGTCCACCAGAACCTCGAGACGCTGACCAAGGGCAATACGCCCTTGCCGCGGGTGCTGTTGCTCGGCGGGCCGAACCTGTTCTTCCGCGGCTTGCAGGAGGCATGGCGGCACCACTTGGGCCAACTATGGGCCGAGCGGCAGATCGACCTCGACGGCGCGACGCCCGACGAGTGCATCGAGGTGCCCGATGATGCGCTCTATTACGCAGCACTCGGTTGCGTCGAAATCGGCGCTGGTGAAGCGCCGGGGGTGGGCGTTTACGCTGGCGCAGCGCAACTGGCCTGGTGGATCGAGCAGGGCCAGCAGGCCGCCAAGGAGGCAGAGGGACGCAAGGCGCTGGTGACCGACACGGCGGATCTCGAGGCGTTTCGCGCCGCGTTTGATCAAGCGCCGCCGCGCAGGGAAAAGCCGGCGCCGCGGCCGGCAGGACCGCTGTTCATCGGGTGTGATTTTGGCTCGACCACGGCCAAGGCGGTGGTGCTGTCGGCGGACCAGGAACTGCTCTTCAGTGCGTACACGCCGTCGCGTGGCAACCCGATCGAAGATGCCAAGGTGCTGTTTCGCGAGATCCGTGCGGGCGGCTTCGAGCGTATCGACCGGTTGGCCATCACCGGTTACGGCAAGGATCTTTTGCGGGACATCATTGGTGCCGACGTGAGCGTGGTCGAGACCGTGGCGCATGCCAGGAGCGCGCTGCAGCACTTTCCCGCCGCCGACGTCATCTGCGACGTCGGCGGCACCGACGTCAAGATCATGATTATGCGCCAGGGGACGGTGGCGGATTTTCGGCTGAATTCGCAGTGCTCATCGGGCAACGGTGCCTTTCTGCAAGGCGTCGCGGAGCGCTATGACATCCCGCTGGAGGATTACGCGGACAAGGCTTTTGCGGCGCGGTCCATGCCGGCGCTGGCGATGGGTTGTGGCGTTTTCCTGCAATCGGACATCGTCAACCAGCAGCGCAAGGGCTGGTCCGCGGCGGAGATCATGGCGTCGCTGGCCGCAGTGCTGCCGTACAACGTCTGGATTTACGCTGGCCAGCTGCAGAATCTGCGCGCGATCGGCCGGCGCTTCGTGCTGCAAGGCGGCACGCATCTCAACATGGCGGTGGTCAAGGCGCAGGTCGATTTCATCAGGAGCAGGGTGCCGGACGCGGAAATTTTTATCCATCCGCAGTCGGGCGAGGCCGGCGCCATCGGCGCAGCGCTCTGTGCCATGGAGGCCTGGGATCCGGCCCAGCCGAGTCGTTTCCGTGGCTTCGACGTGGTCGCGGCGCTCGTCTACGAAAGTACCACCAGCGAGCACACTATCTGCGAATGGTGTCCGGTGAAGTGCAAGCGCGCGTTCATCGACGTGCGCGTTGCCGGAGCCAAGGGTCGCGAATGGAGCAAGGTGCCACTCGCGCCGGGCTGGGAGCGGGTGATCAGCGGCAATTCCTGCCCTAAGGGCCTCGTGGAGGACGTGCGCGAGATGAAAGTGGTCAAGGCGGATATGGAGGAGCAGCGGCGTGCATTTCCAAACATTGGCGAACTGGTTCGGGACCGCGCCTTCGGCCGAGCCTGGCGCAGCGCCTGAGCGCGCGGACCGCGCGCGCCATCGGATAGGCATTCCGAAACTGCTGGGCGTCTGGTCAACGCACCAGTTCTGGACCGGTTTCTTTACCGCGCTCGGCGTGCCTGACAAGCGCATCGTGTTTTCGTCCGATACGTCAGAGCAACAGATGCGCGAGTACGGCCGCGGCCGCGGCACCGTCGACTGCTGCTATCCGGTCAAGTGCGGTTCAGGCCATTACGGCGAGTTGCTGTTCGGCCAGAAGCGCAAGATCGATATCCTGTTTTCGCCGCTGATCAATTCCATTGACTCGTTCCTCGACGGGCACGTGATGGACTCCCTGTCCTGCCCTCGGGTCATGGCGGGGCCGGAAAATATCAAGGCGGGATTCGTCAAGGAGCGGGACGTGTTCGCCGCGAACGGTGTGCGCTACGTAGCGCCGTTGGTTTCACTGGGGGATCGGCGTCTCGCGGCCAAGCAATTGTATGAAGCACTCCGGGACGTGCTGGCGGGGCTTGGCTATGAAGAGACGGTGGCGGCGGTCGACGCCGGGTACCGTAGCCTGCATGCCTTCAACGACGCCATGCGGGCGCGTAGCCGCGAGGTCATCGAGTGGTGCGCGCGTCATGAGCGACCCTGCATCCTGGTGCTGGCGCGTCCGTATCACATGGATTCCGGGATCGGCCACGAGATCGAGGCGGATCTGCAGGTTTACGGTTATCCGATTCTCTGGGCACAGTACCTGCCGCTGGATGACGAGTTGCTGCAGTGGCTGTTCGGCGACGAGATTCGGGCCGGACAGATCCGTTCGCCACTCGATATCGGCGATGTCTGGCCCTCGTCCTACAGCGCCAATACCAACGAAATCATGTGGGCGGCGAAGGTCGCGGCACGCCTGCCCTGGATCACCTGCGCCATGCGCCTGATCAGCTATGAATGCGGCATGGATCAGCCGACCATTACCACGGTGCAGCAGATCGTGGAGCGATCCGGTACGTTGTTTTTTTCCTTCCAGGAGCTCGACTCCACCAAGGCGGCCGGCTCCGTCAAGATCCGCACCGAGACCATCGCGTATTACATGGCACAAGGGTCCAAGCGCATCATCCAGGAAAAACTCGCGCGGCTCGGGCCTGGCGGGCCTGGTGCCGGGTCGTAGGTTCGTAGTTATTGGGC
>JBLRWC010000019.1:0-18864 GCA_047921455.1 Gammaproteobacteria bacterium
ACCTCAGCCTGGGTGGCGTTTTTTCTGGGGGTCTCCACGCGGATCCGCGTGGATGCATCGCGCAAACGCCGTTCCGCCTGATGGCCAGGCCAGAATATTCGGGGCCCGCTTCAGGGCGGGGCTCGAATTTTAGCCGCTGCAGCTCAGTCGCCTGTCGCAGATCGAAATGACACCTGCACTGTGCCCACGTTGTCCGCCGACTTGCTCGCTTCGATCAGCCGTTCCGACAATTCGCGAGCGGCGGCAATATCCTCAAAATCAGCCAGCTGAAGCTTCAGCTCAATGTCGATCCGGCCATCGAGATAATGCAACACGACGTCGTCGGGCGCGACTTCCAGGCCGGCTTGCTGCCACCGGGGCAGGAGTTCCGCCAGCAGTTCCCGGCGTCCGGGCAAATGGCTGCTGGGCGAATCCTGCTGGTCGTCTTCCGGGTCGATATGCACGAGTACATCGCTGAGGTCCGGTTGGATGCTACGCAGCGCCCGGCACACGGCCTCGCTGATGCGATGACCTTCCGACACGCTGATGCGCGCAGCGACGATCACGTGGATATCTGCGAGCAGCACGCCGCCCATGCGCCGGGTGCGCAGCGCGTGCGCGTCGCGTACGCCGTCGATGTCGCGGGCAGCGGCCAGCATCTGCCGTTGTTCATCCGGCTCGAGGCCGGTATCGATGAGTTCATGTGCGCTGTCCCAGATCATGCGCACGCCCATGCGCCCGATCAGCAAGGAGACGAGCACGGCGGCGACGGCATCCATGTAAGAGAATCCGACGAGCGTGGCGCCGACGCCGATCAGCACGACGATCGAGGACACGACATCGGAGCGGTGATGCCAGGCATTTGCCTCGAGCAGGCTGGATCGTACCCGCCGGGCGGCGCGCATGGTGTAGTGGTAAAGCGATTCCTTGGCAACGATGGCGACGAACGCCAGCGCCAGGGCGAGCGGGGTGGGGGACAACAAGTCCTCGGGCGAGAGCATGCGCCGCCCGGCATCGAAAACAATGCCGAGGGCCACCGTGATCAAAACCAGCCCGACTCCCACCGTCGCCAGCGTTTCGATGCGGCCGTGGCCATAGGGATGGCGGGCATCCGCGGCGGCATTCGCCTTGCGCGCGGCAAACAGCACCAAAAAATCGCTCAGCAGGTCCGAAAGGGTGTGCGCGCCGTCCGCTACCAGGGCCTGCGAATGGCTGACCAGCCCGCCGATGATCTGCGCGAGCATGAGCGCCAGGTTGGTGACGGCGCCCACCAGCGTGACCCGGCGCATGGCACGGTAACGTTGCTCGCTGGGAAGTCCTGCCGACATGTGCGAAGTCTAGGGCCTGCAGGCATGGATATCGAGCAGCGGCGAGAGCCGGCGCGGTTCACGCGATACCCGCGCCGGACAAGAAGAATGATTCCTATTAGAATTGGCGGCTGCCGCCCGCGGCCAGCAACGCGAGATACCGAGTGACACAAGACACGACACAGCCCGACGTCGAGAGCAGCGCCATGGTGAAAGGCTGCGGCGGCGGTGTGCCGTGGCGCAAATCTCTGTACGCGCTGGCCACCGGCCTGGTGCTGGCTGCGCCGATGGCGCCAGCGCAGGCGCGCACCCTGGGCGAGGTCGAGTTCGAGTCTTGTGTCTTGACCACGGCCGGCTTGCCGCGGCCGACCGAGGCCCAGTGCGCAACGCTCACGGTGCCCGAGAATCCCGCAGAGCCTGGTGGCCGCAACATCGAGCTTGCACTGGCCTGGATACCGGTCGAGGGGGAGGCCGAGCCGGATCCCGTGTTCATGATCGCGGGCGGCCCAGGCCAGTCGGCGCGTGACAGTTACCCGATGATTGCGCATGCCTTTGGTGACATCCGGCGCAGCCGGCATGTCCTGTTGCTCGACCAGCGTGGTACGGGTGGCTCAAATCCGCTGTTTTGCCCGGAAGAAGACGATGAAGAGGCCATGCTTGGCCTGGAGTCGCTGACGCCGGAGCGCATGCGTGAGCTTGCCGAGGGTTGCCGCGATATGCTGCAGGAAACAGCCGACCTGCGCTTCTACACCACCACCGAGGCGGTCTTCGACCTGGAATTTGTGCGCCAGGCCATCGGCGCCCCCGCGGTGAACCTCGTCGGGGTTTCCTACGGTACCCGCGTAGCGCAGCAGTACGCCAAGGCCTACCCGCAAAACGTGCGCAGCATGATCCTCGACGGCGTGGTGCCGCCCGAGCTCGTACTGGGTGCAGAGCACGCCGCCAACTTGCAGGACACGCTGGATACGCATTTCGCGCGTTGTCGTGCCACCCCGGCGTGCGTCGAGGCGCTGGGTGACCCGGCGGTCCGCTTGCCCGCGGTCGCAGAACGACTGCGAGCGGGCGGTATCGGGAAGCTGCGTTATCGCGATCCGACCACCGGCGAATGGCGCGAGGAAACGCCGACTTACGATCACCTGGCAGCCGTGTTGCGCATGTACGCCTATTCGCCCTTGTCAGCGTCGGTTCTGCCACTAATCGTGCACCAGGCCGATGAAGGCGATTACACCAGCTTGCTTGCGCTGACGCGCATGCTGATGCGGAGTTTTTCCGGCCAGATGGCCGCCGGAATGCATAACTCGGTGATTTGCACCGAGGATGCGGACGAACTTGAGGTGATCGCGGAAGATGAAGACACCGTCATGGGCGACATGCTGATCGAAGTGGTGCAGGCGCAATGCGAGGTCTGGCCGCGCGGCACGCGCCCGGATGACTTTCGTGCGCCGCTGACGGGAGACCTGCCCGTCCTGCTGGTGTCCGGTGAATACGACCCGGTCACGCCGCCACGGTACGGCGACCAGGTCGAAGCGCGGCTCGACAATGCGCGCCACCTGGTGTTGCCCGGGCAAGGCCACAGTCTCATGACGGCTGGTTGCATGCCGGCGCTTGCGGCGCAGTTTATCGAGGACGCCGATGCGAACGGGCTTGATGCATCGTGCCTGGATCGCCTCGCGGCGCCGCCGCCTTTTTCCGGCCTGTACGGCTGGGAACCCTGACGCGGGAGCGCGACTTGATGATCAAGGTTCAGGATCTGCACAAGACCTTCAAGGCGAAGACCGGCCCGGTACGGGCCGTGGACGGTGTCAGCTTCGAGGCGCGCGACGGTCTCATCACCGGCTTGCTCGGCCCCAACGGCGCCGGCAAGACGACGACGCTGCGCATGCTCTACACGCTGATGCGCCCGGAGCGTGGCTCGGTTCGCGTCGATGGTTTCGACGCCGTCACGGATGCGGCGCGGGTGCGTCGTTCGCTCGGCGTGTTGCCCGACGCGCGTGGCGTCTACAAGCGGCTCACGGCGCGCGAGAACATCACGTACTTCGGCCGCTTGCACGGCCTCGACACCGCAACGATCGCGGCACGCACCGCCCGGCTCGTCGAGGCGCTCGGCATGCAGGACTTCATCGACCGCCAGGCCGAGGGCTTTTCGCAGGGACAACGCACCAAGACGGCGATTGCCCGCGCGCTGGTGCACGATCCGAAGAACATCATCCTCGATGAACCGACCAACGGCCTGGACGTCATGACGACGCGCGGCCTGCGCGAATTCCTGCTGGGACTGAAGGCCGCGGGACACTGCGTGATCCTGTCGAGCCACATCATGCAGGAGGTCGGTCTGCTGTGTGATCACATCGTGATTATCGCCAAGGGCAAGGTGACGGCGCAGGGCGGCGCCGATACCTTGCGCCGGATCAGCGGCGAGGACAACCTCGAGGACGCCTTCGTGAAGCTGATCGGTTCAGAAGAAGGCCTCGCGGCATGAGCGTGCTATGGGCGGTCATGCGCAAGGAGTTGCTCGACCTGTTTCGCGATCGGCGGACCGTGATGCTGGGGCTGTTCATGGCGCCGCTGTTGTTCCCCGCGCTGATTCTCGGCATGGGCACGGTGGCCGAGCAGCGGGCCCGAACGCAACTCGAAAGCACGCTCGAGCTGCCGGTGATCGGCGCCGAGCACGCCCCGAACCTGGTCGCCCACCTCGCAACGCGCAATATCGAGGTCATCGATCCGCCCGAAGATCCGCAGGGCGCGATTAGAGACCAGCGCTACGAGGTGATCCTGGAAATCCCCGCGGATTACCCCGAGTTGTGGCGCGAAAGCCGTCCGGCGCTGGTGGAAATCCTCTACGACAGTTCGCGCCAGGACTCGCGTATCCCGGTGTCACGCGTAGAGGGCGCGCTGCGCGGTTACAGTCGCCAGGTGGCGACCATGCGGCTGATGGTACGCGGCGTGGACCCGGCGCTGGGTGAGGCGGTCGTGCCCGGGCGTCGCGACCTGTCGACCCCCGAGGCGCGGCGCGGCATGGCGCTCGCATTCCTGCCGTACCTGCTCATTCTCAGCGCCTTTTTGGGCGGCGCTTACCTGGTAATCGACGTGACCGCCGGCGAGCGTGAGCGCCAGTCGCTCGAGCCGTTGCTGGCCACGCCGGCCAGTCGCGAGGCCATCATGAGCGGCAAGATCGCCGCGGCCTGCGTATTCGGCATGCTCAGCCTGTTGTTGATCCTGCTGAGCTTCAAGTTGAGCTTCCAGTTCGCCGGCAGTGGCCCGTTCCGCGGCGTGGACGTGTCTTTTGCCGCCATGGGCAAGCTGCTTGCGATCCTGGCGCCGATGGTGCTGATCGGCACGACGCTGCTGACGTTGATTTCCGCCAGCGTCAAGTCGGTCAAGGAAGCGCAAAGCTACATGAGCGTGCTGATGCTGCTACCGATCATTCCGACGGTGGTGCTGCTGATCAGCCCGGTCAAGAACCAGTTGTGGATGTTTGCCGTGCCGTTTCTCGCGCAAAACCAGACCATCCTGATGGTGCTGCGCGCCGAGACCGTCGCGCCCATGGAATGGCTGGTTTACATTGGCGCCGGCTTCGGTCTCGGCTTGCTGCTATGGCTGATCGCTGCGCGCCTGTACCATCGCGAGAAGCTGGCTATCAGCGCCTGAGTCCCCGCCTGAGTTTCGGCCTGAGTTTCGGCCCGAGTTTACAAGAGGGCAACCGTGACACTGATCCTGACCCTCGTCGTCGCTGTACTGATCGGCTGGGCCGTGCTGATGTTCAACCGCCTGGTAAGAGAGCGTAACCAGGTGCGCGCGGCCTGGAGCGACATCGACGTGCAGCTGACCCGCCGCCACGACCTGGTGCCGCAACTGGTCGACGCCGTGCGTGCTTATGCAGATTACGAGCGCGCGACCTTGAGCGCGGTGACGGAGTTGCGCGCGCGCGCAGAGGCGGCCGGCAGCTTGCGCGACAAGGCGCGGCTCGAGGACGAAATGGAAGCTGGCCTGCATCGACTGATCGCGCTGGCCGAGGCCTACCCGGAACTGAAGGCCGACGGCAATTTCCTGCAGCTGCAACGTGACCTGGTGGAGACCGAGGATCATTTGCAGTATGCGCGCCGTTTCTACAATGGCGCGGTGCGCATCTACAACACGCGCACGGAAACCTTTCCTGACATGCTGGTGGCGCGGCCGTTCCGCTTCGAGCCCGCCGAGTTTTTCGCCGTCGATGATGCGGACGCCAGGCGGGCGCCGCGCGTGGCCCTGGGCTGACATGTTGCGGCCCGCTGCCGGTACGGTGCTGCTGCTGGCCCTGGCCTGGCTTGTGCCGGCGCAGGCGGCGGAACGCATTCTCGAGTACCGCAGCGACATCGAGGTGCATGCCGACGCCACCATGACGGTCGCCGAAACCATCGTGGTGCAGGCCGCGGGGCGGGTAGTGCGGCGCGGCATCTACCGGGACTTTCCGACCGATTACCGGGATCGCCTCGGCAATCGCTACCGGGTCGGCTTCGAGGTGCTTGGCGTGACCCGCAACGGCCAGCCCGAGCCGTATCACACCGAGCGGCGCGGCAACGGGGTGCGTGTGTACGTCGGCAGCGCCGACCGGCTCATCGAGCATGGGCGGCATGAATACCTGCTGCGCTATCGTACCGATCGCCAGCTGGGTTATTTCGAGCGGCACGATGAGCTGTACTGGAACGTAACCGGGAATGGCTGGGAGCTGCCGATCGAGCGCGCCGGCGCGGTGGTCCGGTTGCCGGACACCGTGCCCATGAGCGACGTGACGCTGGCCGCCTATACCGGTCGCCAGGGCAGCACCGAGCAAAGCTACGCTGCCGACAAGGACCATCGCCAGGCCCACCTGGAGGCCACGCGTCCGCTGGGCGCCGGTGAAGGTTTCACCATCGTGGTCGGCTGGCCGAAAGGACACGTGCACCAGCCCGGTCCGGGCGAGCGACTCGAGCGCACCCTGGCCGATAATCGCGGCCTGTTGCTGGCGGCGATCGGTCTCGTGCTGGTGCTCGGCTACCTGTGCTGGGCATGGCTGCGCTATGGGCGTGATCCGCGCCGGGGCGTCATATTTCCCCACTACGCGCCGCCCGAGGGATATTCGCCGGCCTCCACGCGCTTCATCATGCGCATGGGCTACGACAGCCGCGTTTTCACGGCGGCCGTCATCAGCCTCGCCGTCAAGGGATACATCGAGATCGACGAGCAGGGCGGCAAGTACACGCTGCGCCGCCAGCCGTCGGGGGAGGCGCTGGCCGCCGGGGAACGAACACTGCTGGAGACCTTGTTCGCCGGGGCGGCCGAAGTCGAACTGGACAACAAGAACCATGCGTTGTTGTCGAGCACGAAACGCGCGCACCAGCGATCCTTGCAGCGCGATTACCAGAAAATTTATTTCTTCACTAACGCGAACCTGCTGCTGCCGTCGCTCGGCGCCACGGCAGCGCTGGCCGTGGCGATCGGCCTGCTGGGCAGCTTCCAGCCGGCGGTCTTCGTATTGCTCGGCATCGCGGTGCTGGCGCACTTCGTGTTCGCCTGGTTGCTGCGCGCACCGACCGTGCGCGGCCGCCTGCTGATGGACAAGCTCGAGGGTTTCCGGAACTACCTGGAGGTGGCGGAGAAGGATGAACTGAACCTGCGCAACCCGCCGGCCAAAACCCCCGAGTTGTTTGAGCGATACTTGCCCTTCGCGCTGGCGCTGGGCGTAGAACAGCAATGGGCCGAGCGATTCGCCGCGATCCTCGCGCGCCTCGACCGCGACGACGGGGCCCGTTACCAGCCCGCCTGGTATCACGGCAGCTTCAACGCGCGCGATCTCGGTGGCTTTACTTCCGGGGTCGGCACCTCGCTGACCGCGGCCATTTCTTCGGCCTCGACGGCGCCTGGCTCGAGCTCCGGCGGGGGCGGCGGTGGGTCGTCGGGCGGCGGCGGGGGTGGCGGTGGCGGTGGCGGCTGGTAAAGCGGTGGCCGGCCAAGCCGCGCGGCGGTATGACTGTCAGCCCCAGCCGATTTCGTCGAGATAGTCGTCGTCCAGCCCGAAGTAATGGGCCAGTTCATGCAGCACGGTGCGCCGAATTTCCTCGCGCAGTTCGTCCGTACCCAGCGCGAGCTGCAAATGCGGCTGCCGGAAAATCCAGATGGTGTCGGGCATGACGTCCACGTAGTCGAGGCCGCGCTCCGGCAGCGCGATGCCGTCGTACAGCCCGAGCAGCCCCTCGTCGTCCGGATCCTGCTCTTCGCTCGGCCATTCCTCGACCACCACGCGCAGGTTCTCGATCCGGGCCAGGGCCCAGTCGGGCAGTTCATCGAGCACGTCGTCGATGACCTTTTCGAAGTCGCGGCGGAGCATCCCGGGAGAATACCAGTCGACGGGGGTATGGACTAAGGACGCAAACTGAAACAAAGTAACGTCATGGCGCAGAAGCATGCTCTTGTCGTCGACGATTCCAGGTCCGCCCGGGTGGCGTTGCAGCGTCTCCTCGAGCAGTACGACATTGAAGTTTCGTTCGCCGCCTCGGGCGAGGAAGCGATCGATTTCCTCAAGCACCATAGCGTCGATGCGATTTTCATGGATCACAGCATGCCGGGGATGGACGGCTTCGAAGCTGTTGCGGCAATCAAGTCCGACCCCCGCACGGCGATGATCCCGGTCATGATGTACACGGCCAAGGAAGGCGAGGTCTACGTCGGCCAGGCGCGTGCGCTCGGCGCCGTCGGCGTATTGCCGAAACAGGTGCAACCCGGCGTCTTGTTCGAGCTGTTGCTACAGCTCGGGCTGGTGCATGAGCGGCGCGCTGGTCGCCGTCGCCGGGAAGCTGACGCCGACGCGGTCGAAGCGTCCAGGAGCCATGATGGCGACGACACGGAACTGCTGCTGGAGCGCCAGGCGATGGGCGCGTCGATCCAGGCCCTGATCACCCGTATCCTGCAGGATCAGCACCTCGAACTGCGCTCCGACGTCCTCGCCACCAACCGCGATTTCGCCAGGCGCGTGGCTGAGGATATACATGCCCGGCAGCAGGCCGAGGCGCAGGCGGCGGCACCGGAACCGCCACCTAGCCGCGGCGTCAGCGGTATCAGCGCCCTGCTGATACTCCTGGTGGGCCTGTTGCCCGCGGCGGTGCTCTTCCTGTTCTGGTCCCAGGCCGCACAGCAGCGCGACGTCCTGCTGGCGGAGAATACGCGGCTGGCGGCGGACGCGGCGCAACAGTCCGCCGTGGTGGACAGCCTGCGCGCCGAGCTGCGCACCGGGCTGGACATGGGGCGCCTGGAGGCGGACTCGCGTTACCTGGCGTTGCTCGAGGCCCTGCAATGGGCGGTCAACCAGCAGAACCACTTTGGCTACGATGAAATTCCGTTCGACGATGCCCGGCTGGAGCGCGTGCGGGACCTGGTGGGACGGCTGGCGGCCATCGGCTTCAGCGGAGTGATTCGGCTGGATGCCCACCTGGGCGAGTTCTGCCTTGCCAGCGATGAGGCGGGCAATTACCGCCTGGCCGAACCCGGGACACCCGTGACGAATTGCACCCTGTTTGGCCACCCGCTGGGCAGCTCGGCGTCGCTGCGCGAGCGCCAGTCCGTGGCCTTCGCCAACTTTCTCGCCAGTTCCCCCCTGTTGAACGACGACCGCATACAGGTCGAGGTGTCGGCGCGCGACAGCCGCGGTTCGGTGCGCCGTTATCCCTTCTCACCCAGCATCAGCACGGCTGGCGAATGGAACCGGATCGCCGAACTGAACAACCGCGTCGAGGTTACGCTGATCCCGGCGGACTGACCTTGCGGCCAGCCGCCCTGATCCGCTTGCGCCCGTCAGCAGGCGCCTCAGGCGCTAGTGCCGGCAATGCCAGCCGAGATCGTGCCCCAGTTGCTGGAAATATTGCATCGTGGCCGGCTGCCAGGCGTCGCCGCCCGCCTGCTCGAAGAAAAACGGTCGCCGCTCCGTGGCTGTCGGCGCGACCTGGTTCATGTTCGCGGCGTCGTACAGGCGCCCGTTGAGCATTGTCCAGGTGACGTTCTCGCTGCTGCGGATATCGTCGAGGGGATTACCATCGATGACCACCAGGTCGGCCAGCTTGCCGGGTTCGATCGAGCCGATCTCCGCGTCCATGCCGAAGTAGCGCGCGCCGTCGATAGTTGCGCCGCGGAGCGCCTGGAAGGGCGTGAATCCGCCCTGGACCATCATCCAGACTTCCCAGTGCGCGGCAAGGCCGGCCAGTTGCCCGTGCGCCCCGATGACCACCGGCACGCCAAGCTCGTTCAGCTTCCTGGCTTGCTCGGCGACATGGATGTGGTTGTAGTGCTCGTCCGGCGCCGTCGGCCGGCGGATGGAGCGCGGGTGCACCACCGACTTCGGCGTGTAGGTCATCAGCCGTTCGTTCTTCCAGACCTCGGTGCGGTCGTACCAGTACTCTTCGCCCATCAGTCCGCCGTACGCGACCCCGAAGGTCGGCGAATAAACGACCTCGGTCTGGCTCCAGAGCTGCCGGATATCGTCGTAGATCAGCTGGATCGACAGCGCATGCTCGATCCCGGTATGGCCGTCGACGATCTGGCTGAGGTTCTGCTCCAGCCGCATGCCACCCTCGGGCACCACCAGGATGTCGAGCTTGCGCCCGGCTTCCAGCACCTGCTGGCGCTGGTCGCGTCGCAGGTAGTTGTAGCTCTTGACCGAAATGGCGCCGTGGTCGCGCTGCCGGCGCACATGGAATTCGGCGTCCTCGTAGCCGTCGATTTTCGCCGTCGCGCCCGCCGAAAGCGCGCCGTACAGGATGCGCCCCGTGGAGTACATGCGCGGCGCCAGCGTTTGTCCCGCGCGCTGCAGCTCGGCCGCCGAGAAGAATGCCCAGTTGTCGTTGGACGGGTCGTGGATGGTGGTCACGCCGAAGGCGAGGTTGGCGTGCTGCATCCAGTTCTGGCGCGGCTGCAGCTGGTTGTTGCTCATGCCGCCATGGGCATGCGAGTCCACCAGCCCGGGAATGATGGTCTTGCCGCTGGCGTCGAACACGCGGAAGTCCGCCGGGACGTCGATTTCGTCGGCCGGGCCCACCGCGCGGATCCGGTGGCCCTCGATGAGCACCACGCCGTTGTCGATGATTTCCTCGCGCTCGTAGGCGTCGCGCATGGTGACGATCCGCCCGCCCACCAGTGCGATCCGTCCCTCGGGACGATCTGCCGCCACGCGGAACGACAGGTCGCGACCGCTTGTGACGGGGGCCGGCAGTTCCTCCGGCGCGCCGGCGAGGAAGGCAAAGGCATCGCTCAGCTGGCGCTCGAACACCTGCGCGCCGTAAGACCAGCGCAGGGTCGCGCTGTCGTCCGACCAGCGCAGGACTTCACCGCCGCGCGCCGAAACCTGGCGGACCGGGAAAGCCCTGGTGCCGCTGCCGAGCGTGAGCGGCTTGCCGGCCGCAAAAAACGGCGCGACATAAGTGTTGAAATGTTCCGCGAACGCCACCCAGCGGCCATCCGGCGAGACCTGGTACTCGGTGATCCATTCGCCGGCCAGGTGTTCGCGCTCGTCGCGACCCTCGAGGTCGGTGCTGAACAACGCAAGATGGCGCTGGTCATTGTGACGCGAATGCATCAGCCGTGTGCCGTCCGCCGAGAATTGCGGTTGCGTGCCCTTGTCGAGTACCCGGCGCAGGTTCCGGCCGTCGCTGTCCACCACGTACAGGCCGGGGTTTTGCGACCAGTTGGGCGAGGTCAAAAAACCGCCCGTGATCTTGCGAAACGTCACCTGCTTGCCGTCGGGCGAGAAACTCGGCTCGACGTAGTGGCCGGGTTCGGCGGTCAGTACCTGCGCGCGGCCGCGGCCCAGCGGCGCAATACGCACCGAGCCGAGCGCTTCGTCGTCAAAGGTGGTGTAGACGACATGGCGGCCATCCGGCGAAAAGGCCGGGTGGAACTCCCAGTGCTCGGATTGCCGTGTCAGCCGCCGGCGCTCGTCGCGCGCCAGGTCGTGCACCCAGAGATAGCCGAGCGCCTGGTAGATGGCCGTGTTGCCGTCGGGGCTCAGTTGCGTCCAGCGCAGCATGCGCACATCGAACTCGTCTGCGTCGACCTGCACCTTGCGTTGCAGCGCCGGATGGACTTGCTTGTCGGTCCGGACCCGGACTTCGATCGCAGCATGACGGCCGTCCAGCCCGACCCGGTGAAAGCCGCCGCCCGACCAGAACACCAGCCCGCTGCCGTCCGGCAGCCAGTTGTAGGCCGGGTAGTTGCCCATGTCGCCGCTGGTTTCCTGCTTGTCGCGTTCCAGGCCGTCGAACAGGGTCCGCTCGATGCCCGAAGTCAGGTCCTTGACCATGAGCCGGCTGCTGAGCGTTTCCGAGTTGCGTCGCACGAAGGCGAGCTGGCCGCCGTCGGGCGAAATCGCCGGGCGAATCGCGCCGCCGGGACCCGATACCACGGTTTCCACATCGCCTGTCTCGCGGTCGAGCCGGCGAATGGCGAAAATCCCGCTATTGGCATCCTTGTTGTATTGCCACACGGTGCCTGACGTCATGTCCTGGCTGAAATACAGGTAGCGGCCGTCCGGCGAAAAATTTGGTTCGGCGATATTCTTCTGTGATTGCGCGCCATGCAGCCGTTCGACGAGTTCGACCCCGCCGCCGCCGCCGCGGTGATACAGCCAGATCGAGCCCGCCGGGATGCTGCGGCGGGACACGTAGCCCTTGCGCGCCGCGATGTAGTCGCCGTCGGGCGACCACGCCGGGTTGTGCAACAGGTGCTCGCGTTCCTTGCTCACCTGCACCGGGTCAGAGCCATCCGCGGCCATGGTCCAGATGTTTTCCGCGCCGTCGCGGTCGCTGATGAAAGCGATCCGGCGGCCGTCGGGGCTGAAGCGCGGCTGGAAATTCCACGCGATGCCATCGGTCAACGCCTCTGCCTCACCGCCCTCGATGCCGACCCGGTAGATGTCCCCGAGCATGTGAAAGACCAGCTGGCGGCCATCCGGGCTCACGTCCACGTCCGCCCAGCTGAACTCGCGCGTATCAATCGAGATCGTGCGCCATTCGCCGGGCGGTTCGTTGACGGACCAGGCCTGGTCGTTATTGGCGCTGTCGCCGTTCGGGTTGGCGGTGTCGGTGTCCGCCACGACAGGTGCGGCGGCGAGGAGGAGGGCGATGAACAAGGCAACAGGGTGCATTCGGGATCCTTGTGGACAGGCCGGCGCGCGGGCGGGCAGTGAATTCGTGCGGCCCATGATAACGGGTCGCGGACATGGCGGCATCTTGCGGCACGGTGAAACAGCGTCGCTTGCGTGCCGCGCAACCGCTACCATGGCGGTTTAATCGGCCCCGGAGCAGGCAGCTTGTCGCCATCCCGATCGTCCTCAGCGCCCCGCGCCACCACCGGTGGTGACCGCCTTGCCTTGCAGGGGCTGTCCGTTGGTCCCCTGCGGGACGTCACGCTGACGCTCGAACCGGGCGAGATCGTGTGCATTTCCGGGGAGTCCGGCTCGGGCAAGAGTCGGCTGCTGCGTGCCATCGCCGACCTGGAACCGCACACGGGCGACGTGCTCCTCGGCGCGGATCGGCGTTCCATGGTCGCCGCACACTGCTGGCGCGGCTGGGCAATGCTGGTGCCGGCTGAGAGCAGCTGGTGGGGCGAGACCGTTATCGAGCATTTTCTGGAACCCGTGCCCGGTAGCCTGGCGGCGTTCAGCCTCTCGGAGGAGTCGCTCGGGTGGGACGTCGGGCGGCTCTCGTCCGGCGAGAAACAGCGCCTCGCCGTACTCAGGGCGCTGTCCCATGAACCGCGCGCCCTGCTGCTGGACGAACCGACCGCGAATCTCGACCCGGAGCTGGCGCGCCAGGTCGAGTCCTGGTTGCGTGATTACGTGCGGCAACACCGCATGCCGGTCCTCTGGGTGGCCCACGATCGCGCCCAGATCGAGCGGGTGGCCGACCGGCATTTCGCCATCAAGGGCGCCGAACTCCGGGAGCAGTCATGTCCGAGGGGCTGATCGACCTGGCATGGTGGGAACTGGCGATCGGCGCGGCGCTGGTCGTCGCGCTGGCCCTGGTCACCCATCTCGGTCGCCTCGGCCTGAGCCGCGACCTGGTGGTCGCCGCGACCCGCATGGTCATCCAGCTTGCCATCATCGGCGTGGTGCTCGAGACGCTGTTTTCAGTGGCTGCGCTGCACTGGGTGGCCTTGATGGCCGTCATCATGTTGTTGCTCGCGGGCCGCGAGGTCATGTCGCGTCAGAAACGGCGCCTGACCGGCGGCTGGGCCTTCGCCATCGGCACGGTGTCCATGTTCGTATCGTCGTTTGCGGTCACCGTGTTCGCGCTGCTGGTGGTGATCGGTCCCTCCCCGTGGTACACGCCGCAGTACGCGATTCCGCTGCTGGGCATGTTGCTGGGCAACACCATGACCGGCGTCGCACTGGGCATGGACCGGCTCACCGACAGCGCCTGGCGCCAGCGCCAGGTGATCGAGGGACGCCTCATGCTCGGCATGACCTGGAGCGAGGCCATCGGCGACTTGCGCCGCGACGCGATGCGCAGCGGCATGATTCCCATCATCAACGGCATGGCCGCCGCCGGTATCGTCAGCCTGCCCGGCATGATGACCGGCCAGATTCTCGCCGGCAGCCCGCCGGCCCTGGCGGTCAAGTACCAGGTGCTGGTGTTTTTCCTGATCGCTGTCGGCACTGGCTTCGGCACCGTGGCCGCCGTGATGGCCGCCAGCCGGCGCCTGTTCGACGAGCGCCAGCGGTTACGGCTCGAGCGGATCGGCGGGCCGATCGGCTCCTGAGTCTGCCGCCGATCGGCCAATCAGCTGGTGGGAATCACAACGGAGGTCGCCACGATCGAGTATTCCTCGCGAGCGCCGGAAATCGCCGCCGGATCCTCGCCAGCGTCCTCGGCGAAGTGGCGCGCCTGGGCTTCGGAGATGGTCTTGCGGTTGAAGGTGCCGACGATGGTGACGTCCTTGCCGGCGGAATCGGTGGGGACGAAGAAGCTGTAATCGACGAAGGTGACGCGCGCCACGGCGTCGCCGTCGTGGGCGACGAGAAAGCAACCTTTCTTTTGGCAGACCTGCGCGACCTTGGCGGTGACGTGCACTTGTTCGCCGGCATAGTCGCTGCTGGCGGCGACCAGCTCGGCCAAGCGCTTGGGCTCGCCGGTCACATCCGCTGGTGCACCGAATACCTCGTAGCCGTCGCCGGTCTGCACCGGCTCGGACAGGCGGGTGACTTCACCGGCCAGCACTGCGGGGGCGGCGACCATGGCCGCCAGGGAAAGAACTGCTGCAATTTTTCTCACGACTGCACCTCGAGGGGAGCCTGGCTCCCGGAATTCGGCGGGATCCGCGCAGCGCGCGGGCGATGGTCACGAAGCATAGCAAGGCGGCGGGGCTGCACGCTATCGTCCGCGGGTGCCCGGGTGTCGGGGCGCCAGGCGGCTGAACGTCCATCCCCCGAGCGCCCCGCAGGCCGCCAGGGCAAGAAAGCCCGCCAGCGAGCGCGTTGCCCCGATGGCCGTGATCGGCAGCAGGGCGTTCATCAGCAGGATCGCCGTGGCGATGGCGGTCGCGCCCGCCAGTGCGTACAGCAAGGTCCGACGCTGCAGGTGGCGGGCCAACCAGGCCGCGACCGGCAGGGCGACCAGCAAACCGGCGCCGGCGATGGCCGCGAGCATGGGCGCAAAGCCGACCAGGTCCTGCAGCGTCGTCTGCAACCGGAGCGCGGGCGGCACCGGCACGCCCAGGGCCGTGATGGCCGCGAGGTTGAACTGCGTCTGGATGATGCTGCCGGCCACCGCCGTCACCAGGGTGGCGGCCAGCCAGGACAGCAGGAGCTTGAGAAAATTCATGGCGCGGCCGGGTTCACCTTGCTGGCGCGGGAGATGCATTTGCTATTGTTACAGCCCCTGCCAATGAAAGCATCCTGCCAATGAAAAATCGATTTCCTCTCCTCATGCTGGTGGCGGTAGTGCTCGCGGGCTGCGGCCCGGCGACCGCACAGGACTACCGTATCGAGACCGTGGCCGAGAACCTGGTGCATCCGTGGTCGATCGCTTTCCTGCCGGACGGCCGCCAGCTGGTGACGGAGCGGGCCGGGCGGTTGCGGCTCATCTCGGACGGCGAGTTGCAGCCGGAGCCCGTACGGGGCGTGCCGGACGTCTTCGTGCAGAGCCAGGCGGGGCTTTTCGAAGTCATGCTCGATCCGGATTATGCCGCTAACGGCTGGCTCTACCTGTCGTTCGCGCACGGCTCGGCGAGTGCCAATGGCACGCGCGTGGTACGCGCCCGGCTCAAGGGCCACGAACTGCATGACCTCCAGGTGCTGTTCACCGTGGATCCGCCGCGCAATACGCCGGTGCATTACGGTGGACGCATGGCGTTTCTGGCCGACGACACGCTGGTCATCGGGCTCGGTGACGGTTTCAATTTTCGCGAGGACGCCCAGCGGCTCGACAGCCACACCGGCACGATCGTGCGCATCAATCGCGACGGCAGCGTGCCGGCCGACAATCCGTTCGTCGGCCGCGATGACGCGCTGCCGGAGATTTACAGCTATGGCCATCGCAACGTCCAGGGCCTGGTATTTGACGCGGACAACGACATCCTCTGGGCGCATGAGCACGGGCCGCGCGGCGGCGACGAGGTCAACCTGGTCCAGCCCGGGCAGAATTACGGCTGGCCAGTTGCGACCTTCGGGGTGGACTACAGCGGCGCGCGCATCACGCCCTACACGTCGCGACCCGGCATGGAGGATCCGCGCGTGGACTGGACGCCGTCCATCGCGCCTTCCGGGATGACTATTTATCGCGGCGAGCAGTTCCCGCAGTGGCAGGGCGATTTATTCGTGACCGCGCTGGTGGCGCGTGAAGTCCGCCGGGTTATGCTCGATGGTGAACGGGTCACTGGCCAGCAGGCCCTGTTCGGCGAGATCGGCGAGCGCTTGCGTGATGTAAAAACCGCACCGGACGGTTCGCTCTACGTGTTGACCGACAGCCCGCAGGGGCGCGTATTACGAATTTCGGCCGTGGAATGAGCCGCCAGGGGACGGATCGGCGGCCCTAGTGCAAGCGGTCGAGCAGCGACCCCTCGGCGATCGGTCGGCCGATCGCGAAGTGTAGCTGGACGTTGTTGTTGTCTGCGGCGCCGACGCTTACCAGCAGCGGTCCAATCGGTGTGCGCGCCGACAGCGTTACGGAAACGCCAAGGATGACGCCCGCGTCGATGCCGTCGATCCGGTCGGTCATGCGCACGGCATGCAGCCCGAGAGCGCCGTACAAGGACTGCTTGAATACCGGCTGGAACTCCAGCAGGCTCAGGGCCCAGCTGGCCGACGCGGCCCAGTAGCCTTCGCCGCGCAGTTCCCCCGGCGCGAAGGGTGGCAGGCTGCGGATACCGCCCAGCTGGAAATCCCGATGCCGCGGCAAATCTCCGCCAATCGTCCGGCCGGCGCCGGCGGACAGCAACAGCGGACTGCCGCCAAACTCGGTAATCCGACTGGCGACCGCTTCGACGACGTCATAGGATTGTTCTCCACCGAGCCAGTTCCCGGAGCTGGTGAATTCGAGTCTTGCGAACGTTCCGCTGGTCGGCAGGAACGCGGCGTCACGGGTGTCATAAAGCGCTGCAAACACCATGTTCGCGTCGCGCCGGCGCTCCAGGTCGAATACCTCGATGCGACCGATATCTTCGTCGAACTCCGTCACACCCCAACGCAGGCCGGAGCTGAGGCGTGCGTGATTACCGAGGTTGACGCCGACGTCCAGCTGCAACATCGCCTCGAGCAGGTCGTAACGTGCAACCCGGCGACCGTCGTCAAAAAAGTTCTCCAGCGAACGGCGCACCGCGATGCCCGGCTCGATGAAAAACTGCTGCGCCACGTCGAGCGGTTGATAAAAAGCCGTCGTGACTTCGCTCAGGCTGCCGAGTTGCAGGGCATTACGCCACTGGCCCCCCAGCGTGTTGACCCACTCGCGTCGGTGGTCGGCGCGAATCACGTACAAGACGTCGCCGCCGGAAGAACCGGCGAGTCCCAAGTCAAAGCGAATGAAATCAGTGCCGCCGTACCGTTCCACGGCGTTGATCTCCATGATCCTGCCGCCTCCAGCGCCCGGTGACAGCCGGTAGTCGACGCGGTCAAAGTCCCCGCTCGAAAAAATCCGGTTCATGTCGGACTCCAGCGTGGCGCGGCTGACTTCTTCTCCCGGGCGGGTTCGTATCCGGGTCGCCAGGTAGTCGGCCGATGCATGGCGGAGGGGGCGAAAGTGAATGGCCTCGACCTGTACGGGGGCCATGTCCGGCTTGTCCAGGCTGGCGCGCCAGGCCCGGTACTCGGCCTCGGACACCGAGTATCGCGCGAGCGAATCCGCGACTGCCCTGGCCGACTCGGCGCCCAGGGGGATGGTTTCCGGTACCCGGTCAAACTGGGATGCACCGAGGTCTTCGGTAGGCACGACGATCCGTACGTCGCGCTCCGTCAAGGTGGCCAGCTGCAGCCGCTCATTGGCCATGATCATCGCGTCGATCGAGCGGCCCGCCAGCGCGAACATGGAATGGAGTTCTTCCGACCTGGGTTGCGGTGTCTCCAGGGAGACAGCAATGACGACATCGGCGCAAAGATCGCGCGCGACGTCTACTGGGAGGTTGCGCATCATGCCGCCATCCGCCAGCACGGCGTCATCGACCACGACCGGCGCAAACACGCCCGGCACCGCCATGCTGGCGCGCATCGCGCGCGTCAGATCGCCGCTGTCGATAACCACCATTTCACCCGCGGCCAGGTCGGTGGCGACCGCGCGAAACGGGATGGCCAGTTCGTCGAAATCCTCGACGGTGCGCGCGTCGCCTACCAGCAGGCGAAACAAGCCTTCCATTTTCTGCGTGGAGACCAGGCCGCCGACGCCACGAAAGCGACCATCCGAGACGCCGAGTTCGATATTGTTGCTGTAGGTGATGCCGGCCAGCTTGCGTTGCATGGGCAGCTGCGACCGTCGTCCAGCTGAGCCAAGCGTGGCGGACCAGTCGATCTCGAGCATCTGTCGTTCGATTTGTGCCGTGGACGAACCCACGGCGTACGTTGCGCCGACCAGCGCGCCCATGCTGGTGCCAGCGATACAGTCGATCGGGATGCGCAGCTCTTCGAGTACCGACAATACCCCGACATGCGCACCGCCCCGCGCGCCGCCGCCGCCGAGGACCAGCCCGATACGCGGGCGGTCGCGCGGCCCGGCCGTCTCATCCGGGGGCGTTGAATCGGCCAGCGCCAGGCTCGACAGGACGAGCAGGCCGACACCGGCGAGCGCCCGATAGCACACTGCGGGTGACTTAACGGCTTGAATGTGTGCCTTCTTTTTGCTCGGTGGCCGGTTCATTCGCGCCAGCTGTGCCGCGATCGATCGTGCCGGCCGAGAATTTGGCCGTCACGACGTTGTCGGCCCTCGGTTTTTCGACCTTGGTGTCGTCCTCGACGCTTTCATCCCTGGGTGGTTTGTTCGTGGCGGTTTCGTCCTCGGGCACCTCGTCCTTCGGTACCTCGTCTTTTGGAGACGTGTCCGCGGCAGATTCGTCTTTGGGCGGTACGTCGCCAGCTTCGGGGCCAGTTTCGGGGCCA
>JBLRWC010000019.1:18964-47855 GCA_047921455.1 Gammaproteobacteria bacterium
TTCGGGGCCAGTTTCGGGGCCAATATCGCTCGCGGGCTTTTTCACGGCGAGCGATTCGTCGGTTTCCGTCACTTCCGTCGTGGCTGCCTCAGCCTCGCTTACCCCCTCCGCGCGCGGTTGCTGCGCGTCGGCCTCGGACGTCGCCGCGGTTGCAGCCCCAGCCGCGGTTGACGCAAGCCGACGCTGCAAGGGCTCGGCCAGCGGTTCCCGGGTCGCCTCGCCGCGGATCGCACCCAGTTGGCGCGCCCCCACTGCCAGGTGTTCATAGAGGCCGCGATAATCCGCAGTGACCTTGTCGAACAGCTCGGCGGTACGGGCGAAGTGGCTGTTCACATCTTCCCGATAGGCCTGGAGGTCTTGCCGGGCCACGTCTCGCTCGCGCTCGAGTTCCGCCATTTTCTTGGCCGATCCGGGCCAGAACTTGCCGATGCTGAAGCCGAGCGCAATTCCGACTATCACTACGAGGACCCATCCAAGCGTGCCCATTAGTATTCCTCCAGGTATTCAATACATTTGCATGCGGCCAGGGCTAAACGGCCCGGCCCACGTCTTTCAGTATAGCGAGGATCGCCGCGGCGACGCTCAGCCGCTCAGCCGGGCATGCTCCAGGGGCCGCTCGCGATGAATCAGGATCCACTGGGCGTGCTCTTCCAGCGCCGCATCTCCCAGCGCCTTGAGTATGTGACGTCGAGCGGTATCGCTGGCGGCCGACTCAAGGCGTTGGCGCGCGTTGGCAAAGATTTTCCCCATGAAGAAGTACTGCTTGATGAGTTCTTTCTCGGCGCGCTTCTGTGCATAGGCTTCGCGGATGGCGGCGACCAGCGGCAGCACGCCCATGAGCACGATGAGCACGTCCCGCGAGCTTTGCGGAATCTGGCGGGAGAACAGGGCGAGCACCAGGCCGATGGCAATGCCGGACCAGAGGCAGAACATGCCGATCGACCGTGTCCGCTGTTGCAGGCCGACTCGCTCGGCCGCTTTGCGCTGGTAGTAAGCAAGCTGCCCCTGTCCCGGGTGTGGATCACCGACCCACTCGCGGGTGGCGAAGGCCACCCCGCCGTCCGGCATGGAGACGTCGCCGAGGCGTCCGCTGTAACGCATGACGTTCCGAATCCAGCCAAGTTCCACGTCCTGCTTTTGCAGGAAATTGTCGTGCGCATACTTGCTGGTGCGGCCCGCAGTCACGCCGCCGGCCACCCAGTAGAACTGGACCCGCAAGCCTTCCGCCAGCGCACGGTAGTCGAGGTACTTGCGGTGCCAGGCGCCGCGCTCCGCGATTTTATGGACCACTATCCCGGCTGTGAACAGTGCCAGGAAGACAAAAATAATCCATTCCTGGCCGGGGACGTTGGAATAAATGATGAAAGCCAGTCCCATCAGTCCCGCAAGCATATAGATGGTGCGCATGGCCAGGGTCACGCGCGCCTGGAAGTGGATGGCCAGCCAGTCCGCCGCCCTGAACATGGCATCGACCGGCGCCGCCGCCCGCACCACCGCCGTGGGCGCGTCGTCCGTGAGCAACGGCCAGCTGTTTTCACGCAGCTGGGCGTGAAACCGCAGCACGTCACGATTGAATTCGGCGGTGCGAGCAAAAATGCCCTGGTACGCAGCCGGCATTTCGTGGCTGCGGGGCGATTCCTGGTCGGTGGTGAACCAGGTGGCGTCGAGCGGCTTCAGCCCCTCGGCAGGCGCACCGTCCGGCCGGTCGCGCGAGCAGACCAGGTGCCACACCAGGTCGCTTTCGTCTTCGGCCAGAATCTGCGGGCTGCTCTCGCTGCGCTCGACCAGGCCCGGCATTTCGTCCCAATGGTGAAAGCGAATGACTTGCGCCGTGCCGCCCAGCTGGTCGGAATCCTTGCCGTCCCACACGGCCAGCAGGATATGGCAGTGCGCGCAAAGGTAGATGCCGAGGCGGGCATAGTATGCGTCGCGCCGCGCGCCGTGCTCAGCAATCGACGCAGGCGTGTCGCCCGGCAGCAATGGCATTTCGATGACTTCAGCGCTCGCGCACAGCTCGCGAAACGCCGCGACTGACTCCGCTGTGCTGAAATCCTGCTCGTAAAGCTCGGCTGAAAAGGGCAGGGGCGCAATGAGGGGCAGTCCGAGCGCGCGCGCCTCCTCCGCGACCATGCGGTCGGCGCCTTCGGCCAGCGGACTCATCACCACCAGCGGCAGGTCGGGGTGCTGCGCCTGCAGAGCCGCTAAGAACTCGCGCACGCGGCGACGCAGTGCGGGCACCTCATCCGCCACCAGGTTGCGGTGGCCGGTGACGCCAATGACCAAAGGCACGACGCCTTCAGCAGGGCGGTTGCTGGCCTCCGGCGCGCTGGTGTACCCGCTTCCCGGCAGGTCAGTCCCGCCCGCACAGGTAGCCAGCAAAGTTCTCGTCAGTAGCAGAGCACTCGCATTTTACGCCGGGCAGTTCCGCATACCGCAGATCACCGAACGTGTTGACGGGTTCGCAGAATGGGGCCGGCGGATAGTACTTCTCCAATGCGCCCGTCTCCTTCGCGTAAAAGGCCAGGCCGAGGAAACCCCTCAGCAGGCGGGCATAGATATCGGCCCGTTGTCCCTCGCCAAAAGCGTCGGCGCGTTTTGCCGCAAGCACCTGGATCGCCCCGGAGTCGGCTTTGTCGGCGGTCTCCTTGAAATAGGCCCGCAGGTCCGCATCCGTGATATTACGGTTGTCCGGATTGGTGAACGAGACCAGCAGTTGCTTGAGATCCTTGGCAAGGTCGGTTTCACCCAGCACAGAAAAATCCTCCAGGGTGTCCTTGAGATCCCGCAGGAAGATGCGAACCTGTTCGTTGACGATGTCCCGGTGCAGGAAAACCTGGGTGTTGACCCCGTCTCCATAGCGGTTCACATAAAACGGGTCCTGGCACAGGACGACCGGGGAGAACAGTTCGACAATGCTGCGCGACGGGTTCTGGCACGAGACAGTCGTGTCAAACAGCGTCCCACCGCCGGGCAGGGGGTTTCCTTCACTGTCCTTGGAGGGGTGATAGTAAATCCTGGTGCCCAGGTCGATGCAATTGCCGTCCAGCCCCAGCAGATCTTCCGTCAGCTCCGTAATCTGGATGAAGTTCCCTGGCGTGACAGAAAAATCGGGGGATAGCTCGATATCAAGGAACACCAGCTGTGGCACGCCGCCGAATTGCGGGTTTTCGGCCTCGAATCCCCGGCAGGTCGCCGGGACGAAGAAGTCTTGCCCGTCATAGCCAGGCAGTTTCAGCCGGCCAAGCTCATCCCGCGCGGTGTTGTCCAGCGGGTCGGGAATAAACTTCAGGTTGGCACTGACACTGCCGAGCGGACCGTCTTTGCCCTGGGAAAAGTGAAGTTCGAGAGCGCCGGCCACGTTGCAGCCGATGGTGCCATCGGGACGGGTGATGGGCTCGTAACACTCCGAGATGAGCTGGCGGTCGTCGGTCGGGTTGATTGCAACCCCCTGCGGGGCGCCCACGGGACTGACGATGCTCCGCATGTCGCCCACGATCGCGAGGTTGCCCTTGGCTCCTTCTCGTGCAATCTGGGCCCGGATATAGCGACCCTGGCTCTGCTCGGAGACCACGAAATAAGTTTCTTCGTTGCGTTGTCCGGCGGCAATGCCTTGGGGGTTGGAAAACATACCGCCCGCGCCCGCGAGGGCCATGCGCGTGGCCTTGGGGGTCGCCTCCGGGCCGTCGCCCTCGGCGCTGATCGCCAGGTTGACAACATCTCCCGTGCTGAAGGTGACCAGCAGGTTCGCTATATCGCCGGTGCCCGGCACCAGGGCCATCCCCGTGGGCGTAGCCCTGCGGATGAAACCGTCCAGGTCCAGCAACACACTGGCGTCGATGGTCTCGCCGTTCTCAACTTGTTCTCTCGTGAGGCGCGCAATCATCGGCGGGTTGCTGCTGAGCACCAGCAGGTCGCCCGCCTCGAGCCCACCGCCGTCAGCGCGCACGAAGTCGGTCGCGACGATGGAGCGGAACCTGAGCCTGTCTTCGCCGGCGATGCTGAACGCTCCGCCGCCGTGGCGCGTAAACAGGGCTTGTTGCTCGTCGCTGGCGTCGCAACCATCGGGCCGGAACAGCCATACGGCCGGCGTGCTGCCGCCCGCACCCGTGGTGGCGACCGCCACCACCTGCTCATTGCTGGTGGAAAGTCCGCTTGGCCGGTCCGGGCAGTTGCCCGCAGGACAGATGGACCCGCCAGTCCCCTTCCCGCCCCGGTAGAGGACGAGCTGGTTGGCGTTGGTGCTCGCGGCGATCACGTCCGCGCGCCGCGGGCCACAGCTGTTGCGAAAGAAAGTGAACGAGTTCAGGTTCGGATAAGACGAGGCATCGTCGTTGACCTGGACAGCTTCATTGATGAAGTCGTTCTCGGCATCGTAGTTCAGCCAGAACATCCGGCTGTTGGAGGAATTTCCCCCGACGACATCAAGTTCGCCCGGAAGCTCAGTGGCGCCCGCCTGGAGCGGCGCAGCATAGGACCCGGTCAGGAGCAAGAACGAGAATACGGTGATGGCGCTGCGGCATCGCGCTGCAGCATTGAGATTAAACATGTAGGCATCCCCCCCCGGTACGCCTTGAATAAGTGCTAGAAAGTAGCACTAAATACGTTAATCCACCACTTCCGGATTATGTAGAATTGGTTAAAGGCGGGCCCCGTCAAGGCTTTGCCGCGCTCAGGGATTGTGCGTCGAGGTGAGCATCTGCCGGTAGCGGGCGGCTTCCGTCGGGCGGGGCCAGTCCTCGTAGAGACGCACCAGGCGGCGGAGTGTCTGGCGCCTGAAACTGGCGTTCGGCGCACCGTCGTCGAGCACCGTGAGACTCGCCAGCAACTCCGACTCCGCGGCTTCCCTCTGGTTGTCGGACTGCAGGCAGCTACCCGCCACGCCACGCGCCACCGCCACGCGCCAGTGGCCGTCGCCAAAGGCGCTTGACAGCGCGGCCGCGCTGCCCGCCGCGAGTTCGCAGCCTTCCGCTTGCCGGCCCCTGTCGACCAGGTGATTGGCGAGCATCATCCTGCTCATGGCGATCTCCGGGTGGTCGGAGTCCAGCAGCCGCCGCCGCATCTCCAAAGCCTCGCGCAGGTTGTCTTCAGCTTCGTCATGCGCGTCGATTTCACTCTGGAACTGGCCGAGGTTCATCAGGATCAGGGCCACCTGTGGGTGGTCGCCGCCGTGCTGCAGCTGGCGAATTTCCAGTGCACGCCGCGCCACCTCGATCGCGTCTTCGGTACGGTCCATGCTGTTCAACAGACCGGCCAGGTTGACCATGGTCGAGGCGACCTCGGTATGCGTCGGTCCGAGCACACGTTGCTGGATTTCGATGGCTTCTTCGTATAGCTCCTTGGCCGCCAGCAGTTCGCCGCGGCGCCGCAACAAGACCGCGAGATTATTCATGCCGATGGCGATTTCGTTGTTCGCTTCCGGTAGCAGGGCTATTTTCATCTCGAGCGCTTCGCGGAACAGCGCTTCCGCCTGCGCGCTGTCACCGCGTGTGTAAAGCACCAGCGCGAGATTGTTGAGGCCGGTGGCGATAGCCGGGTGCGGTTCGGCGCCGAGCAGCTGCCTGCGCATGGCCAGCGATTCTCGCAGGACCGTTTCGGCGGTCTCGAACGCGCCCTGGTCGAAATGGTTCATGCCCAGTTCCTGCAGGCTGGCGGCAACATCGAGGTGCACCTCGCCGAGCGTGCTCCGGCGTGTTTCGATGGCTTCCTGCAGCAGGGGCTGGGCGGCCGAGAAGTCGCCCTGTTGTCCCTTGACGTAGGCGAGCCAGTGCAGGCTCTCGGCAACGGCCGGATGTGCCTGGCCATAGAGGCCGCGGCGAATCGACAGGGCTTCCCTGAGTACCTGTTCCGCTTCGTCGAGCCTGGCGCGCAGCGCCAGGGCATGGCCCAGGTGGTGGAGGTTCGAGGCGATATCAGCGGGCGCTCCATCCGGTAGCCGGCGCCGTGTTTCCAGCGCCTGCACCAGCATCGGTTCAGCTTCGCCAAGCGCCCCGAGGCTGGTGTAGACCTTGCCCATGGTTTCTTGCAGGCGGGCGCGGATTTCCGGCTCATCGCCGAGCTCGCGCTCGATTCGCGCCGCGCCGGCCTCGAGAATTTCGCCAGCGGTGATCTCCTTGCCGCGCGACTCCGAGGGATCGGAAACCTCGAACAGGCCGACGACGAAATCGGATGTCCGTTGTGCGGTCACGGCCTCGATCTCGGCGCGGGCACGCTCAGCGTCAGCCAGTTCGCGTTGCTGGTTAGCAAACAGCGCAGCGATGCTGGCGACGAGCGCCAGGAAGCCCAGCGCGGTAACCATGCCGTGCCGGATGTACTGGCGCTTGCGCGCCGCCGCCATCGAGGCCTGGAGGAAGGCTGCCTCCCCGGCGGTCAGCGTCGACTGGTTCTCCAGCAGCCCCTTGCCTTCCTCGAGCGGTTTGCCCGGCGGGAGCAACAGGTCGGGGCTGCGGTTTTCCTGCAGCCAGCGCTCCGCAGCTGTATTGATACGGCTGTGGATACGCAGGTTTTCGCGGTTCTGCTCGATCCATTCCTTGACGCGCGGCCAGTGCCACAACAGCGCCTCGTGCGTCACCATCACCGAGGCCTGGCCGTCATCGTCGAGTTCGGTGACGAACAGTCGTGCGTCGATGAAGGCATGCAGCAGTTCCCGGGCGGCGGGGGTCTCGAAATCCGCCTGGCGCGCACGCCGCCGGCCGATGGCCGCCTGGCCTTCGCGGCGCACGTGGATCAATGAATCGAGGACCCGCGGTAGCGCCGCCTGGACCTTTTGCGGCAAGCCTTCAAATACGGTTTCAGCCCGCCGCGCCAGCGAACCTTCGACGCCGCCGAGCTCGTGGTAAGCCGCGAGCGTCAGGGTGCCGTCGTCACGGCGCCGCTGGTAGAGCTCCTCGAGGGTGAACTGCAGCAAGGGCAACAACTCCGGCCGGGCGGCCGCCGCATCGCGCAGCATGTCGTCGAGTCTTTCGTTGGTCGCAAAGTCTTCCTCGAAACGCAAACCCGCGGCGCGGGTCGGCAACCTGATCATCTGGCCGATTTCCGTCGCGGTCGGCGGCATGAGATCGTACTGGCCGGCGCCCTCCTTGAGTGTGACCAGCGTGGGCAGGGAAGCGCAGCGCGGGTACATATCCGCCCGGAAGGTGGCGACGACCCAGACACGCCCGCAGCGGGCGAGCACGTCCAGCGCCGCGATGAACTGCTCCCGGTCTGCCGCGCTGACCCAGTCCTGGGTGAAGATTTCCTCCATCTGGTCGATCACCAGCGCCAGGCGGGTTTCCGGCGGGCGCTGGTCGGCGGTGCGGTCCGACAGTTCGGCGGCGTTGCGCCCAAGGGCCGCCTTGATCAGCATCACGGCGGCGGCGGGCGAGTCCCTGAGCACAGCGGCGAATTCCTCCGCGGTACTGTCTTCCAGCTGCAAGCCGTGCTCGCGCAGCATCGCCGTGGCAAGTCCAAGGAACAGGTCGCCGCGCACATCGCTCGGCCGGAATATTGCGCGGCGCCAGTGCCCGACGCCCTCGATCACGCCGGGCTGGGTGAGCATGGGGAGCACGCCCGCGCGGGCCAGCGAGGACTTGCCGCCGCCACTCATGCCGAGAATGAGCACGAAAGCCCGGCCGGCCGTGGCCTGGCGGCGCAGCAGGTCCAGCACGTCGCCGATCGCCTTGGTGCGGCCGAAAAAGATCGGCGCATGTTCGTAGTCGAAGCTCTGCAGGCCGCGGAATGGCGAGCCTTTTTTCCACACCGCCGCCGCGGTCGCTTCGTTGCGGCCCGTGTCCGGCAACGCCTTGAGCACCATCTTGCGCAGGTGCCGTTCGAGCACCTGCTCAAACTCGCTGGGCGACTCGAAGGGGTGGAAGGCGGCCTTGAGGCTGCCGTCCTCGGTGTGGTGGAACCAGTTGGCAATAAAGGTATCGAGCTTGCGCTTCTGGTCGATGCGGTCCATCAGCGCCTTTTCATCGTCCAGCTGCACTGAGGCCTTGGCCATCTTGCGATAGACCAGCAGCTGCGGCTTGCCGTTCGCGCGGAATCCCTCGACGGCATCCTCGAACTCGAACTCGGTGCCGGACTGATAAAAGCTGCCATCCTTGCGCGTGAAGTTCTTTGGCAGCCGGGTGCCGAGGCGCGACCAGAGGATGGCAACCATGACGTCGGCTTCCGATGGCATGGCGATCTGGGTCTGGAAAGTGTCGGTGGCGAGCAGCGGCTCGTGCTCCCAGAAAATGGGATCGAGCACCGCGCGCCCCGTGAATTCCGCCTGCACGCGTTCGATCACGCGCTGCGCCAGTGTGCGCTCTTCGAAGACATCTCCGGGAGAGGATATGAAGATGCGAATTGTGTTGAGTTCAGCCATGCTGTGCGCCGGTCTCTGGCCGAGTAATGGGCTAGGATGACGCAGCCGGAGTAACGCGGCAAGCGGGTTCGGGATTGTCAAGGAGAGCTGATGGCAGATGACTTGCGCGGGGAAAGCGCGTTACGGGACAAGATTGGCATGCTGCGCCGCGACCTGGCGGCGTTGCTCATCCTGTGGCACCAGCGCAGCGACCCGGCTTTCGGTTGGGTGGCGACGCCCCGGATCTACGCCCAGTTGGCGCGCGCCTTCATCGAGATCGGGGCCCCGCTGCTCGGTCTCGAAGTCGCGACGGAGGGCCTGGAAAGTTTTTCGCGTGACGTTGCGCTGCGCCAGGTGCGCGGCCTGGCGCTGGCGCGCAGCGGCAGCACGGAGGAAGCCAATCGCTCGCTCGAAGAGCTGCGGCAGGAAGGTCACCTCGACGACGACACGCTCGGCGTCCTCGCGCGCACCCATAAGGATCTCGCCTTCGGCGCAACCGCCGCGGAGTATCGCGGCCATTTGGCTGCGGCGCTGCGCCATTACGCCGACGCCTATGCGCGCAGTGGCAGCTACTGGACCGGCATCAACGTCGCGACACTCGCCGCGTTGCAGGGCGATCGCGGCCAGTCCGTCGCGGTGGCGCAACGGGTGATGGCGGACTGCAAGGTGGAACTCGCGCGGCTGGCGCCCGGGCATGCCGACCGTTACTGGGCGTTGGCGACGCTCGGTGAAGCCGCGCTCAGCATGGCGGACTGGGTGCAGGCGGAGGACTGGTACCGGCAAGCGGGTGAACTCGGCCAGCACCGCTTCGGTGACCTGAACTCGACGCGTCGCCACGCGCGGCTGCTCATGGAGCATCTCGGTCGCGACGCCGGACAGGTCGACCAGTGGCTGCCCTTGCCCCACGTCGTGCTGTTTTCGGGCCACATGATCGACCACCCCGACCGGCCGACCCCACGCTTCCCGCCCGAGCGCGAAGCGGCTGTTTACGCCACCATTCGGCGCTGGCTGCAGCAGCACAACGGCCTGATCGGTTTTGCCTCGGCCGCCCGCGGCGGCGATCTCTTGTTCCTCGAGGCAATTCATGAACTGGGTGGCGAAACGCATATCGTCCTGCCTTACGACAGCGATGAATTCATTCGGCAGAGCGTGGAAATCGCCAGCGACGACGGCTGGCGTGCGCGCTTCGAGCGACAACTGAAATTGTCGCGGGTGGTGTACGCTTCCAGCAGCCCGCCGCGCGATGGCGGGCTGGGCTACGACTACGCCAACCACCTGGTGCACGGGCTCGGCCAGTTGCGTGCCCGTGAACTGGAGACGGACCTGGTGGCGCTGGCTGTCTGGGACGGCAAGGCGGGTGACGGGCGCGGCGGCGCCGCCAGCGCCGTGCGGCAGTGGCAGCGACATGGCGTGCCGGCCTACCGCGTTTGCATCGAGGCGGCGCCAGCCGCCGCTGACCAGGGTGAAGACATCCTGCCGATTATGCCGACAGCGCAGGTCCATGAGCCGACTCCCGCCGAGGCGCCGGGCGATGCGGTCATGGCATTGCTGTTTGCGGATGCGGTCGGCTTCAGCCAGCTGACCGACATCGAGGTGCCATTGTTCGTGGAAAACTGCCTCGGCCTGGTGGCGCGCCTGATCGAGGAAGACGCGGCCACCATCCCGGTGCGCGAAACCTGGGGTGACGGCTTGTTTCTCGCGTTCGATGACGTGCGCGCCGCCGGCTTGTTTGCGCTCAAGCTGCTTGAAGTCATGGCGGCGACGGACTGGCGCGCGATGGGATTCGCGCAGCCGTTGACCATGCGCTTCGCGCTGCACGCGGGTCCCGTGCACCTGACGACCGATCCTGTCACGGGGCTGCCCAAGTGTTGCGGCACGCACGTCAGCCGGGCGGCGCGCCTCGAGCCCAAGACCCCGCCAGGCCAGGTCTACGCCAGCGAGGCATTCGCCGCGCTGGCCGCCATGGGGGGCATCACGGAGTTTCGCTGCGAGTACGTCAAGCAGCTCGACTGGGCCAAGCGCTATGGCACCTTTCCCGCCTATGTCGTGCGGCGCCGGCGCGCACCCTGAGGACGTCCGTCAGGGCATACGGTCGTCAAACTGCCGCAGGATCTCCGTTTCGCCGGCCGCGGGAGGCGGGAAAATGGCAAACGTGAATACGTCACCGCCCGCCAGTTCGAGCGGCGTGGGCCCGAATACGACGGTTTCTGGCGTGTCGGCCGGGCCCAGCAGCGGGTCGAAGATACGGCTGGTGTACGTGATGAAATACTCGCCGGGCAGAATTGAGGCGAAACCCGATACCTGGCTGAAGCGCTGGTCTGTCAGCAGGCGGTTCACCGGGCTGCGCGGCTCGTCTTCGCTCCCGGTCAAATAGACCGTGAAGAATTCGGATTCCGGCGAGAGGTGGGCGAAACGCAGCTTGGCCTCGTTGGCTACGCTCCGGGTCTGGCTTTCGGCCACGATAATGTTGGCCGTTTCCCGGGGTTCCACCAAAAACATCGCGAACTCGGCGTCGGGCGCGAGGATCACGTCGCGTGCGGCGATGCTGCTGTCCGGCTGTCCGGCAGCCCTGAATTCAACCTCATACTCGCCGCTCGGAGCGGCAAACAGCGGCGAGCGCGCACCGTATTCGAGATTGCCGAACAACAGGTTTTCGGGCGCCGTGTTCGCCACGATATCCACGGCGGGCGCATCCACGGAGGCGTGGAAGGCGCGCACTACCGCCGGCGCAGCCACACTCCTGAAGGTGGTACTCGCGCGCCCGGAATTGCCGATCAGGGTGAGCTGTGACGCGCCGGTGGTGACGCCGGGCGCCACGGCAAACAGCCACTCGCCGGCCGGCCCGGCCACGCCTTCCTGCTCCGCGACGTTTACCGTGCCCGAGTCGAACACCAGGTCGAAAGTACCGGCGGGCGCCAGCCGGATGCGAATCGCGCCGCCCGCGACTTCGATCGAGTCGGAGTAGCCGAGCGGTTCGATCGTGGCGATGGGGGCGGTCGAGGTGAGCTCGGTGTCCGGTTCGGTCACGTACACGTCAAGCGGGCCCAGCGTAGGTGTGGCGTGGGCGAACTGGAAATAAAGCGCGCCCAGCGGTCGTTCCCGGCGGGGTGTGACCACCGTCATGGCTTCGGGGGCGTCGAAGCGGCCCGCGAAGATCACCGTCGATACTGCATCGACCTGGACGGGGACATCGAGCGTCAGCAGAGTGCCGCCGACGACGTTGCGCGGCTGGAAATATTCCGCGGTCATGCGGGCGCTGGTGCCGCCCAACAGCGTTTCAGGTCCCTCGTTGGTAGCGTTGCCGAAGCTCACGATGCGGCGGAACACTTTGTCGTCGTAAGTGACGCGCACCGACGGGCCATCAGGGATGGCATGCATCGCCCGCAGCCAGGTGATGTCCGGGCCGTCCCCGCTGCAGGAGGCAGTGCCGAGCATCAGTACGATCACGGTGAGCAAGGCGAAACGAAGGCGCATACTGACTCCGGAAAAAAATTTCATGGCTGACGGGGCAGCGGCTTGCCCGGCGATCGGATTTTGCCACGCGGGGCAGGCAGGACCGCTTGCATTGTACCCGCGCTGTTCGAGGACCGCCCGTCCTGTCCGGGCAGCACCGTCGGCGCAGGGGCGCCGCCCCCGGCGACGGCCGGGATGATGGCGACGACATCGCCGTCGTGCAGCTTTGTGTCGAGTCCGTTGAGGCGCCGGATGTTTCGTTCGCCCACGAAGATATTGACGTAGGGTCGCAGGTCACCCTCGGGCGTGAGCACCCGCGACAGCAGTTCAGCTCGGCCTGCGCCGATCTGGCTGAGCGCCTGGGCGACGGTGTCGGCTTCGGCGCTCAACTCGGATGCATCGTGGGCGAATGGGCGCAGCGGCGCGGGGATATGGATGGTGATTCGACTCACATGATCTCCAGTGCGTCTTCGACGAAATCCTCGCCCACCAGCCGCCAGGCGCGCAACTCGGGCCGGCCCGGGGCCGCCAGCCCGACGATGACGGTACACCAGTCCGGCCAGGCTTCGGCACGGTCGATGGCCGAGGGAATGGCGGCGCCGCCCGGGTGCGAGTGCCAGGCGCCGAGCAGCAGCGATCCGGCGGCGCGCGCACGGCGCTCTGCCGCCAGCACTGTCTCCGGCGCGATCTCGTAGCGATGTGGCGATGCCAGGGTGTTGTCTGCCGGCAACACCGCGGTGATCTCTGCCACCGCGTCATCGCGCCACCCCAACAGCAAGCCGCAGCCCTCGTTGGGCAGTGCTGCGTCACACGCCCCGATGATCGCGTCGCGATGGCCCTTCGCCAGGCGGACGCACAGGCGCGCGGGCGTCTTGCCCGACGCGGGTGAACAGCGCCGCCCTGGTCCGGGAAAGGGTTGCTGCCGCGTCACTGCAGGACGCGAATCGACAAGACGCGTGGCAGAAACTCCGCGACCCGCTGCCAGCTTTCGCCGGCATCAAGGCTGGCGAACACGTGGCCGCTGGAGGTGCCGAAAAACACGCCGCAGGGCTGTGTGCCACTGGAGTCAATGGCTTCCCGCAGGACCGTGATCCAGGCATCGCGTTGTGGCAAACCAGAGCTCTTGTCCGCCCAGGTCCGGCCGCCGTCGCTACTGCGAAATACCCGTAACTGTCCCGCGACGACCGAGCGCATGTGGGCGTCTGATTCCGGGATCTGGAAGAGGACGTCCGGGTCGCGCGCGTCCAGCGCGATGGCATAACCGAAGTCGCCCGGCAGGCCGGCCGTGATGTCGGCCCAGCTGGCGCCGCCATCGTCGCTCCGCCAGGTGCCGTGGTAGCACTGCCGGTACAGCCGTTCCGGCTTGAGCGGATGCATCAGCAGCTTGTGGACATTGTGTCCGGCAATGGGGCTCGGGGTCGGCAGGTTCCTGGCCGGGATGCCGCGGTTGCAGGGCGCCCAGCTCTGGCCGCGGTCCGTGCTGCGGAACACGCCGCCGGCAGAGATTGCCACCCACAATTTGTCGGGATCGGCAGGATGCACCTGGATGGAATGCACCGAAAACCCGCCGCGGGCCGGTTCCCAGGCATCGCGCGTTTCATGCTCGTTGAGTGCCGTCACCGGGTGCCAGGTCTCGGCCGCATCGTCGCTGTAGAACAGGCCAGCAGGATCGATGCCGGCATACAGCCGGCCGGTGGCGTCGATGGCGATGCCCCAGATGGCCCGCAGGGCCGTGGCGTGGAGCCCCGGGCGATGGCGGGGCGCGGCGGGCAGGGCATCCCAGCTCACGCCATCGTCCGCGCTGCGATAAAGGTGCGCGCCCCAAATCGGGTGATAGGTGCCGGCGTAGATGAGTCCCGGCCGGCCGGGCAGCGCACATGTGTGCAGAACCTCGTAGCCGGCGATATGGGGGCCGTCGATTTCCCAGTTCCCGTCCCGCAGGCGAGCGATGAACAGGCCCTTCTGCGTACCAATCAGCAATCGGCTTGCCGTCGTCGAAGGGCTGGGCGTGGCAGTGCTTTCGGACATGTCAGTTCTCGGGCAAGTCACAAGGTCGGGTAGAGCAAAGGATACGCGAGCGTCCGCCGACCAGGTGCAGGGCGCGCAACCCCGTCATCACCCAGCGGCGCCCGGGAAAGGTGCGCGGCGGCGCGAGTTCGCCACTCATCGTGGCAGCCGCTGCTGCGTCATGACGGCCACCACCTCGACCGACTGCCTGAGGCAGGTCAGCACCACCTGGTGAAACCGGGCCGTCATATCGAGGGCCAGGGCCGCTGCTTCGCTGGCCAGGGCGAGCTTTTTTTCATCATCGACCATGTTGATTACCGGCCGGACTTCGCTGTCACCGGTGCCCTGCAGCAAGCCTGCCGGCTGCGTGAGCAGCCGTGCTGCATGCAGTGGCTGGAACACCTCTCCTTCACCGCAACCGGTGACCGCGGTGACCAGTTCGACACGATGCGCGATCCGGCTCGACAAGGGCTCGCCGAGCGCCCGCGCGGACAATACCGGAATTATCGTGTCGCAGCCGGTGACCAGCAGCGGTTCAGTGGCCGCCGGCGCCTTGATCCAGCGCATGCGCGCGCCATCGGCTTTCACGAGGGTGGCGTCGAAGCCAAAGCGCTCATGCCATTCACGGATGCATTCCGGCGGCAGCCCGCCCCAACGGCCCCGTTTTTCCGCGGGCCGCCCATAGACGACCACCCGGGGCAAATGCGACGCGGCCAGTCGCGCGGCGATGACGCCCGGCTCACCGCTGATGCGTTCCCCCGCCAGTGACTCCGGCGGCGGCAAGAAAGGCACGGTACCGGTCATGGCCACCCGGCCGGGATGCGCCGCGGCGATGGCGCGCAGCACGGTCTTCTTGCCGCCGGCGCCGACGGCGCAGACGATGCCCTGTCGCGCCGCCAGGAGTTCCACCAGCGAGGCGTCGTCAGTGATTCCAGGTTTCATTGGCGTCTCGACTCGGCATGGGGCAACGGTCTTGTCACCAGGTGAATCCCGTCCGCGGCAAGCTGTTCACGTAGTCTTCTGGCGGGCCTGGCATCCGCCGCGTAGGCGCGCGATGCCAATAGCACCACGCCGTACCAGGCCAGCAGCATGGCCGCGCGCACGTCATGTTTCCAGCAGCCTCGGCATGAGCTCGGCGAAATTGCAGGGCCGCGTGCGGATATCCAGCTGCGGTTCCAGCAGCTCATCCCAGGCGGTCGCGCAGGCGCCGGACGAACCCGGCACGCAGAAAATGTAGGTGCCGTTCGCCACGCCGGCGATGGCCCGCGACTGTACGGTCGAGGTGCGGATCTGTTGATAGGAAATCATCCGGAAGGTTTCGCCGAAGCCGTCGAGTATCTTGTCGAGCAGCGGCTGCACAGCCTCGGGCGTGCCGTCGCGGCCGGTCACGCCGGTGCCGCCGGTGGTCAGCACGACATTGATTTGCGGGTCGGCGATCCAGCCGGAAAGGGCCGCGCGGATCACGTACTTGTCGTCCGGGACGATGCGTTTCTCGGCGCAGCGATGACCGGCCTTCTCCAGGCGCGCGACCAGCAGTTGACCAGACTTGTCGTCCGCTTCCGTGCGGCTGTCTGAAACGGTCAGCACGGCGATATCAAGAGGCAGGAAGGGCTTTTCAGTCATCGGTGGTCCCATGGGCGTGATGGCGGCGCACAGCATACTGCCGGCAGGTGGCTCAACATATTGATGACAATGGTTGCACGTCCACTTCGCTGCCGGCTTCGAGCGTGCCGGCGTCTTCGGGCAGCACGATCAGGCAATTCGCGACCGCCATGGAACGCAACACGCCCGAGCCCTGGTGCCCGGTGGTCGATACCCGGTACCGGCCGTCCGCATCGCGGCTCAGGGTGCCGCGCTGGAATTCCCGGCGGCCGGGCTTTTTCTTGATGCGCGAGTCGCAGACAGCCCGGACATAGATCGGCACGTCGGGCGCGGCGAGGCCCATGAGTTGCCGCAGCGCAGGCTGCACCAGTTGATAGAACGTGACCATGGCGGACACCGGGTTGCCGGGCAGGCCGAAAAACCACGCGCCGCCGACCTGGCCGAAAGCGATCGGTCGTCCCGGCTTGATGGCCACCGTCCAGAAATCCACTTCGCCCAGTCGCTCAATGGTCTCGGTGACAAAATCAGCTTCGCCGACGGAGACGCCGCCGGAGGTGATGATGACGTCCGCCTGCGCGGCCGCGGCCTGGAAGGCCTGCTCGAGGTCCTCGCGCCGGTCGCGGACCACGCCGAGATCGATGATGTCGACGCCGAGGCGCCGCAGCATGCCGTACAGCGTGTAGCGATTGCTGTCATAGATCTGCCCGTCGCCCAGCGGCTCGCCAATCGAGGCGAGCTCGTCGCCGGTCGAGAAAAATGCGACGCGCGGCCGGCGCTTGACGCGCACTTCCGAGACGCCGAGCGAGGCGATCAGGCCGAGATGCGCCGGCCGCAGGCGTTGGCCGGGCTCCAGCGCAACATCGCCCGCCTTCAGGTCCTCGCCCGCGGGGCGCACGTGCTGGCCGTGCCGCTGACCGGCGCCGATAGTCGCCTGGTCGCCTTCGCGGCGGACCTGCTCCTGCATGACCACCGTGTCGGTGCCCGGGGGCACCGGCGCGCCGGTCATGATGCGCACGCATTCCCCGTCGCCGGCAGTGCCGTGATAGGGCCGGCCGGCCCAGGCCGTGCCGATGACCCTGAAGGCACGCTCCCCCGTCTCGGGCAGCTGGGCGCCGGCGAGCGCATAGCCGTCCATGGCGGAGTTGGTGTGAGCGGGCACATTGACCGTGGAGCGAATGGGCTCATGCAGGATACGATCCAGCGCCGCGCGGGTAGCGACGGTCTCGAAACCCTCGAGCGGGACGATGCCGGCGCGGATCCGTTGCAGCGCCTGGTCGAGAGTCTGCGCGGGATCGTCATGCCCGCCGCAGCCGGGGTTCTGTGCTTTCATCAATTGTTCCTGTTTACTCTTTATGGTCCGGGCGTCGTTGGTCGGCTGGCGTCGCGGCCGCCAGCAATTGTTTTTCCAGCGCCGCGCGTTCCCCCGGGTCATTGACGTTGATGAACGTTTGCCGGCAATCGGAAAAGTCTGCCTTCGCTACCCGGTGCTGCGCGAACCAGCGGTCGATCTTGCGGCCGCCTGCGCCGAGATAATCTTCCAGGCTGCCGAGCAGGTCTCGCTTCAGGAGCAGAAAGACCGGCTGTAACCACTCGCCGTCGAAGGCCACGGCGATGTCCGCATCGTCGCGCGCCAGTGCCTGCCACAAGCGGTGCGCGAGGTCGGGCGCGACCAGCGGGGAATCGCAGGGCGCCGTGAGCACCAGGGGCGTGTCGCTGGCGTGCAGGCCGGCCACGATGCCCGCCAGCGGGCCGAGGAACCCCGTCTCCTCGTCGGGCGCCATCGGCCAGCCGAAGGCAGCGTAGCGTTCCAGGTTGCGGTTGGCATTGATGAGGATCTGTTCGACCTGGGGCGCCAGCGCCGCCAGCACGTGCGTGATCATGGGTCGCCCGGCCAGTTCGACCAGGCCCTTGTCGATGCCGCCCATGCGGGTGGCGCGGCCGCCGGCGAGGACGATCGCGGTAATCGGGGGTCGGGGCGTCGGGGTTGCAGTCATGGCCGGTGCATTATGCCATCCGGCGCCATTGTTCAGGCGAGCAGGTCGCCGCCGATAAAGCGCGCCGCGGCCGGGTGGCTGGGGGCGGCAAAAAAACGGGCCGCGGGAGAATGTTCGAGCAAGCGCCCCTGGTGCAGGAACAGCACGTCGTTGGCGAGGCGGCGGGCCTGGCCGATGTCGTGCGTGGTCATGATGATATGCGTGCCCGCGGCCTCGAAAGAGAGAATCAGGTCTTCGATGGCGCGCGTCGCCTCCGGGTCGAGATTGGCGGAGGGCTCGTCCAGCAGCAGCACGTCGGGCTTGAGCACCCAGGCGCGCGCCATGGCAAGGCGCTGCTGTTCGCCCCCGGACAGGGTGCGGGCCGGCTGGCGGGCGATGTTCGCGAGGCCGGCCGCTTGCAACGCTTCGGCGACCAGTGCGGCGCGGCGTGATCGCGCCACGCCGCGTACGCCCAGCGCATGCAGCAGGTTGCCCGCTACCGAGCGGCGCAGCAAGACGGGTCGCTGCAGCACCATGCCCTGGCGGCGGCGCACCTGGTCGGGCGTGCCGCCGGCCCAGCGGATTTCGCCGGCTGCGGGACGCAGCAAGCCATGGCAAAGTTTCAGCAACACGCTTTTGCCGGCGCCGTTCGGACCGAGCACGATCGTGCGTGGCGCGGCGCCGATTTCGAACGACACGTCCCGCAAAATCTGCTTGCCGCCAGCGGCGTAGCAAAGGCCGTTGACGCGCAGCGGCATCAACGGGTTGGCAGACGCCGATCCCTTGGAAGGCTGGCGCGTGAGGTTGTCAGGCATGGCGGCGATGGGCGGATTCTCCCAGCAGGGTCGCGGTGGCATTGACGCCGGCCGCGAGGATAATGAGCACCAGGCCGAGCGCAAGCGCCAGGGCGAGATTGCCCTTGCTGGTTTCGAGCGCGATGGTCGTGGTCATCACGCGGGTGTGATGCAGGATATTGCCGCCGACAATCAGCACGGCGCCCACTTCCGCGATGGCGCGGCCGAAGCCGGCCAGCACGGCGGTCATGAGCCGGAAACGGCCGTCCCAGAGCAACGTGCTGATGCTGTCGAGGCGACTGGCGTCGAGCGAGCGCAGGTGTTCGTCGTATTCCTCGTGCAGATCCTCGACGGTCTGGCGGGTCAGCGCGGCCACGATCGGCACGACGAGGATGAACTGGGCAATGACCATGGCGGCAGGTGTGAATAACAGGCCGAACTCGCCCAGCGGGCCCGAGCGCGACAGCATCATGTAGACCACCAGGCCGACCACGACGGGCGGCAGCCCCATCAGGGCGTTCAACAGGATGATGACAGCCCGTCGGCCAGGGAACCGGAACATGCCGACGGTGGCGCCCAGCGGCAGGGCGACGATTGCGGCGAGCAGCACGGCGGAAATACTGACGTACAGCGACAGCATCACGATCTCGACGAGGTCGGGATCGAATCCGAAGACGAGGCGGGCCGCCATGGCGAAGGCGTTGGAAAAGTCGTTCATCTTGCCGGTAGGTTGTCCTGGTTTGGCGGTACGTGGGACCGGGCGGCGCGCGCCAGGAGCGGCCTGGCGTGGCCCAAGTCATGCAAATTGGGTGCCATTGTCGGCCAAACCCGCCTGCAATGTCATTCCTTGGCCGTTGATTCAGGAGGTACCCCGGAAAATTTGACCCAATGAGACATTTTGATGCATTAATGCGAGAATATTGTGTAATTCTGACGTGCCGTTTAGCATCTCCGCCGCGGCATCGGCAAGATATTCTGTTGGAGCGACGCATTGAACGACGATATACAAGCAGCCGACGTCGCACTGAAGGGCGCTTCGGTGCTGATCGTGGGCGGGGATCCTGCTTACCGGAGTCGCTTGCGCTCCGGCCTCGGCAAGCATTTCGCACTGGTTGACTCGGCGGAAAGCGCGCGCAAGGCCAGCACGTTGTTGCAGCGCTGCAATTTCGGTTTCCTGCTCGTGGCGGCGAAATTACCGGACGGACCGGCGCTGGACTGGATCGATGACTTGCTGCGCGACGGAACGCCCGCGCGGATCCTGCTGACGGCGAGGGAGCCCGACTCCGGCTTTGTCATCGACGCGCTGCGCCGAGGGGTTGTCGACGTGCTCGAGCAGCCAGTGGAGCCCGAGGGCGCATTGGCTGCCTTGCGGCGGCACGCCATGGAACGCGGCCCCGCGCGGTCGCCGGACCGGCTGCCGGAGAGCGACAGCGCCTCCATTCATGAACGTGCGCTGATCGGCGACAGTCCGCAGATGCGCCAGGTGCGCGACCTGATCCGACGGATCGCGCCGCTGCCGGGCACGGTGCTCGTAGAAGGTGAGACCGGTACCGGCAAGGAGTTGGTGGCGCGCTGGCTGCACGCGTCGAGTTCCCGCCGCGGCGAGTTCGTGGCGGTGAATTGCGGCGCCATCGCGCCCGACCTGCTGGAAAGTGAGTTATTCGGTCACACCAAGGGTGCATTCACCAGCGCCCACCAGGGCCGCGAGGGCCTGTTCGTCGCGGCGCGCGGCGGCACCTTGTATCTCGACGAGGTCAGCGAGATGCCTTTTTCTCTGCAGGTCAAGCTATTGCGCGTGCTCGAGGAAGGCGCGCTGCGGCCGGTCGGCGCCGACCAGGAAACACCGGTGGACGTGCGCATCGTGGCCTCGACGCAGCACGACCTGGTGGCGCTGGTGCGCGAGCGGCGCTTTCGCGAGGACCTTTATTTCCGGCTGAACGTGGCCCAGGTCAATCTGCCGCCGCTGCGCGACCGGCGCGACGATATCGCCACGCTGGCACAGCACTTCATGGAACAATTGTCCGTCGAGCTCGGGGTGGAGCCCTTGCTGCTGGATGCCGGCGTGATCAGCCGGTTGCGTGAACATGCCTGGCCCGGAAATGTCCGCGAATTGAAAAACGTCATTGAGCGCAGCCTGATGCTCGGCGAGCTGGTACTCGACACGCTCACTGCCGCGCCGGTGCGCGACGACCGGCCAGTGGCCGAATATCCACTCGACTGGACGCTCGAGGAAGTCAAGGAACACCACATGGCGCGGGTATTGCGTGCCATGGGCGGCAACAAGTCAGCCGCGGCACGGCGGCTGGGTGTCTCGAGGAAAACGCTGGAGCGCCGCTTGCAGCTGGGACCGAGTGATGGTGAACTCGCCTGAGAGCCCGTTAGAATTCATTACGACGAAACCACGGAGAATAGCCCATGACCACAGCAGCGCTGGACGAAGAAAAATTCAACCTCGAGATTCGCAAGTTTCTCAAGGTCGTCGGGATCACCTCCCAGCGGGAGATCGAAAAGGCCGTGCGCGAAGCGGTAGCCTCGGGCAAGCTCAAGCCTGGCAATCCGGTGGCCGCCCGGGTGACCCTCGAATTACCGGGTCTCGGCGTGCGGCGGGAGATTTCCGAGCAGCTTGATATCGCCTGAGCCGCGAATCGTCAGACCGGCCACACCAGGTTGCCGGTCTGGCGGAAGTCATAGCCGCCGAATTTCTGCGCCAGCCGCTGGCACTCGGTGCTGCGCAGGTAGTCGATCAGTTTCTGGAACAGCGTGCGGAAAAACATTCCGCGGTGCATCGCGAAATCGAAGGCTTCCCAGCCGATAGGCATGAAGTCGAGGCCGAATTCCGTCGCCGCGGCGCGAATGCCGATGCCCACGTCGGCATAGCCCATGGCGATGGAGGACGCGGCGTCGCGCTCCGAATAGGCTCGCATGGAGATCCGGCGAGCGGCGGGGTTGAGGCCATGTCGCGTGATGATTTCCTGCAGGAAGCGCTGCGATCCCGCGCCTTCCTGGCGCATGACCCAGCGGTTCTCATGCGCGAACAGTAGCTCGGGGTCGCTGCCGGCGAGGCCGGGCGCCACCATGAGCCCTTGTTCGCGCAGGAAAATCCGCACCAGGATCCAGTCGTTATGCGAGGGGTGCTGCTTCAGCAGCGCGGGGTGTCGCTGCTTGCTTTCCTCGGCGGGTCCCCAGTGCACGCCACAAATGTCAGCGCGCCGCCGGGCGAGCAGCGACAGGCCGAGCTGGGTTCCGGTGGAGGTATAGCTGATCAGTGCGCGCGCCTGGATCTCGTTGGCGACATGCATGATGGCGCGATAGATAATCGGGTCATCGCTGCCGGCGATCAGCATCCGGTCCGCGAGCAGCCCGCCATGACTGGATTCCAGCAGCCACTGGTCGACCAGGTCGCGTGGGAATAACCATTTGCCGGTGACCTTGGTAGCCGGAATCACGCCGTCCGCCACCAGGGAGTAGACTTTTTTCTCGTTGACCTGCAGATAGCGTGCGATCTGGCGCACGCTCATGAAGCGGGGCAGGTCGTCCGCGGCGTTGCCGTCTTCCGGTGCCGCGGTCAGGCGGGTTTCATTGCTGGTGGTCGCTCGCGCCATGGCGCTCTCCCCGTGGTTGCTGCCCGCAGAGTCCGGGTCCCTGGAACCTGGTGTCAACTCTTGTGTCAAGCAAGAAGCATTCCGTATTCTCTGCCGGCCTGAGTCGCCGTCGGTCTCCCGGCAAGCGCAGCAGGTGGCGAACTGGTAGGCTACCCGATTCTGAAAACCCTTGGCATACGCTGCGGAGCAACAGTTTCCATATCATGCGTCCAATCGTACTTGTAGAGATTCCTGTCGCGGTGGTCCTGGCGCGCAAGGAAATCAGCCGTTCCGGCTGGAGCGTCGTGAACTGGGAAGGCGTGGCGGTGCTTACCGGCGAGCGGTTCGCGGCCGGCAAGGTGCGGCGCGAGTTGTTGCAGGAAAGCGACGACGGCGCCCGGTATCTCTGGGACGGCCTGCGGCTCGAGTTGTACAAGGACGCGGCGGAAACCTACTGGTTCAACCTGACGGGCGCCCAGCCCTCGCTGTTCATCGTCTGCGCGGAAGAGGGCAAAGAGCTGACGCCGGTTTCGGTCACGGCGGACCACGACGAGTCGGTCAGTGCGTGCGAGGCTGATTACAAGGTCTTTGCCGTGCCGATCCCCGATACGATCCTGGCGCAGCTCGAGGAATTCGTGATGGCCCACTTCAAGCCCGAGCCGCCGCGCAAGCGCCGCCGCAAGGACTGGCCCGAGAAGGGGCAGCAGGATTGATCGGTATATGAGTGACAGAGAACGACTGAAGTCGTCGCCCGAAGGCGCGAAAGACGAGCGAGACGTCCCTGGCGAGCCATTTCTGCGGCGCTGGTCGCGGCTCAAGGCCGACAGCACCGTGCGTCCCACCGATGTTGCAGATGCCCCCGTGCCGGCGCCCGCGCCGGTCGACCCCGCGTCGGCGGCGCGTCATGACGCAGCAGGTGAGAGCGAGGCAGAAACGCTGCCGCCCGGGGACGAGGATATGCCGCCGATCGAGTCGTTGACGGAAGACTCGGATTTCAGCGGGTTCATGTCGCCGCGCGTCAGCGCCGCCTTGCGCAAGCAGGCGTTGAGGAAGTTGTTTCGCAGCAGCAAGTTCAACGTCATCAGTGAGCTGGATGATTACACCGAGGACTTCCGGAACTACCCCGCACTCGGAGACCTCGTGACGGCCGATATGAAACACGCCGCACAACGCTTGCTGGAGAAGCAGTTGCAGGCGGCGCGGGATGCAGGCGGTGAGGGCGCGGAGGGCGCGGAGGGCGCCGCATCTGCGGACGCTGAATTGGCACAAGGTGGCGAGACGCCGGCTGGCGAGGTCGGCGCGATGGCCACGGCGGCGACCGCCGCCACCGCTGGTGACGCCGATAGCACCGACGCGGCCGACGCTGAGCCGCAGGAAAAAGTCGCAGAAAACACCCAGGATGACGACGAGGAACCTACCCGAAATGCCTGAGCTTCCCGCTAACACGAGTGCTGGCCAGGCGCGGGCCCAAGCGCTGCAGATGCCAATTACTGTCGAAGGTCAGCCAACCTCGATTGTCACCTACCAGACCGCCGGCCGCTTGGTCATCATCGGCGCGGAAGACGCGGCCCTGTCGGCAGCCCGGCGCCTGGGTGATGACACGTCGTGCACATTGCTGGTGCCCTCGGCCGAGCGTGCCGAGCCAGGCACGCGCGAGGGCCGGGTGATCGTGCGCGGCGGGCGCCCCGAGGTGCAGGGACGCCTCGGGCGGTTCAGCGTGAATCTCGATACGCCGGACGGGGTCGTGTCGCTCAGCGAGGCGGCGGGTTCGGCGGGGTCCTTCTTTGACCTGGTGCTGGACCTGTCCGACCCGCCATTGTTGTCGCACGACATTCCACCGGTCGGCTATTACGCGCCACGCGGCAGCGAAAAATCACTCGAGCGGGCGCTGAACGAAATCCCGGAAATGCAGGGCGAGTTCGAAAAGCCCAAGTACTTCAATTACAACCCTGACATCTGCGCGCACGGTAGCAGCGGCTTGACGGGCTGCACGCGTTGCATCGACGCCTGTCCCACGGTGGCCATTACCTCGATCGGCGACAAGGTCAGCGTGGACCCCTATCTTTGCCAGGGTGCCGGCAGTTGTGTCGCGGCCTGCCCGAGCGGGGCGATGAGTTACGCCTTTCCCGCGGTCAACGACCTGCTGGCCCACCTGAAGATGCTGCTCGCGGGCTTCCGCGATGCCGGCGGCGAAAACCCCGTGATGTTGATCCACGACGCCTGGTCTCGTGCAGCGGTGCTGGACAAGCTGGGTCCGGCGATGCCCGAAAGCGTGTTGCCCTTCGAAGTCGAGGAAATCGGTTCAGTCGGCCTGGATACCTGGCTTGCGTTGCTGGCTTACGGCGCGCGCTCGGTAGTGATTGTCGTGACCGACAGCGCGCCCCGCCGGATGGTGGCCGAGGTCGAGGCCCAGGTGAGTTTTGGTCGCGGCATTCTCGAGGGCATGGGATTTGCGCCTGCCAGTCTCATGGTGGTGAACAGCGCGGGCGCGGCGCAGGATCCCGCCGGCTGGTGGCGTGACTTGCCCGAGCAGACGCTGGTCAAGCCGGCGAAATTTGCGTTGCCGGACGACAAGCGCGCGATCCTGCGGCTGGCCATCGAGCACCTTTACCGGCATGCGCCCACGCCGCGCAAGACCGCCGAACTGCCCGCCGGCGCGCCATTTGGCGAGATCAAGGTGGACAAGCATGCCTGCACCTTGTGCATGGGGTGCGTCAGCGTCTGCCCGGTGGCTGCGCTTGGCGCCGGAGGCGAGTTGCCGCAGCTGAAATTTACCGAGTGGAACTGTGTCCAGTGCGGCATGTGCGAGACGGCCTGCCCGGAAGACGCCATCCAGCTGCACACGCGTTTTCTCTATGATGCGGAGCTGCGCCAGCAACCAAGAATCCTGCACGAGGAGCCGCCGTTCTGCTGCGTGGCCTGCGGCAAGCCTTTCGGGACCCGCTCCCTGCTCGAATCGATGATGAGCAAGCTGGAAGGCCACTGGATGTTCCAGGATGAAGAGTCCCGTCGCCGCTTGCAGATGTGTGAGCACTGCCGCGTCAAGGACATGTTCAAGTCTGGTGGGAAGGGTGCTGGCCCTGTTGCCTGAACCATGAAATTGGTGCGTTTTGTACCAGGTGGGGCGACAGAATGTCCCTAATACGCATTTTCCGAGGGTTTAAATTGTTGCAAACGTTCTTTTTTCGTCGTTTTTTTTCATCTTTTGATGGCCCGGTTGTTGCAGAATGATTAAGCATAATGAGAAAGACGAGCATTCGATGACTGAAGTTGCGGCTGGCGTCGGGACAGACGTTTCGCAGGGGAGCGCAATCGGTTCGGTAGCGACCGACGAAGTGCTGCGCGCCAACGCCTGGAGCCTGCTGGCCCAGTTGCTGAGCGCGGCGCCGGACGAAGAAATGCTCAGCTTGCTGGCTGAAATCGACGCGGAAACAGTGGAGAGCGATGACCTTCTCGGCGCGGCCTGGCGCATGCTGGGCACGGCAGCCGGACGCTGTTCACCCGCGGAGCTCGAGGAGGAGTACCACGATCTCTTTATCGGGGTGGGTCGCGGCGAACTGGTGCCTTACGGGTCCTGGTACGTGACCGGATTCCTGATGGAGCAGCCGCTTGCGCGGCTGCGTGACGAACTTCGTATGCTGGGTTTCGAGCGCCAGGAAGGCGTCAAGGAGCCTGAAGATCATGCCGCGGCGATCTGTGATGTCATGGCGATGATCAATGCTGGCGACGAGCCCGCCTCGCTCGAAGAGCAAGCGGGCTTTTTCGATCGCCATATTTCGCCCTGGATGGGTCGCTTCTTCCGCGACATGCAGTCGGCGCCGTCGGCACGGTTCTATCGTGCGGTCGGGCAGCTGGGAGAACAGTTCATCGAGGTGGAGAAACGGTATCTCAACGAATTCCTGGCGACGCCTTCGGCGACGTCGAGTTTCAGCTGAGATTTAGGTTTTGTAACTGGAGGCGGACTCAAGTGGAGAGCACAATGAGCCTGAATACTAAGATGGAATCCAACGGCAGGCGCCGGTTCCTCAAGGGACTTGCGGTGGCGGGCGGCGCAACTGCAATGGTCGTTGCGACGGGTACGGCGGTAGCCGCACCGAAAGTGACGCCGGTGTCCCAACCCGATGAAAAGGGTTACCACGAGACGCCGCACATCCGAACCTACTACCAGAAGGCCCGCATCTAGTCCCGGGGGGATTAGATGTGTTGCCAATCGGTCAAACTGCGGAGAATCGGCGATGAAGCTGACTAAGAAATCCAACCTTCCTTCCACTGAATCCACCGGCGCGCTGAACGGCGTGCTTGGTCGGGCGATCAACCGGCGTACATTCCTGCGCCGCACCGGGCTGGCGCTCGGCGCCGGCGCAATTGCGTCCACGCTGCCGCCGGCAATGATGCAGCGCTCCCAGGCCCAGGCGGCCCGGACGATGGAGCGGGGGGCGATCGAGCTCAGGCGCTCGGTCTGTACCCATTGTTCCGTCGGCTGCGGTGTCATCGCCGAAGTGCAAAACGGCGTCTGGACCGGCCAGGAGCCCGACTTCGACTCGCCCATCAACCTCGGCTCCCATTGCGCCAAGGGCGCTGCGTTGCGCGAGCATGGTCATGGTGAGCGTCGCCTCAAGTACCCGATGAAGAATGTCAACGGCAAGTGGCAGCGGTTGTCATGGGACCAGGCGATCAATGAAATCGGCGACAAGCTGCTGGATCTTCGCGCCAAGCATGGCCCGGACAGCGTGATGTGGGTCGGTTCGGCCAAGTTCAGCAACGAGGGCGCGTACCTCTATCGCAAGAACGCCGCCATGTGGGGCACGAACAACGTCGACCACCAGGCGCGCATCTGTCATTCGACGACCGTCGCCGGCGTAGCCAATACCTGGGGCTACGGCGCGATGACGAACTCCTACAATGACATGCAGAACAGCAAGTACATTTTCTTTATCGGCAGCAACGCCGCCGAGGCCCACCCGGTCTCGATGCAGCACATCCTGCGCGGCAAGGAGAATGGCGCCAAGGTCATCGTGGCGGATCCGCGCTTTAGCCGTACGGCCGCGCATTCGGACCAGTTCCTGCGCCTCCGGCCGGGCACCGACGTGCCGCTGATCTACGGCATGCTCTGGCACATCTTCGAGAATGGCTGGGAAGACAAGGAGTTCATCCGCAAGCGCGTTGCGTTCATGGACGAGATCCGCACTGAGGCCGCCAAGTGGACCCCCGACGTCGTCGAGAACGTCACCGGGATTCCGGGTGACGAGGTCAAGCGGGCCGCGCAGACCATGAAGGACAACAGCCCTGGCTGCATCGTGTGGTGCATGGGTGGCACGCAGCACACCGTCGGCAACAACAACACCCGCCTCTACAGCGTGTTGCAGCTGGCGCTCGGTAACGTCGGCGTATCCGGCGGCGGCGCTAACATCTTCCGCGGTCACGACAACGTGCAGGGCGCCACCGACCTCGGCCTCTTGTCCGATACGTTGCCCGGCTATTACGGCCTGGCGGATGGCTCCTGGCAGCACTGGGCACGCGTCTGGGATGTCGATTACGAGTGGGTCAAGAATCGCTTCGACCAGGCCAGCTACGCTGACGGCGCCAACATGGTGAAGGCGATGAACCTCAGGGGCATCACCGTCTCGCGCTGGTATGACGGCGTCAACGAGAGCGACGAAAACGTCTCGCAGAAGACCGCGCTGAAGGCGCTGTTCATGTGGGGCCACGCGCCGAACAGCCAGGTACGCGGCGCCGAGCAGAAAAAGGCGATGGAGGCTCTCGACCTGTTGGTCGTGGTCGATCCCTATCCGACGCACACGGCCGTCTTGCCGGACCGCACCAAGGACGGCATGTACCTGCTGCCCGCCTGCACGCAGTTCGAAACCTACGGTTCGCGCACGGCGTCCCATCGAGGCCTGCAGTGGAGCGAGAAACTCATCGAGCCGCTGTTCGAGTCGCTGCCCGATCACACCATCATGTACAAGCTGGCGAAGAAGCTCGGCTACGAGCAACAGCTGTTCAAGAACATCCAGGTGAACGGCGAGGAGCCCCTGGTCGAGGACATCACTCGCGAAATCAACCGCGGCATGTGGACCATCGGTTACACCGGCCAGAGTCCGGAGCGTCTCAAGCGGCAGCTCGCAAACAAGCACACCTTTAACACGACGACGCTCAGGGCGGAAGGCGGACCGTGCGACGGCGAGGTCTACGGCCTGCCGTGGCCTTGCTGGGGCACCCCCGAAATGGGACATCCCGGCACGCCGGTGCTGTACGACACCAGTATTCCCGTGGCCGAGGGTGGCCTCAATTTCCGCGCCCGCTTCGGTGTCGAGTACGAAGGCGTCAACCTGCTGGCCGAAGATTCGTGGAGCAAGGGCGCCGAGATCGAGGACGGTTATCCGGAGTTCGATCATGCCATGCTGAAGCAGCTTGGCTGGTGGGATGACCTCACTGCCGAGGAAAAGGCCGCGGCAGAGGGCCGGAACTGGAAGAACGATCTTTTGGGCGGTATCCAGCGAGTGGCCATCAAGCACGGCTGCGCGCCCTTTGGCAATGCCAAGGCGCGTTGCAAGGTCTGGAACTTCCCGGATCCGATCCCATTGCATCGTGAGCCGCTCTACACGGCCCGCCGAGACCTGGTCGATCCCTATCCGACGTACGAGGACCGCAAGGCCTTCTGGCGCTTGCCGACGCGGTATGCCTCCATCCAGCAGCAGGACTTCTCTAAGGACTTCCCGCTGGTGCACACCAGTGGCCGCCTTGTGGAGTACGAAGGCGGTGGCGAGGAAACGCGTTCGAACCCCTGGCTGGCCGAGCTGCAGCAGGATATGTTCGTCGAGATCAATCCGGCCGATGCCAACGATCGCCGGATCAAGGACGGCCAGATGGTCTGGCTGGACGGGCCGGAAGGCGGCCGTATCAAGGTGAAGGCAATGATCACGCCCCGCGTTGGTCGTGGCGTTGTGTTCACACCCTTCCACTTCGGTGGATGGTTCCAAGGCAAGGACCTGCTCGACAAGTACCCCGAGGGCTCAGCGCCATACGTCCGTGGTTCCGCGTGTAACGACGCGTTCACCTACGGCTATGACTCGGTGACTGCGATGCAGGAAACCAAGGCCTCTCTCTGCCAGATTCGCCCGGCGTAAGGAGTTAATTCACCATGGCGAGAATGAAGTT
>JBLRWC010000020.1:0-20677 GCA_047921455.1 Gammaproteobacteria bacterium
CGCACCCGCGTGGGCAAAAATCGCCTCTCAGACAAAGGTTCATGAATAAAGCGGGCTAGAGTGGCTTGCCGCTTCGGCGTGGACGCTGACGTTGATGAAAGTATCTGCGCGGCGTCTCTCGGCGGGGGCGCCTGCAAACCCCGCCGGGCTCTGCATACGGTGAGCTACTCAGGTGGGAGCCGGGTGTTCGGTCCACCTGCCTTGGTTGGTCAGCGAACAGACCCCGACACGAGAAGGCCGTAAGTTGGGTGTCCTCGATGGCTATTCTGCCATTCGGAATTCAACTGGAGATACTCTATGAAAAGCCTGCCAACACTTGCAGCCTATGCACTAATGGCCCCGGCGATTACGCTTGGAATTGGTTCAGCGTTCGCGACGGAGCCGCCTGCCGGCCAACCGGCCGCCAAGGACCAGCGCACCACGCAGGAACAGCGGCAGATGCCGGCACAGTCCCAGAAGGACAAGGGCATGTCGACCGCGGATCGGGCCCAAGAGCACCGCATGGCCGCAGATCGTGCGATGCAGCACGGAAAGCCCCATGAAACCTACCTGTCAAGCGTGCCGGCCAACTCCTTTGGAGCCGATGATCTGATCGGATCCGACCTGAAGTCCCGCTCAGACAACAAGACGGTAGGCACCATCGGTGACCTGGTCATCGCTCAGGACGGCAAGATTGTCGCAGTTGTTGTCGAAGTCGGGGGTTTCCTCGGTCTGGGCGCGAAGGAAGTTGCTATTTCGTGGGATTCAATCGAGCGCCGCTTGAATGACGACCGTGACGGTTATGACTTCAGTGTCGATGCCACCAAGGATTCCCTGAAGGACGCGCCGGAGTACAAGACCGAGTCGCGGAAATACTGATCAAGGAAGAGCAGTGAGTCGCTCAGTATCAACTGGGGTAGACTCTGGCGGCGGGGGCGTTTGGCCCCCGCCGGCCGCCATGCGGCTCGTGCTGTTCCCATACAGCAATCGAACACCATGAAAATCTCCGGGCTGCAGACCACTGAATGTCTCGGTGTACCTGAACGACATGAGTTGTCCGGTCGGGCCGGGGTGATCCAGGCCGATCGCATGTCCGATCTCGTGCACCAGCGTGTAGCGCATGTCGTAGACATCGATATCGCCGTCGAAGCCTACTTTCCATCGCTGTTCGGGGTTCAGGCAAATCAGCGACCGGTCAATGGTCCTGACGCCATCAGTGCTGCCAGGCTGGTACGCGACGTTTGCAAAGGCGCGGCCGACGGGCTGGCCCTGGGCGCCAATCAGGATATCTGCCCGGTCGGGATCATCGACAGGAATAAAGGTGATGTTCGCGGCCTTTTCCCAGGCACGGAACGCAGCAGCCGCTTCCGCATGCAGCGTTGCCTCGGAAATGCCATTGCGCGCCGCCAGGTCGGTCACCGGCACGAGTTCACGACAATTCCGCGCCTCGTCGAAGCGCATCGGGGCAGCCACGAACGCATAGCTTACGGTGGCGCCAGCCCCAAGCGCGTGCTCGCCCCACTTGACGAGGTAGCCATCAAGTTTCAGCAATCGGAAACCGCCATCGGTGCCGATGTTTGCGCCGGTGACGCCGAACGTACAGGAGCAAGCCAGAACCAGGCAGAGTAATTTACCCGCACTAACAGCTGATCTTCGCATAGACCCCCTCCGTCGGCACTGTGCTGCAGGAAAGATCTACTGTGGCGGAAATATACGGAACAGCCATGCGTCATTTGTGGCACGCCGTCACAAAACTGAACTTGCCTGTGAATAACACCCGAAAACGTCAGCATCGACATGGACGGCTTTGCGGCGAGAGCTTATGCTTGATTCAACTACAGCCGATCGCGGCTTCCGTTTCCCGGCAGGGGTTGGTTCCGGTTGGCATTTTTCGAGGATTTTTCGATTGAAGCAGAAGAAAGACTGGATGCAAGAACGCGAGGCACTGAGGGCCAAGGCGGACCAGGTATTTTCAAATTTGTCTCTCGCTGGCTTGGAGACCAAGCCGGCGGAAACCATGTTGCATGAACTCCTGGTACACAAGTTCGAGCTGGAAATGCAGATTGAGGAACAGCGAAGGACCTTCGACGAACTGGAGGAGATGCGGAATCGTTATCTCGAATACTACGAAGATGCGCCGGTCGGCTATCTAGCGGTTGACCGCGCAGGCCGGATTGCCGAGAGCAACCTGGCGGGAGCGGAAATGCTGGGTGTTGAGCGCGCTGCCCTGGCGGGTAAGCCGCTGGCTCATTTCGTCTCGACCCCGGACCAGGATCGTTGGCACCGCATGCTTATGAACATTATCGAAGATTCCGAAACTAGGCAGTTTGGCGCGGTTCTTCAAATGGCACGCCCCGATCGCACGACCTTCGAAGCCTACCTGGATTGCCGGCGGTCAGAGTCCCCGAACGCCCCGCCGACGGTTCGTGTCACGCTGTTCGATATCGGCAAGATCAAGCAGGCCGAGGCGGAAAGGTAGATCGCACCGGACTTCAACCGGCCCCAATAAAGTTCAGCGGGTTCGTTTACTTCCCGTGCTCGCGCAGTTGCGCCTCCAGTTTTTTGACTTCCGTGATGTCGATGAACGTGACGACCACGCCGTCTATGACGTTGTCCTGGGTGCGGTAGGGCATGATGCGAACCCGGTACCAGCGGCCGTCGTGCGTAGAGACCTCGTTCTCCTTGAAGTTCAGTGTGCGCAGCACCGTGTGGGCGTCTGCATGCAATTGGGGATAGTCGAGATCGCTGACGATATCGGACAGCAGTCTCCCGACGTCAGTCGGAAGCAGCTTGAATAGCTGGGTGGCATGGGTGGTGAACCGGCGCAGCTGCATCTCGTTGTCGAGAAAGATCGTCGCGATTTCGGTACTGTTTAGCAGGTTCGTCATGTCGTTGCGCACCGAGGTCAGATCGTCCACCTTGGATTCCAGCTCGGCGTTCACCGTCTGAAGCTCCTCGTTCATTGATTGCAGTTCTTCCCTGGAGGTGGTGAGCTCTTCGTTGGAGGACTGCAATTCCTCATTGGTGGATTGCAGCTCCTCGTTGCTCAACCTGAGTTCCTCCACCGTGGTCTGCATCTCCTCCTGCGTGACTTGCAGCGCCTCGCGAGCCCGGACCAGCTCCTGCTCCAGTTCGGGGTGCTTTTCGGCCGCGGCGCGCTTGTTGGCCTTGCGTCGCGCGGACGGCGTCGGCAGATCTTTGAATACGACCAGCACGTGTCCACGGAGGCGGGTGGGCCGGTCGATTCTCTGCAGGGTTACGTCGACGAGTTGCGTCGCGCCGTCGGTGCGGACCTGCAATCCTTTGAGGTGAACGGGCTGGGATTCCTTCACGGCCTTTCGGACCATGCCCAGCAACGCCTCGCGAAGCCCCTCACGCGCCATGGCGTGAAGGTTCATGTTGGTCTTGCCGGCGGCGGGTTCGAGATACTTTCCCGTGCGTCCGCTGATATAGAGGATGTCGCCGTCCGCGTTCACCAGCACGGCCGCGGGCGAAAAGTTCTGCTGGATCAGCTGGTCGGTAAATTGGCCCAGGTCGTCTTCGCCCTTGCCGGATGAGAAGCGAGAAGCGAGGGTTACCATCCTCGGCATTTTCTCGGGGAACGGTATTTCCCCGATTTCCAGCTTGCGTTCGACCCGTTGGTAAAGGCGTGCCTTGTTGTTGAGCGGCGTGAACAGATGGCCAAAGTTGCCGGTTGTCTCGGCACTGCCAAGCAGCAGCAGTCCGCCTGGATTCAGGGCGTAATGGAACCTGGGCAAGAGTTTTTTCTGCGCCTGGGCGCCAAGGTAGATCAAAAGATTGCGGCAGGAAATGAGGTCGAGCCGGGTGAAGGGGGGGTCGGAGATGACGTTTTGCGGCGCAAACACCACCATTTCCCGGATCGCCTTCGCTATGCGGTAGCCGCCGCCTTCCTCGGGGATAAAGTCTCGCGCTATCCGCTCCGGCGATACGTCCGCCACGATATTGTCCGGGTAGCAGCCCTTGCGCGCCTTGGTGACGGCTTCCTTGTCCAGGTCGGTGGCATAGATCTGCAGCGTGAAGCGGGCCTCCGGCTTGAGTTGCCTCATGACCTCGCGGAATACAATCGCAAGCGAATAGGCTTCCTCACCAGTGGAGCAGGCGGGGACCCAGGCACGCAGGTCGGCGCCGCCGGGGTGTCGGGACAACAATGCCGGGAGAGCTTCGTTGCGAAGGATTTCCCATACCTCGCGATCCCTGAAAAAATGCGTCACACCGATCAGCAGTTCCTTGAAGAGCAGGTCCAATTCCTGGAAATTGCTGCGCAGGTATCGGACGTAACCGTCGAGGTCGGCGATCTGGTGGACTGCCATGCGGCGTTCGATGCGGCGATAAAGGGCGTTGGTCTTGTAGTGCGAAAAATCGTTGCCGCTACGATCGCGCAACAGGATGATCACCCGGTCGAGGGCGCTGAGGATCTCGGCTGCTTGCGCGGGCTCCCGCTGGATGTCGTGCCCCGGGTGCCGGAGGTAGTCGACAATCCGCCCGCCCATGGACTCCGGGGGCGAAACGATATCGGCAAGGCCGGCCTCGATCGCGCTGCGCGGCATGCTGTCAGCCTCGGCGGTAGTGGGTTCCTGTACAAGCGTGAGCCCTCCCTTCTCCTTGAGGACACGCAGGCCGAGCATACCGTCAGAGCCCATTCCAGAAAGCAGGACGGCGATCGCTTCGGCCCCTTGATCCTCGGCGAGGGAGCGGAGAAAAAAGTCGATCGGCAGGCGCAGGCCACGCGGAGCTGCGGGGTCCAGGAGGTGGAGCTTGCCGTGTAGCAGCGAGAGGTCGTGATTGGGGGGTATGACATACACATGGTCGGATTGAACGACCATTCCTTCGGTGGCCTCGACGACGGTCATCGGGGTAAAGCGCTGCAAAAGCTGGGGGAGTGAGCTGTCGTGGTCCGGCGCAAGGTGCTGGACGATGACGAAGGCCAGGCCGCTGTCCGCGGGTACATGGGTAAGGAATTTCTCCAGCGCCTCGAGTCCGCCGGCCGAACAGCCGATCCCGACAATAGGCAAACCGGAATTTTTCGATTCGTCGGCAGTGTCGGCAGCTGGTGCAGACCTGGGCTGCTTCTCGGCGGTTTTCCGGGTTGGTGTTCTGGGTTTGTTCATGGTGCGACAACACTGCGGCCAGTCTTGTGGGCACACTACACCCACCTCGGACAAATCACCATTTCCGGGCTCGACCCCCCGTAACGAGTTCCCTGGGCCAGTGTTCTGGCGCCGTGCGCGGTACGTTGCCGCACAGACCAGTGCGTCGGATTTTCCTAGGCTGAAGCACGCTTATGGAGACGAATGATGAACAGAAATACGACTGAGTCAGGCTGGCAGCGCTTCCTTAACTGGATCAAGGGGAGTCCGCAAAAATCAGGCACCCCAGGGGGCGCCCGATCACCGCATGCAACGTCGCAAGGCGAGCAGCCCAAAGCAAAGCAAGTCAATACCTGGGAGGATGAAGGTGGGGCCACGGCAGTCCGTGCTGGCGGCGGTGATGCCGCACCAGCTCCGCCGGCAGATCCGCCCCGTTGAAGCTGTCTGCCCTGCGCCGCGTCACAGCGCGGCCAGTGGCCGCCCGGCCACTGATCACCTCCACGCGCGCCGTCCTTCGTTGGAGTAGCCTCGGTGCCTCCAAAGGAGACGAAACATGAACGACGATGTGACCCTGGATAACCACCACGAGCCGTCCGGTTTATCGGATCGCTTTGCCTACGGGCTGGTGCGCTTTATGCGTTTTTTTGCTGACGTGTTCTTCGCCGGCCGCTATGGCCACCGTGCGGTGGTGCTGGAAACCGTGGCGGCGGTACCCGGCATGGTCGGTGGTGCCCTCCAGCATCTGCGTTCACTGCGACGCCTGAAGGACGATGACAGCTGGATTCGCACGTTGCTCGATGAAGCGGAAAACGAGCGTATGCACCTGATGACTTTTCTGCATATCGCCCGGCCGTCGCGGCTGGAGCGCTTCATTATCGTGTTGGCCCAGGGTGTTTTCTACAATGCCTTCTTCCTGCTTTACTTGCTTTCAAGCCGCACCGCACACCGGGTGGTGGGTTACCTGGAAGAAGAGGCGGTCGTCAGTTACACCGAGTACCTTGAGGGTATCGACAGCGGTCGCTATGAAAATGTGCCGGCGCCAGCAATCGCGATCGACTACTGGAAGCTGCCGCAGGACGCGCGGCTGAGAGAAGTCATCGTGGCTGTGCGCGCCGATGAGGCCGGGCACCGGGACGTCAACCACGATTTCGCCGACAAGCTTAGCCCTTCCCCGGCACGCGGCTGAACCGACATCATGAAATGGAATCGCGCCCGCCGCAGCAAAAACGTCGAGGACCGGCGCGGGTCCGGTGGGATGCGCGCGGCCGGCGGGCTGGGACTGGGCGGGATCGCCGTGGTGGTAGTCATCGGCTTGCTGCTGGGCAAGAGCCCGGGAGAGTTGCTCGGCCTGGTCGCGCAGCTCGACGGCGAGCGCCCGAGCCAAAGCCAACAGGCGCCGGCGCCGGGAGAGGACCAGGCTTACGAGTTCATTGCCGCGATTCTTGGCGAAACCGAGGACGTGTGGACGGCACTGTTCGCAAGCCAAGGGGACCGTTACGCGGCACCCCGTCTCGTGCTGTTCAACGACAGGGTCACTTCCGCGTGCGGCAGCGCGAGCGCGGCGGTCGGTCCGTTCTATTGCCCTGGCGATCGGCAGGTCTATATCGACCTGGGGTTCTTCCGTGAAATGGAAACGCGCCTCGGCGGTGGCGGCAAATTTGCGGAGGCCTATGTCATCGCCCATGAGGTGGGCCACCACATCCAGATGCTGACTGGCGTTGTGCAGCAGGTCCAGGAGGCGCGCCAGCGTGGCGAGGACCTCAGCGGCGCGACGGGTCTGCTGGTGCGGCAGGAACTCCAGGCGGATTGTTTCGCTGGCGTCTGGGCCCACCATGCCCAGGCGCGTCACGACTGGCTGGAGCCCGGCGATATCGAGGCAGCGCTGAACACCGCAAGTGCCATCGGGGACGACCGCCTGCAGCGCCAGGCGCAGGGCACCGTCGTGCCTGACGCTTTCACCCACGGCACTTCGGCGCAGCGTGTGCGTTGGTTCCGCACGGGCTTTGACAACGGTGATCCGGCCGGCTGCGATACCTTCACAGCGAGCCAACTTTAACGTCGCCTGTTCGATATCGAACAGATCTGGCAAGCCCTGGTTGGTATAGCTATCACTAGGCTTACCTGCGTGTTCGCGCAGTCGTTCGCGGCTGGCAATGACCGCAAATAGGGAAAGGAGTGATGCTCCCTACAGCACTGTTGATCCTGCTCATCCCCGTCCTGTCGGGACGGCTGTAGTCCTCCGGTGACCTCGACGCCGGATTCGTTGATGACAGAATCGTCGCGGCCAGGCGCGGGCGCATGGCCGCGGTGGTTCGTATTTCCCAGCCGCAGGCAGACGTACGCGGAGGAACTGGCAAACACCATCAGCCATGGCCTTGGGCTGCTGGCCGCGCTGGTGGGCCTTCCATTCCTGGTTGCGACCGCGACCCGCCACGGTGACCTGCTGGACACTATTGGCGTAATCGTTTTCTCAGCGAGTGCCATCGCGCTCTATTTTTCCTCCACCGTCTATCACGGCCTGTCCCATGGCAGAGCGAAGCGCCTCTTTCGGGTGGTGGAGCACTCAGCGATTTACCTGCTCATCGCAGGCACCTATACGCCATTTATGCTCGGGGTCCTGCGGGGCCCCTGGGGCTGGACGTTGCTTGGCAGCGTGTGGGCCTTTGCGGCAATCGGGGTGGCGCTCAAGGCCTTCAACAAGGCGTCGCATCCCATCCTCTCCACCAGTCTTTACTTGTTGATGGGATGGCTCATCGTCCTGGCGGCCGAGCCGTTGATCGTTGGGCTGCCTCCAGCGGCGCTCCTGCTGCTCATTGCGGGCGGACTTTCCTACACGGTCGGCGTGATCTTTTTCGCGCTGGATTCCCGCCTGCGCTTCGGGCACCTGGTGTGGCACGTCTTCGTCCTGGGCGGCACCGTGTGCCACTACTTCGCCGTGCTCCTGCATGCCGCGTAACAAAAAAAGCCCCGCTCTCGCGAGGCTTCAAAAAGGCAAGATGCGGCTTGCTTCAGAAGCTGAAGCGGACGCCCACGTGCCAGCCCGTCGCGTCGTCTGACAGCGTTACGCCGGCGCCCAGGCCAACGCTCGGCGTGAACCGGTCTGTAATTCGTACTCGCAGCCCTCGGTGCCGGCCTCAGGCGTTGTAGATCACGCTGCCGATCCGTGAGACATCGTAGCCGCCCATGCTGTGGGCCTTGTCCCGCAGGCGCGGCCCGCGTGCGAACTCCAGCAGGCGCTGGAGCGCGGGCTCGAAGTAGTTCCTGCGGCGCATCGCCAGGTCAAATTGCTCTCGGTGCACGGGGATGAAATGCAGGGCATGTCGACGGGCTGCCGCCTCCACCGCCAGTCCGACGTCGGCCTCGCCCTCGCGGATCGACAGGGCGAGGTCGTCCTCGGTCAGCGAGGGGTGGGAGACGAGTTCGAGCGTCGACGGGTCCAGTCCTTCGCGCTGGAGCATCCAGCGGAACAGGGTGTCCGTGCCGGCGCCCGACTGGCGGAACGCAATACGCAGTCCGGCGCCGGCGAGGTCACGAATCTCACGAATGCCCTTGGGATTGCCCGGTGCCAGCAGCAGGCCCTGGGTGCGGTTGGCCCAGTGGATGAGCACCAGGTCGCGCAGACCGCCCAGGCCGAGCGCCTGTGGCTGGTTATACCGGCCGTCGTTCGGGTCAAGCACATGCAAGCCGGCCAGCATGGCACGATCCTCGAGCAGCCGCCGCGTGCCATCCATGCTGCCGTGACAGAGCTGCGCCAGGGATGAGCCCGACTCCCGCGCGGCCCAGTCAAGCAGCGGGTCATGGCTGCCGGCCAGCACGGGCGCCACTGGCGTTGCATTGCCCTCGTCGCCCTTGAGGTGGTTCATCAGCCATCGATCGATGGCCTGCCTCGGGAAAAGAAGCTTCCCCGTAACCCGGACGCAGGGCATCTGTTCCTGGCGAACGAGATCATAGACCTTTCGCTCCTTCAGCCGCAGGTAAGCCGCCGCTTCCGCTGTGGTGAGGTACTCCGGTCGATCATTGCCGTCGTTGTGTGTCATGAATAGGTTCTGTTTCCGGTTGGCAAGCAGTTTGCGCGTCAGGCATGGCAATAATGCAGCAAAATACCGGCGCAGTTCCAGTACTTCCACACCATCAAGACCATCGTGAGACCTGCAGATGAGACGCCACCTGCAATATTTCCCGGCTGCCCTTTTGACCCTCGTCCTGGCTGCACCTTCGCATGCCCAGGATCGCTTCATCCTCCTCGCATCGACCACCTTCGACCTGGCCGAGATCCAGGTTACCAAGGCCTTCACCTCGGTCGCGATGCTGTTGTCACTGGGTGCCATAGCTGCGGAGAAACACGACCACAGCCGCGACGGCGACAAGTACGCCAGCAAGACCCTCACCGTCAGCGGCTGGGTGAAGAATATGCTGGTGCTGGACGTGGATGCGCTGCGGGCGATGCCGGCCACCGAGTTCGGCGAGACGCCGATGCGATGCGGTCGGCCGGAGCCCAAGTACGTCGTTGAGGGCTATCGGGGCGTGCTGTTGCGCGACATCCTCGCGGCGGCTGGCGTGGTCGATGACGATGTGCGTCACTCGCGCAACTACATGTACGTGGTGGCCAACGCCACCGACGACTATCAGGTGGTGTTCTCGCTGCACGAGATTCGCAACACGCCGGTGGGCGACGAGATCCTCGTCTTCTACGAGAAGAATGGCGAGCCGCTGGGTACGCGCGAGGGGCTCATCGCCCTGGTTTCGCTGGCGGATGCCAATCGCTGCAACCGGCACATCCGCTGGCTCAATAGCATCGAGGTGCGGCGACATGGAGCGGCGGCACCCTAGCCTGGTTTTACTGGTGTTGCTCGCCGGCCTCGCCCCAGGGACGGGGGAGCCGGCGAGCTCACCTTCCGAACCGGCACTGACGGCGATCTGCAGTCCGGGCCACTGCTGCGCCTGACCACCAGGAACCGCAAGGCCCGTTCCACGAACAACAGGGAAGACTACAACAAGGCGTTATGAGACCCTGGGAACGGCTGCGCGCGCGTTGCGGTGCACATAAGGCAGCAATCGGTCGGTCTCCCGCTTGACCACCGCGTAGCATTCACAACTCAGCTTCTCAAGTCGCGGCCGGTCCAGCACTTCGATGCGCCCACGGTGATAATCAATTACGCCGAGCCGCTGCAGCTTGCCCGCCGCCTCGGTCACGCCTTCCCGGCGCACGCCCAGCATGTTGGCGATCAGCTCCTGCGTCATCGTCAACTCGCTGGACCTCAGCCGGTCGAGGGAAAGCAGCAGCCAGCGACAGAGCTGCTGATCGATCGAGTGGTGCCGATTGCACACCGCGGTCTGCGCCATCTGCGTGATCAGCGCCTGGGTGTACTTGAGCACCAGCACCTGCAGCTCTGCATGCCGGTTGAACTCGTCCTTGAGGCGCTGTCCGGTCAGGCGATAGGCGTAGCCGCTGCTCTGGACGATCGCGCGGCTCGTGGTGCTCTCGCCACCCATGAACAGGGCGATCCCGACGATTCCCTCGTTGCCCACCACCGAGATTTCCGCCGACGAGCCATCCTCCATGACGTACAGCAGAGACACGATCGAGTTGGTCGGGAAATAGACCTGCCGGGACGATTCGCCGGATTCAGAGAGCACCTTGCCCAGCGGCATGTCGACCAGTTCGAGATACGGAATGATGCGCTGCTGTGCCGCGATCGGCAGGGCCGCGAGCAACTGATTCTGCGAGGGCGAAGGACCGTCCGACATGGTGCTGCTCATCCCGTTGACTAGCCCAATATCTCTGGAGAATATCATTACCGTCACTGGCGCGCTGTTTGATGGCGCGCACAGGGTGTCGCCATGGTGCGGCGACGTACAGACGCCGCCCGTGGACGCCGTGCACGCTCGGTCCTATCGAGAGGGGGTCGCGCATCTATCGTGCCGACCGGACCATCATCGCACCGCGAGGTTAACGTGGTCACCGCACTTTCCGTCCCAGCTACCAACACGCTGCTCGACAAACTGCCACGTCGATATCACACGCGGTTTCAGTCGGCGTGCGAACCGGTCGAACTGGAATTCGGCACCTTGCTGTGTGACGTCGAAAAACCTTACCAGCATGCCTACTTTCCCACCGGCGGCCTGATATCGCTGGTGTCGGGCTTGCCTGAACACAACCCGCTGGAAATGGCGCTGATCGGGCAGGAAGGGATGCTCGGAGCGTCCTTGCTGCTGGGCATCAACCGGGCGCCGATCCGGGCGATCGTGCACGCTCCAGGGCCGGCGCTGCGCATCACGGCAGGGCAACTGCAACAGGAGATGCGCGATTCGGGCGCACTGCGCAAGATCGTGAGCCACTATCTTTACCTGCGGATGGTCGAGCTGTCGCTGATCGGCGGCTGCGTCCGCTATCACCGGATCCCGCAGCGCCTGGCACGCGCGTTGCTGCTCGCGCACGATGCGGCGCAAGGCGAATCCTTTAACCTGACGCACGAGTACATGGCGGACATGCTCGGTGTGCGCCGCAGCAGCATCACTATCGCCGCCGGGGACTTGCAGGCGCACGATGTCATCAGCTACTCCCGCGGCAAAATCAATGTTCTCGATCGTGCGGGCCTGGAAGCCGCGTCCTGCGAATGCTACCAGGCGCTGCGAGCCCGCCATAGCGGCTAACGGTGTCGTGGTCGCTCGCGCCGTCGCAGGAGATCGATATCCTGCGACGGCATGAATGCCTGCGTAGTCGAGTGTGGCTCCGCGCTTACTTCGCCTGGTAGCTGAATTTCTGTCCGCCTACGGCGGCTTCGTACATCAGCCCGGTTTCGTCCATGGTGAAGACGGCGACGCCATCCCTGAATTTCGCGTTGGCACCGGCGCCCGACTTGAGAGCGACCGCGGTGGCCTGGGCCGCGAAGCTGAAATTGCCCTGTTTGAAGGTCTCGACGGCTTCCTTCGTCTCGAAGGCGATGATCTCCGAGTAAGTCTGCCCGCCGAACTGCAGGCCGACCGTGGCCTGGGTCAGGTCACAATAACCCACCGCGCGGCCGCGCTCGTAGAGCACGCCCCTGCCGTAGGCGCCGCCGATACCCGCCGCGGCCTTGCCGACGGTCGGGAAGACCGCATAGCCGGGGGCTGCATTGAAAACCGGCCCGAGCGTCGGGTCGGCAGCCTTGGCCGTTTTGAGTACGGCGGCGGCGTCCTTCTCGATGTCTGCCTTGCCTTCGACGGACATCGGCGCCGTCGCGCAGGCCCCGAGCGCCAGGGCGACGAGCGTCCCCGCCAACACAAGCTTCATTCTGGTCCTGATACTGTTCATTGCAAGCTCTCCTGCAGCGCTTAGCGCTGACCTGATGTGGCACTGCCGCTTCCGTTCAATCGTCTCAGCTCCCTGGCGCGGTCAGGACCAGGTGGCCGTCCATAACCGGGATCCCGCAAGGCCTGGATCATGTTCGTGTCAGGCCTTGCGAGGTACGACGAGCAGCAGTCCACCGCCGATCAGGGCGCCGAGTCCGGCCCACAACGGGATGTTGATACGCTGCTTTTCCTTCATCTCGAGGTGCAAAGGACCGATGTCGGTCGTGTGCGTCGCCTTGGTGTAGCTGAACCCGCCATAGACGAGCCCCAGCGCGCCGCCGACGATCAGAATGAGTGCGAGAATCTTGACGGTATCCATGTGAATCTCCACTGGGCGGTATCCCCAGCCTCGGGTTTGCGGGCTTGTGCAGTCTGGGAATCTATCGCGGTGCGCCACCGCTGTCAGTCTGGTACCGCACACAGGGTTTGTCGGCGGTAAATGGGCCCTAGTGTACGTCGGCGCACAGACAGGCGCTGTCGATCGGCCTAGAAATGATCCCATGGATGGAAAGCTTTCCGGGTCCGTTACTTCCACCCCAGACGTCAGCCTTCGCAACCCCCAGCCAGGCTGACTCGGATCTGGATTAGCCCGTTTGTGCTGCGTGCACAAACGGGCTTTTTTTAGCAGTTTTTGCCGGTGTAAACAGTACGGGCAACATCGTGGAGACAGTCATGCAGACGCGTTTCGTTTTTCCCGCTCTCGCCGCTTTGATTTCACTCACTGCTTGCGCGATCAATCCCGTGACGGGAGATCGCCAGCTTGCACTGGTCTCGGAGAGCCAGGAAATCCAGATCGGGCGCGACGTGGCAACACAGGCCGAGCGACAGTTCGGGCTCGTCGAGGATGCTGCCTTGCAAGCCTATGTGCACCGTCTCGGGTCCCAGCTTGCGCAGGCGTCCGAGCGGCCGGAGCTGCCCTGGACCTTCCGCGTGGCTGACGACCCGACGCCCAATGCCTTTGCGGCCCCGGGCGGATTCATTTTCATCACGCGGGGACTGCTGGCGCTGCTGCGCAACGAGGCGGAGCTGGTGAGCATCCTCGGTCACGAGATCGGGCACGTGACCGCGCGCCACTCGGTGGCCATGATGAGCCGGGCGCAACTTGCCCAGCTCGGACTCGGCATCGGCTCGATAATGAGTCCGTCGGTCGCCCAGTTCGGAGACCTGGCGGCGGGTGGCCTGCAGTTGCTGTTCCTGAGCTACGGTCGGGATGCGGAACGCCAGGCCGACGACCTCGGCTACCGCTATGCGCTCGAACAGGGCTACGACGTCCGCGAAATGGTCAACGTCTTTGCGGCCCTGCAACAATCAGCACAGCTGGCCGGCCAGAGCCCGGTCCCGAGCTGGCTCGCATCCCATCCGTACCCCGAGGACAGGATTGCGCGAATCAACAAGCGCCTCGTGACCTTGCCGGCGGCCACCGCGGCGCGGCGTGTCGGCGAGGACGATTACCTGGCGCAAATCGACGGGCTGGTCTACGGTGACAACCCGCGCGACGGCTATTTCGAGGCAAACCGCTTTCTGCACCCGGAGTTGGCATTCCGGATCGATTTCCCCCAGGGCTGGCGCACGCAGAACCTGACCCAGGCGGTGGTGGCGGGCAGTCCCGGGGAAGACGCATTGATACAGCTCATGCTGGTGCCGGGCAGTTTGCAAGAAGCGACCGATGCATTCTTCGCGCAGCAGGGGCTGACAGCGGGACAGGTCCGCTCGCAGAAGGTGAACGGCCTGCCGGCAATGAGCGGTTCTTTCGAGGCGCAGACCGAACAGGCGAAGCTGGGGGGGGTCGTGACCTTCGTCGCGCTGGGTGGCCGCACCTACCGGATTCTCGCCTACACACCGGCAGCGAAGCGGGCCGCTTATGAGCAGGTATTCCGCGCCACCATGAACTCCTTCGCCCGCCTCACCAACGCAGCGGCCCTGGCCCGCCAGCCCCAACGCCTCGCCATTGTGCGCGTGCGGCGCGCCATGACGGTGAGCGAATTCAACCAGGCTCATCCGTCGGCGATCCCGCTGGAGGAGCTTGCCTTGATCAACCAGCTGGCGGGCCCGCAGGCGGTGATGCCGGCGAATTTCAAGGCCAAGCGCGTCGTGGTGCAGTGATGCGCTGGAATGGCATGGGTACGACCGCGCGCACAAGCACTAGCGGCCGACTACAATTGGGGGAGGAGACGACCGGATCCCGAACTCCGGACCCACCTGGAGTGCACTGCATGCGTCCTGCCTGCCCGTTGCAACAGAACGCCCTCCTGGCGGCCCTCCCCGCGGCCGTGCGGGAGCGCCTCGCACCAGACCTGAAGCTGGTGGATATGCCGCTGGGCAGGGTTCTTTACGAGTCGGGCGACAAGCTCCGCCATGTCTATTTCCCGACAGATTGCATCGTCTCGCTCCTTTACGTGATGGAAGACGGTGCCTCTGCCGAGATCTCGATGGTCGGCAACGAAGGCATCGTGGGCGTGGCGCTGTTCATGGGTGGCGCGTCCACGCCGAGCCGGGCCATCGTGCAGAGCGCCGGCCATGCTTTCCAGCTGCCGGGAAGGGCCCTCCTGGCCGAATTCAACCGCCATGATGAATTTCAAGGGTTGTTGTTGCGCTATACCCAGGCACTGATCACGCAGATGGCGCAGACCGCGGTATGCAACCGCCACCATGCGATCGAGCAGCAGTTGTGTCGCTGGCTGCTGCTTTCCCTGGATCGCCTGCCGGACAAACACCTGGTCATGACCCAGGAACTGATCGCCAACATGCTCGGGGTGCGGCGTGAAGGCGTCACCGAGGCCGCCGGCACGCTGCAGCGGCTCGGCGTGATCGAATATCACCGCGGGCATATCACCGTGCTCGACCGGCCCGCGCTGGAGCAGCTGAGTTGCGAGTGCTATGCGGTGGTGAAGCAGGAAACCAACCGGCTGTTGCCTGACACGGTCTCTCACCGCGTCCACTGACCCCAGCCCGATCGCCTCCCTGCGCAGCACCGCGTAGCGTGCGCTTTCGAACAGACAGAAAATTGCCGTCCAGGCCACACTGGTCACTGCCTACCTAGGCGATTGATTCATGTGTCACGGTGAGACTATGAAAGGATCAGAACTGTTCGGTGCAGAGCTGGCAGCACAGCTGTGCGAATTCTCCCCGCTGGGCATCTGCCTGTCCGACAGGGCGGGCGTTTGCCTCTATGCCAACGCGGTCTACCTGGAGATCACGGGACTGACGGAAGACCTGGCGCGCGGTTCGCACTGGAGCGGGTCGCTGCATCCGGATGACCGGGAGCGGGCAAACGCCGAGTGGCGGGATGCCGTCAAGGCCAGGCGACCGTTCCAGGCGGAGGTCCGCGTGCAGCGTCCCAACGGAGGAATTCTGTGGGTCCGGCTGCACGCCACGACCGCGCAGGGAGCAAACGAATCCAGCGCCATCCTGTTGCTGGCCGAGGATATCACCGAGCGCAAGGCGGCCGAGGCCGTTCTGCTCCGGGCAGAGGAAGCCTTGTTTGCCGAGAAAGAACGTGCGCAGGTGACCCTTGATTCGATTGGTGACGCCGTGCTGGTGACGGATCTTACCGGTACCGTGACCTACCTGAACCGGGAGGCCGAGATTTTGACGGGCTGGTCGCGGCATGAGGCGCTGGGCCAACCCTTGGCCGAGGTGTTCAAGATCATCGATGGGACGTCACGCAACGTCGCGCCAAGTCCGGCGCACCGCGCGATCACAGAGGACCGCACAGTAGAGCTGGCCATCGGCTGCGTGCTCCAGCGGCGTAATGGAACCGAGATGGGCATCGAGGATTCGGCTGCCCCTGTCCACGGCCGTGACGGCACGGTGACCGGCGCGGTCATCGTCTTCCACGATGTGGCCAGGTCACGGCTGATGTCCGAGCAGATGACTCACCTCGCCCGGTACGATCACCTCACCGGACTGGCCAACACGGTACTGATGACGGAGCGCGTGAACCAGGCAGTTCGCTTCGCGCACCGCCACGGCAAGCAGATGGCGCTCTTGTTCATCGACCTGAACGGCTTCAAGGATGTCAACGATTCGCACGGCCACGACTTCGGGGACCAGGTCCTCCGGACAGTCGCCCGCCGCCTGGAGGCCTGCGTGCGGGAGAGCGACACGGTGTGCCGGCGGGGCGGCGACGAGTTCGTGATCCTGTTGGCGGAGATCGAATGCCGGCGTGACGCAGCCAAGGTGGCCGAGAAAGTGCTCGCAGCCATTTGCGCCCCACACGTCATCGAGGGCCATGCCGTGCGGGTCAGCTCGAGCATCGGCATCAGTCTCTACCCGCCGGACGGCGACGATGCCAGCGGTTTGCTGCGCTGCGCCGATATAGCCATGTACGAGGCGAAGGCCGGCGGCCAGAACGGCTACCGCTTCGCCGGGCCTGTCCGTCTGTGTTGAACCGCACAGATGGCAGCGCGCCAAAGGAACATGCTCCAGTCTAGCGAGCAGCCCGGGGAATAGTTCCCGTCGCCGACTCGTTCAAGGGAGCGCTTATCGTGTTGTACACAATTGCCTTAATCCTTCTCGTTATGTGGGCACTCGGCCTGGTTTCCGGCACCACCATCGGTGGATTTGTCCACGTGCTGCTGGTGATCGCGGTGATCATGGTGCTGTTGCAGCTCATCAGTGGTCGACGGGTCCACTAGGTCTGGCTTCCTGAGGGCAAGTCTTGCGCTCGGGTTGTTCTGCATGGCCGGTTGCGCGGCGTTGCCTGGCGTGGCGCTGGACTCCGCCGGGCACAGCGTGGTCGAGTTCCAGGGCCAGCACGGCACGATCTCGGCGGCCCAGGGCGAGCGGGTCCTGCAGCAACTGGAGGACCAGACCGATGCGTCCGGGATCCTGCGCACACACCTGGCCTTCGAGCAGGCCATCAGCATTGACAGCCCGCTGGTGCTGGGCAACCGGGTCACCTTGCTGCAGGACGGCCCGGACACGCACGCGGCAATGTTTGATGCCATTCGGGCCGCCATCGACCACGTCAATCTCGAGACCTATATCTTTGACGATGGCGAGCTCGGCCAGCAGTTTGCCGAGCTGTTGCTCGAGAAACAGGCCAGCGGCGTGCACGTCAACGTGCTGTATGACAGCGTCGGCGGGCTGCTGACGCCGCAATCCTTCTTCGACCGGCTGCGGGAGGGCGGCATCGCGGTACTGGAGTTCAACCCGGTGAACCCGCTGGCGAAGAACCCCAAGACCTGGCGCATGAACCACCGCGATCATCGCAAGCAGCTGGTGATTGATGGCCGCATCGCCTTCATCGGCGGGGTCAACATCAGCGACAGCTACTCGAGCTTACCCTCGGGTAAGCCGGGGTCCGGAAAAAAACGGCCGGTGACGCCCGACGGCGAGGAAGAGGGCTGGCGCGATACCCATATCCAGATCGAGGGCCCGGTCGTGGCCGAATTCCAGCGACTGTTCCTGGACACCTGGGCTCGGCAGGCGGGCGCGCCGCCCACCACGAGACATTACTACCCCGAACTCGTCGCGCAAGGTAACGACATCGTGCGCGCCATCGGTAGCCGGGCAGACGAGGAAGCCAGCCCGATCTACAAGACCCTGGTGTCGGCGATCACCCGGGCGGAGGCCGAGATCCACCTTACGGTGGCCTATTTCGGACCCGACCCCGTGTTGCTGAAGGCATTGACCGGCGCTGCGCAACGCGGCGTGAAAGTGAAGCTGGTGCTGCCGAGCTATACCGACTCAGCGGCGATCTTCCATCTCGGCCGCTCGCATTACACGCGGCTGTTGCGCGCCGGGGTCGAGATCCACGAGCGGCACGGGGCGGTGATGCATGCCAAGACCGCAGTCATAGACGGTGTATGGTCGACCATCGGTTCGAGTAACCTGGACTTGCGCAGTTTCCTGCACAACGATGAGATCAATGCCGTAGTGCTGGGCGGGGAGTTCGCTCGGCAGATGGACGCGATGTTCGCGGCCGACCTGGTGGAGTCTGAGCAGATCCTGCTCGCGGACTGGCAGCGCCGCGCCTTGTGGCTGCGCATCAAGGAGCGCCTTGCGCGACTCGGCGCGTACTGGTTGTAGCCGCGGCATTGACGTTCCCGTCGAGGCCTCGCGCCGCCCTCAGGCCGCTGCGCAATCTGCAATATCCAACGTCACTGCTACGCGCCCGACCGTGCTGTGTGCGTTCTCGTACAGACAGGCCGCGAGGTTTTGTCGACACTGCCAGTACTTCTCCCGGACCACCTGTTTACGAGTCAGATCACGATGATGAAAGTCTCCGAAATGTCGCTGTGGATCCTGGGCACGACGCTGCTCGCCGTGTTTTTCAGTGCCCATTACTGGGGCGAGCACCAGCGCCGGGAGGGCGTGGCGCTGTTCGCGGAAGTGCAGTCACCGGCCACGGTCGGCTGGCTCAGCGACGTGCACGCAGGTGCAGCTGCGCCTGCCCGGCTGTCACCCCTCGCCGCGGCAGAGACCGCACAGGATGTGGTGATCGCCGTGCTCCGGATTCCCGGCATCGAGCTCGAAGTCCCCGTCTATCAGGGCACTACCGAATACGTGCTGCGGCGCGGTGCCGGACTGGTGGAAGGCACTGCGTTTCCCGGCAGTGCAGGCAACGTCGGCATCGCGGCGCACCGTGATACCCATTTCCGGGGTTTGAAGGACGTGGAAATCGGCGATTTGGTTGAACTCGGCACTTCGGACCAGACCGTGGTTTATCGCATTACCGCCATGGAGGTCGTTGACCCCGGCGATGTGCACGTGCTCGACGACACGGGCGAGCCAGTGCTCACGCTCGTGACCTGTTATCCCTTTTATTTTGTCGGCAACGCCCCGCAGCGATACATCGTGCGGGCGACCGTTGCCGATCGGTCGATGTAATCAAGGAGAACGTCATGAAAGTTATGCACACTAATGTGATTCTCAAGGGGCTGGTGGCATCGGTGCTCAGCACCGCATTGCTCGGCGCCGCTGTGGCGCAGCAAGAACCCTTCCCACGGGAAAGGGAACAGGCACAGAGCTGTGCCGAGGTGGACTGGAACAAGGACATGATCCGTAACCACCCGCGACTCACCGAAGCGTGTCGCGAAGTCGTCACGTCCAGCGGGATGAACTGGGCACGGTTCGAAGCGAAATTTGCGCGCGTCGAGCCGGATGGCAGAGTGTCGTTCAGCATCCGCGACAGGCGCGACCGTTCCATCGAGGAAGTGATCTTGCAGCCTGCCGTGGGCCAGGTTGCCTACATCAACAATCGGGCCACGCCATTCTCGCAGCTGTCTCGGGACCAGCTCGTCAACCTGTATGTTCCGGAAGGCCAGTATGGTTTCGTGACCCAGCCCGGGGCGCCGCTTGAGCAGATCGCCGTCGTGACGGCACCGGCACCAGCAGCGGCAGCAGCACCTGCCACGACACGCGTCGCCGTCGCGCAGCCGCGTGCTGCCACGTTGCCGGCCACCGCCGGCCCGCTGCCCTGGTTTGCTCTTGGTGGAATCCTGTCCCTGCTTGGCGCGGGCGGCCTGCGCCTTGGCCGCAGGCGCTGAGTTCGCGGCGGACCTGGTTGAATCCGCGGACAAAAAAAACCGGGGTACGGATATCTGTCCGTACCCCGGTGTTCGCTTCCCGCCTTACAGGCGGGCGATGGTCAGAGCAGTGGTGTTGACCGCCTTCACGCCTTCCACGTCCATGGCGAGCGCCTTGACGTGATCAACAGCCGCCTGGGAAGTCACTTTGCCCTCCAGGGTCACCATGCCATCCTTGGTGTCTACCTTCACGTCCAGCCCCTTGGCCTCGCTGTCGGCAAGCAGCACGGACTTGATCTTGGTGGTGATCCAGGTATCGGACATTGCCTGGGCAGCGACGTCTCCGGTCGCCATGACTGCCTCTCCCGTGGTTTTGGCGGCGTCAGCCATGGTGGGGGTCGGCACGCTGAGGCGATTGCTGACGTTGGTGACGCCAGCGAATGACCGGGTGGCGGCCTCAGCGGCGGACCTGGCGACCGTGTTTTGCACGGAGCCGGTCAGGGTGACCAGGCCGTTGACGGTTGAGACGCTGATGTCGGAGGAATCCAGGTCGCGGTCCAAGGCAAGCTTGGCCTTGACGCCGGTGGTGATGGCCGTGTCGGTGATGGCCTGTGAGGAGGCGGTCTGATTGGCGGAACTGTCCGGCGACTTGCTGCAGCCGGTGGCGCCAATGCCCATCGCGGCGGCGATGCCCACGGCGATCAGTACATTACGGTAACGAAAGTTGGTCATGATGTTTTTCACTGTGTTCTCGGTATTGAGAGCATCAGGTTAACCCGTCGTGAT
>JBLRWC010000020.1:20777-41232 GCA_047921455.1 Gammaproteobacteria bacterium
TCAGGGTCCGGTTCAGGGTCTCTTGACTCGGTATCAGAGCCGGGCAGCATCGCGATCCGGCCGAGGTCGTCATCGGACATCATGCCGCGGGCGAGGCGGGTTTTCGCCTGCGCCCACACCGCGACCAGGAACGCAGTCAGCGGCACCGCCAGGATCATGCCGATGATGCCGCCCAGCGCCGTGCCCCAGAAGAACACCGAGATCACCACCAGTGCAGGGTGCAGCCCTGAGCGGTTCGCCATGATCTTCGGCGTCAGCAGCCAGCTTTCCACCAGCTGCACGATCGTAAACACCAGCAGGCTGAGCATGAGCAGGTGCACGCTACCCCCAGGCTGGAAATAGGCCATTGGCAGCACGATGAGCAGACCGACCAGCGTGCCGAGGAATGGCACGATATTCAGCAGCCCCAGCACCAGCCCGATGAGGATGCCGCCCTTCAGTCCGATCATTGTGAAGCCAGTGGCGAGCATCGCCCCCATGATCACCGCGATCACCAGCTGGCCCTGGAAAAATCCAGTCATCTGGCGGTTGAAAACATCGATGAAGTACAACACATTCTTCTGCGTTGCCGGACTGAACACCGCGAGGAAGCTCTCGATCTGGCGGCGCAGGTGTCCGCCGGATAGCAGTGCAAAGAACAGGAAAAGCGGCACGAAACCAAGCCCCACGAGGACGCCGGCATAAGACTTCAGCGCCAGGCCCGGACGCTCCATGTCGGGCACGATGTCTTTCAGGGAACCCTCCTGGACGTTCGCCATGACGGCCTTGAAAGTCCCAGGGAAGCGGACACTCAGGTATTCCTGCCAACTGAGCAGGAGGCCCGGCGCGATGTCACTGACGTAACCCAGCTGCCGGATCAGTGTCGGAACAACCATTACCATGGCGCCAGCGATCAGCACCATGAAGACGAAGAGGATCAGCGCGCTGGCGACCGCGCGATGCAGCTTCAGCCGCGCCTCGAGGAAATCCACCACCGGGTAAAGCACCAGCGCGAGAACGCCGGCCACCGACAGGGGCAATACCAGCTTGTAGAAGTACGACAAGGTTTCGGCCAACGCCCACACCACGAGCGCGATCAGGAGCACCAGCGCGATGATCACAAACAGCACGGCCGTAACGCGAAACAGGCGGCGCTCGACGGAACCGAACAGGCGGGGATCGAGATACGCACTCATCGCGAGGGGCGCGAAGACAGCGTGAGCAAAAGCCGCATAGCTGCGTTGGCCGTCTCGAGCATGGCCAGCATCCGCAAACCATGCAGCCGGTGGTCGCGTTGCAGCGCCGCGCCGAACAGTCCTGCGGCGAGCAGCGTGCCGGGCGATACCATGCGCGTGCCGACCGAGTGCGTGACGCCATCAAGCGCCAATCGAGCCTGGCTGCGGCGTTCGGCCATACGGTCTTCGACCTGCCGGATATCGGACTTCAAGTTCATTCAGGATGCGGCTTGAGTGTGCGCTGCATGCCGGGCCAGCCCAGGCGTGCGCTGGTGTACCTGAGTAGCAGCCAGCCACCAATGGCGACTGACAAGTTCACTGCAGCGAGCAATGCCATTGCCGTGGCTGGGGCGACGCCCAGGTCTATCAATAGGAAGGCTGCGGCGCCGCTGAGCGCGACCCATGCAGCGGCGAGCACCAGTGCGGAGAAGGCCGCGATCACGGTCATCCGGAGCACGTTGTGGATGCACAGGCGGGTCTCCAGCGTGGCCAGTTCGAGGTGATCGTGCACCAGCCCGCGTAATTCGCGGGCGAGACTGGCGGCGTGTTCGCCGAAATCCGGTGGCGGCGCTGATGCGTCGCTCGCCGCCACCGGGGGTCTTTCGTCCTGCAGGGACATGAAATCGGCGCAGGGTAGTTAGTGGGTCGCCAGCAGGCGGCTCAGCAGGTAGCCTGCGGCCACCGCCACGCCGATCGTCAATACCGGATGGTCGCGCAGGTAGCCGACGCCGGCCGCGTAGTATTGCTCACCCGTCGCGCCCGCCTTGCTGCCGGCGTGGTCGGCGCTGTCGACCGCCCGGTGCGCGCTCGAGGCCAGCCGGTCGATGACCGGATGCACGGCGTCTGCCGCAGCGTTGATGCCCTTGTGCGCAGTGGCAGCAAGACGTTCCTCGCCGTTCGTGGCCGCGTCCGTCTGACCGATGGGCTGCCCGGGCTGGTCCATGACAGTGGCGTGGATCACTTGGAGGCCTTCTTGACGTCGCTCTTGAGATCGCCATAGGCCTTCTGGACCTCGCCCTTCGCATGCTCGACCTTGCCTTCGCGCTCCAGCTTGTCGTTGCCGATCGTGCGGCCGGTTACTTCCTTGACCTTGCCCTTGGCCTTGTGCATTTCGCCCTTGACCTGGTTCTTGTCCATGATGATTTCCTTAATGAGGTGGTGGTGGGGAAGAAAAAACCCGCCAGGCTTTGCGTCCCGGCGGGTCATCGCCTTGCGCGAATGATCAGTTGGTGCGGGACGGCGTCGTGGCATTCGAGATGATGACTTCGACGCGGCGGTTCTGCTGGCGCCCCGTGGCGGTGTCGTTACTGGCGACCGGCGAACCCTGGCCGAGCCCGACCGTGGTGAGGCGATTCATCTGCACGCCGCGGCTGACCAGGTAGGACTTGACGGACTCGGCGCGGCGCTGCGACAGGAAGTAATTCGACTCCTCGCGACCGACGCTGTCGGTGTGGCCTTCGATCATCACGGTACGATCACCGTGCTCGTTAAGGAAGGCTGCAAGCTTGTCGAGATTCGGCCTTGCGCTGCCCGTCAGGTCGGACTTGCCGGTGGCAAACAACAGGTCACCCAGGGTGACCACAAGGCCGCGATCGGTCTCGCGGGCATTCAGCTCCGCGATCTGTCGCTCCAGCTCCAGGCGCGCGGCCCGGGAGTCGGCGACCTCGTCGCGTGCGCTGGCGGCATCCGCGCGAGCGGCTCGAGCATCGCCGCGAGCCCGATCGGCTTCCTGCGTGCGGGCCTCCAGGCGGGCACGCTCGCTCTGTTCACTCAGCGCATTGCGTTGATCCTCGTACTGGCGGCTCTGGGCGCGCGCGCGAGCAATCTCGACCTTCTGGTCGGCCAGCAACACCAGGTGGGTGGCGTATTCGCCATCCGGGCGAGGGACCTCGGCCGCTTTCACGGCCGCTTCGGCTGCTTGCATCTCAACCGGCGCACGGGTGGCAAGCCGGGAATCGGACTGGAGCGCGGTCAGCTTGACCCGTGAATCAAGTGGCGCTTCCGGCGGCTTCGGCGTCGTCGCGCAGGCTGAGAGCATGAAAAAGCCCGCGAGGAGCAGTGTGGTTCGGGTCGATGTCTTGGATAAGCGTTTCATTGCCGTGCTCCAGTGGCGCGCTGCATTTCCAGCTTCAGGGTGTCAATGCTCTTCTGGATATCGTCATTGATGGCCTTGGCTTTCAGTTCCTCGGCCCGGGCCAACGCGACTTCAGCGTGCGTACGTGACTCGATCGCCAGGTATTCGGCTTTCACCATCTGGTCGTTGCGTGCGGCGGTGTTGGCCAAGGCCAGCTTCTGGCGTGCCATGGTCAGTTCGGCGGACGCGTAATCGGCGACGCGGGCCTGCTCGGCATTGGAGATCGCCGATTCGGCGGCCTGCAGTGCCTCGGTGGGCGGCACGGGTGGCGTGGCGCAGCCCGCCAGCGCAAGCAACCCTGCTGCGGCGAGCGCGATGAAGACGGGCAATCCGCGGATTGCACGCAAAGAAGGGGGTTGTCGGAACATGTCTGGTGTCCTGTAAAAAGTGCGGTACGCCATCACAGGCTCCGCCTTTGGCGCCAGGAGTTCTGTGCGCTATCGCACTCCGGGGGAGTTCTCCGCGGCCGCAGGCTCGGGCGCGCCTGCCACGAACAAGCGAAGCTTTAATCCTAGAGAACCCTCGGTTCCGGCTCGAGCCGCACACCAAATTTGTGTTCAACCTCGGCCTGCGCCCGCTGCGCGAGCGCCCACAAAGCGGCGCCGCTCGCACCCCCGTGGTTCACGAGCACCAGGGCGTGCCGCGCCGAGAACCCGGCGTCCCCATCGCGATAGCCCTTGAACCCACATTGCTCGAGCAGCCACGCTGCGGACAATTTCGCCGCGTGGCCCGACGCCCACCGGGGCATTTCGGGGTATTGGCGCGCCAGCATCTCGGCGACGGCGCGCGTCACGACGGGGTTCTTGAAGAAGCTCCCGGCGTTGCCGATTTGAGCGGGATCCGGCAGCTTGCGACGGCGCAACCGTTCCACCGCGCTGGCGACATCGGTGTGCGTCGGCGTCTCGCAGCCCAATGCGGCGAGTTCCTCGCGCACGCCGGCGTAGTCGAGTACCAGCGGCCGCTGGGTCGGCAGGTTGAATTCGACGTGGGTCACGACCCACCGCTCCGGCTGGCGCTTGAAGACAGAATCGCGGTACGCGAAGCCGCATGCCTCGCGCCCGATCACGACGGGTGCGCCACGGTCACGATCCCAGGCGTGCACCGCGACGACGAATTCATCGAGTTCGGTGCCGTACGCGCCGATGTTCTGGACCGGTGCGGCACCGACGGTGCCGGGGATCAGCGCGAGATTTTCGAAACCGCAATAGCCGCGGCCAAGCGTCCAGCGCACGAGCGCGTGCCAGTTCTCGCCCGCGCCGACGCGCAGGCTGCCGTCGGCGAGGATTTCGATGCCGCGCTGGTCGATGTGGATCACGAGTCCGTCGAAGTCGCGCGTGAGCAGCAGGTTGCTGCCTTCGCCGAGGACGAGCACCGGGCCCTGGGCCTCCGGGCGAGCAAGCAGTTCGCCGAGCGACTCGGCATCCCGCACTTCTGCGAGCCAGCGCGCCATGGCCGGTACCCGCAGGGTGTTGCGCGCGGCGAGCGGCGCGTGCTCGGTGAGTGAGTAGTTCACGGTGCCGATTATGGCGCAAATTAACGTCGAACCTCCCGACCCGGTACGATTTCCTCCGGGGTCGCCCAGCGTCCTGGCCGCGAGCGATGAACACGAGGCGCCGCCCGCGACGGATGGCATGTTATACTTCGTGACATCGCGAAGTGACGAAGTGAGGACCACCGGATGCAGTCACTGCTGTCCATTGTGAAGGCCCTCGATAATGAGAATCGCCTGCGCGTCCTGCTGAGCCTGCGAGCAGGCGAGGTTTGCCTGTGCCAGTTGATCGAGATCCTGGAACTGGCCCCTTCCACGGTATCCAAACATGTCGACCTGCTGCGGCAGGCGGGCCTGGTGGAAGTGCGCAAGGAGGGCCGCTGGCGCTACTACCGACTCGCCGGCAAGGACGCGGCGCCCGAGGTGCGCGAAGCGATTCGCTGGGTAACGCGGGCTCTGCGGGACGACGAACTCATCATCTCGGATGCCGTGCAGCTCGCCGGCGTCCGCAGCGCTGACCCGGCGGAGTGGACCGCGTGTTACAGCCGAAACTGAAGGTCCTGTTCCTGTGCACCGGCAACTCGTGCCGCAGCCAGATGGCGGAGGGGTGGGCGCGTCACCTCAAGAGCGACCAGCTCGAGCCATACTCCGCGGGTCTCGAGACCCACGGGTTGAATCCCCACGCGGTGCGGGTCATGGCCGAGGCCGGTGTGGACATTTCAGGCCATTACAGCAAGACCCTCGATGACCTCGGTGACGTCGTGTTCGACCATGTCGTGACGGTATGCGGCCACGCCCATGAGACCTGCCCGGTTTTCCCCGGCGGGGCCCGTGTCGTGCACATGGGCTTCGACGATCCGCCAAGGCTTGCGAAAGCGGCAACGGACGCCGAACAAGCGCTTGGGCATTATCGTCGCGTGCGTGACGAAATTCGTGCCTACGTGGAAACCTTGCCCGGCGCCCTGCAGAGATAGAGGGTCATGCAAAAACGTATCAGCAAGAAGCTTTCCGTGCTTGACCGTTACCTGACGGTCTGGATTTTTGCCGCCATGGGACTCGGGGTGCTGTTCGGCTTCCTGTTCCAGGACGGCGTCGAGCGCTTCAACGAAGCGCTCACCGTGGGTGAGCATACGAACCTGTTGATCGCGGCCGGGCTGATCCTGATGATGTACCCGCCGCTGGCGAAGGTGAAGTACGAGCTGCTGCCGAAGGTTTTTTCCGACGCACGCATCGTCGGCCTGTCGCTGCTGCAGAACTGGATCGTCGGGCCGATCCTGATGTTCGGACTCGCCGTGGTGTTTTTCGGCTTCATTGCGCCGGCGGTGTTTGGCCCGGACGATCGCTGGGGCCTGTACATGGTCGGCCTGATCCTGGTCGGCATTGCGCGCTGCATCGCCATGGTGCTGGTGTGGAACCTGCTCGCCAAGGGCAATACCGAGTATGCCGCCGGCCTGGTGGCGCTCAACAGCATCTTCCAGATTGTCACCTTCGGCTTCTACGCCTGGGTGTTCATCACTGTCCTGCCGCCGCTGTTCGGCCTGGAGGGCATGGTCGTCGAAGTCAGCATCGGCGAGATCTTCCAGAGCGTGATGATCTTCCTCGGCATTCCCTTCGCCGCCGGGATCCTGAGCCGACTGATCCTGGTGCCGATGAAAGGCCACGAGTGGTACGACATGGTCTTCATTCCGCGCATCTCGCCCATCACCTTGGGCGCGCTGTTGTTCACCATCGTGGTCATGTTTTCCATGCAGGGTGAGCGCATCATCAACCAGCCGCTGGACGTGCTGTGGATCGCGATTCCCTTGAGCATCTATTTCGCGGTGATGTTCCTGGTGAGCTTCTTCATGGCCTGGAAGGTCGGTGCGGATTACTCGCGCTCGGCTACGCTGGCGTTCACCGCCTCGGGCAACAACTTCGAGCTGGCCATCGCCGTGGCCATCGGCGTGTTCGGCATCACCTCGCCGATCGCTTTTGCCGCCGTAGTCGGCCCCCTGGTCGAGGTGCCGGTGCTGATCGGACTGGTACACGTGAGCCTGTACTTCCGGCGCAAGTTCTTCGGCCACGAGGTGCGGGCGGAGGAAGTGGTGATGGAGATCGCTGCGGAGAAAGCCAGGTAGCTTTCCCGCCAAGCTGGAGCCGAATCATGAGCACGAGTTCAGTTTTCAGGAACAGCTCCACGCCGCTATCGTAGTCCCATCTTGGTCCCATCCCGTCAGCGTAGCCTACGCAGGCGAGGTGCGTTATCCACGTTCTTGGCCTGGTCTTTAGAGCCCAGTCCCTAGCGTAGGCCAGGCGGTACTGCAGGGGCTGGCACGGTGTGAAAAAAGCCCCGCTTGCGCGGGGCTCCAGGAGGCGGGACGCGGCCCGCTTCAGAACGTGAAACGAAAGCCCACGTTCCAGCCCGTCGCGTCATCTGACAGCGTCACGCCGGCGCCCAGGCCGACACTCGGCGTGAAATAATACACGCCGCCGACGCTCAGGGCCTGCTCGTCGCCATCGAAAATATCGACATGCGAGATGAAGCCATTGAGCTCGAACTGCGGGCTCAACATGCTGCGCACGCCTGCCTCCAACGACCAGCCGTTGTCACTCTCGCTGCCAAAGCCGGACACCTTCACGCGGCCGTTGACCCAGCCCGCGCGGGCTACGAAGTCCGTGATGTTATTCAGGGGATGATTCCAGCCAAGGGCCACGCCGCTACTGGTAATGGTCCACGGGCTATTGCTGACTTCACTGTAGTCAGCAACGACGTGGAAAATCTCAGTGAGCGCAAAGGACCCGCCGACGCCGAAACCGTCCAGCGTGGGGCCGTTGTCCACGTCGACGCTAACGTAGCCGGCGTCGAGGTAGTTGTAAGTTGGCCCGGTAGCCAGTGCCGCGATTGGCGAACACGCGATCAGCGCCATCGCCGCACGAATTGCATTCTTGCGCATGAATTTGAGTTTCCTGTAAGAAGTGGAGCTGTGATGCGTTCCCAGCCGGGTCGCTCCGGGTCTCCGGTTCGTACAGCATACGCTAGCGCCGGCGGTAGCAGTTAAACGTGATGAATCGCCCGGTTTCGGGTCCAGGCGACGACTTATTTCGACATCACATGCTCGAGTCGGCCACGCAGCTCATCAGCAGCGCGATCGGCTTTCGATATGACCTCGTCGACCCGGTCAAAGTGCAACAGGCGCACATCATCGAGTTCGGGCTTGATATAGATATCCGGGGGCGCGGCGGCGTACTTCTCGCGGATCAACGACTGCTGCATGATCTCGAAGGACTTGAACAGTAGCATGGTGAGACCGGGCGGGCCGTCGGGCGAGGGGGCGCGAATGCCGGTGACGTCGATGGCGACGATGAGGTCCTGCCCCGCCAGCAGGTCCCATGGCAGCGGGTTGGCTACGCCGCCATCGATCAGCAGCCGATCGCCGTCCTTGACGGGCGCAAACAGTCCTGGAACCGCCATGCTGGCCTTGATGGCGCGCATCAGGTCGCCTTCGTCGAAGACCACCGCCTCGCCGCTCCAGTAGTCGGTGGCGACAATCTGCAACGGAATGTCCAGGTCGGCGAAGTCGCGTGCCTCGATGTGTTGGCCGACGAGCTCCAGGAAACCGTCCGCGCTGATCAGGCCGCCGTTAGCAAAGTCGAAATCCAGCAGGTCGGTCCAGCCGACGCCGTCCCCGCCATCCAGCAGTCCGGCGAACGGGTTCATCGCCGACTCGCCGAACTCGATGAACAGGGCACGAATTTCCTGGCTGTCCAGCCCGGCGGCATACAGTGCGCCGACAATGGCCCCGATGCTCGTGCCGCTAATGGCATCGGGCCGGATCGACAATTCCTCGAATACCTCCAGCATGGCGATATGCGCCAGTCCGCCGGCGCCGCCCGAACCCAGGGCCAGGCCAACGCTTTGCCGCTCGTCGGCAGTGGCGGCAATTGCCGATCCGCCTGCCAGTATAAATATGAGTAACAACGTTCTCAGCATGAGCGGGATTCCTCGGGTCTTCGACGTGCGCAAAACGTTCACTCCTCTGTCGCCGGCAGGAAACCGGACGGCTTGCCGGTATGCGTCAGGACCAGCCCGTGCATGGCGCGCGTGCAGGCTACATACAACAGGTTGCGGTCCATCGGCGTAGCGTAGGCGGATTCGGTCACGCCAGGCACGAGCACATGATCGAACTCGAGGCCTTTCGCCAGGTGGATGCTGCACACCACCACGCCGCGGCTGAAAGCGGTGCTGTGCTCATCGAACAGCGTGTACTCGATACCGGCCTCGGTAAGGTCCCGGGCAAGCCGCCGCGCCTGCCGGTCGGTCTTGCATAGCATGCCGAGACTGCCTTCGCCGGCTGCCCGGAACGTCTCGATCTCCCCACGGATGGCAGCAAATTCCTCCGCGTGCGTGCGGCAGCGGATGACCCGGGGCGGCGGGCCATGGCGCTGCATTGGCACCAGGTCCGGGTCGGGCGAGATCTGCTGCGCGAATTCCATTACCTGGAGCGTCGAGCGATAGCTGCGCGTGAGTTTCACGAAGGAGGCGCCGAACAAAGCGCGGCGCACATCGTCAATGCTCGAGGCGCTGTAGGGGTTCACCGACTGGGCGACGTCGCCGAGCACGGTCTTGCGACAGGTGAACAGCCGCGCCAGCACCGCATACTGCACAGGGGTGTAGTCCTGCATTTCGTCGATCAGCAGGTGCTTGGTCTCGCGGTAGGGATTTTCCAGTCCTTCGAGTCGCATCTTCAGGAAGACCAGCGGAAAGACATCGGCGTATTCCAGTCTGCCCCTGGACCCCTGGAATAGCTCCGGTTTGCCCAGCCAGTCGTAGCAGGCCTTGTAAGTCTGCCGCAGGGTGGCGCTGCGATGCATGCCCTTGAGCGCATCGCGCAGGGTGCGGCGCTCTTCCGGCGTGATCTCATACCGGTAATGGACGCGGATGGCGGTCTCGATTTCGTTCAGTACCCGCCGCAGGCGTTCCGTCAGGGCGACCCGGGGGTGCCGGGCGAAGGCCTCGGCGATGAAGGTGTCGGGGATGATTCGCTGGCCGAGGCGGATGTCCACCGCCACAAAGCGGTTGGCTTCGACGTGTGCCGCGTACTCTCCCAGCCGTTCGAGGAAATCTGCGGAAGCCTTGAACTCGATCCGTCGCCGCAGCGCCTCGTCATGTTTTTCCGCCAGTGCGGCAGTCTGTTCGAAGAAGCTCTGGAAGCGATACTCGTGGTCCAGCAGCTCGTCGGCGAGCTGTTCCATGCCGATTTCCCGGATCGATTCTTCGCCCAGCTCGGGCAGGACATTGGAGATGTAGTCGGCAAACACCCGGTTGGGGGAGATGATCAGGATGTCTTTCGAGCTCAGCGTGTCGCGGAATCGATACAGCAGGAAGGCGACGCGATGGAGTGCGATGGAGGTTTTGCCGGAACCGGCCACGCCCTGGATGACCAGCGTGTGGGCATCCTCGTTGCGCACGATGGCATTCTGGTCGCGCTGGATGGTGGCGACGATGTTGCGCATACCCTCGTCGGAGGTATGTGCCAGCTCTTCCTGCAGCACGTCATCGACGATGTTGAGGCCGCTTTCGAAGACCAGCTGGAGTTCGCCATCACGGATGCGCAGCTGGCGCTTGCGCGTGATCTCGCCGCGGACCTCCCCGTCGGGCGATTCGAAGGCGGCCGCACCGGTCTCAAAATCGTAGAACAGCGTCGAGATCGGCGCGCGCCAGTCGTAGACGATGTGCTCCTGGTCGTGTTCGTCGAAGAAACCGTGGATACCGATGTAACAGGGCTCCGGCCCGGCTTCGGGCTCGGTTCCGGGTGTGCTCCGCCGGGCGAAGTCCACGCGCCCGAAATAGGGTGACCGGCACAGCTTCTCGAGGCGCTTGCGGCGCGCCAGCAGGAACTCGCCGCTGGTCACCGATTGCTCGATGGATTGCCGCGCAGCGATCTTCTCGAGATGGTCCATCTCGGAGCGGCTCTCCCACATGTAGGACTTTTGCGCCTGGATGTCCCGCTTGGCATGCGCGAGCCGGGCGTCGATCGCGTCCATGGCGCGAGTAACGCGGGTGTGCACGTTGGCCAGGCGACGGCGTTCTTCCTGCGCCGGGCCGGTAGGGCTGTCGTCGGCCGATAGTTGGGGTTTCATGCGCGCAAGGATAAACGAACGGCCCGCATGCCATGAAACGCGCCACGAGGTGAAAGCCGAGGCGGTGCATGCCGGTGGTACTGATGCGCCAGGCGCTGCAGATGCTGGCACTCGCGAAGATGCGGACGTTCGTGCGACTGAACCAGGGATTCGGATAGCTGGTCATTCATTGAACGACCAGACATATTTAGCGTACGCAGGGGCGTAGATCGTCCCTGGCCAGGGCAGGAGAATGCAAGCCATGGTCGCCGGGTCAACCGTGCTCCCCCTGAAACAACCCTGGAGAATTCATTCAATGCGTCACTTCACTCGCCCGATTTTGTTCCCGCTGGAGCCGGGCGAGACGCGTACCAGCCGGGTCGAGATCAACGAGGGCGGTTTCCGCTACCGCTGCCCGATCAATCCGACGCCTTGGTACGAGGTCGGTGTCAGCCGCTGATGCAGGCCATTGACTAACGCAGCAACTATTTCAGCTATGTTTATTCAAGTGCGAGGTCGGTACAAGCATGCGGCCATCAGCCGGGTGCGCATTGAATACATGGAGTTCGTTTATGAATGTATCGGAAATACTGCTGCGCGTCCTTGCTGCGCACGGCGTACGTCATCTCTTCGGCATCCCGGGCGATGCAATCAACGATGTGACGGACGCGTTGCGCAAACAGGACGACATTCGCTTCATCGGAGTTCGGCACGAGGAGGCCGGCGCCCTGGCTGCGTCAGCTCAGGCCAAGCTCACTGGAAAGCTCACTGCTTGCGTCGGCACCGCAGGGCCGGGCGCGATCCATTTGCTGAATGGCCTTTACGACGCCCGCCTCGATCATGCGCCCGTGATCGCGATCACCGGCCAGGTCGGGACTGGTTTCATCGGCACGGAGCAACACCAGGAGGTTCGCCTGGAGCGCCTGTTCGCCGATGTCGCCGTCTACAGCCAGACCGTCACGACCGAGAACCAGGTGCCCGGTGTTTTCCTCGAAGCCTGCCGCGCGGCGCTGGCGCATCGCGGTGTGGCGCATATTTCGCTGCCCACTGACATCTCGGGGCGTAGCGCCGACAAGCCGAAAACCCGCCAGCTCGATGTGGCGACGGTCGGTCGTATATCGCCGACAGCGGTCGATTGCGAAGCTGCAGTCGAGATGATCGATGCAGCCGAGAAAGTGGTCATCCTCGCCGGGATCGGCTGCGCTGATGCACGCGAGGAATTGCTGGCGTTCGCCGAGGCGGTGCGGGCACCCATCGTGCGCACCCTGCGGGCGAAAGAAGTCATCGATGATGATCATCCGCTTTGTATTGGCGGGCTCGGCATGCTCGGCGGCCGTCCTGCGGTCAAGGCGATGGATCACTGCGACCTGCTGGTGATGGTCGGCACCGACTTTCCGTATATCGATTTCTATCCGCGTTCCGGCCGGACCATTCAGATCGATATTCAAGCAACGCGCATCGGTAAGCGGCATGCAGTCGATATCGGACTGGTCGGCCACGCGGCCTCGACGCTCCGCGCGCTGGCGTCACGGGTCAAAAAGGATCGGAGTGGCGATTTCATGGCGTCGATGCGCGGAGAAATGGATGCGTGGCTGGAGCAACAGCAGGAGCAGGAACGTTCGGATGCCGTTCCGATCCACCCACCACGGGTAATGGCTGAGCTCGGGAAAGTCGCCCCGGACGATGCCATATTCGTCTGCGACACGGGCACCGTGACGGCATGGTCGGCGCGCAACCTGAGACTGAGGCCAGGCCAGCGTTACACGCTGTCGGGTGGCCTTGCGACCATGGCATACGGATTGCCGGGCGCAATTGGTGCACAACTCGCGTATCCTGAGAAACGTGTATTTGCGCTTGTCGGCGACGGCGGGTTCGCGATGTTGATGGGTGATTTCGTCACAGCTGTGAAGTACGAATTGCCGATCATCGTGCTGGTGTTCAGTAATCGCAAGCTGGCCTTCATCACGCTGGAGCAGGAAGCCAAGGGCCTCCCGGACTGGGGTACGGAGCTCACGAATCCCGATTTTGCTGTTTTTGCCGAGAATTGCGGCGGCTTGGGACTCCGCGCGGAACGGCCCGAGGAGATCGCACCGGCTCTCGCCCGGGCGCTCGAATCGGGCCTCCCGGCGGTGATCGATATCGCGGTAGATCCCAACGCCTTGATCATGCCCCCGAGTATTTCGGTCTCGCAAGCGATGAATTATGGCCTCGCCAAGGTGCGCGAGGCCTTTGGCGCATGAATTCGAGTCCTGGTGAAAGGGGCGTTACGGGATGGTAAGACAGTGGTTTTTTGCGATCGCACTGATAATCGTCTTGTCGGTGGCGTTGCTTGGGTGGTTCTGGCCATCGGCCTGGTGGTCGATGATCCTGTTTGGCCCGCTGATCCTGCTGGGGCTGCGTGACGCTTTCCAGACGCGCCACACCGTGCTGCGAAATTTTCCGGTCATCGGGCACGGCCGTTACCTGATCGAGGGCGTGCGGCCCGAGCTGCAGCAGTACCTGATCGAAAACAATCTGGATGCCTATCCAATCGAGCGCGAGTTCCGTGCCCTGGCCTACCGGCGGGCCAAGGGCGAGCTCGAATCGCAGCCCTTCGGTACGCAGCGCGATGTTTACCGGCCGGGCTACGAGTGGGCGGCGCACGCCATGGCGCCGGCAAAGAAACTCGCCGCCGAGCCGCGCGTCAGCATCGGCGGTCCGCACTGCTCGCAGCCTTACTCGTCCTCGCTGTTGAATATATCGGGCATGAGTTTCGGCGCGGTGTCGAGCCATGCCGTGTTGGCCATGAACGAAGGCGCCAGGCGGGGCGGGTTTGCCCACAATACTGGCGAGGGGGGCGTATCCCGCTACCACCTCGAGCCCGGCGGTGACTTGATTTGGCAGATCGGCAGCGGCTATTTCGGCTGCCGCACTACGGACGGACGTTTCGACCCTGAAAAATTCAGGGAAACGGCGGCAGAGACGGCTATCAAGATGATCGAGATCAAGCTGTCACAAGGCGCGAAACCGGGCAGCGGCGGGCTGTTGCCTGGAAAGAAAGTTACCGCGGAGATTGCGGCTGCCCGGGGTCTGCGGCCGGGCGAAGATTCGATTTCGCCACCCGCGCACAGCGCGTTCACTACGCCGGACGAGTTGATTCAATTTATTGCCCGGCTGCGCGAGCTCTCGGGCGGCAAGCCCGTGGGAATCAAGTTTTGCCTCGGACGCGTCAGCGAATTCATGTCCCTTTGCAAGGCGATGATCGAAATCGGCTCGGGACCGGATTTCATTACTGTCGATGGTGGCGAGGGCGGCACGGGCGCCGCACCACTGGAGTTTTCAAACTCGCTGGGCATGCCGAAGCGCGACGCCCTGGTGCTGGTTCACGACGTCCTGGTGGGCGCCGGACTGCGGAACCAGGTTCGCGTCGTGGTCAGCGGAAAAATCATTAGTGCGTTCCACATGGTCCGGGCGATGGCGCTCGGCGCAGACGCATGCAACAGCGCGCGCGCAATGATGTTTGCGCTCGGCTGCATACAAGCCCTGCGATGCAATGCGAATGTTTGCCCGACCGGTATTACGACGCAGAACCCCGCCCTGGTGAAGGGGCTCGTCGTGGCCGACAAGGCACCTCGGGTCCATAATTTTCACGCCCGTACTATCGACGGCTTGCTGGCGATCATTGCGGCCATGGGACTGGAGAGCCTGTCAGAACTGCGGCCGGCGCATATTTTCAGGCGCTCGAGCGATCTCCGCGTGGCCAGTTTCGATCAGCTCTATTCTTTCCTGGAACCCGGCCAGCTGCTCGACGGCAGCGCGGTCGATGGCCCGCTCAGCGCTGCCTGGCGGCAGGCGCGGTACGACCGCTGGAATTGACCAGGGCCGGCACGGCTTGCGGCGAACACCGACTGTGTATTGCGTTTAGAATGCGGCCGCATGAACACCCTTGAATCCTTGCTGGCGCAGCTTGCGGCCAGGCCGTGGCTCGAAACGTCAGTGTTTCTCGTCGGGCTCGTTACCCTGGCCCTCGTGGCGGACCTGTTGACCCGCCGGATTCTGCTGCGATTCATTCTCAAGGCCGTCGCCGCGATGCCAGGTCACTATGGCAAGGCATTGCTGGATCGAGGCGTCATCTCGCGCTTGGCGCGGGTCGTTCCGGCACTGGTCTTGTACGTCGGCATCCCGTATGTGCCGGGTTTGCCGGACGGTCTCGTGACGGTGATCCGCAACGTCGCCAACGGCTACATGATTCTCACGGTGGCGCTGGCGCTGGGTAATCTGCTCAGTGCTGCGGGCGATATTTACGAGCGCCTTAATCCGGTCCGCGCCCGCAGCAAGCCCATCAAGGGCTACCTGCAGCTGATCAAGATCATCGGCTTCATCGTGGTGATGATCCTGGTCATCGCGGTACTGATCGATCGCTCACCGCTGTTGCTGCTGTCCGGCCTCGGCGCCATGACCGCCGTGCTGATGCTGGTTTTCAAGGACACCATTCTCTCCTTCGTTGCCGCCGTGCAACTCTCGAGCCATGACATGCTGCGCGTCGGCGACTGGCTGGAGATGCCGGCGCTGAATGCGGACGGCGACGTGATCGACATCGCCCTGCACACGGTGAAGGTGCAGAACTGGGACCGCACCATCACGTCCATCCCGACCTGGCGGCTCATCAACGAGAGCTTCAAGAACTGGCGCGGTATGAGCGAGGCCGGCGGCCGTCGCATGAAGCGCGCCCTTTATCTCGACCAGACGTCGGTGCGATTCCTGGCCGACGAAGAACGCAGCAACCTGAAGCGCTTCGCGCTGATCGACGAGTACCTGGACCGCAAGCGCCAGGAGCTCGAGGAGTACAACAAGGCGCTGCTGGCTGCCGGGCGTGATCCGGTGAACACGCGCCGGGTGACGAATCTCGGCACCTTCCGCGCCTACGTCTCCGCGTATCTCAAAAATCACCCGAACGTGCACCAGGGGATGATCCAGATGGTGCGCCAGCTGCAGCCCGGGCCGACGGGCCTGCCGCTGGAAGTCTACTGTTTCACGGCCACGACGGACTGGGTGGCGTATGAAGGCATCCAGGCGGACATTTTCGATCATCTTTATGCGGTTCTGCCGGAGTTCGGCCTGCGGGTATTCCAGGAGCCAAGCGGCGCAGACATGCGCGCCATGCTGGCCAAGCTGCCTGAATGATCAACAGTACCAGGCCGCGCAAGCGCCGCTATCGACTCATCGCCGGCGGTTTGCTTGCGCTGTACCTGCTGACCGGCGCATACCACGTGTACAAGCCGTTGCCCGACGGGCTCGATGTTACGGGTCCTTACCACCAGGCTGATCACGTCACGTTCCTGGCCGACAGCACCTGGCTGGATGACGACGGCCGGCAGCATACCGAGCGGGAAATTTTTGACCAGGCGCTGGACATGATCGGTGCGGCGCGGTCGCTGGTAGTGGCGGATTTTTTCCTGCTCAACCGCTTCGCCGGTGAAGTCGACGACGGGCATCGACCGCTGTCCGTCGAGCTGGTCGATGGCCTGGTCCAGCGACGCGCACAACGCCCGACGCTGGAGGCAATGTTGATTACCGACCCTTTCAACACGCTCTATGGTGGCGTCCGCCAGCCCCTGTTCGAGCAACTCGAGGCCGCCGGGGTCGTGGTGCTGGAGACGGATCTACGGGCATTGCGCGACTCGAACCCGGCCTGGTCCGCGGCCTGGCGGATTTGCTGCCAGTGGTTTCGCAACAGTTCGGCCAACGGCTGGTTGCCGAACCCGGTCGGCGGCCCGGCGGTCGGGTTGCGGACCTACCTGGCGGCGCTGAATTTCAAGGCGAACCACCGCAAGACGCTGCTCACCGACGGGCCGGGCGGCTGGCGCGGCCTGGTGACGTCCGCCAATCCGCATGATGCCAGCAGTCGGCATGACAATGTTGCGGTGGTCTTCAATGGCCTGGCCGTGCGCGACCTGTTGGAGACCGAGCTTGCCGTCGCGGCGTTTTCGGGTGGCGCGCCGCTTGCTAGCGAGCACGCCGCGTCGCTGGCGGCGGGTGCGGGTCCGGCAGCGGGCGGCGCCCGGACGGCAGAGGTCCGGATACTCACCGAGTCGCGCATTCGCGCCGCCGCGTTGGCCATGATCGATGAGGCGGGTCCCGGCGATCGCCTGGACTTGTTGATGTTCTACCTGTCGCACCGGGGGGTGGTGGCGGCACTGCTGGAGGCGCGCGACCGCGGCGTCGAGTTGCGGGTTTTGCTGGACCCGAACCGGGACGCATTCGGCCGTGAGAAGGGCGGCATTCCGAACCGGCAAGTCGCCATGGAACTGCAGCGCGCCGGGATCGAGGTCCGCTGGTGCAATACCGACGGTGAACAGTGCCACGGGAAGATGCTGCTCCGACGTGACCGCGACGGCCGGGCGTTGCTGCTGGCCGGTTCGGCGAATTTCACCCGCCGGAACCTGGACAATTTCAACCTGGAAACCAATGTCCAGGTGCGCGCCGGCGCTGCGGCCCCGGTCATGGCGGCGGCCGGCGCGTATTTCGACACGCGCTGGCACAACGAGCCCGGACGGATCCACAGCCTGCCGTACAACGCCTTCGCGGATCACTCGCGCTGGCGCTACTGGCGATACCGCTTCATGGAGATGAGCGGCCTGTCCTCGTTTTGAAGGCGTTGCGCGGCTAGTCCAGTGCGTCGATTCCGAGCGGGGGACAGGCCGACAGGTCGGAACCGCCGGCGCCCGGCACCTGCCGCGCCAGGTCGCGCAGCGCGGTGCGCAGGCCTTCCTCGAGCACCGGGTGGTAGAAGGGCATGGCGAGCATGTCCTGCACCGTCAGGTCCTGTTGGATCGCCAGCGCCAACAGGTGCGCCATGTGTTCGGCGTCGGGCACGCACAGCTCGGCGCCGCGCAACTTGCCGGTGTTGTTATCGGCATAGATTCGCATCAGCCCGCCGGCGCGCTGCTGGGTGCGGGCGCGCCCTTGCCGGCTGAAATCGGCGCAACCGATCGCCGTGTCGTCGGCTTCGAGATCCGCCCATCGCGCCCCGACCAGGGCCACGCCGGGTGCTGCAAAGACAATCGCCAGCGGCGTGCGGCGGCAGTAGGTTTCCGGCGTGTCCGCCACCGCATTGCAACCGGCGATATGTCCTTCGTCGGCAGCCTCGTGCAGTAGCGCCCGATGGTTGTTGGCGTCACCCGCCAGCCAGATCGGCAGGGACCCGGCCTGCAACGTGGTCGGGTCGATCGACGGCATGCCCTTGTCGTCGAGCGGCACGCCGAGCGTTTCCAGGCCGAGTTCGTCGATGTTGGGGCGCCTTCCCACGGCGGCCAGCACGGCGTCGGCGGTGAATTCGCCGGCGTTGCTCTGGACCCTGACCTGTGCGCCGGCGGCGGTGAGTTCAGCGGGTGCCCCGAGGTAGAGCGGGAACTCCTGTTTGAGCGCCGTGTGCAAGGCGTCCATGACCACCGGATCACTCAAGCCGGCCAGGGTTTCGAGCGCATCGAAGCCGGCGACCTCGAGTCCGAGGCGAGACAGCGCCTGGGCCATTTCGATACCGATGGGGCCCATGCCGACGACGGCGATGCGACGCGGCAGGTCGTGCTGTTCGAATAGCGTATCGGTAGTGAGTATGCGCGCGCCGAATTGCGTCCAGGGCTGCGGCACCAGCGGGCGGCTGCCGGGGGCCAGGATGATGCGGCGTGCGGAAAATTCCTGTCCGTCGACCACCACGCGGCCTGGCCCAAGCAGGCGGGCGCGGCCCGCGATGGCGCGATCGCCCAGCTCGCCCGGCACGGACTCGGGCCCCTTGACGAAATCGTCGCGCAAGCGACGCACCCGGGCGAGTACGGCCGGCAGGTCGGCGCCGACCTGCGCGCCGCCCGTCAGGCCGAATTTCGCGAAGGTGTGGCGCTGGTGGAAGGCGTTGGCGGCCTCGATCAATGCCTTCGACGGCATGCAGCCGCGCGCAGCGCAGGTCGTGCCCCAGTCGCCAGCATTGATCAGCAGGAAATCGTCGGTCTTGCGCCGCACTTCGCGCAAGGCGGACAGCCCCGCGGTGCCAGCGCCGATGATAATGACATTTACTTGGGTGACCATTCGCTGTACTCCTCGTAGACTGCGGGTCGCGCTTTCTAGTCGTCCGGCCGCGGACCGCTGCGTTTCTGCTTGATGTCGCCCCGGTGGCGCTTCGTGTCCAGGCGCTTTTGCTTTGCTGCGCGGCTGGGGCGGGTGGCGATGCGCTTGCGCGGCACCTGGTGCGCCCGCTCGATCAGGGCCGCGAGACGGTCGCGCGCATCCTCGCGATTGCGATGCTGGCTGCGGTGGCTGCGGGCTTCGATGGTGATCACGCCGCTCGTATCCGCGCGGCTGCCGGCCAGTTTCAGCAGCCGCGGCTTGACGGCGTCATCGAGGAACACCGAGGCCGGCACGTCAAAGCTCAGCTGCACGCCGGATTCGGTGCGATTCACATGTTGCCCGCCCGGCCCGCCGGTGAGGATGAATTTTTCCGACAGCTCGTTCTCCGGTGGCCGAAAGCGGTCGCGGGTGTTGTCGTCGGCCGTGCTCATGGTGTTGGTTCTGCGGCCGGGGCAGCGACCAGCTCGACGCGGGAAATCTCGATATCCGCGTCGAAGGCTTCCCCGTAAGCGACGATGGCCAGTGATTTCAGTGCGCCTGGGTCCATGCGGCGGCGGATGGAGACGCCCTCGAAAACGTCAAACGGAATGAATTGTTCCTGCCAGTCGTCGGCGACCCGGATGGGGGCTCGATAGTATTGCCACGGCATCCAGTTCTGGCGCGTGCGCAGGTGAATGTAATACGGCCCCGGCGCGCCGCGTACCCGGACGCCGACGCCCTGCCATGCGCTGGCGTCAAAGGTCCCGCCGCGCGCATCGAGCGGCAGCCGGACCTGGATGAAGCCGCCGCGGTTTTCCAGTCGGACCTGTCCTTGCATGTGCAGTACCGGACCGTCGTCGCTATCGCGGTAGCCGATCTGCATCTCTGATCGGCCGCCCATGACGCGATCGGTGAAACCTTCCCAGCGCGTGCCGAGGGAGGATGTGCCGTCGGTCTGGCTGAAGTCGTCGAGCAGGCGGTTTTCGGTCATGGTGGGCTCCGCGGCGGTGACGCTGTGGCCGGTGACGGCGCCTGCGCCGATTGATAAGGCGGCGAGCGAGGCTACAACCAGTCCGGGTGACGGGAAATGGCGCCCGCTTGCTTTCACGTCAAAGTATGTCCGCATAGTGTGGCCAGCTTTCAGGCCGCTCAAGGCAGCTACAATCCAAGTGTAGGTGCATCGGCGGACTTCCTGTCGTGCGTGACGGTTTTAATTGAGGACTCAACATGACTTTGAACTTGAACCTTGCCCTGGCGCCGATAATTTCGTTGTTGGCCGGCATCCTGATCCTGGTGTGGCCGCGCCTGTTGAATTATATCGTCGCCTTTTACCTCATCCTGATCGGCGTGCTGGGACTGTTCGGCGCCGGCGGCATGCACATGGGTTGAATCTCCTTGCCTGTCAATAACTACGAACCTACGCTCCGGCACCAGCGGTGG
>JBLRWC010000020.1:41332-47515 GCA_047921455.1 Gammaproteobacteria bacterium
GGCACCAGCGGTGGTGAACCTCTGGCGCAGGTTGCAAGGCGCCCTGGGGGCCTCCGAGCTGGATAGCGAGCAGCTCGAAACCACGCTGCGCGCGGCCGTGGCCCACGAGTCCGTGCCGGTGGTGTGGCTGCTTGGTATGGCGCAATCGGGCAAGACGTCTATCGTGCGCGCCCTGACCGGGAGTTCCCGCGCGGAAATCGGCAACGGCTTTCAGCCCTGCACGCGCACGGCCAACGCCTACGATTTCCCGGAGGAGGCGCCGGTCGTTACCTTCCTGGACACGCGCGGCCTGGGCGAAGTCGACTATGTGCCGGAGGAGGACATAGCGCTGTGCGAATCGCGCGCCCACCTGCTGATCGCGGTACTGAAGGTGACCGACCCCAGGCCCCAGGCGGTGCTCGATGTGCTGCGGGCGGTCCGGCGGCGGCACCCGGACTGGCCGGTGGTGATTACCCAGACCTGCCTGCACGAGGGCTATCCCGACACGCTGGAGCACGTCCAACCCTATCCCTTCGATCAGCCGGACTGGAAAAGTCGCGTCCCCGATGGACTACGTCGCCTGCTACTGGCGCAACGCGAGCAGGTGGGCAAGTTGCCGGGCGACGGCGACGTGGCCTGGGTACCGATCGATTTCACCCAGGCCGAGGACGGCTTCGTGCCGATCGATTACGGCCTCGAGGCGTTGTGGTCCGCGATCGAAAAGGCGTCTTCCCTCGGATTGCAGGCCAGGCTGCGCGCCGACTCCTCGGTGACCGATGTCTATAGCCGCGCTGCGCATCCGCATATCGTCGGCTACAGCCTGGCCGCCGCGACCTTGGGCGCGCTGCCGGTCGTGGATATTGCGCTGGTTCCGATCCTGCAGGCCCGTCTCCTGCACTTGCTGGCCGGGCTGTATCGCTTGTCCTGGACTACCCGCAACAGCTCGGAATTCCTCGGCCTGCTGGGTGGCGGACTGGCCACGGCGTACGGCCTGCGACTGGCCGGGCGCAGCGCCGCCAAGCTGATTCCCGGCTGGGGCCAGACCGTGGGCGCGGTGTGGGGAGCCAGCGCCAGCGGCGCGACCACCTATGCGCTCGGCAAGGCAGCCTGCGTCTACCTCGCGCAGCGCCGCGAGGGCCATGCCGTGGAGGCGGAAACCCTGCGCGCGGTCTACCGCGATGCGTTGTCCAGGGGGCGGCAGCTGGCGCGGCAGCAGGAACGCCAACGCCAACGGGACGACCTGTCGCAATGAGAAACGTACTGGCCCAGTTCGGTTGGTTGCGGGTGGCGGCCGTGGCGGTGGCCGTGCTGCCGCTGGTGCTGTTGCCGGTGCTCGGCACCGTGTGGCTGTGGCAGACGTCGACCGTCCTGTGGTGGCTGCTTGCGGTGGCGTTGGCGGCGGCCATCGGGGCGGTACTGAACCGGCTCGCGGTCAGGCGGGAGGTGCGGGCCTTGCCTTATACAACCACCTCGCCGGGGACGCACTGGCCGGACAGTGCCGAGCGTTGCTGGGCGAAGGTCGAGCAGCTGGCCGAGCAATCGACGGTCCGCGAGTGGCCGCTGGAGGACGGCGCCGGCTTGATGCGCCTGGCGCGACAGGTGCTGGTCATGGTGGCCGGGCATTTTCATCCGCGCGTCGACCAGCCGCTGTTGGAAATGACGCTGCCCCATACCCTCGCCATTATCGAGCGCGCCGCGCGCGAGCTGCGCGAGGACGTGGTGCGCAACATCCCGCTCAGCCACCGCTTGAGCCTCGGCGCCATGGTGCGGGCCAAGGGCCTGCGTGACCTGTTCAAGCGTCACGAAGGCTGGTTCAGAGCGAGTCGTGTCATCTTTGCGCCGCAATCGGCGTTGGTGGCGGAGCTGCGGCGCGCGGTCTTCGAGGAAGTGACGGCGCACGGCTCGGAGCGCGTGCAGACCTGGCTGCTACGGGAGTACATCCGCAAGTTGGGTTACCACGCCATCGACCTCTATGGCGGATTCGTGCGGATCCAGGAAGACGTTCCCCTGGACGCGCCGGACCCGCGCTCATTCAAGGACAGCGTGGCGGCGGACGAACAAGTTGCGGTGCGCACCGAACCGCTGCGCATCTTGCTGCTGGGCCGGGCCAACGCCGGCAAATCCAGCCTCATCAATGCACTGTTCGGCGAGCTGACCGCCGCTACGGACCTGTTGCCCGACACCACGGCCGCAATCGTGCCCTACCGGCTGGACCGTGACGGCGAGCTGCAGGCGCTGATCTTCGATACGCCGGGCTTCGACGGGCCGTTGTTCGGCAGCCGTGTGCTCGAGCGCACCGCCCTCGATGCCGACCTGGTGCTCTGGGTGACGGCCGCCAATCGCGCCGATCGCGCCGTGGAGCGTGAGCGTCTCGACCGATTGCGGGCGATGCTGTCTGCCGATCCGGGGCGGCGGGTGCCGCCGTTGCTGGTGGTGATGACGCATATTGATCGTTTGCGGCCGCCGCGCGAATGGCAGCCGCCCTACGTGCTGGATCCGCCGCAGGGCGTCAAGGCCGGGCAGATCGCTGCCGCCCTGGAAGCGGTGGCCGCGGACCTCGATGTCGACCTCGAGCGCGTCATACCCGTTTGCCTGGCGGAAGGGCGCGTCTACAACGTGGACGACGTACTCTGGGCGGCTATGTTGCGTGACCAACCGGAAGCCAATCGCTTGCGCCTGTTGCGTTGCCTGCGGGCGCGCAAACGACAGGAAGACTGGGACCTGCTGTGGCAGCAACTCCGCAACGCCGGCCGCTTCCTGAAGGGTGCCGGAGCGTAGGTTCGTAGTTATTGACGCGTGGTGCCGGAGCGTAGGTTCGTAGTTATTCGCGGCTGCCGCCGCGCCGGCTACTCAGCGCTTGGCGCCGAAGACCAGTAAAACCAAGCCTACGACAGCCGCTACCGCGCCGCCAATCAGGTAGTTGCGAGTTTCTTCCGTGTACCGTCCGGTGAGTGTCTCGGCCACTTCTTCGGTAAAACTGTCCGTGGCGGCCCAGCCCATAAACAGCAGGACTGCGCCAAGAACAAGCAGGCCGATGCCAACAATTCGGCTCCAGTGCATAACAAAGATTCCTTGTTAATAGTCACTTTGATAGTAGCATAAGCCCTTAATTTTGCTGGCCGCATCGCGCCCAGTGCCGCCGTCGGCAGGAGAAGTGGCCGCAGTGCCCCTACACCAGTTTGACCAATTCGTTTTCGACCCCGCGGATGGGCGCCTTGAGCACCAGGCCAGCGGCACGGCCGTGACGCTGCGGCCGCAAGTGGCCCGCCTGCTGCTCGTCTTGTTGCGGGCGCCGCGCACGGTGATCGATCGTGAAACCCTTTACCTGGAGATCTGGGGCAAAGGGGCCGTGGTCGACTTCGAGTCCGGGTTGGCGGCGCTGGCGCGCGAGTTGCGCCAGGCGTTGGACCAGCTGGGTGGTCGGGCCGATTTGCTGGAGACCGTGCCGCGCCGCGGTTTCCGCTTCGGCGCCGACGTGCGTCAGTGGGATACCGCGCCAGCCGCGTCCCGGGGCATGCCGCAAAACACACCCGGGAGCACACCCGGCGACCCACGCGGGCGCACGCCCTTAGCGGTGCGGCGCCGACCGTCGCGCTGGCTGCTGCTGGGCGCGCTCGCGGCCGCCATGGCGCTGGCGTGGCTGCTGGCGCGCTGGGTGAATGCGCCCCCGGTCACCCCGGCGACCGAAGGATGGACACTCGCGGTATTGCCATTCGAGCGTTTCGACGACGCACCGCCCGGTGCCGCGAGACTTGAGCTGTTGCTGGCCGATGCACTGCTGGTCGAGCTTTGGCGGGCGCAGCTCGATGGCGCCGAGCTGATGGGCCGCGCAACATTGTTACCCTACCAGGCGCGCGAGGACGTCGCCGGCGCCGTCGCGCGAGACCTCGGCGTACGACTGCTCATCGAGGGCAGCATGGTTCACGACGGCGCCGACTGGCAGGTGTCCGCGCGCCTGCTCGAGATGCCGGCGGGCCGGGTGATGTGGTCCGCAACCGTCGAGTGGCCCGGCGTGGTCGAGCTGCCGGTCCGCGAGAGTGCCACACGCCTGGTCGAAGACCTGGAAGAGGCCTGGGCGCAGAGCGACAAAATCAGGGACTTACTGGGAACAACCGACTGAGTTCAGGGAAATATCAGCAATATTTCAGGCTCCGCCCATGGTTTGCGGTTGGTGTCGGCGCGATGCTGTCGTCGTGCATCATTTGCCAATCGAGCCGAAGGAGTTATCCGATGTTTATTCGCAAACCCGTCTTGCTGCTGTCGTTGCTGCTGGCGAGCCTGCTGCCGCTGGCCGCCGCGGCTGAGCGTCTCCCGACCACGTCACCTGGGCCGGATGCGGCCCGCATTATCGGCTCGCCGGGCTATGCCGGCCGCGACTTGTTCGAAGTGAACTTCCTCGCGATCAACGGCCGCAACATCCCACCGCGCCATATCATCTGGCTGGAGCCCGGGACTTACCAGGTCACCGTGCAAATCGACGCCGCGCACCTGCGGCCACCGCAGCGCCGACTGTCGCGGGATGCGCCGGGACACAGCGTCATCGAGCTCGAGCTCGAGGCCGGTAAGAGCTACCGGATTCTTGCGCGCTACAACCGTGACGAGCCCGAACAACCCTATAGCGTCATTCTGTATTCTGTCGACGAGATGTTCGCCACGGAGGAATGAGCCAGCCGCGACTTGCGGGTCGAGGCGAGGATCGGCATAGTCGCGTGCATCGTGGCGAATGTGACATAAGTCATAGCCCGCCGGGCACAGGAACGTTTAACTTCCTGCCTGGCGATCCCGCACGGGGGAGCGATGGTTATCGGGCGTCATCGGTGGCCGGGAGAGCACGTGCTTCGATTCACATCCAGGTGCTATGCATGCATTTTGCTGGTCAGCGGCCTTTTGACCGGCTGCGCTGCGCCGTCTCCCCATGACGGCGCCGTCTCCATGGCCGCGCAGACCGTGGGCCCGCTCGCAATCAACATCGACGGGGCCCTGCCGGTGATCCATACCCGCACCGACCCTGTGCTGGCTAGCCGCGTCGGCGTTGGTGATGCACGGTTGCGCTATGGCGCCAGCTACACTGTCGAGCCCGGTGAAGTGTTCGCGAATCAGCCCCTCGCGCCCGGCCGCGCGCCGCCAAAACGTCTCGGCGCCCAGCGGTTCGGTCATGACTTCAGCATGCGCCTGCCGCCGGTCGGCGGCGCACCCATCGCCCTGGATTTCACCACAGAAACCCGCGAACAGTGGACCACGACCGGCGCCACCTCCAGCCAGCAGCGCCAGGTGGCGAGCCTGGCCTGGGCTCCGCGCTTTGGGAGCCTGGAGCTGCAGTGGGCCGCGGACCATTCGGCTATCGACAAGGGACTGGCGCTGGGCTGTGAACTCGGCGGTACCCTGCGGCTCCCGTTGCGATCTGCCGACGCGGCCGAGCCCCTGGCGCTGCGCGTCTCTGCGCGCGACTGCAAAGTTGTGACGTCCAGTGCTGATTACAGTGAATTGGCGGCCGACGCCTGGACGGTGGCGCTGGCCTGGGGCGACGCCGGGCACCAGGCGGAAATCCTTGTTTCCATGATTGAGCCAGCCTGGCACGGCGCACCAGGTCGACAGGCTATCGATCCCAGCTACGAGTTCGGCGTCAGTCATCGCATCGACCATGGTCTCTGGAGTACCCGCACGCTGGTGGCGATGCGTTACACCTCGGCCTGGGAACTGGCGGCGCCCATGGATGCCCGCGGTCACTACCTCAGCGACGCTGAAGCTTACTGGCTGGCCAGCGCATCGCTGACCCGCCACCTGCCGGCGGTATCGCTCAGCGCCGACTGGACTCACGGCGCCGACCCCATGTGGTTCATGCCGGCGATCGGCGAGCGCAGGCACCGGCTCGACATGCGGCTGGATTTGTCGCGCCTGTTTGCGGCGCTCGCACCCGACGTGCAGCCCGAGGTTTCGATGCGCTGGAACTGGAGCCAGTCGCGCTCGCGCAGCAACGACATTACGGCCGCCAGCGCGATCCGCCTCGACATGGCCGTGCTGTGGTGAACGGATCGCTCGCCGCGCGATCATTCTCGCCATGCCCATTTCTGGCCGAAATCCCTCGATTTCCCTGCTGGTCATAGAGCGCTGCATGGCGCAACTTTGACCCCGCCACGGACTGACAGGGTGTTGGCCCGGGTGTTGATTGACTGCAACGACATGGAGGTCGGTGATGAAACTCAG
>JBLRWC010000021.1:0-35765 GCA_047921455.1 Gammaproteobacteria bacterium
CGGCGGACACGCTGGCGGCGTTAGGCGTGCCGTTCGAGACACGGGTCGTATCCGCGCATCGCACTCCGGACCTGTTATTCGAGTATTGCGAAGGCGCGCGGGCGCGCGGCCTGGAAGTGATCATCGCCGGTGCCGGTGGCGCAGCCCACCTGCCGGGCATGGCCGCCGCCAAGACCACGCTGCCGGTACTCGGGGTACCGGTGAAATCGAAAGCCCTGCATGGCGTGGATTCCCTGCTTTCCATCGTGCAGATGCCGGCCGGCATCCCGGTCGCAACGCTGGCGATCGGTCGCGCCGGAGCGATCAACGCCGCCTTGCTGGCCGCGGCCATCCTGGCGGGCGGGCACGCGGACATTCGCGTCGCGCTCGAGCAATATCGTAGCGAACAAACCCGCAAGGTACTCGCCGACCCTGATCCTGCGGCAGAATCGCCCGCATGAAAATCGGCATCATCGGCGCGGGCCAGCTTGGGCGCATGCTGGCCCTCGCCGGCTATCCGCTCGGCCAGCGCTTCGTGTTCGTGGATGCCGACGAGGATGCCCCGGCGGCGCAGGTCGGCCGCATGATCCACGGACGCTTCGACGACCCCGCGGCGCTCGCGGCGCTGGCGGCCTCGGTCGACGTGGTGACCTTTGACGTGGAAAACGTGCCGCAGCAAGCGGCCGAGGCCGTCGCCGACAAGGTGCCCTTTTATCCGCCGCCGGCGGCCCTGGGTGCAGGCCAGGACCGGCTGGAGGAAAAACGGCTGTTCCGCTCGCTCGACATCCCGACCGCGCCGTTTGCGCCGGTGGACTCGCACCAGGGACTGCTCGACGCCGTGGCGCAAATCGGTCTGCCGGCCATCCTGAAGACCCGCCGACTCGGCTATGACGGACGCGGCCAGCGGCGCCTCGACACCGCGGCCGACCTGGACGGCGCCTTTGCCGCACTCGGGGGCGTGCCGGCAATCCTCGAGGGCCTGGTGCGTTTCGAGCGGGAACTATCGCTCATCGGCGTACGCGGCGTCGATGGCCAGACCGCGTTCTGGCCGCTGGCGGAAAACAGCCACGTGGACGGCATATTGCGGCAATCGCGCGCGCCCTGGGAAAACCCGGCCGTACAAGCCGAGGCCGAACGCCACCTGCGCGTGCTGCTGGATCGCTTTGCTTACGTCGGTGTGCTGACGGTCGAATTCTTCCATGCGGGCGGCGTCCTGCTGGCCAACGAAATGGCCCCCCGGGTGCACAACTCGGGGCACTGGACCATCGAGGGCGCCGTGACCAGCCAGTTCGAAAACCATGTTCGAGCGATTCTCGGCCTGCCGCTGGGCTCGACGGCGCCGGTCGGCCATGCCGGTATGGTCAACTTCATCGGGCGACTGCCGCGGTTGGCGGAAGCGCTCGAAATCGAAGGGGCGCACTTCCACGATTACGGGAAAAAGGCACGGCCGAACCGCAAGCTGGGCCACTGCACGGTGGTGCGAAATAGCCCGGCGGAACGCGACGCAGCGCTGGAACGGCTCTTGGATTTGACCTGAATCGTGATCCAGTAGGCTTGCAGGATGATGTCGGCTGCTTATAGTGGGCCATCAAGGGCGCAAGGCAGCGCCCGCTAACCGGTTACCAGATGTACCTCGAATCTTTCGGACTCAAGGAACACCCGTTCCGCCTCAGCCCGGACCCGCGCTTCCTGTTCCTCAGCAAGCAGCACGCACGCGCGCGCGCCTACATGGAGTCCACGGTCTGGTTCAGCGACGGATTCGTGGTGCTCACCGGCGAAATCGGCGCCGGCAAAACCACGCTGCTGGAACAGTTCCTGTCCGAGCTCGATGACAACACCACCGTCGCCCGGATCCACCAGACCCAGGTCACGGCCGTGCAGTTCCTGCAAGGGCTGCTGGTGCAGCTCGGCATTCGGCCCTTCAACATGCGCAAGGCGGAGCTGCTGGATACACTCAGCTGCCACCTGCGCAAATTGCTTGCCCAGGGACGCCGCGTCGTCATCGTGATCGACGAAGCCCAGAACCTCGACACCACGGTGCTGGAAGAAATCCGCATGCTGTCGGACATCGGGCCCGGCGCCGGCCGGGTGGTGAGCATCATCCTGGCCGGCCAGCCCGAACTGAGTGCCACGCTCGACTCGCCGGCGCTGGAACAACTCGCCCAGCGGACCCGCCTGCGTTTCCACCTCAAGGCGCTCACCGAACAGGAAACCGGCCAGTACATTCGCCATCGCCTGCGGCTGGCCGGCGCGGAGCGCGACATCTTCGACCCCGAGACGTTTGCGCTCGTTTATCGCTTTACCGGCGGCGTGCCGCGCCTGATCAATACGCTGTGCGACACCGCGATGCTGGTCGCCTTCGGCGAAGAAAAAGACACCGTGGAAATCGCGGAAGTCCGCGAAGCCACGAGCGAGTTACAGTGGACCGACTATGCCAGCCGCACCAATCGGTTGCGGACCGGAGCCGCCTTTGGCGGAGAAACCATCGCTCGCCTGCTCATCTCGACCGCCGACGAATCACCGCACGAATATCCGCTAAGCCAGGGCCGCTTCGTCATCGGGCGCACGCCAGACAACGACATCCAGCTCGACAGCCGCTTCGTCAGCCGGCACCACGCGCAACTGACCATTAGCCCGCGCACCGCTGTCGTCGAGGACCTCAACAGCACCAACGGCATTTACTTCGGCGGGCGGCGCATCAAGCGTCGGACGCTTAAGGACGGGGAAGCGTTCGTCATCGGCGAGCATGAACTGCTCTACCGGGTCGGTGATCTTGGCGCGACCTCGAGCTGGGCAAATCATGCCGGCCCGACTGCGCGGGATGCCGAGCAGGAAGAAGAAGCCCTGGATGCCCGCGAGGACCAGCCGGAAGACGAGCTGAAAGGAGACTGACCATCGCCTTTCGTACCGCTGCCCCGGCCGCGATGGGTACGGTGACGCTGCTCACGCTGTTGCTCGCGCTCGGCTGCCAGAGAATCCCGGCCCCGGCTGATCCGCCAACCCTCCGACAGCTGCCGGCGGAGCGCCAGGCCGAACGCTTCCTGGTGTCGGCGGCCCACCCGCTGGCCGTGGAGGCCGGACTGGAGGTCTTACGCCGCGGCGGCAGCGCCGTGGATGCCGCGGTTGCAGTGCAATTGGCCCTGGGCTTTGTCGAGGCGCCCGAAACCGGCATCGGCGGCGGCGGCTTCCTGTTGTATTACGATGCCGGCACCGGTGTGGTGCGGTTCTTCGACGGTCGCGAAACCGCGCCGGCGGCGGCCGGGCCGGCTCGGTTCCAGCTCTTCGGACTCGCCGTGCCGCGCTGGCTCGCGATTCCCACCGGCCGGGCCGTGGGCGTGCCGGGACTCGTGGCCATGCTCGAGCTGGCGCACGCGGAACTTGGCCAATTGCCATGGGCCGAGTTGTCAGGACCGGCGATTCGCATGGCGGAAGACGGCGTGCCCATGCCGCAACGACTGCGCGAGCAGAGCCGTGCGGATTTTTCGCTGCGCCTGTTTGCCGACCTGCGCGAACGTTTCGTCACGCCCGCATCCGCCGCCGAGCCCGTGCTGCGTAATCCAGCCTATGCGGCCACGCTGCGCACCTTGGCCGAGGACGGCCCGCGGGCCTTTTACAACGGCGAGATTGCCGCGCGCCTGGTCAAACGCGTCGGCGCGCGCCGGCCCTGGCGCAGCGACATGACGCTCGATGATTTGCATGCGTACCGGGCGCTCGAGCGGGCGCCGGTGTGCGGCCCGTACCGCGAGTGGACGGTGTGTGGCGCGCCGCCGCCATCGTCCGGCGGCGTCGCCGTATTGCAGATTCTCGGCATGCTTGAGCGCTTCGAGCTGGCCGAACTGGGTGCCGATTCCGCCATCGCCAGGCACCTTCTGGTGGAAGCGCACCGGCTCGCATTCGCGGACCGCGAGCGGTACCTGGGCGACCCCGCCTTTGTCGACGTGCCGTTGGCGGCCCTGCTGGATGCAGACTATCTCCGGCGACGCTCGCTGCTGATCGATCCGGAACGGGCGCTGGATCGCGCGCTGCCAGGCGCTCCGGCGGCAGCGCCGCTTGGCGAGCCCGCGCGTGCTCCGTCCGCGGCGCCCGGCGGCACTTCGCATTTCACCGTTGTCGACGGTGCGGGCAACATTGTCGCCCTCACCAGCTCGATCGAAGCGCCGTTCGGCAGTCGCATGAGCAGCGACGGCTTCCTGCTGAACAACCAGCTGACGGACTTTGCATTCCGCCCTTACGACGGCGACCGTGCACACCCCAATGCTGTCGCGCCGGGCAAGCGCCCACGCAGCTCGATGTCACCGGTGATCGTGCTCGATGCGCAAGGCGAACCGCGGCTCGCAATCGGCGCCCGGGGCGGACCGCGCATCATTGCCCATGTAGTCAAGACACTGGTTGGCATCCTCGACTGGGATCTCGAGATACAGGAAGCTATCAACATGCCGAACTTCGTGTACGCCGGGGACCGCCTGGAACTGGAACGCAACACGCCGCTGGCGGCCAGGCAGGCGGAATTCGCGGCGCGCGGCCACAAGGTCCGCGCGGTCGAGCTCACCAGCGGCCTGCACGGCATCGAGCGCACTGCAAGCGGCTGGCGCGGTGGGGCAGACTGGCGCATGGATGGCGTTGCGCGTGGCGACCGAGCCACTTTAACTGGAGAACAAAAAAATCATGACCGCTAAGCCCGCCCCTCTCCGTCTGCCGAAGTTGCGCAAGAATCCCCAGGGCAAGCCGCGGCGGGTGGGCGTAGAACTGGAGATGATCGGCCTTGAGCTCAACGACATTGCGGAAGTCGTCGCTGCTCGTCTCGGCCTGTCAATCAAGACCGATGGCCGCTATCGCCGCGTGCTCAGCGGCGACGACGCCGGCGACTGGGTGGTGGAACTCGACTTCGACCTGCTCCAGCGTCTCGGCCAGGAGGAGCGCGGCAAGGAAGCGTTGCTCGACGAACTGCGTGACTCGGCCGAAGACCTGCTCAACGCACTCGCCGAGCTGGTGGTGCCGCGCGAACTGGTCAGCCCGCCGTTGCCCTTGCAGCGCCTCGACGAAATCGAGGACCTCATCGTGCTGTTACGCACTGCCGGGGCGAAAGGCACCTCGGACAGCGTCGGCTACGCGTTCAGCATGCAATTCAACCCGGAAGTGCCGCGCGCGGACGCTACGCTCATCACGGCTTACCTGCAGGCATTCTTGTGTCTCTACGACTGGCTCCTGCTGCGCGCGAAGGTCAACCTGACGCGGCGCATCACCAGCTATGTCGATCCTTTTCCCACCGACTATGTGCAGAAAGTACTGCAGCCTGACTACGCCCCCGGGATCGACGAACTGATCGACGACTACCTGGAACACAATCCGACGCGCAACCGCGCGCTCGACCTGCTGCCGCTGTTCCTGCATCTCGACGAGGACCGGGTGCGCGCGGTGACCGGCGATCCGCTCATCAAGCCGCGGCCCGCGTTCCACTACCGGCTGCCTAATTGCGAAATCGACGAGCCGGGCTGGGGACTGCACCTTGCCTGGAACGACTGGCTGGAGGTCGAAGCCCTCGCGGTCGATCCCAAGCGGCTGGCCGCATGCTCGGCCGCTTACCTGGCTTTTCTCGACAAGCCCCTCAAGCGTTGGCTGGGTGACTGGGCCAAGGAAGTATCTCGCTCATGGCTCGCCCGCTGATTGCCGTCACCGGACCGGAGCGCGGGGCCTTCGGTCCGCGGCTGTGCGTGTCTCTTGCCGTACGTCGCTATGGCGGATGCCCCTTGCAACTGCGTCCCAGCGATGCCGGGCGCGGTTTTGATTACGACGGCGTGGTGATCACCGGCGGGCATGATGTCGACCCGGTGCTGTACGCGGCCGAGCCGGAAGTCGAGCCCAACCACGATGCGGCACGTGATGCATTCGAATCAGCCATGATCGACGAAGCCCTGCGCCGCCGGGTGCCGCTGCTGGGCATCTGCCGAGGCGCCCAATTGCTGAACGTGCGGCGCGGCGGGAGCTTGTTCCAGGAGCTCGCCTCGCGGCGCAGCCGCACCTCCAACCGTTGGACCGTGCTGCCGCTGAAGACGCTGCATATCGAAGCGAAAACCCGGCTCGCGGAATTGCTCGGCCCGGGACCCCGCATGATCAATAGCCTGCACAACCAGGCGATCGACCGTATCGGTGAAGGTCTGCGGGTCTGTGGCCGCGACCTGGACGGCATCGTCCAGGCCGTGGAGGATCCCCAGCGCGACTTCCTGCTCGGCGTGCAATGGCACCCGGAATTTTTGATCTTCCTGCGCCGGCAACGCCGCTTGTTCGGCGCGCTGGTGCAGCACGCCCGTCTACACCGCCAGGCACGGGAACGCCGTTCCTAGGCTCGCGATCAGGCCGTGCCGCCCACCGTCAGCGCATCCACCTTGAGGGTCGGCTGGCCGACCCCGACCGGGACGCTCTGGCCCTCCTTGCCGCACACGCCGATGCCGGCATCGAGCTTGAGGTCATTGCCGACCATGGAAACCCTGGTCAGCACATCCGGGCCATTGCCGATCAAGGTGGCGCCTTTCACAGGGGTGGTAATCCGGCCGTTCTCGATCAGGTACGCCTCGCTCGCCGAAAACACGAACTTGCCGGAAGTGATATCCACCTGGCCGCCCCCGAAATTCACGGCGTAAAGACCGCGCTCGACGCTGGCAATGATTTCCGCCGGATCGTGGGGCCCCGCCAGCATGTAGGTATTCGTCATGCGCGGCATCGGCAGGTGGGCGAAACTCTCGCGTCGCCCGTTACCGGTCGAATGCGTGCCCATGAGGCGCGCATTCAGCTTGTCCTGCAGGTAGCCCTTCAGCACTCCATTCTCGATCAGCGTGGTGCGACTCGAGGGCGTGCCCTCGTCGTCGATGGTCAGGGAGCCGCGCCGTCCGGCGAGCGTGCCGTCGTCGACAATGGTGCACAGCGGCGAGGCGACTTGCTGGCCGATCCGGCCAGTGAACGCGGAGGTGCCGCGCCGGTTGAAATCGCCCTCGAGTCCGTGCCCAATCGCCTCGTGCAACAACACGCCGGGCCAGCCCGGGCCCAGCACGACGGGCATGGTGCCGGCCGGCGCACCGACCGCGTCCAGGTTGACCAGCGCCTGGCGCGCCGCATCGCGCGCGAACTCTTCGGCACGGTCATCCTCGAGCAGCCAGCCATAACCGCAGCGGCCACCGCCGCCGGCGAAGCCCTGTTCACGGCGCCCGTCCTGCTCGGCGATCGCCGCGACATTGACACGTATCAGCGGGCGCACGTCCGTGGCCAGCGTGCCGTCGCTGGCGGCTACCAGCACCAACTCGTACACGCCGACCAGGCTCACCACGACTTCGCTGATCCGCGGGTCCACCGCGCGCGTCACGGCATCGAGGCGCTCGAGCAGGGCGATTTTCTCCTGGTCCGTCAGCGTACCCAGCGGATCGAGGTCCGGGTACAGGGGTGCCGGCCGGGTGCTGCGCCACGCTTGCACAGCGCCGTTACCGCCCTGGCGGGTAATGGCGCGCGCCGCCTCCGACGCAGCACTGAGTGCCGGCATCATCAGTTCGTCGGAATAGGCAAAGCCGGTCTTCTCGCCACTGATCGCGCGGATGCCGGCGCCTTGCTCGATCATGTAGCTGGCGTCCTTCACCCGCCCGTCCTCGAGCGTCCAGGCTTCCTGGCGCAACGACTGGATATAGATGTCGGCCGCATCCACGGCCCGGCCCATCACGCGTCCCAACAGGCTGTCGAGGTCGCGGCGCTGCAGCCCGGCCGGACCGAGCAGGCGCTCTACCGTCACTTCAAGTGCGTTGTCATTCATCAGGTTCTCTCCGTGCGCAAGTGCAGCGCATCCGGCGCAAGCCGGTGAGTCAAGGCGGGGAAGCGGCGCCGCGCCTCGAGCTGCGCCGCGCGATCGAGATCCGCCACCACGATGCCGGCGCCCGCCGTGCGACGCGCCAGTATTTTGCCCCAGTGATCAACGATCATCGAATCGCCCCAGGTCGTGCGGCCACCCTCGTGCTCGCCCCACTGGGCGGCGGCAAGCACACAACAAAGATTATCCACGGCCCGCGCACGCACCAGCAGTTCCCAATGCGCCCGGCCCGTCGGCACGGTAAACGCGGCCGGCAGTGCAATCGCCTCCAGGCCCGCATCCAGCATGGATCGATACAGTTCCGGGAAGCGCACATCGTAACAGACAGTCAGGCCCAGCCTGCCAACCGGCGAGTCGGCCAGCACCGCGCCCCGACCGGCGGCGGTACCGGCCGATTCACGATAACCCTCTTCGCTGCCGGGCAAGCGCACGTCGAACAGGTGCAGCTTGTCGTAACGCGCGCGCGCACGGCCAGTCGCGTCGAACAGGATGCTGGCCGCGCGCGGCCGCTCCTCCCCGGCCTCGAGAATCGGTAGCGTTCCACCCACGATCCACAGGCCCAGCGCCCGTGCCTGGGCGGCGAGAAATGCCTGGGCCGGCCCCGCTCCCGGCTGCTCGGCGAACGCCATCCGGTCCGCCTCGCGACGCCCCAGGAAGGAAAAATTCTCTGGCAGCACCGCCAGTGCGGCGCCGGCCTCAGCGGCCGCTTCGAGCAACCCTGCAGCGACCGCGAGGTTGGCCTCCGGGTCCGGTCCTGAGCACATCTGGATGACTGCAGCGCGCGTCATTACTGTTCTCCGCGCGCGGCTTCCGAGGGCGACTCCTCGGGCGGCGACTCCTCGGGCGGCGGTTCCTCTGGCGGTGGCTCCTCGGACAGTGCTGGCAAACTGCCCGCCGCAACCTTTTCGATGGTGGGGTTCTCCCACGAACCCGTCAGGCGATAGGTGACCTGGGCCTGGAACGGCTTGCGAAACATTTCAGACAGCAGGTAAAGCGCAGCGCCCACCGCGGGCCCACCGACCACCGCACCAGCCACCGGAAACGCCCGGCCGAGGTCCGCGCCAATCACGGCGGTCTGGTCGTAGTCGCGCGCCACCAGGCCGGCCCGGCCGACCACGACCATGTCCGCGGTCGGACCGCGCATGACGAGGTTATCCGTGTACGCATTGCCGTCAGCCAGGCGGAAATCACCGCTGATACGGTCGAACGAGGTCCCCTCGCCGAACACGTCCTTGAAATCGAGCGCCAGCCGGCGGGGCAGCGCCTGGAGGCTGAGCAAGCCGAAGACCCGCCCCGCACCCGGTTCCACCCCGACCAGGCTACCGTTGCGGATAGAAATTTTGGCCTCGCCCCTGATGGCGCCGAGCCAGTCACTGCGCAACCCGCCCTGCCATTCCACTGCAGCCTCGAAGGCACCGCTGCGCGCCTCCATGCTGCGACGGAAACCCATGAAATCAAGCGTCTCACCGACATCCTCGGTATTCACCTGCAGGCGCAGGCGGGATTCGTCGACCACGTCGGACAGGCGCGAACGTCCGTCCGCCTGCAGCATGAAAGTGTCACCCGTGACCTCAAGACCGATCAGTTCCACACCATCGCCTTCGTGCAGGACGCGAGCCGACAAGCGGCCAAAGCGAAAGTCGTCGTAACGCAGCTCTTGGATCTTGATATCGAGCGGCGGCACGCGGACCGGGGCCACCATGACCGGCGGACGCTCGGGCGCAGCTGCGTGCTCCGGCGCGCCCTCGCGCGCCTGTCCCCCGCCAAGCCAGAGGCGCTCCATGCGCAGGCTTACCGGCTCGTCGCCGTACAACGCGAACGGCACCTCCACCTCGCCTGCGATGCGCTCAGCCGTCAACTCCAGCGCCCAGCGATCATCCTGCCGCACCGCGTCGAGGAGCACGTCCGCCGCTGTCAGCAATGGCGCCGACAACTCGCCGACCAGTAAGCGCCCCCCGGCAACAACACCGTGCAGTTTCTCGATCCCGCCGGCCTCGGGCCACTCGATCTGCAGCCACTCGCCAAGGTCCAGGCTTGGGATCGCACCACTGAAAACCAGGCCAGCAGGCTCACCCTCGACGCCCCCCGGGACCGGCACGAGCATGGCTTCAGGGCCAGCATGATCCACCCTGGCCTCGATGCGCAGCGAATGATCCCACTCCAGCCTGAGTTCACTAGGCCGGGCCGGCGGAAATGCGGCATACACAAGCAAGCTGCCCGGTTCTGCGGCGCGCTTGCGGAAAGGGCTGGGCAACTGGATAGCCGTGCCTTCCAGTCCAGAGAACAGCTCGAACTCCAGGGAGTGATCGGCCTCCGGCGCGGGGAACCGCAGGTATCCGACCCACTCGCTTTCACCCTCGGCCCAGTGCTCCAACGGGAACCCCAGCACGCGGCCGAGGCTAGGCGCATCGAACCGCCCACGCCCATCCAGACGCACGGCGCCGTCCGCATCGACAGCCACATCGATTACCAGCGGCAAACCGGCCAATGTGGCGCGCGCATCGCGCGCGACGATATCCGCATTGACGATGCCGAGCTGCGCATTGATGTCGCGCAGGGGTTCACCGAGAAAACCGTAACTGAGCGCTCCGTCGCTGATACGCAATTGCACTTCGGCGCGAAAGTTCTCCAGCGATGCCAGCGGCAGTTCGAGATCGACATCCGCCGCCACCCGGCCAGCGCTTATTTCGGCCGGCTCCAGGCCGGCGCCCAACAATTTTTCCAACAGGTCTGCGGCCAGCACGAACTCGCGGCCCGCGGCCAGCGAACCCGCGACATTACCCTCGATGCGCAAGACGGCCGCGGCAAGATCCACGATAGCCACGCTGGCTGGTCCCGCCGCCAGGTCGAGCAATCGGGCCGCATGTACCTCGGCCCACAAGCCCTCGTTCTCGAAACGTATGCTGGCCTCGATGCCGGTGGCGTTCGGCCAGCCGGGGTCGAAATCGAGCACGCCGTCGGCCAGGTCGAACTCGGCCTTGAACAGGCCCTCATCGCCGCGAAACGGGAAGGCGCGTGTCGGGCCCTGGAACTCGACCCGGACTTCATCTGCACGACCTGCCAGCAATGCAGCATCGAGCCATTCGAGCACCCGCGGGGGTGTCCTGTTGAACGGTACATAGCGGGGGCCAGCGGCAAGCAGAACATCGTGCGCCACAGCCTGCAGTTCGAGCTGCGGCGAACCCTCCGCGGGTAGCTCGAGCGCCAGTTCGGCACTCACCCTGGCATCGTCATTGGCCAGTTCGATGGTTGGTATGCGCAGGCGCAAGGCGCCTTCATCCCGCGACCACTCCAGCGCTACTTCCGCCGCGGCCAGGAACAGCGTTTCACGAAACATCCAGGGCATGTCGACGGCGATTTCGCCGCCGGCAAATTCCGCGCTGCCGCCAAACAGGTCACCCGAAATGCTGCCGGAAACATTACGGACCCCTGGCAGTGGCTCGCGCGGCGCAATCGATACCTTGTCGAACTGCATGTCGAGATGGGCTGCGGGCGCCGCGCCTGCCTTCGTGGGCAGGTCCATGTGCAGCTCCAGTACTCGCACGGTCCCGGCCGGCTGCAGCTCGATGACGGTCGCGTGAATCTCTGCCGGTAGCCAGGCCGCCACCGGCAGGAGGTCCTCGAGCTCGAGCCGATCGGCCTTGGCTTCGAACCGGCGAACCCCCGCCACTGTTTCGAATACCAGCGCGATATTCGGGCTGGACCAGCGTCGCTCGGCGCGCTCCACTGCCAGGTCCGTCACGCTGATTTCCCAGCCAGGGGACGTCCGCCGCCATTCGAAAGCGGCGCCGAGGTGATCGTAGGGCAGCTCGGGCGGCCTGAATTCCGTGACCGGGTCGCCTGGGCCTGCGGCTGGCCGCAACACCAACTCGCGGCCCAGCAGGTCACCAGCGAGCCGGTTCACCTTGTGGTCAGTCGCGGCCGCGGACACGTTGCCGTCCACGATGCCGCGCGCCGGGAACCAGCCGGGCCGCCCGAGAGCGGCGCCCACCGCTTGCAGGTCGAGCGCGCTGACAGAAATACCCGCGTTCCAGTCGCGCGGACGACCCCGTTCATCCAGTGTGGCGACGACCGCTGACAGCGCAAAGTCAGCGCCGAGCGTTGCCGGCAACATGCCGTCCGCCGAGATCGACAAGCCGGCCCGATCCAGCTGGACCTCGAGTTGCTCAAGCTGGAAAACCCAGGCCTCGCGCGCTGCGTAAAGATCCTCGAACTCGATCTCGACATCCTGCAGCAGCAGCCTGGCATTGGGCAGCTCCGCAAGGGCCGGAAAATCCGCATCCGTGGTATCGAACGGTGCGCCGCCCTCGTGCAGCAGCGGACCCCCTTCACCCAGCAGACGCCATTGATCGTCCGTGGTGCGCTCGATCCGCAGAGACACACCGGCGAGGCTGACCGCCCCGGGCCGTGGTTGCAGACGCAGCAGTGAGCGGGTATCGATCTGCATCGAGCCGGTCGCGGCCATGACCAGCGTGCGATCGCGGTCGCTGGTCAGGACACGGGCATCGGTAAAACGCAGTTCCGGACCATGCCAACCGAGGCGGGCGTCGATCGCGCCGAGTTCCACTGGCCAGCCCAGCACCTCACCCGCCAGGGCCTCGATCTGGTCGCGATAATCGGGGGCTTGCACCAGCGCGAGGCGCACAAGGCCGATCGCCACCGCGAACAGGATCACCACGCCGGCGACGATACCGGCAGTAAGCCGCCACAGCTTGCGGATCAAGCCAGGCACCGCGCCTCCGGCCGACAGCTGTCGCCACGCTCTGCGCTAGATCGGCACGACATCATACTGCTCGTGTGAATAACCCGACTCTGCCTGCAGGCGGATCGGCTTGCCGGTCATGGACTCCAGTTCGGCGAGACCCGAGGCCTCTTCATCGATGAGCAAATCGAGCACTTCCGCATTCGCCAGCACCAGCAACTCCTGGAACTCGAACTGCCGCGACTGGCGCAGGATGTCGCGGAAGATTTCATAGCAGACGCTTTCCGGCGTCTTCACCGAACCGCGCCCCTGGCAGGTCGGACAGGTCCGGCAAAGCACGTGCTCCAGGCTTTCCCGCGTCCGCTTGCGGGTCATCTCGACCAGTCCGAGCCGGGACACCTCGGTGATCTGGTTACGGGCGGGATCGTTCTGCAGTGCGCGTTCCAGCGCGCTCAACACCTGCGCGCGGTGACTTTCCTCCATCATGTCAATGAAGTCGACAATGATGATCCCGCCGAGGTTCCTGAGCCGCACCTGCCGCGCGATCGCCTGGGCCGCCTCCAGGTTGGTGCGAAAAATGGTCTCCTCGAGATTGCGATGCCCGACATAGGCGCCGGTATTCACATCCACGGTAGTCATCGCCTCGGTCTGGTCCAGCACCAGGTAACCGCCGGACTTCAGCGGCACCTTGCGCTCCAGTGCCCGGGCGATTTCGTCGTCGATACCATACAAGTCGAAGATCGGCCGCGCTTCCGGGTAGTGCTCGATCTTCGGCTCGAGCTCCGCGATGAAACTCGCAGCAAACCGCTTCATGCGGGCAAACACTGCCGGATCGTCCACCCGTACCCGCTCGACCCGAGGCGCAAGCAGGTCGCGCAATATCCGCAGCGGCAGGTCCAGGTCGGCATGCACCAGGCTGCCCGCCGAGCCGCGGCGCCCCTGCGCAGCCACCGCCTCCCAGAGTTTTTCCAGGAACAGCATATCGGCGCGCAGTGCGTCGTGCGGCGCATGCTCTGCGGCCGTCCGCACGATCCAGCCGCCAGGCCGGTCTTGCGCCATGTCAGCCAGGATGTCACGCAGGCGGGTACGCTCGACTTCATCCTCGATCCGGGTCGAAATACCGACGCCACGCCCAAACGGCAGGTAGACCAGGTAACGCGACGGCATAGTGACAAAGGTCGTCAGGCGGGCGCCCTTGCTGCCAAGGGGATCCTTCACGACCTGGACGAGAATGTCTTGCCCTTCGCGGACCAGTTCGCGGATGTGCGGCTCGCGCTCGACCGCGGGATCTGGCGGGATGGCAGGGTCGCTGATCCGGGCAATAATGTCCGAGGCATGCAGGAAGGCGGTGCGCTCCAGGCCGATATCCACGAAAGCGGCCTGCATCCCCGGCAGCACGCGCTGCACGCGGCCCTTGTAGATATTACTGGTCAGCCCACGGCGGCTGGCGCGCTCGATAAACACTTCCTGGAGCACGCCATTCTCCAGCAAGGCAGTGCGAGTCTCGCGCGGGCTCACGTTGACGAGAATTTCTTCGCTCACGCCAGCACCTCGACGGCAAAGCCGTGCAGCAAGTCGGCCGTCTCGCACAGCGGCAAGCCCACCACGCCGGAATGGCTGCCCGACAGGTGCGTGACGAACATGGCCGCCAGGCCCTGAATGCCGTACGCGCCCGCCTTGTCGAGCGGCTCGCCGCTGGCGACATAAGCATCGATCTCGTTCTGCCCGATGTGGCGGAAGGTGACCTCGCTACTCGACAAGCGAAACGCCGCCCGTGCGTCCCGGCCGGCCGCCACGGCCGTATGCACCTGGTGGGTACGCCCCGACAGGCGCCGCAGCATGCGGGATGCATCGCCCGCGTCGGCGGGCTTGCCGAGAATGGTTTCGTCGAGGGCAACCACGGTATCGGCGGCCAGCACGAGCGTTCCCGGCGCATGCCGCTCGAGCGCGGCAGCCAGCTTCTCTGCGGCGAGGCGACGCGCATAGTCCACCGGCGCCTCATTATCGCGTGGCGTCTCGTCTATATCGACCGGCGCCACCTCGCATGCAAGGCCGATCGAGGCCAATAATTGCAGGCGCCGGGGAGAACCAGAAGCAAGCACGAGGTTAACCGGAATCATTCGGCCAGTGTCCCCGCTACGGGCTTCCTGCACAACCCGCCCCCCCCTCGCTCACTCGCGGTGATACGGGTGCCCCGACAGCACGGTCCAGGCGCGGTAGAGTTGCTCGGCGAGCAGCACCCGGACCAGTCCATGCGGCAAGGTCAGCGGCGACAGGGACCAACGCCAGTGCGCCGCATCGAGACAGGGAGAGGCCAGGCCGTCGGGACCGCCGACCAGCAGGGCGACGTCCCGCCCTCCTTGCATCCAGTCGGCCAGCTTGCGCGCGAGGCCCGGCGTATCGACCTGTGCGCCCCGAACATCGAGACACACCCGCAGGCAACCCTCGGAGGTGGCCAGCTGGCGAGCGCCCTCGTCGGCGATGGCCCGCGTCGGATCGCCGCCGCGGCTGCGCCGCCCCAGCGGCACCTCGCGCAGCTCGAGCCGGCACTCGTGCGGCATGCGCCCGGCATACTCCTGGAACCCCGCGTCCACCCAGCCGGGCATGCGCGTGCCGACGGCGATCAGCCGCAAGCGCACGGGCGTTCAGGCCTTGGCCGATGCGCGGCTCGGACGGACCGGCGCCGCCCAGAGCTTTTCCAGGTTATAGAAATCCCGGATGCGGGGAAGCATGACGTGCACGACGATGTCCTGCAGGTCCACCAGCACCCATTCGCCATCCTTCAAGCCCTCGACGCCCAGCGGGCGTACGCCGCTCGCCTTGCATTTTTCGACAACATTTTCGGCCAGCGAACGCACATGCCGGTCCGATGTGCCGCTCGCAATCACCATGCTGTCCGCAATACTCGTCAGACCGCGCACGTCGATAACGACCACGTTGCGCGCCTTGAGGTCGTCAAGTGCATCCACGACCATGTCCTGCAGGGATTTTCCCGACATCAATGCCTCTCTGAAGCTGCTCTGTAACATCCTGATTCGGCCAGCAGCCGACATACCGGATCAGGCACAAGGTAACGCGGATCGCGCCCGGCGCGGACAATTTCGCGGATGGCGCTGGACGAGATCTCCAATTGTGTCACGGCGCGGATATAGACCCGCCCCGCGCGCGCCTCGTGCAGATCGCGGACCCTGTCCGTGCCGTGTTCGGCCAGCAGCGCACCAAGCGTACCGGTGCCAGGCGCACGCCAGCCCGGCCGGTGGGCGACGACCAGGTGCGCCAGCGGCAAGATCTCCTGCCACTGGTGCCACTGGGGCAAACCGAGAAACGCATCCATGCCGATCACCAGGCATAGCGAACGGTGCGCGAAGTCAGCGCGCAGGTCGCGCAGCGTATCGACCGAATAGGACGGTCCCGTACGGCGCAATTCCCGCTCGTCCAGGATAAAACGCGCTTCGCCCGCGAGCGCGGCCCGCAGCAGCGCCACGCGCGTGGCGGCGTCGGCATGCGTGCTGTCACGATGCGGCGGATTGCCGGCGGGCAAAAAACGCAGCTCGGCGAAATCGATCGCCTCCAGCAACTCGAAGGCAGTCCGCAGATGGCCGTAGTGGACCGGGTCGAAGGTGCCGCCGAACAGGCCGATCGGGCGCAACGCGTCGCTGCTGCTCATGCGGCGCGTTGCGGCGGGGCCGCCAGCGCGCTGACTAGTGCCACCAGTTCGGCCCAGGGATCGCAGCGGGCCGGCGCGCGTACCGCGCTCTCGCCGTGCAACACCGGGGCGGCATTACCCGGCGGCGCGCCCTTGGACATGCGATCGACCAGCGCGAGCTGCCGCGCCAGGGCCCGCAGCGTACGGCCGTCGTGCCGCTGTAGCGCGCGGCTGACCAGCCCGGTGCGATTGCGCCAGACGCCGGCCCGCGTCATGGCGGCCTGCGGCGCCAGGCCCTCGTCCATCAGCCAGCGCACCTTGGCCAGGCTGCGCAGCTCCCGCGCCAGCGGCCAGAGCACCTGCGGGATGGCGAGGCCCTCGGCCTTGAGACCGGCCAGGATGCGCAGGGCGCGGCCGAGGTCGCCGGCCACGGCCGCGTCGGCCAGCTTGAATATGTCGTAACGCGCGCTGTCGGCGACGGCGGCGCGCACCGCCTCGGTATCGAGCTCGCCCTCGCCATGCAACAAGCGGAGTTTCTCTATTTCCTGGTGGGCGGCGAGCAGATTGCCCTCGACCCGCTCCGCCAGCAGGCGAACTGCTTCCGCATCAGCGCGCAGGCCCGCCCGGCGCAGGCGCGCCTGGATCCACGACGGCAAGGCAGGGCCCTCCACGGGCCACACCTCGATCAGTTCACCGGCGCCGGCCAGGGCTTTCACCCAGGGCGCGCCTTGCGCGCGCCGATCCAGCTTGGGCGCGATGGCCAGCAGCACAATGTCGTCGGGCGGCGCGGCCGCAAAGCGCGCAAATAATTCCGCGCCGCCGGCCGCCGCCGCCGGCGTCCTGAATCGCAATTCGATCAACCGCCGCGAGGCAAATAGCGACAGGCTGGACAAGTCGCCGGCAAAGGCGGCCCAGTCGAAACCCCGTTCCACGGCATGCACTTCGCGCTCATCGAACCCACCCTCCCTGGCCCGACGCCGAATGGCATCCGCGCACTCCTGTACGAGCAGCGGTTCGTCTCCGGCAATCAGGTAGGCAGGAGCGAGGCGACGCGCAAGGCCGGCCTCAAGCTGTTCTGGCGAGAGGGACACGGGTAGGCAGTTTGTTCCCGGAAGGTTTCATCGCGGCTCCAGTGTAGCACGCCATATCCGGCGAAAGCCCCGCGTAAAAAGGCTTGGCGGTCCATACAAGGCGCTGTATCGTAGGCGGCGGGCTGTAGATCCGATGAAAAAACAAACCTCTACAAAAGCACGTCGACTCGAGCACTTCGCCTGGCTGGCGGCGGTGCTGGTCGTGCTGCAGTTCATCAGCTGGGACCTGCACCAGGCTCTCGAGCAACATGCCGAGACGGACCACTCCTGCCAGGTCTGCCTGGTCATGGAGCGTGGCGGCGACGCTCCCCCCGCGGTCGCCGGCCACGGCCTGCTCCCCGAATTTCGGCTGGCGCCCGGCCAGGGCGCCCCGAGTTTCGTTTTTTGGTCCTACGCGCGCCACCCGTTGCCGCGCGGGCCGCCTGCCGCCTCGTTCGCCTGAACCGGCGGGAACATCTTCCCGCCCACCGGGACTCGCCGCAAGGCCTGTCCGGACAGCACCGACCGAACGAGGAACAGACATGAACAAGATTTTCATGGGCGCCATGCTGGCCGCCCTGGGTGCCGCGCCCGCGTTGGCTGAAACCACCGGCCCGCAACGCGATCCGCTCGACCCCACCAACCTGCGCCAGACCGCTCGGCCGAGCCCCGGTGGCGGCGTGAGCAATGCCTTCAACCCGGCGATGTCAATCATCGTGGACGGCGCGTATTACTGGGACAACGTGCGTGGCGAAGCCTTTGAAATCATCGAAGAGGCCGACGGCTTTGCGATGGGCCACGGCCACAGCGACGGCGATGAACATGGCGGGCTGGAACGCGGTTTTAACCTGCGCGAAGTCGAATTTGCCTTCTCCGGCACGGTGGATCCGTACTTCGACGCCTTCGTGCTGCTCGTGTTCGACGGCGACGAGATCGAGCTGGAAGAGGCTTTCATCACTACCCGCGCCTTGCCGGCTGGACTGCAGGCCAAGTTCGGCAAGTTTCTGAGTGATGTCGGCTACATCAACAAGCAGCATCCGCATAGCTGGGACTTTTCCGACCGGCCGCTGGTGAATGAACTGTTGTTCAGCGATCACGGCCTCCAGGAAACGGGCATCCAGCTGAGCTGGCTGGCCCCGACCACGCAGTACCTGCGGCTTGGCGTCGAAGCGCTGCAGGGCGAGACCAGCGGCGTCGCGAATTTCATCGGCGAAGAAGCCGCCATCAACGGCACGGCGCGGATTCTCGAGGATGCCAGCGGCCCGCGGCTGTTTACCGGCTTCGCCAAGTTTGCGCCGGATCTCGGCTTCGACCACGCGCTGCAACTGGGCGTGTCCTACGGTTATGCAAGCAGCTTCCAGAACACGGAAGAACACAGCACGCGCTTCGAGGACCACGAGGGCACGGCGAGCTTCTGGGGCATCGACGGCGTTTACAAGTACACGCCGCCCGGCGCAGTCGGCGGCCGCGGGGCCTTCAAGCTGCAGGGCGAGTATTTTTATCGTGAGCGCGACATCGATCGGCGCGACGTCTACTTCGCCTGCCATCCGGCGGGCATCGATTGCGGCGATCCCGCCGCCCAGTGGCAGATCGGCGATGTGCGCAATGAGCAGTCCTTCAAGGAAAAGCAGGACGGCTATTACCTGCAGGCTCTCTACGGGCTTGCGCCGCGCTGGAATATCGGCACGCGCATCGAGCAGGTGGGGCTGACCAACGAGACCGGGCGCGGCGACGGCGAGGACTGGGACGATTCGCGGCGCTACTCGGCGGTGCTGAACTACATGCCCACCGAGTTCTCGCGCCTGCGGCTGCAATTCAGTCGCGGCGACATCGCGGTAGACGGCGAGCGCGAGAAGTTCAACCAGGTATTCCTGCAGTTCCAGATGAGTCTGGGCGTGCACGGCGCCCACACCTTCTAGGAGGCTGATCATGCGCAGACTGGTTCTTTTGCTGGGTTTCTTGCTTGGTGCGCCGCTGTCCGCGGCGGCGCTGGAGGTCGCGGCGACGACGCCGAACATGGGGATGCTGGTGCGCAGCGTCGGGGCCGAACACGTCAACGTGGTCGTGCTCGCGCCGGGTGACCGGGACGTGCATTACCTCGAAGCTCGGCCGAGCATGATGGTCGCGCTGCGCCGCGCGGACCTGCTGGTCGCGGTCGGCGGCGAGCTGGAAATCGGCTGGCTGCCGGCGGCGATCCAGGGCGCGGCCAACCCGCGCCTGCTGCCGGCCAGGCCCGGCTATTTCGAAGCGGCCGCCACCGTCACGCTGCTGGATGCCGGCACCCCCGCGGACCGGGGACTGGGCGATGTACACCCGGCCGGCAATCCGCACATCTACCTCGATCCGCTGCGGATGGGGGTGGCCGCGGAGGCGCTGGCCGAGCGGCTGGCGGAACTGGACGACGCCAATGCCGACGTCTACCGCGAAAACGCGCGCGCTTTTGCGGAGCGGATGGCGCGGGAAACCGCGGCCTGGCGGCAGCGGACCCGCGACGCGCCCGGCGCACTGCTCTATCACAAGGATGCGGATTACCTCATGGCGCGCCTCGATGTGCCGGTCCATGGATACCTGGAACCCCTGCCGGGCATTCCGCCGACCGCCCGGCACATCCGGCAACTGGTCAGTGAACTCGATGGCCGCGAAGGCGCCGTGTTCCACATGATCTACGAGCCGGCACGCGGGCCGCAACGGGTGGCCGAGGCGCTCGGTTGGCCGCTCCACCGAATGCATAACAATGTCCCGGTCGACGCCACCATCGAAGACTACGTGGCGCTGATCGAACGCTGGGTCGCCAGCCTGGAGCGCACTTGACCGCTAGCACACCTCTGCTGGAGTTGATCGACGTCAGGGCCGGCTACGCGCAACCGGTAGTCGGCCCTGTCTCTTTCAGCATTTCACCCGGCGAGGTGCTCGGCCTGAAGGGTGTCAACGGCGTGGGCAAGACAACGCTGCTGAAGTTGCTCACCGGGGAAGCCCGCTTGTTCGGCGGCCGCATCAACCGGCAACCGGGACTGACCCTGTCGCATCACCGGCAGCGTCCCGAAAGGCCGCCGGAACTGCCCCTGACCGGCAACGAGGTGCTGCGCATCGCCGCAGTCCCGACCGGCAACTTGCCGGCGCGCGTGGCGGCCCTCGGTCAGCGTTGCCTCGACGAAATGAGCGGCGGTGAATTCCAGTTGCTGCATGCCTGGGCCTGCCTCGCCGGTCCGAGCCGACTGGTCTTGCTGGACGAACCCACCAACAATCTCGACCAGGGTGCGATCGACCTGCTGCAGGCCGAACTCAAGATCCTTTCGGCCGACCGGGGCGTGCTGCTGGTCAGCCATGACACGCCCTTCCTCGAAGCCAGCTGCGACCGGATCGTGCCGCTATGTCGCTGAGTCTCGCCTGGGATCCATTATTCCGCGTGCCGCTGGCCACCGGCCTGTTGCTCGCCATCGCCCTGCCGCTGCTGGGCGCCTGCCTGCGCATGCGCGAGCAATGGTTATCTGGCCTCGGGGTTGCCCAACTCGCCGCGGCTGGCGGCGTGATCGGCGCCCTGCTGCACGGACCGGTGTTCCTGTTTGCCTTGCTCGGGGCGGCGCTCGGCGGGGTCGCCCGGGCGCTGACCCGCACCGCGCGCAACGAACATTACGCCGTGATGTTGCTCGGTGGCTGGGCGCTTGTGCTGCTGCTGGCGAAATACGGCCATGACGCCAATATGACGGCCGTTCACCTGCTGAACGGCCAGCTGTACTTCACCTCCGTACCACACCTGCTGGGCGCGGCGCTGTTGCTCATCGCGCTGGCGGTATTCGGCCACTGGCTGGCACGACGGCTGCTCATGGCACGCCTGTTTCCCGGTCATTTCCGGGCCAACCGCCAACCCGCCTGGCCGCACGAGTTGCTGCTGGAGGCACTGCTGGTTGGCGGCATCGTGCTGGGCATCAGCACCATGGGCGTGATGGCCACTTTCGCAATGTTGTTCATCCCGCCATGGGTCGCGTTTCGGTTGGCGCGGGGCTGGATGCGGGCCCTGTTGTTGAGCATATCGCTGGGCGTGAGCGCCTGCCTGGCGGGCTTTCTGGTCGCGCTCGCGTTCGACCTGCCCTTCGGTCCCGCGCTGGTCGCCATGTTACTGCTGGCCGTGCCGTTGCGACTGGCCAGGTTCCGGTTCGGTCGCCCGGCCTGAGGCCGAGCAGGTTTCAATCCCGCGCGCCTGCGGGCAGGCCGCGCCCGGTCACAAGGTAGGTTGCGAAACTGCCCAGCCAGTGGCTACCGGAATAATGCTCGTCGCTGACGCCTGCCAGGCCGGCGGTAGCGTGCGCCGCGGCAGCGGCCCGCAGGCTGCCGCGACGCGGATCACCGCTCGGCAGTCCCGTCGCCATCCCCTCCAGCATCCAGGCACGGCTGAGGTTGAGGCCGTCGATATGGGCCAGCTTGCCATCGACCCGGTCGGTGACGCGGCCGACCGGCAGCCAGTCGGCACTCGACGCGTGCGGGATCTCGGGCAGAAAACCTGTCAGCCAGGCAGCGAATGCATCGGCCGGCAGCAACCGCCGTACCAGGTCCGCCTCGGCCAGGCAGGGCGACAAAAAGTCATGGCCGGATGGCTCGAAGGCCAGCGGACAGTTCCGGTCTCCGAGATACAGCTCGCGCGAGGTCGAGACCAACAGGGCCTCGAACTCTGCATGACCGGCGTGACGCGCCCAGTCCAACGCGAGCCCGAACGCAAAGGCGGTCTGGGAATGCTCACCACCGCGGATGGGATAGGCGAGCTTGGGCAGCCAGTCATGGAAGCGTGCCACCGCCACATCTTCAAGCGGCGCGAGCGTCTCGGCCCAGCGACGCGCATCGGGATCGTCCCACTCGCGCAACTCGGCGCCCAACTGCAGCAGCCAGGCGAGGCCGTAGGGCCGTTCAAAGCCCTCGCGTCCCGGAGCGTCGAGATACGCCAGCTCACCACGCACGCCTTCGATCGTAAAACTCTTTTCCAGCGCGGCGCGGGCCGCGGGCGCAAACTCAGCATCCGGCTCGAGCCGGGCCAGCCGCGCCAGCAGCCAGTGCCCGTGGACGGAGGAATGCCAGTCGAAACAACCCCAGAACACGGGCGTCAGCTCACGCGGCGGGCGGGCGTCAGCGTCGCTGTTCAGCACATGGGCGATCTTGTTCGGGTATTCACGGTGCACGCAGGCCAGGGCCAGGTCCGCGAAGCGTCCCAGCGCGGCAGGATCAAAAGCGACGCCGGCGACCAGCACCAGGGCGGCGACGCTCACGAGGCCGCCAGCATGCGCCCGAGCGGACGCCCGCCGAGCAAGTGCAGGTGCAAGTGGTACACCTCCTGTCCGCCATGAGAATTGCAGTTGATGATCAGCCGGTAGCCGTCCTCCGCAATGCCCTCGGCGCGGGCGATGTCGCGCGCCACGCAGAACATGTGGCCGATCACGCCCGCATCTTCATCGGCGATGTCATTCGCGGTCGGAATCGGTTTGACGGGGATGATCAGCACATGCACCGGCGCCTGCGGGTGGATATCGCGGAAAGCCACCACCCGCTCATCGCGGTGCACGAAGTCGGCGGGAATTTCGCCGGCAATGATTTTCTCGAACAACGTTGGCATTTCGGCACTCCTGCGATGGTCATCCAAGCCAGTGTAAGCAGCCACCCGCACGGTCCGCAATGCGCGGGTACGTGGCGTATACTGGGGGATTATTTTGGCCAATCCCCGCAGGCTGACACATGCCCTTTCATATTGCCCGTTGCGCCACAGTGTTGTTGCTTTTCACCCTGGCCGGCTGTGCGAACATCCAGTCGCTGCAGGCGCCGGAAGTGCAGCTGACCCGCGTGGAGCTCCTGGATACCAGGCCCGGTTCGCTCGAGCAGCGCTTCGGCATCGGCCTGCGGTTGATCAACCCGAACAACCGGTCGTTGGCCGTCGATGGCCTCGACTTCGAACTCGACCTGAACGGCCGGCGGCTCGCGCGCGGCGTCACCAACGAGGCCTTCGAGCTGCCGCGCCTCGGCGACGCGGAAACCACCGTCGTCGTCACCACGTCGGTGCTCGACGTGCTGCGCCAGGCCTTGAGCATCAGCAGCCGCGCCGATGAAGAGATCGAGTATCGCCTCCGCGGCCGGCTGCACCTCGGCAGCGGCTTCGTGCGTAGCGTGCCGTTCGATCACCGGGGCACGCTGACGCCCTGACCGCCGAGCTCGGCTCAGGCCGCCCGCAAGCGCCAGGCCGGCTGATCCCGCGTATCGATCAGCCCGCGGCTCAGCAGCCAGCGGCGCGCGTCCTCGGCGTCTTCCTGGAACCACGCGCGGGCGGAACCAAGCCGAAAGGTATAACCCCAGGCGTCCATGTCGGCAAACATGCGGGCCCGGCCGAAACCCCGGATTTCATCGGCGAGCAAAGTCTGCAGGTAGCAGACCGCGTTTTCTTCCTCGTAGTCGCCGCCCGCGTCGGTATCCAGGGCACGGCGCCGGTCAGGTGGCATGCAGACGAAATGACAGGCCTCGTGCAGCACGGAATGCAGCGGCGTGTCGCGCCTGGCGTACAGCACACCGTTGCGCAGCCCGGCCTCGCGCTCGCCCCACCAGGACGCGGGAATGGTCTCCCCCGGCGCCACGATATGCAGCACGAGCCCGTAACGGGCGAGCAATTCGCGGGCGGCATCCTCGTTACTTGCGCCGAGCGTAACGACCTCGTGCGCGGTCAAGTTTCCAGGTCCGCAAGCCGGCGCGTGATAAGCCCGGCGATTTCGCGCGCCAGTGCTTCGCGCAGCAGCTCTTCTTCCTGCTGCTTGCCGAGGATGTCGCGTTCGCTGTAGGGGAAAATGCGCGTGCGCACCACCGGCTGGCGTGGCACAAGCGTTTCCTCGCGGGTCACCACCAGGTACTCGACCTCGTAATAGACCTCGAACTCCGTCGGCCGGTTCAGCGCCGACACGGACTTCACCCGCCGCCCGTAATGCTCAGCGGCGATCCGGACCGTGGCCGTGGACTCGGCTTCGTTGCGCACCAGCGTCACGCCCGAGGCGGCCAGGGTGCGACGCAAGTGGACCGCCAGGTCGGAGGCCGGGTCCGGCACTTCCAGGTACACGGCCGACAGCTCGGGCGGATAACTGACCATGCCTTGCAGCTGAAAACCGCAAGCCGACACCGCGAGCAGCACTCCAGCCAACATGAGTGAACGCATTCGCCGCATGCCTCAGGTCACGATATTGACAAGTCGCCCGGGCACGACAATGACCTTGCGCACGGTGCTCCCGGCAACGAACCGCGCGACATTCTCTTCGGCCAGCGCCGCGGCGCGAATATCCTCATCCGAGGCATCCCGGGGCACCCGAATTCGGCCACGAAGCTTGCCTTTCACCTGCACCACGAGCTCGACCTCGTCCTGCACCAGGGCAGCCGGATCGAATTCCGGCCATGGCTGATCGACCACGGCGCCCGTACCGCCGAGCTCCGTCCATAGGCTATGACAGGCGTGCGGTACGATCGGCGAAAGCAGCAACACGATCGCCTCGAAAGCTTCCTGGCGCAGCGCCCGGTCCTGCGGCTGACGCCCGTCGTGGCGGGCCAGGGCATTGAGCAGTTCCATGACGGCCGCAATGGCCGTATTGAAAGTGTAGCGACGGCCGACGTCGTCGCTTACCTTGGCGATCGTGGCATGCACCTGCCGCCGGAGCTCACGTTGCGCCGCGTCGAGCCCGGCCGTGTCCAGCACGGGCGCCGGACCGTCGGCGACCTGCTCGTGGATCATCCGCCAGAGGCGCTTCATGAAGCGATGCGCACCTTCGACGCCGGTGTCCGACCACTCCAGCGTCTGCTCGGGCGGCGCCGCGAACATGGTGAACAACCTGACCGTGTCGGCGCCATAGCGGTCGATCAGGGCCTGCGGATCGGCGCCGTTGTTCTTCGACTTCGACATGGTGCCGATACCGCCGGGCAAGACCGGTTGGCCGTCAGCCTCGAGGGTCGCACTGACCGCACGGCCCTTCTCGTCGCGCTGCACTTCGACATCGGCCGGGTTGTACCAGCTGCGACCGCCCTGCTCATCCTCGCGGTAGAAAGATTCGGCCAGCACCATGCCCTGGGTGAGCAGGTTACTGAACGGCTCGTCGCCGTCCACCAGGCCCTCGTCACGCATCAGCTTGTGAAAGAAGCGCGCGTACAGCAGGTGCAACACGGCGTGTTCGATCCCGCCGATATACTGGTCCACCGGCAGCCAGTAGCGGGCGCGATCATCCAGCATGGCCTGGTCCTGGTCCGCCGAACAGTATCGCGCGTAGTACCAGGAAGATTCGAAAAAGGTGTCGAAAGTATCAGTCTCGCGCCGGGCCTCGCCGCCGCAAGCCGGGCAATCGACACGCACGAACTCGTCCATCGTCTTCAGCGGCGACCCGACGCCGGACAGCGTGACTTCCTCGGGCAGGCGCACCGGCAATTGCTCCTCTGGTACGGGCACGGGACCGCACTCGGGACAGACGATCATCGGCACCGGGCAACCCCAGAAACGCTGCCGCGAGACGCTCCAGTCGCGCAAGCGATAATTCACTCGCCGCCGCCCCCGACCCTCGCCCTCGAGGCGCACGGCAAGGGCCTCGAAGGCCGCCGCCGAGCTCATGCCGTCAAAATCCTCGGAATTGATCAACACCCCGTAATCCACGAAAGCTTCCCGCGACAGGTCGGCCGTGGCGTCGCCGGTCGGGGCGATCACCTGGCGGATCGGCAACTGGTACTTGGTGGCAAACTCCCAGTCGCGCTTGTCGTGCCCCGGCACGGCCATCACCGCGCCAGTGCCGTAGCCCATCAACACGAAATTGGCCACCCATACCGGCACTTCCGCACCGGTCAGCGGGTGGATAACGCTGAGGCCGAGCGGCATGCCGCGCTTCTCCGCAGTTTCCAGTGCCGCCTCGGACGTGTCCGCGCCACGGCATTCAGCGAGGAACGCCGCCAACGCCGGGTTATCTTGCGCGGCATGCGCGGCCAGCGGGTGTTCCGCCGCCACGGCCATGTAGGTCACGCCGTACAGCGTGTCCGGGCGCGTCGTGTAGACCGTCAGGGCGTCGTAGCCGGCGATCGGTCCCCGCGCCAGGGCGAAGTCGAGCTCCAGGCCCTCGGAGCGGCCAATCCAGTTGGCCTGCATGGTGCGGACCTGTTCCGGCCAGCCGGGCAGCTGGTCGAGATGCGCGAGCAACTCGTCCGCATAGGCGGTGATCTTCAAAAACCACTGCGGGATCTCGCGCCGCTCCACCGGCGCACCGGAACGCCAGCCGCGCCCGTCGATGACCTGTTCATTGGCCAGCACCGTCTGGTCGACCGGATCCCAGTTGACGGTCGAGGACGCCTTGTAAACCAGGCCTTTCTCGTAAAGCCGCAGGAAAAACCATTGCTCCCAGCGATAATAGTCCGGGTTGCAGGTCGCCAGTTCGCGGCGCCAGTCATAAGCGAAGCCGAGGCTCCTGAGCTGCGCGCGCATGTGGGCGATATTCTCGCGTGTCCAGCGCGCGGGGGGCACGTTGTGCTTGATGGCGGCGTTTTCCGCCGGCAGACCGAAGGCGTCCCATCCCATGGGCTGTAACACGTTCTTGCCGCGCATCCGCTGGTAGCGGCTGACGACGTCGCCGATGGTGTAGTTGCGCACGTGGCCCATGTGCAGCTTCCCGCTCGGGTAGGGGAACATGCACAGGCAATAGAACTTTTCCCTCGCGGGATCCTCGTCGGCCTGGAAACAACGCTGTTCATCCCAGTAATGCTGGGCGCTGGGCTCGATGACTTCTGGCTTGTAGATGGGGTCCATGATTTGTTTCGCTGCACTCAATCCGACAAGGTTACCGCCCCGCCCTGTTGCGGCGCAAAGCCACCAGCAGCACGAGCCCGATTGCCAGGCCCGCGAGCGGCCCATCCCCGGTCCGCAGCCACGGGGTCATGCCGCGCATCGGAGTGACTTCTGCGCTCAGCACCTCGGGCACGAACTGGCGCGAGCGCTGCGTAATCCGACCGTGCGGATCGATGACCGCCGTGACGCCGTTATTGGTCGCCCGGAGCATCCAGCGGCGGGTTTCCATAGCGCGCATGCGGGCGATCTGCAGGTGCTGGTGCGGCGCCTGGGTGTCGCCGAACCAGGCGTCATTGCTGACATTGACAAGCAGTTCGGCGGCCGGGAAAAAGACGCGCTGCTGGGCGCCGAAAGCGTCCTCGTAGCAGATGGTCGGCGCCACCTCGATGCCCGCCAGCGTCATGGGCGGCGGATCCGCGCGGCCAGGCGCAAAATCAGTGTACGGAAGATTCATCAGGCGCATCCAGCTGCGCACGAAGGCCGGCACCGGGAAGTACTCGCCAAACGGCACCAACTGGCGCTTGCGGTAAATTTCCGGCTCCCCGCCGAGCGACACCAGGACATTGTGGTAGTGACCGCTAGCCAGGTCCTGCTCGAGGATGCCGAGCAGAATTTCACTGCCGGCGGCGCGCGCTTCCGCGTCCAGCGCTTCAATGAAGTCCATTTCGTGGTGCAGCAACGCGGGGATGGCGGCCTCGGGCCAGATGACCAGGTCGGCGCCCCAGTGCGGCCGCGTCAGCTCCAGGTACAGCTCGCGGGTCGGTTCGAGCGCGATTTCCAGCCACTTCTCATCCTGGCCGATCGCGGCCTGCACCATGACGGCGTGAATCGGTTCGCCGGCCGGTTCCGTCCAGCGTGCGCGTTCCGCGAAGCCCGTGCCGGCAAACATCACCAGCAGCGTCGCGACCGCCAGCGCGCGCACCACGCGGCCTTCAACCAGTACCGCCACGAGTGCACCGGCGCCCAGTGCGCACAGCCAGCCCAGGCCGTACACGCCGCCCAGCGGCGCATAGGCGCCCAGTACGGCATCCGTCTGGCTGTAGCCCAGGCTCAGCCAGGGGAAGCCGCTTAAAAACCAGCCGCGGAACCACTCGATCGCGGTCCATGCGGCCGGCAGCGCCACCAGCCAGCGCAGCGCGCCCCCGGCCGGCAGCCAGCGCGCCGCCACCCAGCCGAGCAAGCCGTAGTAACCGCCCATGGCCGCGGCCAGTCCGACCGTCAAAAAAAACGCCAGCGTGGCCGGCGCATTGCCGAATTCGTGCACCGAGACAAAGGTCCACCAGGTGCCGGTGAGGAACGCGGCAAAGCCGTACAGGAAGCCGCGCCCCAGCGCGCGGCGCGGTGGCGCGCCGCGCCAGCTCAAGAACAGCAGGGCCGGGGATAGCAGCGCCAGCGGCCAATACCCCCATGGCGCGAAGGCCAGGGGCAGCGCAAGCCCGGCCGCGACCGCCGTGACGTCACCGGGCGCAAGACGCCGCAGAGCGCGCTGGACCTTAAAGCGCCTCCCCATCCGTTTAGTCGGCAAGCTGGCGCAGGCGCACCGATTGTACGCGCCGTCGATCGGCGCGCAGCACCGTCAGGCGCATGCCGTCCAGTTCCAGCGACTCTCCCTTGCGCGGCAAGCGGCCCAGCCGGTTCATGACCAGCCCGCCGATGGTGTCGTACTCTTCGTCGCTGAACGTGGTGCCGAGTTCGTCGTTGACATCCTCGATGCGCGTCAGGGCATCGACGCGCCAGGCGCCGTCCTGCTCGGGGACGATCATGACCTCTTCATCGGGATCATGTTCGTCGTCGATCTCGCCGACGATTTGTTCGAGCACGTCCTCGATCGTCAACAGCCCTGAGACGCCGCCATATTCATCCACCACGATGGCCATATGGTTGTGGCTCACCCGGAACTCCTTCAACAACACATTGAGGCGCTTGCTCTCGGGAATAAAGACCGCCGGCCGCAGGCATTCCTTGATGCGGAAGCGCTCCTGGCCGTTCTCGGCGAAATACCGCAGCAGGTCCTTGGCGAGCAGAATGCCGATCACCTCGTCGCGATCGTCGGCAATCACGGGAAAACGGGAATGACCGGAGTCGAGAATGATCTGCAGCATCTGCTGCGGCGTTGCGTTGCGTTCGACCACCGCCATCTGGCCACGCGGAATCATGATGTCCCGGACCTGGATCGTCGAAACCTCCAGGACACCTTCGAGCATACTGTGCTCGTCGGCCTCGAGAATCTGGTTGCGGCGTGCGTCCTCCATGATGTCGAGCAGCGCCTGGCGGTCACGCGGGGCAATCCGGAAAGCCTCGACCCAGCGCGCCAGCAGGCCGGACCGGCGCCCGCCGGTACTCGGAGGTTTGTCGTCAGTCATCGTTCTCTTCAGCTTCCTGGTAGGGATCCGGCCAACCGAGATCCGCGATGATCTCGGTCTCCAGTGCTTCCATGATCGCGGCCTCGGTCGCCGACTCGTGATCGAAACCCAACAGGTGCAGGGTACCGTGCACCACCATGTGTGCCCAGTGCGCCTCTGGCGGCTTGGCCTGCGCCGCGGCTTCCGCTTCCACCACCTCGCGGCAAATGACCAGGTCGCCAAGCAGCGGCAGCTCGAGCTCGGGCGGCAAGTCGGCCGGGAAAGCCAGCACGTTGGTCGGCTTGTCCTGGCCGCGGTAAGCCCGGTTCAATGCCTGGCTTTCGGCAGCATCGACAATACGGATCGAGAGTTCGGCATCCCGCCGGCGCCCCGCCAGCGCGGAGCGCGCCCAGTGGCGCAGCTTGGCAACCGGGGGCAAGCCGGTGCGTGTGCCGCCGACCTGCACATCAATACGCAGCGGCATTACGCCTCGTCCCCCGCGTGGCGCTGGTAAGCCTCGACAATACGCTGCACCAGCGGGTGGCGCACGACGTCCCTGGCGGTGAAAAACGTAAAGCCGACGCCCTCGACATCCTTCAACACCTCGGCTGCCTGCCGCAGGCCGGATAATTTTCCGGCCGGCAAATCGGTTTGCGTGACGTCGCCCGTCACCACGGCGCGCGAACCGAAACCGATGCGCGTCAGGAACATTTTCATCTGCTCGACCGTCGAGTTCTGCGCCTCGTCGAGGATCACGAAGGCCTCGTTCAAGGTCCGGCCGCGCATGAAGGCGAGCGGTGCAATCTCGATGACGTGCCGCTCGATGAGCTTGCCGACACGCTCGAAGCCCAGCATTTCGTAGAGCGCATCGTACATAGGCCGCAGGTAGGGGTCGACTTTCTGGGACATATCGCCGGGCAGAAAGCCAAGCCGCTCGCCCGCTTCCACGGCCGGCCGCACCAGCACGATTCGCCGCACCACGTCACGCTCCAGCGCCTCGACCGCGCTGGCCACCGCCAGGTAGGTTTTGCCGGTACCCGCCGGACCGATGCCAAAACACAAGTCGTTTTCGCGCATCAACTGGATGTAACGCCCCTGGTTGGGGCCGCGGCCGCGCACCACGCCGCGCCGCGTGCGCAGCTCGCCCGGCGCCACCTCGCCCGGTTCCTCGTAAAGTCCCGCTTCCTGCAGCCAGGCGTGGACGCGCTGCGGGTTGATGCTCTCCGTACCGGCCAGCTCGTACAAGGCCACCAGCAAGCGATCTGTCGCCACGACTGCGCGTTCCGGCCCCTCGATCTCGAAGCGATTGCCGCGCGGCCGGATCTGTACGCCGAGACGGCGCTCGATCTGCTTCAGGTGTTCGTCGAACTGGCCACAGAGATTCGCCAGCCGCGGGTTGTCGACGGGTTCGAGGACCAGGTCCCTGACAAAATTGGCGTCCAAATGCTTGCTTGACCTCAGGCGGACCGGGCGAGCGCGCCTTCGACGCCCACCACCCGGCCACGCAGCGAGTTGGGCAGCGCCTCGGTGATCTGCACGTCGACGAAGCGGCCGATAAGCCCGGGTTCACCGTCAAAATTCACCCAGCGCATATTGCCGGTGCGCCCTGCGAACTGGCGGGGATTTTTTTTCGACGGCCGCTCGACCAGGACGCGCTCGACGCGGCCCACCATGGCGGCGCTGATCGCGGCGGCATGCTGGTTGATGCGATGCTGCAACAGCGCCAGGCGCTGCTGTTTCTCGCGCGCATCGACATCGTCCGGCAACGCGGCAGCCGGCGTGCCCGGGCGACGACTGTAGATGAAGCTGAACGACTGGTCGAAACCGATGTCTTCGATGAGCTGCAGGGTCTGCTCGAAATCTCGCTTGCTCTCGCCGGGAAAACCAATGATGAAATCCGAGCTTATGCTGATGCCGGGCCGGGCCGCCCGCACCCGCCGGATCTTCTGGCGATATTCCAGCGCCGTATGGCCGCGCTTCATCATTGCCAGCACGCGATCCGAGCCGCTCTGCACGGGCAGGTGCAGGAACGGCGCCAACTCCGGCACTTCGGCGTAGGCCGCCACCAGGCTGTCAGTGAACTCGACCGGATGTGAAGTCGTGAAGCGAATCCGCTCGATGCCGTCGACCGACGCCACCAGGCGGATGAGCGCGGCGAGATCGGCGCTGGTGCCGTCATGCATGGCGCCGCGATACGCGTTGACATTCTGGCCAAGGAGGTTGATCTCGCGCACGCCCTGCGCGGCGAGCTGCGCCACTTCGACAATGACGTCATCGAACGGCCGACTGACTTCCTCGCCGCGCGTATAGGGCACGACGCAGAAACTGCAATACTTGCTGCAGCCCTCCATGACGGATACGAAGGCCGTCGGCCCCTCGGCCCGCGGCGCCGGAAGGCAGTCGAATTTCTCGATTTCCGGGAAGGAGACGTCCACCGCTGCACGGCCCTGGCCGCGCGCCGCGTCGAGCATCGCCGGCAGCCGGTGCAGCGTCTGGGGTCCGAACACGATATCGACAAACGGCGCCCGGTCCAGGATCGCTTCGCCTTCCTGGCTCGCCACGCAACCGCCCACCCCGATCACCACGCCAGGGCGCGCCTGCTTGAGCTCCCGCCAGCGGCCCAGCAGGGAAAACACTTTTTCCTGGGCTTTTTCGCGGATCGAGCAGGTGTTGAGCAGCAACACGTCCGCCTCTTCAGGCGTGGCGGCCGGCTCAAAGCCATGGGACTCCCGCAGCACGTCCGCCATTTTGGACGAATCGTACTCGTTCATCTGGCAACCGAAGGTCCGGATGAAAAGCTTGCCGGGCGGCCGTTGGGCAGTCATAGGTGCACCATCAGAAGGGAATGTCGTCCTCGAACGGCTCTTCCCTGGCGCCGCCCGAAGCGGCGCGGCCGCCCGAAGCGCCAGCGCCGCCCTGGGACGAGGAGCGATAGTCATCGCCGCCGCCGGCCGGCGCGCCGGCGCCGGGACGCCCGCCGAGCATCTGCATGTCACGACCGATGATCTCGGTCGTGTAGCGGTCGTTGCCTTCCTTGTCCTGCCACTTGTTGGTGCGGATCTGGCCCTCGATATAGACCTGGGAGCCCTTGCGCAGGTATTCCCGCGCCACCTCGGCGAGCCGATCGAACATCACGACGCGATGCCACTCGGTTTCCTCGACCAGGTCGCCGCTCTGGCGATCCTTGCGCTTTTCCGTGGTCGCAACCCGGATGTTGGTGACGGTCAAGCCGCCGGGAGTCGTCCTTGATTCCGGATCGGCGCCGAGATTGCCGACCAGTATGACCTTGTTGATGCCGCGCGCCATGAGCCTGACCTCGCTTGAAAAATTTAGTTTGACCGGAGAGCCGGTCTTTGAGAATAACGGTTAAGTCTATCTGGAACAGGCCGGAATCTCACGCATAACGCCGGGAAACCGCCCCTTGACGCTCGCCGAAAGCCCGTGGAGTCCCGGCGAGCGAATTGCCGGCGTTTCTGCGTATAGTAATGGGCTTCGCTGAGCAAACCAGTAATCATGGACACGATCCGCATTCGTGGGGCCCGCACCCACAACCTTAAATCGGTAGATCTTGATCTGCCGCGCGACCAATTGATCGTCGTCACCGGGCTGTCCGGCTCCGGCAAGTCCTCGCTGGCTTTCGACACCATTTACGCCGAAGGCCAGCGGCGCTACGTGGAGTCCCTGTCGGCCTACGCGCGCCAGTTCCTGTCCATGATGGAAAAGCCGGACCTGGATGCCATCGAGGGCCTCTCGCCCGCGATCGCCATCGAGCAGAAATCAACCTCCCACAACCCTCGCTCCACGGTCGGTACGGTCACCGAAATTTATGACTACCTGCGCCTGCTGTACGCACGCGCGGGCACGCCGCGATGTCCCCGGCACGCCGAGCGGCTCGAGGCGCAGACCGTCAGCCAGATGGTGGACCAGGTACTGGCGCTGCCGGAAAGCACGGGCCTGATGCTGCTCGCGCCCGTCGTGCGGGATCGCAAGGGCGAGCACAGCAATATCATGGCCGAACTGCGCACCCAGGGCTTCATCCGCGCGCGCGTGGACGGCGAGGTCTGCGAGCTCGACGACCCGCCGAAGCTCGACCTGCATCGCAAGCACACCATCGAGGCGGTGGTGGACCGCTTTCGGGTCCGGCCCGATATTGGCTTGCGCCTGGCGGAATCCTTTGAAACCGCGCTGAAGCTCGCCGACGGCATGGCGACGATCGCATTCATGGATGACCCGAAGCGCACGCCGCTGGTGTTTTCGGATCGTTTTGCCTGCCCGGTCTGCGGCTACAGCATCGTCGAACTCGAGCCGCGGCTGTTTTCCTTCAACAATCCCGCCGGCGCCTGCGCCACCTGCGACGGGCTCGGCGTGCAGCAGTTCTTCGATCCCGAGCGGGTCGCGGCCCACCCCCACCTGTCGCTCGCCGGCGGCGCGATACGCGGCTGGGACCGGCGCAACGCCTATTATTTCCAGCTCATTCGCAGCCTCGCCGAGCACTACGAATTCGATCTCGATACGCCTTTCGAACAGCTGCCCGCGAATATCCGCAAGATCATCCTGTTCGGCTCGGGCACAGAGAACATCGAGTTTGCCTATTTTGACGGCCGTGGGGGCCTGAAACGGCGCACGCACCGGTTCGAGGGCATCATCCCGAACATGGAGCGGCGCTACCGCGAGACGGAATCCGGCACCGTGCGCGACGAGCTGTCGAAGTACCTCGGCACGCATCCCTGCCCGGCCTGCAAAGGCACGCGCCTCAACGAGGCGGCCCGCAATGTATTTGTCGCGGAACGCGGCCTGGCCGATATCACTGCCACTGCCGTCGGCGCCGCGCTGACGTTTTTCAACAGCCTGGAGCTGCCCGGCTGGCGGGGTGAAGTCGCGCGGAAAATCGTCAAGGAAATCAATGATCGACTACGCTTCCTGGTCGACGTCGGGCTGGACTACCTGACGCTCGACCGCAGCGCCGAGACGCTGTCCGGCGGCGAGGCCCAGCGTATCCGTCTCGCCAGCCAGATCGGTTCGGGCCTGGTGGGCGTCATGTACATTCTCGATGAGCCGTCCATCGGGCTGCACCAGCGCGACAACCGCCGCCTGCTGAACACGTTGTTGCACCTGCGGGATCTAGGCAATACGGTCATTGTCGTAGAGCACGACGAGGAAGCCATCGCCACCGCCGACCACGTGGTGGACATCGGGCCGGGCGCCGGGGTGCACGGCGGACGCATCGTGGCGCAGGGCAAGCCCGCCGATATCATGGCCAGCAAGGATTCGCTGACCGGTGACTACCTCGCCGGCCGGCGCAGCATCGCCGTGCCCGCGACGCGCACCCCGCGCCGCAAGGGCAAGGATGCCAACATCGTCATCCGGGGCGCGCATGGCAATAACCTCGCCGGCCTCGACGTCGCGATCCCGGTGGGGCTGCTGACGTGCGTGACGGGCGTCTCCGGCTCGGGCAAGTCCACGCTCATCAATGACACGCTCTACCTGGCTGCCGCGCAAAAACTGAACGGCGCGGCCGTGACGCCCTCGCCCTACCAGCGAATCGAGGGACTGCAGCATATCGACAAGGTCATAGACATAAGCCAGAGCCCGATCGGCCGCACCCCGCGATCTAACCCGGCAACCTACAGCGGCCTGTTCACGCCCATCCGCGACCTGTTCGCCGGGACCGCCGAATCACGCTCGCGCGGTTACAAGGCCGGACGCTTCAGTTTCAACGTCAAGGGCGGTCGCTGCGAGGCCTGCCAGGGCGACGGCGTGCTCAAGGTGGAAATGCACTTTTTGCCCGATGTCTACGTAGCCTGCGATGCCTGCAAGGGCCAGCGCTACAACCGCGAGACGCTGGAGATCCGCTACAAGGGCAAGAATATCCACGAGATCCTCGAGATGACCATCGAAGAGGCGCTGGCGTTCTTTACCAATGTACCGGTGGTGAAGCGCAAGCTGCAGACGCTGATGGACGTCGGCTTGTCGTACGTGCGCCTCGGCCAGAACGCGACCACCCTGTCGGGCGGCGAAGCACAGCGCGTGAAGCTCGCCAAGGAGTTGTCAAAGCGCGACACCGGCAAGACGCTTTACATCCTTGACGAGCCGACTACCGGGCTGCACTTCCACGATATCGCCCAGCTCCTTGGCGTGCTGGGCCGCCTGCGCGACCATGGCAACACCGTCGTGGTGATCGAGCATAACCTCGACGTCATCAAGACCGCGGACTGGATCATCGATCTCGGGCCGGAAGGCGGCAGCGGCGGCGGCCAGCTCGTGGCGGAGGGCACTCCCGAGACGGTCGCCGCGAACGCGGCCTCGTTCACCGGCCAGTACCTCGCGCCAATCCTCGCGGCGGCCGCGACGGCCGCG
>JBLRWC010000021.1:35865-46852 GCA_047921455.1 Gammaproteobacteria bacterium
AAACCGAAACGCAAGCGGCGCGCCTGAAGCATGCGACTGAGACTGCCCCTGCTCGTGTTGCTCGTGGCCGTCGCGGTGCTGCTCTCCCAGTGGGCGCCGGGGCCATCCGGCCCCGGCGTGGGACCGGGACCGGACGGACTCCCCCCCGAGGCGATCGAGACGCTCCGACTCATAGAGCGCGGCGGGCCGTTTCCGCACCGCCAGGACGGCACGGTATTCCAGAACCGCGAGCGACGCCTCCCGGACCGTGCGCCTGGCTATTACCGCGAGTACACGGTGCGCACCCCCGGCATACGCGACCGGGGCGCACGCCGCATTGTCACGGGCGGCGACCCGCCGGAGGTGTTCTACTACACCGAGGATCATTACCGCAGCTTCCGCGAGATCGAGGCGCCCCGATGACTGAGGACGTACCGCGCTGGCGCCTTGGCGACGCCGCCGACGCCGGCCTGCACCAGGTCATGCGCCACGAGGTCGAGGCACTCTGCGACGCCGGTCGTGCGGCCGGACTACACTGTGCGCGGCTGGATCTCGCGGACTACCGGAGCAAGGCCGAACTGCTCACGGGCCTCGCGCGGGAATTGCAATTCCCCGCGTGGTTCGGCCATAACTGGGACGCGCTCAGCGATTGCCTGGATGATCTCGAGTGGCTGCGCGCCAGCGGTTACCTGCTCGTGCTCGAGAATCCCACGGGCCTGGGCAACGCGGCGCCAAAAGATTTTGCCGTCGCGCTGGAGATCCTCAGGGATGCGGCGCGCAAGTGGCGCGAGCGCGGCACGCCCTTCTGGGTGTTCATCACGGCGCCATCGGGGCACACAATGACGACCAGCAAGGAGCCGTAATGAACGATGCCGTTGATTCCGAGGCGGCGGGCGCCGGCTCACCTTCCCCGCCAGACATCGAGTTCCGTGGCGGCAAGGCCATGAGCGCGCTGCCGATCCTGTTTTTCATCGCCTGGGCCATCTTCCAGTCCGGCGTGCTCGGCATCAGCGACACCGCGGGACTGATCGTCGGCATGCTGGTGGGCCTGACGCTCGGCATGCTGCTGGTGCGCGGCAGCTGGACCGGCTATGCGAACGCGATTTTTGCCGGCATGGCGCAAAAGGTCGCCGTGACCGCGATCGTCGCCTGGCTGTGGGCCGGCATGTTCGCGGCCACCCTGCAGGCCGGTGGCTTTGTGAATGGCCTGGGCTGGCTGGCCGAGGTGTCCGGCATGGGCCCCGCCGTGTTCCCGGCTGTCACCTTCGTGCTCGCCGCCCTGCTGGCGAGCGGCATCGGCACCGGCTATGGCACGGTGATCGCCTTTGTCGCGCTGTTTTTTCCGGCGGGCGTGGTGCTCGGCGCCGATCCGCTGCTGATGTTCGGCGCCATCCTCTCGGGCGCGGTATTCGGTGACAACCTCGCGCCGGTCAGCGACACCACCATCGTCAGCGCCGTGACACAGGACTCCGACGTCGGCGGCGTCGTCGCCAGCCGCTTCAAATACGCCATCATCGCCGCGACGCTCGCCTTCATGGCCTATCTCGTGGCCGGCGCCCTGATGACGGGCGCGAGCGTCGACGTCGATGCCGCGGCGCTGTTCAGTGCGCAAAGCAACCCGAGCGGCCTGCTGCTGCTGGTGCCGATGGGCATCGTGATCTTCAGCGCCATCCGCGGCCGGCATATTATCGAGGCCATTTCCTGGGGCCTGATTACCGCCATTGTCATCAACGTCGTGTTCGGGCTGGCGCCCGGCAGCGCGATGTTGGTTTTTCGCGTCGCCGAGGACAGCTGGGCCGCCGCCGCGTTCTCGGGCTGGCCGCTCGTCGAGGCGGTGCCGGCCGGCGCCGCGGGGGTCGGCGGCAGCCTGTATGTGGGCGCCGTCGGTTACGCCGAACTGGCCGTGCTGATTTTGCTGGTGCTGGCCGGGGCGCATGTCATGATCCGCGGCGGCGGCTTTCGCGCGCTGCAGGACTGGCTGCTCAGCAGGGTCGCGCGCAGCGTGCGCTCCGCCGAGATGACCATGGTCATCGCGACCGCGGGCATCAACGCGGCGATCACCATCAACACCGCCGCGCAGATCGCCATCGCGCCTTACATCGCCACCATCGGCAAGCGCTTCAACCTGAACGGCTACCGGCGTGCGAACATCCTCGACGCCAACACCTCCGCGTTGGGCTATATCTTTCCGTGGGCGGGGGGCGTGCTGGTCGGTTACACGCAAATGACCGCCCTGGCGGATACCTACGATTGGTTCACGCCGGCGATGATTGTCGCGCCGATCCAGGCCTGGCCCTGGGTCTTCCATGGCTGGCTGCTGGTCGCCGTATTCCTGTTCGCCGCCTGGACCGGTTTCGGCCGCGAATACACCACCGACCGGATCAGCAAGGGAGGTGCCAGCCTGTGATCAGTCAACTGTTCGCCAACTGGCGCTTTCGCACCACCCGGCCGGTATTCACGCCCGGGGAGGAAATCCGCGCCTACCTGACCAGCGTCGACCCCGCCAGCGGTGAGGGCGTGGTCCGCATCGGGGACACCGTGCTGGTGGTCAAGGACGCGCCGGCCGCACGGCTCGACGAACTGGTTTCGTTACGCGTCGAGAGCTTTGATGCGCAGCGCAGCGTCGGCACGGCCAGGGTCAGGCCGCACGAAGGCTGAAGCAAGGCGTGCTTGCGGTGCCGGGCGTCAGGCGGCCAGCCAGCGCCGGACCTGGACGTACACCGCCGGATCACTCAACAAGTCGAGATGACCGAGGCCGGACCTGACCCAGCGCGCCTGCTCACTGAGGCGCATGGCGAAGCGCTCATCCGCATGGTCTCCGAGCGCGCTGGCCACCGGCACCAGGCCGTCGCCCATGAGGCGGGCCGCGGGTGTATCGTGGCGCTCGCCGCGCACCGCGGCGACGGCAAAGCACTCAGTGCCGGCCGGCAGCGGTACCGGCGTCCGGCGCTCCGGCGGCACCTTGGCGTACCGATCGACGTCGCCCCAGTCGGCATGCAACAGGCTGCCATAACGCAGGTCCGTAATACCGGCGCTGCGCATCCGGCCTAAGCGGGTAAACGGCACGGTATAGGGCGTACGACCCAGCAGCAGGTCGAATTGATTGCCGGCCCGCTCCAGCGGCGCACCGTGGTGCGGCGTGCCCAAAAATACCAGCTTGCCCAGCCGCGCCGGCCAGCCGTGGCCGGCTGCCATACCCTGGTAATGGGCGCTACGCGCCACCAGCCCACCCATGCTGTGCGCGACAATGCCCAGCTCCTCGACCGGCGCAGGCCACTCCTCGAGCAGCGTCTCGAGCAACTCTGCAAAGTCACGGCCGTTATCCGCAATACTGCGGCCGGTATTGTAGTGCAGCTGCAGCGGCGTGTAGCCCAGCTCGCGCGCCACGGTCGCGCAGTGATCGTGCCCGCCGCGGCCCCAGTGCAGATCGTGCATGCACAGGCCGTGGGCCTGGATGAGAATCCGCCCCCCGGCCCCGGGAATCGCGGCGCGGATGGCGCGCCTGTGCAGCGCCAGCGGTCGCCCGTCCTGGCGCAGGCACATCGTAATGGCCAGCGGATTACCCGTCGCGGCCAGGTGGTCGCCGAGCACGCCGTTGACGATCGCAAGGGCCGTTTCACGCCCCGGCGCCGAGGGACGCGTGCCCGTCAGGGTGGCGATGGGCCGGAGCGCCAGGTCGAGGCCGTCGCCGACCAGGCGGGTGACGCCCCCCACGCAACGATAGACAAAGCCCGTCAGGCCGCGCGTCTGCTCGTTGCTCGAGCCGGGCAGGCGCCCTCCGAGGCCGGCGATGGTGCCGTGCATCGCTTCAACGATGCCGGTCACACCCAGGGTTGCATCAACCACCAGCCGGCTGGCGCCCCGCAGGTCCGCGACGAGATTGTGCTGCGCGCCGCTCATCGGCGTGGTGCCATGACCATCAGCCAGCCTTGTCGTCGTCGCCAGGCTTGGGACCGGGCCGCGTGCGCTCGTGAGTATCCTTCTTGTAGTCGCCGATCACGCCTTTCAGAGGGCACATCTGGAAGATTGCGCAGCTCTTGCACCCTGAGGCCAGGGCAACGGGACATAAAGTCATCTTGGTTCTCCCCTTGCGTCGCATCTCGGCTGGCCGGAAATCGGACCGGGTAAACGCCGGCTCAGCGTAGTGCTTTCAGTCGGCATGGACAATAGCGACAGGGCGGGAGCCGGCATGGACAGGCCTGAAGGTGTTCGCGATCTCGTCCTCGACACCCGCGTGATATTCCGCGGTGACCGCGTCATAGGCTGCCAGCACTTCCTGTCGCATCGCGAGACGGAGCTCGTGCACGCCCGCGGCCATGGCGGCGAGCAATGCTTCCCGGTTCATGGCCTCGTCGATCCGCAGCAGCGCCCAGTCCGTCGCCAGCCAGGCCACTGCGCCGGCCACGACCGCACAGCCGAGCGCATACGGACCCGCCGGCGCACACGCCGTCATGCCGCCGCCGGCCGCCGCGCCCGCCCTGGCGGCTCCGCGGCCGACCCCGCGCCCAGCCGCGGCACGCCCGGAACCCGCGGCGGTCCGCGCGGCCGCGCCGCGCCAGGCCGTGCCCGCAGCTACGCCACCGGCCGCCAGCGTACTCAAAGCGATCCGGGTCTCCAGCAGCTCGCGCTCGCGCAACAGCAGTTGCGTCCCGAAGTCATCGATGGGCACTGCCGCCAGCGGCCCTCGGTCACCAGCCGCCACGGGCGCTGGCACCCGGTACGGCCCCAACCGTTGCGTCAGCCCGGCCAGCCAGCCCGCGCGCACGTATTCCTGGTGGCTCCGCAGGTCTGCACTAAGCTCATGTGCCAACTCGCCCAGCGCGCCCTCCCAAGCCTCCGCCGGAAACAGGATGTCGGCCGCCCGCGCGGCGACAAAGTTGTCCTCAGCCAGGCCCAGGCGCGCCAGCGCCGCCATCGACAAGCGCGTATATTCTCCACCCAGGGAGTAATACCAGTCGCCAAATTCAGGCAACCTGTCGATAACGTCGTCGAACATGCGCTCAAGACCAGCATCCAGTCCGGCTTCCAGCCGGGCCCGTCCGGCCGCGTGCCCGGCGCTGAAATGCCGCTGCGCAAATGCCGCGATCCATGCCGCGCGCGCCGGATCCAGCCGGTAATAGTCGTCGCCTAACTGGACCTCGAGCCGGGGCGGCGGCGACCAGGCGTGCTGCGGCTGCGCCAGGGCCAGCCACCCCAGCGCGCCGGCAGCAACCAGGCACAGCAAGGCAAGCAACCCCGTAGGGGCCGCCGGTCCAGTGCCGTTCTCAATACCAGGCGCGGTCATGTGCTCCGATTCCCTGCAGTACCCCGTAACCCATGAGAAGGTATGACCAGACAAAAAGCGTTTCTTCTGCAAAAACCAGCACCCAGCCAAGCATTTGCAGAAAGGAATCGCCCGGCGCCGGCATGAGTTGCTGGGCCAGCCAGAGCCGCAGGCCGTCCAGTCCCGCCCTGGCTTCCAGCAAGCCCTGCCACGGGGCGCTGCGGGCCTGCTCCTGGTCGATCATATGCCAGACGGCCCGTTCCAGGCTCACGTCGGCGAAGGCCGGATACGCCTGGTGGAGCGCCAGGAGCACGAAACCAGCCACCAGGGCCGCGCCGGTCACGAGCGCCGCTACGCGCCAGCTCAACACGGCCATATGGTGCGGGCTGGCGTGCCGGGCCAGGGGCCGCCACAGGCTGGCGCGCAGCAGCACGATCGCAGGGACGGCAGCCAGCAAGGCCAGCCACTGCCACGGACCCTCGATACGCGCCAACGAAGTCATCAACACCAGCGCCAGGATCCCGCCGACCGCCAGCGATCCGAGCGCCATGAATACCCCGCCGCGCAACCAGCTTTGCAACGGGCTGGCCGCGGCGAAATACACGGCGAGGAAAGCACCCCGCCTGACTCGGGCCTGGCGAAACAGGGCGGCGGCAATCAGGCACGCAAACACGCCCCAGAGCGCCGCCAGCGCGGCGCTCGGCAAGACGCGCGCGTAGACATGGAAAGCCCAGGCCAACGCGAGCGCACCCAGCAACCCGAGCATGTCGCGCAGTGCCCCGCGGATGTTAATGCGCCGCTCCCGGGTACCGGCATCGCGGCTGGTTAGCGAGGCTAACTCTCATCGCCCGGCGGTGGATTGCGCAGGGCGCGCACCAGTTCGAGAAACTGGATGCTCGGGGTGCGCCCGGCCAGCCAGCGGACAGCCGCACGGCCATCCTCGCTGCGCCGATAGGCTTCCCAATCCTCGGCACGCGCCCACTGGAAAAATTCGACGACTTTTGTAGCATCCTCCGTCAGGTACACCAGCGCCGACAGAAAACCGGGATGGAACCGCGTGCGGGTTTCAATGAAGTCCGCCAGCTGCTCGGCCAATGCTTCGCTCTCTCGCGGCTTGCATTCGAACACCAGCAATACCGTGAACGCCCCCTCGTGGATCGGCAAAGCCTTCATTGCAACCTCCTTTATTGCAGACGGAAACCGATCTGCCCGCCCTGGTAGTCGACGGCCATCACCAGGCCCGGTAGCGCAGCGGGACCGAACACGCCGTCGCGCGCTGCCTGGAGCCGTGCGCTGTCGGCCGGCGGACACGGTGCAGCGGCAACCTCGATCGCACGACCGGCGATGGTCACCATGCCCGAATGCCCGCCGCGATCCAGGCAAATCCCGCCGGGATGACCGGGCTCGAGCTGCAGCCGCAGCCACTCTGCCGGCCTGTTCGCGGACTCTACCCAGGCCTCGAAATAGGGCACCCGGTCAAGCACGGCAAGACGCTGAACGGTGTGCATGCCGCCGACATCCAGTCCCCCGGGCCGATACAGCGACAACCGCCGGGCGTCGGTGTCGAGCTCGATCGTGAAGCGCCGCAGCAGGTCATAGCCGAGCACGCCCGCGGCGCCGCCCCGCGGCCGCCCATGCGGCCAGTCGCCGGGCTCGACCAGCAACAGGCTCTGGTTACTCATTCCCAACGCGCCCAGCGTGAGCCGGCGTTGCCTGATTTCCTGCCCGCGGGCGATACCGGGCAGCAGGTCCCCATGCAGCCTGAGCGCGCCGGTCCCGCCGGGACCGAAGCCCGCGGCGCGCGCACCGGTCAGGGCGATGGCCCCGGCTGATGCCTGCAACAGAAACGGCACCGGTGCGTTGTCATCGACCGATACCGGTAGCCACGGACGGCCGTCCGGGGAAATCTCGAGGTCGAGTTCGACCGAGGCCGCCCCGGCCGGCCACTCCACCGGCGTGCCCGTGTTTGCATAAGCAAAGCGCAGCGTATCGACCCGGCCGCAGCCGGCCGCCAGCAGCACCAGCAATACCAGGGCGACACGCGTGCTCAGAAGGGGATCCGCTCGTCGTGAATAGGGAACACCACCCGCACGCTGTCGGGTTCGCGGCTGCGCTTCAACTCATAGCCCGAGTGGTCGAACACCTCCAGCATCTTGGTGTTGGAAGGCAGCATTTCCGCCTCGAACAGCGTGATGCCGTTGTCGCGTGCGATCCTGATCAGGTGCTTGAGCAACTGGGTTGCGACGCCGCGCCCCTGGAAGTCATCCCGCACCAGGAACGCCACCTCGGCGCGCCGCGGCTCAACCTGCGGCTGGATCTCGATATACCGGCCGACGGCGATGATGCCTTCCTCGTCGGGCGCCTCGGCCGCCAGGGCCGCATGGTGATAGAAATCCAGCCGCGTGTAATAGTCCAGCTCGACGTCGGACAGGGTGTTCTTGGTCTCAAAGTAGCGAAAGTAGCGCGACTGCTGGCTGGAGCGTGTAAACAGGTCCAGCAGGGCCTTACGATCCCATTCGCGCAGCGCCCGCACGAAAAAGGGCGTGCTATCGATAAGGTAACCCAGCGCGCGATATTCGCTGTGCTGCGGAAGATTCATCGCATTACCTCTCAACTGCTCCCGGCAGCGCCGGGCACCCGGCCGGTCGGCACGCGCGGCGCGGCTCGCTCGCAATGCGCCGCCTGGTCATCAAAAAAGATATGCGGCCGAAAAGCCGCGAGGATTTCCGTCTTGGGTACCCCGCCGAGAAAGAAAGCCTCATCCACTACGATACCCCAGGCCAGCAATGTGCGGATGACCCGCTCATGCGCGGGGCCGCCGCGAGCGGTCACGAGGGCCGTACGAATTGGCGTAATGCCGTCCTTGGCCGCCGCCTGCTGCAATGCCGATAGCTTATGCAGCAGGCGCGCAAAAGGACCCTCTGCGAGCGGCTCGCGCGCGCGTTCCTGCTCATGCTGCGCGAAGGCCTCCAGGCCCTCCGCCTGGAAAATACGCTCTGATTCGTCCGAAAACAGAATTGCGTCGCCATCGAACGCGATCCGGATTTCAGCGGCCGCGTCGAGCGGATCGTCGGGGCTGTCGTACAACAGCGCCGCGGCCACGCCGCCGTCCAGCGCCCGGCAAACATCGTCTTCGTAGCCCGACAGGAACAGGTCGACATTGAAAGCGCGCAGGTACGGCGCCAGCGGCGCGCCGCCGGACAGTGCCGCGCGCGTTATGTCGAGGCCGTAGTGGCGAATGGAGTTAAAGATGCGCAAGCTGGTCTCGGTGGAATTGCGCGACATGACGACCACTTCGGCGCGGCGCGGCGCGGCGGGGCTGTTCAGCGCCAGCACGGCCCGCGCCAGCGGAAAGCCCGTGCCGGGCGCCAGGATCTCGTCCTCGCGCTCAAGCTGTTCGGCGCGGTAAGCGTCCAGGCCGCCGGACAAGAACAGGGCGTCTTCCCGGCGCAAATCGAACAGCGCGCGGGACGAAATACCGATGACCAGGCAGTTGGACAAGTCATTCGCCAAGCGGGTACCTCCAGCGCCTATTATGACTCAAGCCGCCGCAGCCTATCAGTTTGCGCCTAAGCAAAGGCCGGGCGCATGGCCCGGCCTTAAACAAGCTCCGCGCGGCCTCGCCGGCCTTATTCCGCGGCTTTCTCCGGCTGATCCACCAGTTGCACCAAAGCCATGGGCGCATTGTCGCCAGCCCGATTACCAATCTTGAGGATCCTCAGGTAGCCGCCCGGGCGCGCGCGGTAACGCGGGCCCAGTTCGCCGAACAGCTTGCCGACGACCGCCTTGTCGCGCAGCCGGTCGAAGGCACGGCGGCGCTGGGCCACGCCGTCTTCCTTGGCCAGCGTGATCAGCGGCTCAACGACGCGGCGCAGCTCCTTCGCCTTGGGCAGCGTGGTGCGAATCGTCTCGTGCAAGACGAGCGACGACGCCATGTTGCGATACATGGCGGTACGGTGGGGGCTCTTGCGGCCTAGCTGCCGCCCTGCTTTGCGATGACGCATGACTCGTTATCCTGTTGGGACGGGCGCGCTCAGGCGACCCTTTCGTCGTCGTGCCTGAGATTGGCCGGCGGCCAGCCTTCCAGGCGCATGCCGAGTTCCAGGCCGTGATTGTCGAGCACCGCCTTGATCTCGGTCAGTGACTTTTTGCCCAGGTTCGGCGTGCGGAGCAACTCCACTTCCGTCTTCTGGACCAGGTCGCCGATGTAATTGATGTTCTCTGCCTTCAGGCAGTTGGCCGAGCGCACCGTCAGTTCGAGCTCGTCCACCGGCTTCAGCAGAATCGGATCGATCGCCTTGTCGCCCGGCTCCGGACCCAGGCCTTCGCCCTGCAGGTCCACGAACACCGCGAGCTGATCCTTCAGGATCGCGCCCGCGCGCCGAATCGCTTCTTCCGAGTCGATGGTGCCGTTGGTCTCGATATCGATGATCAGCTTGTCAAGGTCGGTCCGCTGCTCCACGCGGGCGGCGTCCACCGTATAGGCGACGCGGCGGACCGGGCTGAACGAAGCGTCCAGCTGCAGCCGGCCGATCGGACCCGTGCTCTCCTCTAAATCCGGCCGTTGCGTCACCGGCTGGTAACCGCGACCGCGCCGCACCTTGAGGCGCATCGACAGGTTGCCCGCCTTGGTGAGCGTCGCTATCACGAGTTCAGGGTTGACCACCTCGACGTCGTGGCCAGTCTCGATATCCGCAGCCGTGACGACGCCCGGACCCTTCTTGGAAAGGTTCAGCTCGATTTCGTCGCGGGTATGCATCTTGACCGCCAGCTGCTTGAGGTTGAGAAGGATGTCGACGACATCTTCCTGCACGCCTTCAATGGTGGTGTACTCGTGGAGCACCCCGTCGATTTCCGCTTCGACCACCGCACAACCTGGCATGGAAGACAGGAGGATACGCCGGAGCGCATTGCCCAGCGTATGCCCGAATCCACGTTCGAGCGGTTCAATGGTCACACGGGCGTGGGTCCGGCTTTCCGGCTGGACCTTGACGACGCGGGGACGCAAAAATTCGTTGACCGATGCCTGCATGGGCTTCGTGCCTCTTGATTACTTGGAGTAGAGCTCGACGACCAGGTTCTCGTTGATGTCGGGCAGAATGTCGTCGCGATCGGGCAGCTGCTTCAGCACGCCGCTCATCTTGGTCTGATCCACTTCGAGCCATTCGGGGAAACCGGCTTCTCCCGCCAGCTGCAGGGCATTCTGGATGCGCAGCTGTTTCCTGGCCTTTTCGCGGATCGAGACTTCATCGCCGGGGCTCACCTGGAAGGACGGGATGTTCACAACCTGCCCGTTGACGGTGATGCCCTTGTGGCTGACCAGCTGACGCGCCTCGGCCCGGGTGGCCGCAAAGCCCATCCGGTAGGCGACGTTGTCCAGCCGTCCCTCGAGCAGCTTCAACAGGTTTTCGCCCGTTGAACCCTTCTGTTGCGCGGCACGCTTGTAGTAGTTATGGAACTGCCGTTCGAGTACACCGTACATCCGGCGCAGCTTCTGCTTTTCGCGCAGCTGCAAGCCGTAGTCCGACACGCGGGGACGACGCTGTGGGGCGCCGCCGGGCGGCACCTCGAGTTTGCACTTGGACTCAAGCGGACGAACGCTGCTCTTGAGGAACAGGTCCGTACCCTCCCGGCGGGAGAGCTTGCACTTCGGTCCGAGGTATCTAGCCATAATGATTCAAGCCTCTGGAAACTAGACGCGGCGCTTCTTGGGCGGCCGGCAGCCATTGTGGGGAATCGGGGTCA
>JBLRWC010000022.1:0-46043 GCA_047921455.1 Gammaproteobacteria bacterium
CGTGCGCTCCCTCGCGGGCCGGCGGCTCGGCGGCGTGATCGGCAGCTTGATCGGCAGCTTGATCGGCTCAGGCCAAAGCGCATCGACCAGTGATATGGCGGAGTGCGTGCGACTTACTCTGCCCGGCGCGAGAGCCTTGCACAGGATCCGCCATTGCGTGTCTGTGAGACCGGCCGGCGCTGGACCATGCTCGAAGCTACGCTGCAGTAGCGGCTCGCCCGCCATGATCTGAAAGGCCATGGCCGCGAGGCTGTACACATCGTCGCGCGGGTCCGCCGGCCCGCCGCTGACAGCATCCGGACTCGCGAATGCCGGAGTCAGTCCGCCGTGCCGGGTCCAAGAGGTGCCCATCTTCAGGCCTACGAGGTCGATTAGCTGCGCGTCGCCATCCAGGAGGCCGAGTCGGCCCCGCGAGATCAATACATTGGCGGCCTTGACGTCGCCATGGACGAAACCAGCCCGGTGTTGAGCGCTCAGTCCGGCAGCGATCTGGCGCATCCACCGCGGGATTTGCGCGGCCAGGGCCGGGTCGTCCGAGCGCGACGTGAGCAGCGACTCGAGCGTCTCGCCATCGATCCACTCCGCCACCTGGTACCACCAGGCGTCCTCGCGGCCGTGCTCGAGCAGCGTAACCAGGCCCGGATGAGCAGAGATTTTCAACAGCATCGTGAGGGCTTCGGCATCGAAGGCCGGGGCGAGCTGCTGTGGCACCAGCTTCACCGCCACGATCGGCTGCTCGGCGCGATCCTCAGCAGAGCTTTCGTTTACCGCGCGCCACACTGAACTCATTCGGCCGTGATGTACTTCCTCAATGAGCCGAAAGCAGGCGCCGACGCGCAGCGGGGCGGGTGGTTGCGGCGCCAACTGGACTCTTCCACTACGGGGCGGCCTGACCGAGGGATTTTCAGGCCCAAAGGGCTCGGTTTCCTGGATAAGCAGCCGGAATCCGGTCGCCTGCGGCTCCGTGACAGACGTGATTGCAGCTTGGGGGGTGGTTTCTTCGGCAGAGTCTGCATCGGCTTCGGGACACCAGGTTCCCTGCAGGCCGCCGGCTGCGGCGCCACCGTCTGCCAAGGCCCGTTGGTCTCGCTTAGCCCGCAGCCAGTATTCACTCTTCATCGACATTGCACGCCTCCGGGGAAAGCCGCCCCATCACCACCCCGCGTGCGACCACGCCAGTGCGCACGTGCACCTTGCCTGGACCCTACAAACGGGGCCGTGCGAAGTCTGTGCGATACCGCACTCAGCATGCCTGGGTACCTGGCTCTGGCTCTTCACTCAAGGCCAGCGCCGCCAAAGGCGCCGCCAACAAGGCAGGGGCCAACTGGCCCCTGCCGCATGAATCACTCCATGAATATGAAGCGGTTTAATCTGTTACGCGGATCAGTCCCGATTGAACTTCGGCGCATTCTTCAGCTGTTCTTCAGTCATGTTGACGAAGAAGCGGGTATCGCCCTCAGCATCAGTTTCCGCCTGGATCGAATCCCAGGAGATCGCCACGTCCCTCTGGCCCATACCGAGGAAGCCGCCCACACTGACGATCACGGCCACGATCTGGCCGTCATTGTCGATCACGAGCTCGTCAATTGAGCCGATCTTCGTTTCTTCCGGGCGGGAACGCAGCTCAGCGCTAAGCAGCTTGTCGCCATGGAACGCATTGGCAGGCTTGGTTGACAGCTGCGCGTGCTGGCTCATGCCCGTAGTGCGCTGGGTGCTGCCCATCGTGGCGCTCTGCTTGTCCGCGCTCTTCTTATCAGCGGAGTACCGCTTGTCGGCGTCCTTCTTGTCAGAGCGATCCTGCTCCGAGTGTTGCTGCGCCATACGCTGCTGCGTCGTGGTGCCGGTAGCGACCGCTGTCTGCTGCTGACGCTCTTGCGCGTCGCGATTCTGCGAAGTGGTTCCGGTACGACCCGTGGTCGCGGTACCGCGTCGGGCGTCGCCGTCACGGGAATATTCAGGAATGTTTTTCAATTGCTCACGTGACTGGTCAACAAAGAATCGCGTGTCACCGTCCGGATCAGTTTCCACATCTATGGAATCCCATGAGATGGCTACCTCGCGGTCACCCATACCGAGGAAACCGCCGACGCCGACAATTACGGCCACGATCTTGCCGTCATTATCGATGACCAGCTCGTTGATCGTGCCGATATCTTCGTTGTCCTGGCGGGAACGAACGTCCGCGCCCATCAGCTTGCCGCTGTAGAAGGCACTGGCGGGCTTGCTGGAAAGGTGCCGCTGCTGCTGGGCCTGCCCTGCTTGGGTGCGGCTACGGTCCTGATCCATTCGTTCCTGCTGTGCAGAATCAGGTGTCGTGCGTTGCTGTGTCTGTGCGAAAGCGGCACTCGTGCCCAGCGTGACAGCTGGTACGAGTAACGCGCACAGGGCGAATTTATTTAGTCGCTTCATTGAGGTCTCTCCTGTTCGAAAATCGGCTAACGTTATTGTCAAGCGAAACACCCGTACTTATTTGGTTCGAACCCGCCATGTCCTCATGGCAAGTTCCGGATGGACGACAAAGGCTAGACCTATGGCCAGGGGGATGTCGGTTCGGTGCCGAACGGTCGCAGGGGGTGTGTTGCCAGTGAGGTTTTTTCCCAACGCACCCCGATCAGCGGAGGCGGCGAGATACATGCGCTACACAAGCTGTTTTGCAGCCTGTTGTAAAAAAATCACGACAAAAAAATTGCGAAAAAAACCCCGGAAGATCGCCGGGGTCGATGCTGCCGGTCTGCCCGGCGCGTTACATTTCTATATCTCTATCCTGGCAAATCATGGCCGTGCCGTCTGACGGATGCTGCATGCCACACAGCGGTGGGGCAGGCGCCGCCGGGCGCAGGCGTCGATTCAAAATCCGCGAATACTTGTTAACCGCGGTGCGGCGAACTGTGGCACGAGTACCACCCAGGCGGCTGTGCCGAGCGCCATCGCCTGTAACGAAATCCCGCTCGCGAGTGCCACGCCCAGCAGCGCCGGCGCAATGGCAGTCGACACCACCATAAGGCCCGCGTAGACGCCACGCACCATTCCCAAGCGACGGGCGCCGAACACCTCCACCCAAACCGCGCCGGCGACCACGGCGTTCGAACCGGCGGTGAGGCCGAGGCCGCAAAACAGTAACCAGAGGCCAGCGACGCCATCCAGGAAACCGAGCGCCAGGATGCCGAGACCCAGCGGCAACAGGTAGAGGCGCATCAACCCCAGGCTGCCGATGCGATCGACCAGGCGTCCCGACAGCCAGGTGGCGAGCGCCTGGAAAGCGGCGAAGCCGAGGAATGCGGCCCCGACCTGGGAGGGCCGCCAGTCGCGCATTTCCGCGAGGGTGCCCTGGTGCAGGAACACGGCGGTGACCACGAAAGGTGCGACCAGTACCACCGAGAGCGCGGCGAGGAAGCGCGCATCACGCAGCAGCGGCCAGCGACCGCTGGGACCCCCGGGTTCCTCGGACGTTTCGTCCGGCGCCAGCGGGCCGGGCAGTGACGCGGCGAGCCGGCGCATCAACGGAATAGCCACCACCAGTATGAAGGCGCCGACCGCGATCCACAGCCAGCGCCAGTCAAGCAATCCCAGCGCGGCGGTGGTCGCCAGCGGCAGCAGCGCCTCGCCGAGAATAAAGCCAAACGCGGCTGTCGCCACACTTCGCCCCCGGCGCGTGCCACCATGGCGCGCCGCCGTCACGATCGCGATGTGCCCGGTCAGCCCCTGTCCGCCGAGCCGCAGCAGGAATAGTCCTGGCAGCAGCCACAACGAACTGCGCCCAAGCGCCAGGATCAGCGCCCCGGATCCCAGAATCCCCAGCGCCACGGTGACGGACTGGCGCGGACTGAGTCGGTCGGCCAGGCCGCCCAGCCAGAACATCAGCAGCCCGCTCGCGAGGGTCGCTGCGCCATAGATGGTGCCAAACGCTCCTTCGCTCAGGGCGAACTCGGCGCGCAGGTCCGCGCCGAACAGTCCGATGAAAAAAGTCTGGCCCACGCTCGACAGGAACGCGGCCAGCAGGCCAAAGCGCGCGGCGGAGTGTGCCAGTGGCACTGCTGAAAAAAGGGGCGGGTGAGGCGTCATGTTTCGAGTCGGGGTTCATTTGGCGAGCACGGGCCGGGCCGCGAATGGTAGTCTATCGTTCCGGTGCCACCAGTCATTGTATTTCTGAGGCTCGCAAGAATAACCAGAGACGAGGATTCACACTCATGGCCTTTAACCGCAACCATGCACGTCCCTTGTGCACCGACGCCGAGTACAAGCTGTTCACCGCCAGCCTGGCTGACGAAATCGGTGAACTCACCCCGGCCCAGCTACGCAGCAAGATCCAGCGCGCGCGCAAGCTACGCGACAAGTACCGCGATCTCCTGAAGCGCCAGCGCCTCGCGAATCGTGCGCGTACCGGCACCAAGAAGGGCGATCGTGCACAGACCAATGTGCGCACCGCGGACAAGGCGAAATTGTTCGACGAAGCGCTCGGTCGCTTTGAGGCAAAGGCCACGAAACTGGCGGCGGCTGCAGAACGGGAAGCAAAGCGTGCGGCGGCGAAAGCGGCGCTGGCCGCCCGTGTTGCTGCGAAAAAGAAAGCCGGCGCGCGCCGCGCGGCAAATGTCGGCCAGGGGAAGACCCGCAGCCGGAAAGCCAAGGGCACCGCAGGCTACGCCTCGGAATCGGCGCACGGCGCCGCGCGCGGCAAGCTGGCGCGGGACACGCGGGCCGGAGCGCGTAAAGGCCAGAAGACGGCTGCCGGCAAACGCAGCCAGGCGCGTCGGGACCGCCGGGGATAAGCCGGCGGACCCCTCGCTGATGGGGGTGCGTATAATCCGGGCAGGCATACAGCTGGCTGGGATTGTTTGTGGCATCGAGAAGGCTTTTGTTCCATGGGCCGCTGCTGGGCCTGGCGGCCACGATGGTCCTGGCGCCGCTCCACGCTGAGGAGACGAGCGCCCTCGGCTTGACTGAGAGCCCGGCGGCGCCGCCCGGCGCGTCACGCATGAACCTGTTCTGGGAACTCGACGACGAGACCCACAGCGGCCGCGGAAAGATTCGCATTTTCGAACCCCTGCTGATTGTGCCGCTACGATATAGCACCCGTCCGAACTCGCAGCCAGTTACGCCGTCGTTGGAGGCCATCGATGCGTTTCCCCTCGATTCCGTTGAAGCGTATTTCCGCGCGAGCTTGCGGACGAAGCTTTGGGATAATCCGTTCCGGGGTAACGGGGATATCTGGGTAGCCTATACCCAGACTTCTTATTGGCAGGCCTACAACAGGGACGAGTCTTCGCCGTTCCGCGAAACCAACTACATGCCGGAAGCATTTTCGACCTGGCGAGTCGGATTGTCCCTTGGGGAGCACTGGCGCTGGCAGATGCTCAGCATCGGTCTCAAGCACCAGTCCAACGGTCGCGGTTCGGTCCTGGGCCTTTCGCGCAGCTGGAACCGGCTCTATGCGCGGTTCGGCTTCGAGGGACCCGACACGGAAATCTATGTGCGGCCCTGGGTTCGGGTGTTCAGCGAGGACCCGGACGATAACCCCGATATCGAGGACTTCATGGGTCATGGGGATCTGCAGGTGATTCGCCACCTGAACGACAGCCGCCTCGACCTGACCGCCCGGATCAACCCCGCGACCGGCAAAGGCATGGCACGGCTGGAGTATCACTTCCCGCTCGTCGGCGACTTGCATGTATACCTGTCGGTTTTCAGCGGCTATGGGGAGAGCCTCCTGGATTACAACCACCGGCAGACCACGGTCAGCGCCGGCATCTCCATGTTCCAGTTCTGAGGGCCGGCTGACGCACGGCCGGCAGGGCGTCACCTGATTGCTAGAAACAGGTCGCAGTATCGCCCGTCGCGTTTGGGGATCATGTCCCCGAGGTCATGGAACGATCCGCTACCGCTGGACGAGTTGGAAGGGGTTTAACCCGCGCAGCCACCTGACCCGGTCGCGCAGGATCTGTTATTTTCCCCGCTCCAAACTTCTGGCCCGTCCGACAGGAATCCCCCGATGATGAAGATCAAGACCACACTCTGGCTTGTCCTGCTGATTGCCTCAGTCCCGGCCCTGGCCGGCGACGGCATGACCCTGGAGCAGATCGCCCAGTTGCGCAGCACCGGCGAGATTGCCGTCAGCCCGGATGGTGAGCGCATCGCCTACACCCGCGTGGTGGGCCGTGATTTGAGCCGCGAAGACGATGGTCGAGCCTGGACCGAGCTGCACCTGGTCGATCGCCAGGGCAACAGCCGTCCATTCATCACGGGGCCGGTCAATGTTCGCAGTATCGCGTTCCTGCCCGACGGGACGGCGATTACCTTTATCGCCCAGCGCGGTGACGACAAGCATGCCCAGGTGTATTCCATCCCGCTCGATGGCGGTGAAGCGACCCGCCTGACCAACCATGCGACCGCCGTGGCCGCCTACAGCATCGACCCCGAATCCAGGCGCATTGCCCTGGTGTCGACCGAGGAGCGCAGCGAAGCAGAGCGCAAGTTGCGCGACAGGGGCTTCAGCCAGGTCATCTACGAGGAGGACTGGTTGCCGCGTCGCTTGTGGGTGCAGCCGCTCGGCGAGACCGATGCCGATGCGGCGCCGCTAGATATCGACGGCTCGGTGCAGGCGGTGCAGTGGTCGCCTGCCGGTGATCGCCTGGCCGTGGTCGTCACCCCGCGCCAGCTGGTCGACGATACCCTGATGTTCCAGCGTATCCGTATCATCAGCCCCGCAGGCCAAGAGCTTGGGCGGATCGAAAACCCGGGCAAGCTGGGCCGCATGGCCTGGAGTCCGGATGGACGCCACCTGGCCTTTATCGCCACCGACAGCATCCACGATCCTCGCGAGGGCCGCCTGATGGTGGCCGGACGCGATGGCGGCCAGTGGCGGAACGTGATGCCTGATTTGGCCGGCCACGTCTGGTTCGTGGACTGGCGCGCACCCGACCAGGTTTTGTTTGTCAGCTACGAAGGTGTCGAGGCGCGACTCGGCCAGGTTGGCCCGGACGGCCGAAATGAACGCACCCTGGTACAGCGCAATGGCCTGGTTTTCGACGGTGTTGCCACCAGCGCCGACGGGCATATCGTGACCACGGCCACCACGCCCGGGCATCCGCGGGAAGTCTTTGACCTGAGGGGCGAGGACCTGGTGCCGGTGCGCCTGACCGATGCCAATCCGTGGCTCGCCGACGTGCGCCTGGGACGCCAGGAAGTGGTTCGCTATGCCGCGGCCGATGGCCTCGAGATCGAAGGACTGCTGATCTACCCGTTGGATTACCGCGAAGGTCAACGCTACCCGCTGATCCTGGCGGCGCATGGCGGGCCGGAAGCCCATTACTCCAACGGCTGGCTGACCAGCTACAACCTGCCGGCGCAGCATGCTGCGGCCGAAGGCTATTTCATGTTTTATCCGAACTATCGTGGTAGTACGGGCCGGGGCGTGGAGTTTACCTTGACGTCCCAGGGGCGGCCGGCCAAAGAGGAGTTTTCCGACCTGGTCGACGGTGTCGATGCCCTGGTCGAGCGTGGCCTGGTCGATGCGGACCGGGTCGGCATCACCGGCGGTTCCTACGGCGGCTATGCCTCGGCCTGGGGGGCGACGTACTACTCGGAACGTTTCGCGGCCGCAGTCATGAACGTCGGCCTGTCCGACAAGATCGCCATGCTCGGTACTTCAGACATTCCGCAGGAGCTGTACCTGGTGCATTACCGGACGTGGCCCTGGGAAGACTGGAATCTGTATCGCGAGGCCAGCCCGATCTACTACGCGGACCGGGCACAAACCCCGATTCTCATCCTGCACGGCGATGCGGATCCACGGGTCGACCCAACCCAGTCGCGGATTCTCTACCGTTACCTGGTGCTGCAGGAAAATCCGCCGCCCGTGCGCCTGGTGTTGTACCCGGGCGAAGGCCACGGCAATCAGCGTGCCGCCAGCCGCTGGGATTACAGCCTGCGCCTGATGCGCTGGATGGATCACTATCTCAAGGGTCCCGGCGGCGCGCCGCCGCCGTACGCGCTCGATTACCGTCTCGACGGGGGCGCGGACGACTGACGCCGAGGTTGTGGCGACCTGGGCCCGGACTATTCAATAAGCCCTAAATCTGCGCGGGTTGGTGTCGGATCAGGGCGGCAGCCAGGGCCTCCCCGCTGTCGAACGCAGACTCGACGCGGGGGCCACCCGCCCAGTCGCCGCAGGCGCCCACCTGCTGGGTGGTGTCCCAGAGATAGGGGAGACCGGCGGCCTGTTCCACTCGCGCGTACCGCCACCGATGGACCAGCTGAAACACCGGTTCGGCATCGCCAACAAAGGGACGCAAGGCCCAGAGCAGGGCATTTGCGGTGCTTTTTGCCGTGTCTTCGAGATGCGCTTTCGACCAGGCGGGGGTGGCGTGCACCACCAGGGTTTCGAGTGAGCTGGCGCGCCCGGGCTTGCTATGGTTTCGCGCAATCCAGGCGATCGGCCCCTCCCGCGGGCTGAGCGAAGACGCGCGCAACCTGGTGGTCGCCGCGAAGGCCAGCAGCAGGGTCAGGCAGGGCGCGTAGCGGACGCGATCCAGTTCAACAAACCGGATCCCGGCCGAAGCGGCCAGCGGATTGACCTGGGGTGCGGGGATCGCCATGAGCACTGCATCGAATGACTCCCACGCGGTCTTGCTGGTCGGTGCGTCGGCCGAGACCAGGCGCCAGTGCCCGGGTCCACCCGCAAGCCCGGTGACACGGTAATTCCGAATCACCGCGAGTCCCGTTGCGAGTGACCGGGCCGGCGCCGTCATCGCCGGGGTTCCGACCCACTTGCCGGGCGACCATTCCGCCACAACGCCCTGGTTCTGCCACTGTGCCAACCGGGATTGGAAGCGCGCGCCTCGAGCAGTGAAGTATTGCGCGCCATGGTCGAACTGCAGCGCGTCAACCCGGCGCGTTGCCATGCGTCCGCCGAGACCCCGGCTCTTTTCGAAAATGGTGCAATCCGCGCCGGCCTCACGCAGCCGGTTGGCAGCACTCAGGCCGGCCATGCCGGCGCCGATGATCGCAACCTTCATTAAATATCAACTGCATGCATATGAATAATCAGAACTTCTCCGGTCGCAGCACCGCGACGTCGCTGATAAACAGGACCATGCCGTAGTTATCGTAGTAGCGGGCGTGCAGGTGGGCGGAGATGGCATCGGCGACTGCAGCCTCGCACACGACCTCGATGCGAATGTTGCTGCTTTCGCCCCAGGCGCCGTCGCGCATGCCTCGCCGACCATTGCCGCGGACGTCGGTAATGGTGTATCCGGGCGCGCCCAGCCGCTCGAGGTCTTTGACCAGGACATTCTCCAGCGCGGCCTCGGTGATGATGGTGAGCAGTTTGCGCATTGCGCTGGTCATTAGCCTAACCCCCCGGCCAGGGCGAATGCTTTGGTCGCCATGGCATGATAGATCGGAATGCCGACCAGGACATTGAACGGAAAAGTAATACCCAGGGAAGCTGCGAGCGACAAGGTGGGGTTGGCCTCCGGGAGTGAAATGCGCATGGCGGCCGGCACGGCGATGTAGGAGGCGCTCGCGGCCAGTATGCCGAGCATTGCCGTACCCCCCAGGGACAGCCCGAGCCCGAGACCCAGCGCGATCCCCACCACGCTGGAGAACAACGGCATGCCAATCCCGAACAGCACAAGGAACAGCCCGTGCTGCCGCAGGCTGCCGAACTGGGCGGCCGTGATCAATCCCATCTCCAGCAGGAACAGCGCCAGCACGCCATGGAACAGATCGAAGAAGAGGGGCTCGATCGAAGTCAGTCCCTCCGGGCCCGCCACCGAGCCGATCAGCAGGCCGCCGATCAGCAGCACGATGCCTTTGCCAAGGAACACCTCGTGGGCGACCAGGCCGATGCGCATGTCGCGGGAGAACCCGCGAGCCAGCAAGATCCCCACCAGGATGGCCGGGATCTCCAGCACCGCAAGCAGGAAGGGCATATGCGATTCGAATTCGATCTGTCGGCTGGCGAAGTAGGCTACGGCGACGGCATAGGTGGCGACGCTCACTGAGCCGTAGTGGGCCGCGATTGAAGCGGCATCGGCGCGTGTGAATCGCCCTGCGAAGCGCAACACCGGAAAGGCGAGCAGTGGCAGCAACACGCCCATCGCCATGACCGCGACCGCTTGCAACGCAAGCTCGCCAAAAGGCTGCCTGGCCAGCTCGACACCGCCCTTGAGACCGATGGTAAGTAACAACAGCATGCTTACCAGTTCATAGACGGCCGCGGGCAGCCGCAGCTCCGAGCGCAGCAGCCCGGCAGTCAGCCCGAGCAGGAAAAATAGCAGGACAGGATCAATGGCGTTCAAGACAGCGTTTCCGGCATATCCTGGTCTCCTGGGTCAGTGTCGGCACGAGGCGCCGCAGGAATTCTGACGCTTTGAAGGATTTAGTAAAAGTCGCATATAGCTTACGTATAATGCGGAAAAAATTGTGACTCACAGCGATGAAACTCGAGCACTCGCGTTATTGCTGGTCCGCGGCCCACGCTGGGGGCGTGGCCGCCGCCGCCAATCAGCTTCACTTGAGGCCGCAAACCATCAGCGCCCAGGTCAAGCTGCTCGAGGACGATCTCGCTACAGGCGACGACCTTATTGCGCATGGGTGTTGCCGATGCAATACCCAAGTCGCTAACCCACCGCCTGCTGGCTTCACTGAAACGTGCGCAAAGGCCGATACGACTGGTGTACCGCGAGTGCGCAATCGATTCGTTGCTCGGGGAATTCAACGACAGTGCCCTGATGAAGGTATTCGCCGAGGGGGTGAGGGCTATTGTCCCACGCCCGCGATCATCCCTTAAGAATTGGAGTGCATGCATGCTGCAACTCACCTCCAGTCCGGATGATCTCGCCACCGCCGCGAACCTGCTGCGGGCGGGAGAGCTCGTGGCGCTGCCTTTCGAGACCGTCTATGGGCTGGCTGCGGATGCGACCAACCCCGAGGCATTGCGCGCCGTCTTTCGTGCCAAGGGCCGTCCGCCTGAGCACCCGCTGATTGTGCATCTCGCCTCCGCCGAACAATTGCCGGACTGGGCTGCGGTGGTGCCGGCAGCCGCCTGGAAGCTGGCGGCGGCCTTCTGGCCAGGACCGTTGACCCTGGTGTTGCCCGCGGCACGGACGGTTTCTCCACTCGTGACCGGCGGCCAGGAGACCGTCGCGCTGCGGGTGCCGGCGCACCCGGTACCGCAGGCCATCCTGCGACAGCTTGGCAGGGGCCTGGCGGCGCCATCCGCGAATCCCTTTGGACAACTCAGCCCGACTACGGCGGCGCATGTGCGGCGGCACTTGGCCGGGAAGATTGCGGCGGTGGTTGATGACGGCCCTTGCCCGGTCGGCATCGAGTCGACCATCGTCGATTTGAGTAGTGAACAGCCGAGAATTTTGCGTCCTGGTGCCATCACCACCGAGATGCTTGCCCAGCACCTGTCCCTTGAGGACACCGTTGCTGCGTCAGCACCGCGGGTCCCCGGCGCCCTGGCCTCGCATTACGCGCCACGCACACCGTGCTACCGGATCCCGGCAGAGCTGACCGAAGCGCCGTTTCCGGGCCGGCGTACCGGGCTGCTGGCCCAGCGTCCGGCAGATTGGCCGGTGGCGAAGTTTTGGTTGATGCCGTCAAGACCTGCGGACTATGCGCGCGCGTTGTACGCGGCTTTGCACGAAGCCGATGCCAGCGGCTGCGAGGTCTTGTTGGTTGCACTGCCACCGGATGAACCGGCCTGGGCGGCCATACACGATCGCCTGCGCCGTGCCACCCAGGTCCTGCGCGACGTTCCTTGAGGTGCCAGGTACTCGTTACCTGTAGTCGCTTGTGTGCTCGATGCTGGCGTCACAGACTAGCCACAGGCTAGTCAATAAAACATCACCCGGAGGGGCGCACGAGCATGAAAGAAGCATACTAGTACAAGCTGCGCGAGATGCAGCAGGACGGGCGTGATCACCTCGCGACATCCCGTTTCGCATGAGTGGCGCAAGGGCTGACGATCCGGCGTGGGGACCCTCCACCCAGGCGGTAAGGCCACATCTATTCGCGCAACACGAACCCGACCGTCGAGGGTTTTGAGCGCAAGGTCCGTCAGCTCGAGCAAGCGGAGGACGCGACTTCGTTCGCCACCGGCATGGCGGCGGTCAGCAACTTCCTGCCGCGACAATACCTTCGCCACACCGATCAACCAGAGCCCGCTCGCACTGGGCGCCGACCTGGTGTTGCACAGTGCGACGAAATTCCTCGGCGGGCACGCCGATGCGATGGGCGGTGTCATTTGCGGGCCGCCGCCCGCCGATACCGGCGAAATCATTTCCCCCGGCTGCGCCGCCTGGGAGGTGAGGCCGCGCGCCGCGAGATCACGCTGTCGTTCCAGGTCGCGTCGCGCTCGATGCGCAGTTCCTTGAGCAGCTCGGCTTTGTCCATGACGGCTCCGATTCTGGCAGCGCGTATTATGCGGCATGCTGCAGCATACGGTCAGTGCCGTTCGTCATGTAGCCCGACTGACTGTGGTCAATGCTCCGGCGCGGTGAACGATTTCAGCTCCGTGGTGTAGTCGCCACCGCCCATTTGCGGCGGCAGTTTGCCTTCTATGCGCACCAACTTGTGCGGCAGCTCGGTGCTGATCCACAGGGTGCGATTTCCACCTTCGTCGTCCAGGGCGACCAGTTCGATGCGCCAGGCGTCGAACGTGCCGGCCGGCACTTCGATGGTTTCAGCGGCATGAACTTCGAGCTGGAAGAAACGTACCCGTTGCTGCATGCCGACTTCGGCAAAGCGGATCGAGGTGCGCAGGCCCTCGCGTAGCGGCAGCCCCATCAGCGCGGCTTCCAGTGCGGTATCGTCGCCGAACACCGGGGCGTCCAACTCGATCTTGATGGGAAGCTGCTGCTGGCCGGTATTAATCTGGCCAGTGATTTCTCTCGCACCGTAGTCCACGGCCACTGTGACGGGACCCTGGTCGATATGGCGAGCGACCGGGCGCAGGTTCTGACCGTCGATCTCGAAGCGGTCGCTGACCGTGCCCATGGGTGATGAACTGTCGCTGAGGATCTCGATGACGGCGCGCCCGTCGCGCTCGGCGCCGCTGACTCGGCGGGAGGCCTCGATCGCCAGTTCCTGGCCCCGCACGCTGAGCCCGGTGGTGTAGTGGAATGTACCGGTGGCGAGCTGGTCCGCCGATACCGCGGGCAACGGCCGGGTGCGCGCGGACGCGAGCTGGTCGGCTAAATCAGTCACCTCGACCGTGTCGATATCGACGGTGATCGCGGCCAGGCGCTCGGCAATCGCGTCGCTCATTTCGGCCTGGTGACGACCGCCCAGGTGGCGCGCCAGGAACGCTTCGGTACGGGCGAACATGGCCAGCCGATTTTCATTACCACGGAATCCGTGCCCCTCGTCCGGGGCGACAATGTACTCGACCGGAAGGTCCCGTTCGCGCATGGCAACGACGATCTGGTCGGCTTCGGCCTGCTTGACGCGCGGGTCGTTGGCTCCGTGAATGACCAGCAGCGGGCGCTGTATGTTGTCGACATGATTGATCGGCGACTGGCGTTCAAGCTGCGCGCGGCCCTCCTCGGTGTCCGGGTCGCCCATGCGCAGAGTGAACAACATGCGCGCCGGACCCCAGTAGGCGGGGATCGAGTTGATCAGGCTGATTAGATTGGACACGCCGACGATATTGACGCCGCAGGCGTAGAGCTCGGGCGTGAAGGTCATTCCGGCCAGGGTAGCGTAACCGCCATAGGAGCCGCCCATGATGCACACCCGCTCGGGGTCGGCGATGCCCTGGTCGATCAGGTATTGCACCCCGTCGGTGATGTCATCCTGCATGGCATCACCCCATTCCCTGTTGCCGGCGTTGAGGAACGCCTGGCCGAAGCCGGTCGAGGCGCGAAAGTTCGGCTGGAGCACGGCGTAACCGCGATTGGCCAGGAACTGCACGATGGAGCGATAGCCCCAGGTGTCGCGCGCCCAGGGACCACCGTGGATGAGCGCCACCACGGACAGGTTTTCCGGCTCGACACCATTGGGCAGGGTCAGGTAGGCCGGGATTTCCAGGCCGTCACGCGCCTTGTAGCGAATCGGCTGCATCGCGGCCATCTGCCCGGGATCGATCTCGGGGCGCGAGCGATACAACTTCTCTATGCTGCGGCTTTCTCGATCAAACAGGTAGACCGTGCCCGGATCGACGTCGCGACTGAGGCTGACCAGGGCCAGGCGGCCGTCACGGGTCTGCGAAGGCAGGCCGATTTCCCCTTCGGGCAATTGTTCGCGCAGGAACTCGAGATCAGCGGCGAAATCTTCATCGTGCGGGTAGATGCGCGGCCGGTCGCCAATGTAGACAGTGGCCAGCAGCTGGTCGGTTTCGGGGTGGAAGATGGCGCCGCCGAAGTCGACTTCGCCTTCCGGATCGCGCTCGAACAGCGCCAGCTCGCCGTTTTCCAGGTTCATCGTGTAGAGGCCGACCAGGTCAACGTCCTCACCCTTGTTGGACTGGAACCAGACGTGCTTGCCATCGGGCTTGAACCGCATGGGGCCACAGGCTTCCAACCACGAGCAGGCGTAGATCACCTCGCCGAGTTCACCGTCGTCGACGCGCAGCACCTCGGTGCCGCCCTCGGTGTCCTGGCGCAAGGCCAGGCGGACGGTACCGTCCAGGTCGGCACTCCAGCCGGCAATATTCTGGTTGTTCTCGATCAGCAGTTCGCGCTCCCCGGTCGAGAGGGTGACGGCGTAGATGTCGTGCAGCGCCGGATCGCGATCGTTCAGGCCGACCAGGATGCGGTCCGGCGTAGACTTCGGTACGGCGATGATGATGGCTCGCACATCATCCAGGTCCGTCAGGTTGCGGGCCGCCGGCACACTGCTGTCATCGTCGGTTTTGCCGTCCGGATCCACGGCCCAGACATGAAAGTTCTCGTCGCCACCGCGGTCCTGGACGTACAGCACGTACTGGCCGTCCTGGCTCCAGAAATAACCGGGCACTGGCTTGTCGTCGGCGGTCAGCGGGCGCGCCGCATCGAAGTCGGCATCGATCCCCTTGATCCAGATGTTCCGAACGCCCTGGTAGGGGCGCATGAACGTCACGTGGCGTCCGTCGGGCGAAAGCTGGGCGCCGGAAATCTCCGGATCGCCGAAGAACAGGTCACGGTCGATAAGCGGCGGCAGCTTGTCGAGATAACCGAGCGAAGGCCCGGGTGTATCCGCTGCGGCCAGCGGCGAACCGATAACGAGCAGCAGCGAAAGCAGAACAAAACGGGGGAGGCGCATGGTTTCACTCCTCGGGGGATTCGGTGCGATACAAAGTCGCAAGTGCGTAACGATACGCCAGACCGTGCCTGGATTTAAATAAGCCTCCAAATTGCAACACGAGCAGGGTTCGCCGACCGGCGCGGCTGTGTCCTTGCTGACACTGATTGCGCGGACTAGGATCGACTGGTTCTTTGCCAGCGCCTGATGCTGGAAAATGTAAATACTTTCCTGGATAGGGCAATGCCGAACAAGAATTCAAACGGGGTCGTGGCTGGTGTTTCCGCAGGGGGGATGGAAACGCTTGAACCAGCCACCCGTGAGCAAAGCCAGCAGGGACGATCCACCAGGGTGATTATTTTCGGCGCGACCGGACGCGTCGGACCTTGTCTCGTTCACGCCGGGGTGGCCGCTGGCCACGATGTGAGCCTTTTTGTGCGGAATCCGCTGAAGGCGGAGCGGTTATTCGCGCCGGTAATTCGGCAAAAACTGAAACTACTGGTTGGCGATATCCTGGATGAGACTGCCGTGGCCCATGCCATCGCGGGCCACGCCGCCGTCGTCTATGCGGCGGGCCATAACCAGGAGCGGTCCATGCACGAAGCCTTGTGTCGCAGCGTGGTAACCGGCGCCCAGAACGCGCTGATCGGAGCCAGGCGAATCTGGGTTTACGGCGGGCTGCCGGGCCTGGATGTCCCCCACACCAGGACCATGGGCACGGATTTACCCTTTATGCCCGACCTTTTCAAAGCGCATAAACAGAATTATGAAGTTCTCAGGGCCACCGATCTGGACTGGAGCTTCATCTGCCCGGGACCCATGTACCGTGCCGGCCGGCCCGGTTCCGCCGGGAATCTCGAGGTGAGCACGGATGTGATGCCTTACCGGATTGGGGCCTTCTCCGGCCTGCTGCCGAAGGTTTTTCATCCCCTGATAATGCGGGCGCGTCTCAAGGAACTGGTGACCGCCTACGAAGATGGCGCCGCCCTGGTGATGAACAACCTCGAGCCGAACGGGCCTTACTCCCGCAAGCGTATCGGCATTCGGACCAAATCCGGCCAGGCCACCCTGGGACGCTAAAAGACGGGCAGGAGACTCATCCCGTCCGTGCCTCGCGTGAGCGAGTACGTGGCCGCGATTATTTTGCCCGTGGCCGCTTCGGGGGCTTGCGCACGGCCTTGCGCGGGGCTTTGCGAGGGGCCTTGCGCTCGGACTTGCGCTCGGACTTGCGCTCGGCCGTGCGCGGAGGCTTGCGTGGCGCTTTCGGCGGAACGTCCGCTGCCGCGCTGATGCCCAGCACCCGGCCGGCGACTCGCGTCTTGGCGAGTTCCTGCATGACCACTGCCGGCATGCCCTTGGGCAACCCGACGAAGGTATGGTCCTCGCGGATGTCGACGTGGCCGATCTGCCAGCCCTCGAGGCCGGCGACGTTGGCGATGGCGCCCACGATGTTGCCGGGTTTCACACCGTGCGCATAGCCGACCTCGACACGGAACGTCTCGGTGTCCTCGTCGGCCAACCGCGCCTGTGACCGCGGCGCGGCGCGGTCCCGGTCCGCGCGTGGACGGCTATCCCCAGCCGCCGGACCTTCGGTGCCTTCCTTCAGGAGCAATGGGCTGCCACCCTGCAACAAGCTCGCCAGCGCGGCGGCGATCTCGACGGCCGGGACATCCTGCTCGCGCTCGAACTCCTCGATCAGGCTGATGAACGGCTCGGCATGACCGGCCGCGATCGTGTCCGTGATGCGCAGGTGGAAGCGGGCGACCCGCTGTTCGTTCACGTCGGCAAATGTCGGCAGTTCCATCTGCTCGAGCGGTGAGCGGGTGGCACGTTCAATCGCGCGCAGCATGTTGCGCTCGCGCGGCGTGATGAACAGGATCGCTTCGCCGCTGCGCCCGGCGCGGCCGGTCCGACCGATGCGGTGGACATACGATTCGGTGTCATAGGGCACATCGTAGTTCACGACGTGGCTGATCCGCTCCACGTCGAGACCGCGCGCCGCCACATCGGTGGCGACGAGGATGTCCAGCTTGGCGCCCTTGAAGCGCGCCACAGTGCGTTCGCGCTCCTTCTGTTGCATGTCGCCGTTCAGGGCTGCGGCCGCGAAGCCGCGCGCCTCCAGCCGTTCCGCCAGCTCGACCGTGGCCACCTTGGTGCGGGTGAAAATCAGCATGCCGTCGAACGGCTCCGCCTCGAGGATCCGGGTCAGCGCATCGAGCTTGTGCACACCGCTCACCACCCAGTAGCGCTGGCGAATGTTGGTGGCGGTGCTGGTCTTGCTCTTGATCGAGACCTCGACCGGGTCGTGCAAGTGTTGTTGCGCGATGCGTCGAATCGGCCCCGGCAACGTGGCCGAGAACAGCGCGACCTGGCGGGCGGGTGGCGTCTGTTCGAGAATCCATTCAATGTCGGCGACGAAACCCATCTGGAGCATTTCGTCGGCCTCATCCAGTACCAGGCAGTTGACGCCGCCGAGGTCGAGCGTGCCGCGCTTGAGGTGATCCATGACACGGCCGGGCGTGCCCACGACGATGTGGGCGCCGCGCTGGAGACTCGCCAGCTGCGGGCCGTAGCTCTGTCCGCCGTAGATCGGTAACACGTGGAAACCCTTGATCTTCGACGCGTAGCGCTGGAAGGCCTCGGCGACCTGGATGGCGAGCTCGCGGGTGGGCACCAGCACAATGCCCTGCGGCGGGCCCTTTCGCACCTCGATCCGGCTCAGCATCGGCAGCGCGAACGCGGCGGTCTTGCCGGTGCCGGTCTGCGCCTGGCCGAGCATGTCCCGGCCGGCGAGCAGCACGGGGATGGTGGCGGCCTGGATGGGGGAGGGCGCCTCATAGCCGACCGCCGCGATCGCGGCCAGGACCTGGGTGCTCAGGCCGAGCTCGGTAAAAAGGGTGGCAGAGGGTTGGTCAGGAGAACGTTTCATTGGCAGGTTACTCGGTGTTTCGTGGGGCGCGTTCGGGTGTCGGGAGTGCCGATGGCTGGCGCCTTCCAGCGTGACAGTGAAGCGTCCATTGAAGCGGGTCAAGGCCAGTTTTCAAGTCGCACGGTGGGTTTGCCGGCTTCAAGGTCGACGATGAAGCGCACACCCGCCCCTGCCGCGAGGGCCAACTGGGGCTGCGTCAGCCCGAGCTGCTTGCGAGCGGCCCGCAGTGCAGGGCCGAGTTGATGAGGTGATCGTATGGCTGTCATTGTATGCAAATTTCCCGTTCGGGAAGCTATCAGCCAGGATCAGCCTCGATGCAAGTAATATTGCCCGATCGGGAAACGTATAGGTACGTGGCATCGAACGATCTGGTATTGGTTTGAACTATGCCGGCACCCAAATGGCAATTTACCCCCCGCTTCCGCCGCCACGCCTTCGGTTGGCGCTCGGACCTGCCCATCAAGCGCATCAAGGAAGCCCTCAAGGAGCTTAAGCAGGTCGCTCGCACACAGCCTGTGCTCGCGGCGGAGGGCGCCGTCACCCTGCTGGAAAAACTCTCTCCGGCGCTTGAGCAAGTGGACAGTTCATCGGGTGCCTTGGGCTCGGCCGTCAACAAAGCCATAGCGACGCTGGTGCCCCTCATCGCCAAGGCGGATGTCGATGCAGCTTTGCGCCAGCGTTGGCTCGAACGACTCTGGCAGGCCCTGCAGGACGACGACATGCCTTACATCGAACTGTTGGGCGACTACTGGGGCGAGCTGTGCGTGACGCCAGACATGGCATCGTACTGGGCCGACGAATTCATGCCGGTTGTCGAACTCGTGTGGAGCCCGGAGGCGCCCGGCCACGGATTCTTCAAGGGCACCAGCGCCTGCCTGGCGTCGCTGTATGCCGCTGGCCGGCATGAAGAGCTGCTGGCGCTGATCGACAAGGCGCCTTTCAAGTCGTGGCACTACCGACGCTGGGGTGTGAAAGCCTTATCGTCAATGGGCAGGAAAGCGGAGGCGATTCGCTATGGGGAAGAATCGCGCGGTCTCAATGACCCGGGCTGGCAGGTTGCCCAGGCCTGCGAAGCCATTTTATTGTCATCAGGACTGCTCGATGAGGCCTACCGGCGCTATGCGGTGGAAGCGAATCAAGGCGTAACAAATCTCGCCACGTTTCGGGCGATCGTCAAGAAGTATCCCAACAGGCAGCCGGACGAAATCCTGCGAGACCTGATTGCCAGCACGCCCGGCGCCGAGGGCAAGTGGTTTGCTGCTGCCAAGGATGCGGGCCTGTTCGACCTGGCAGTTGAGTTGGTCAGGCGCAGCCCTGCAGACCCGCGCACCTTGACTCGTGCCGCCCGTGACTTCGCCGAGAAGCAGCCGGATTTCGCGCTGTCAGCAGGACTGGCGGCTCTGTATTGGATCTCGCGTGGCTACGGTTACGAAATCACCGGCGGTGATGTGCTCGATGCGTACTCGGCCCTGACCGATGCCGCCGCAACCGCAGGCATAGCCAAGGAGGAACTCAATGCGCAGATCAGGACCATGTGCGAGGCACCGGAAGCCAGGTTCTTGCAGGATGTCCTGGTCCGTCATTTGTCGAGTTGAGCGGCACCACGTTCTCTTAATCTCCGCAGGATTTGCGGCGACTACGTTGGCGCAGCGGCATCATCTGGCTTGCGGGCCGCCGAACCGCAGGAACATCGCCGGCACCACCAGCATGTTCAGCGCCGTCGAGCTCAGCAGTCCCCAGAGAATGACCACCGCCATCGGTGACTGGATCTCGCTGCCGGGCTCTCCGCTCGCCAGCGCCAGTGGCACCAGGGCCAACGCCGTGGCGAGTGCGGTCATCAGGATCGGGACCAGGCGCTCTTCCGAGCCCTTGAGCACCGCGGCTTCGAGCGCGAAGCCGTGCTCGTTGACCAAGCGTTGTACGTGGTCCACCAGGATTACGCCATTGCGGGTCGCGATGCCGAATACGGTGATGAAGCCGATCACCGCGGCAATAGTGATGACGCCGCCCGTGAGCCACACGCCGACCACGCCGCCAATGAGCGCCAGCGGCAGGTTAAGCATCACGAGCCATGCGCTCCTGGCCGAGCCAAATGCCGCCACCAGCAGCAGGAAGATGCCGACGACAACGATCACCCCGAGCAGCGCCAGCCTGGTGGCCGCGGCCTCGGCGCTTTCGAACTGCCCACCAAACTCGACGTGGTAACCGGCAGGCAGCTCCAGTTGCTCGGCGATCACCGCGCGCATGTCTTCCACCACGCTGACGAGATCGCGTCCGGCGACGTTGGCCATCACCACGAGCAAGCGCTGGACGTTCTCCCGGGTAATCGAATTCGCGCCGCGCTCACGGCGAATATCGGCCAGGGCGGCGAAAGGAACGAGGGCGCCAGACGGCAGCGCCAGCACCGTGTTGCGCATCGCCTCGACGTCATCCTTCGCGGACTCGGGGAGCCGCACCACGAGGTCGAAGCTTGCCTCACCTTCCAGGATGCGATCGACCGTCGTGCCGTTGAATGCGGTCTCCAGGGCATCGGAGGCTTCGGCCATCGTCAGGCCGTAGTTGGCCAGGGCCGCCCGGTCGAAACGCACGACCACGAACGGGATCTCCGCCTGCTGGTCGACGGCCACGTCCACGGCGCCGGGGACGTCGCGGATCAGCGCTTCCACGCGCTGGCCGATCCGCCTGAGTTCGAACAGGTCGTCGCCGAAGATCTTGACGGCAATGTTGGCGCGTGTGCCCGACAGCATGTGGTCAATGCGATGGGAGATCGGCTGGCCAATGACCACGTTGGTACCCGGCAGGCGGCGGAACTCTTCCCGCAGCGCTGAGAGGAGCTCACCCTTGTCGCGATCCTGCATCGCCAGCGCGACGTCGATTTCGGAGGCGAACACCTGCTGGGCATGCGGGTCGAGCTCGGCGCGCCCGGTGCGCCTGGCGGTGGCAACCACTTCGGGTTGATTGAGCAGCATTTGCTCCACGCGCCCCCCGATCTCGCCGGACATCTCGAGCGAAGTGCCGGGCAGGGTGACAACGCTCACCGTCAGGCTGCCTTCATTGAATTCCGGCAGGAAGCCGCGCCCGGCGAGCAGCAGAAAGGTGCACGCGAGCAGCAGGAGCGCGAGTGCCAGCCCCGCGACGACGCGCCACCGTGTCAGTGTCCAGCGGAGCAGGGGCCGATACATATTTTTCAGCGCCGTGATCAACCGGGTGTCGTGCCCCATGGTGATCACGCGTCCGCCCGGCAGGCCGAGCAGGCAGAGCACCGGCGTGATCGTCAGTGCCACCAGCAAAGACGCCGCGAGCGATACCACGTAAGCCAGGCCCAGCGGTTCGAGCAGCCGGCCCTCGACGCCGTCCAGGAAAAACAGTGGCAGAAACACGAGGATGATAATCAGTGTCGCAAACACGATCGATGCCTGGATCTCGCGGGTGGCATCCAGCACGACGCGAAGCGTTTCGACGCGTTGTTCGGGTTCGGCCGCGGCGTTCTCCCGCAGTCGCCGGACGACGTTTTCCACGACGATGATGGCGTCATCTACCAATGCGCCCAATGCGATGGCCATGCCGCCGAGCGTCATGGTATTCAGGCTGCCTCCGAGTCGCGTGATGGCGAGTACGGCGACCAGCAGCGACAGCGGGATGGCGAGCAGCGCGATCAGCGTGGCGCGCGCGCTGTAGAGAAAAATGAACATGATGGCGACAACAAGGATCGCGCCGTCGCGCAATGCGGCGCTGAGGTTGTCGATCGAAATCGTAATGAAGTCCGCCTGGCGGAACGCGTCGGTCTCGATGCGCATGCCGTCGGGGAGGGCGTGTCCCAGATCCTCGATGACGGTGTCCAGCCGCGCCGTGAGTTCGAGCGTGTTGATCCCCGGCTGCTTCTGGATGCCCAGCACGACGGCGCTCGCGCCCTTGTAGGCGCCGATGCCGCGACGCGGCGCCGCACCCACCCTGACTTCGGCGAGATCCCGGACCAGCACCGGCATCGATTCCCGTTCCGTCACGAGCGCCTGCTCGATGTCGGTGATGGTGCGAGCGCGTCCCAGCCCCTGGATCAAAAACTCCTGGGCGTTCTCGGTGACGAAGCCGGCCGAGGCATTGCGGCTCGCGGCCGCGACCGCGTCGCGCAACTGCCCGAGGGTGACCCCGTAGGCGGCGAGGCGTTCGGGCCTGGCGACCACCTGGTATTGCTTGGTCGCGCCACCGATGGGGATGACCTCCGCGACGCCGGCCACGGCCAGCAGCCGGCGCCGCAGCTGCCAGTCGGCGACGGTCTTCAGCGCGAGTTCATCGTGCTGGTCGGACACCAGCGCAATGAAAAGAATTTCGCCCATGATCGACGCGACCGGCGCCAGGATCGGCGGCGGCAGGTCCGTGGGCAGCAAGGCCCGGGCATTCTGCAGGCGCTCCGAGACAAGCTGCCGTGCGAGGAAGATGTCGGTGCCCCACTCGAACTCGACGACCACCACGCTGATGCCGATGCCGGTGCTGGAGCGCACGCGGCGCACGGCATTGGCGCCGTTCATGGCGGTTTCGATGGGGAAGGTGATCAGCCGCTCCACCTCTTCCGGCGGCATGCCATGCGCCTCCGCGACAATCGTGACGGACGGCGCCGTGAGGTCGGGAAAAACGTCCACCGGTGCCCGGGAGGCGGTCCAACCGCCCCACGCGAGCGCCAGGGCCGCCGCCGCCAGAACCAGCAGGCGATTGTGCAGAGACCAGTGGATGATGCGATCAATCATGTCCGGGGTCGGTCAGTGCGTGTGGCCGTGGCCGATCTCGTCGCCACCGACCGCGGCCAGCCTGACGAGGTATGCGCCCTTCGACACGACGCGTTCGCCAGCCTCGACACCGCTCAGCACCTCGACAAGATCTCCGTCGCGGACGCCCAGCGCCACCGGTCGTCGGGCAAATGACTCGCCGCTGGACTGAACGTAGACCACGTCTCTGCCGCCGTCCTCGATGACCGCGCTGCGAGGCAGGGCAAGGCGCGGCGTGGGGTCCGAGACGAAGACACCGGCCGGCAGGCGCATCCCAAGGTTTGCGGGACCCTGGTCGGTCGGATACTCCATCGTGACCGAGGCAGTACGCGTACGCGGATCGATGGCGGTGCTGACCTGGACGACCTGTGCACCCGTCGCTGCGTCGAGGACGATGTTCCGGTGCTCTCCAGCGTCCAGCCACGCCCCGCTGGCGGTTGGCAGCTCGTTCGCAAAGTGCTCCGGCACCCGGATCTCCACCCAGCGGCGCTCGGGGGCGGCGATGCGGAACAGCCGTTCGCCGGCGCGCGTGAAGGCGCCGGGCCTCGCGTGAGTCTCGACGATCGTGCCGGCCACCGGTGCCCGCAGAGCAAGTCCTGCCTGTCCGTCCCCCTGCTGGGTTTGCTCGATCCGGGCCCGCGCTGCAGTGGCCTCAGCGCGCGCGATGCCCAGTTCGCCGCGAGCCTCGGCGAGCCGGCGTTCGGGTACGGCCCCCTGGGCATAGAGTTGTTCGAGCCGCGACACGTCGCGCTCGGCAAGTGCCAGCCTCGATTCAGCCTGTTCGAGCGCTACCCGCAAGGTGCCAGAGTCCGTGCCTTCGCCAAGCCGCGGCACGAGATAGCCGAGCACTTCGCCTTGTGCGACGGAGCTGCCGCCACGCGCCAGCCGGGTGGCCGCGATATAGCCGTCGGCGGGCGCGTGGACTTCCGCACCGGCATCGGTCGGCGCCAGTACCGTGGCAAAGCCTGGAACAGATCGGCGCAGGGGATGCGTTGCGACTTGCCAGGTTGCGAATGGATCCGCCCACTGCTGCTCCTTCAGGTAAACGATCTCGCCTTCTTCCGCTTCGTCCGGGATGACGACGTCGCCCGCGGCCGCAAACACGGTCACGAGCCCAAGGTCATGGCGCGCCCGGAGATCACCGGCTTCGATCTCGACCACGAGGCGGAACGTGCCCGGCTCACGTGGACTGACGGTGGGAATGAACAGCCCGTCACGAGCCGGTTCCCTGACCCGAAACCGGGCCGTCGGTCCAGCCGGGCTTGCCAGGATTACATCCAGCGTTCCCGCGGTCAGCGGCTTGAAGTCGGCCAGGCGCGTCACGTGTGCGAGGAAGCGCGAACCCTGGCCGACAACGAGTGGCTCGAACTCGAGGAACAGTTCCGTCTGGTCGGTGTAATGCGTGTAAGCGAGGGCGTCGCCATCCTCCTGGTGCGCATGACCCTCGTCGTGAGGATGGTCATGGCCGATATGGGGCAAACGATCGCAGGCCGACAGGGCGAGCGAAAGAACAACGGCGAGCAGCTTGAGGCTAGTGCTCATGCGACTCCTCGTCGTCGTGGGCATGCTCATCGTCCTCGTCATGGTCGTGGCCGTCGTCATGCCCATGGTCATGATGGTCATGATCGTGATGGTCATGATCGTGATGAGGGTCGCTGGCATCGGGACCGAAAAAGGTTTCGGTATGGGGATCGTCGTGAGAATGATCCGGATCGCCATCGGGGTGGTCGTGACCATGTGCGCCATCATGGGGGGCGGTGGGCGTGCCAGTGGCCGAGCCCTCATGTGCCTCGTCATGGCTGCGGTCACAACCCGCCAGGAGGAAGATGCCGATCACAAGGACCGCGGTTTTACTTGAAAATCTCATGGTGCTGCTCCCAAATGCTGCAGTTCGATATAGGATTCGCGTGCCAGTCGGGCGCGCTCGATGCGTTCTCGCGCCACAGTCAATTCAGTGCGGTGCGCATCGATCAACTCCGCCATGCCGATCTCACCCGCTTCATAGGCGGCCTCGGCCATGGCCAGGAAGGATGTTTCCTCGGACTCGCGGTCACTGAGCAGCCGCGCGCCGGCCCGGCGTGCCTGCAGTTCTCCCAGCGCGGAGCGCGCTTCCGCGGCGAGTCGTTCTTTTGTGAGCCATCGTTCCGCGGTGCGGTGCCGGGCGCGGCTGGACGCTGCGTCTCTCTCGCCGGTACCGCGGTCAAAGACCGGGACTTCGACGCCCAGCATGAACATGCCGCCGTCCGCGCTGTAACCGGCCTCGTCGACGGTGCGCCAGCCCGCGCCAAGCGTCAGGGTGGGCCAGCGGCGGCGAGACGCGGCTTGGGAACTGAGCAGCGCGCTGTCACTCTCTGCTTCGAGGGCGCGCAACAATGGATGGTCAGCCAACAGGCCTGGCGCCACGGCATCGTCCATGGAGGGCGGCAGCAAGGTCCCAGAGAGTCCCACTGGCTCGCTGCCGAGCATCCCGAACAGTCGTTGCCGTGTGGACGCGGCGGCCGCTTGTCGTTCGAGCAGTTCGGCCTCCACGACGGAGAGCTCTTTTTGCAAGCGCAGCAATTCATACCTCGAGGCATCGCCGGCATCGACGCGCTGCATGGTATTGGCCACGAGCAAGTCCAGGCGGCCGTGCCAGTCGACAGCCAGGCGGAGCAGGGCGTCCGCCGCCAGCGCATCATAGAAGCGGCGCCGGATGTCGCGTGCCTGCTCGCGATCGGCCATGTCGGCACGGGCCCGCGCGGCCGCTACCAGCGTCTGTGCCGCGTCACGTTCCCTCGCCCGAACGCCGGCGAGGTCCAGGCGCTGGCGAATCCAGAGATCGGTTTCTTCGCTGCGCCCGCGCGCGCCATCCACTTGCTCTCGGCCGAGCTCGATCTCCGGGTTGGGCCAGCGACCTGCGGCGGTGGCCGCGCCGCGCGCTTCGCCGACGCTCGATGCCTGCATCGCCTGGTGTTGCGGATGAGAAAGTCCGCGCCGCACGGCTTCTGCTTCGGTGAGTGTCGCGGCACTGGCGGCTGCTGCGGGCAGCATGAGCACCAGGGTGAGCCGGATAAAATGCATTACCCGATCCAGCCCAGCAGTGTTTCGATCGTGTGGTGCGCCGATACCAGCACGACCCAGCCGGCGAGCATGGCGCCGGCGTAACCGGCCGCAAAGACGGCTTGCCCGCGCTTTTCAGTAGGTGCGTCCAGCAATCGCTCGATCCGCCGCACAGTATTGCCGCCATTGGCCTGCAATGCGGAGCCTGCACTGAGCCCCGGCATGCGCGCCACCTGGATCAGCGCCCGTGCAACATCCTCGCGGCCGAACCTCGCCGCCACGACGTCGTCTGCGTGCTCCTCGAGTGCCTGGTGCCACGCCGCGCGCAACTTCCGGCCGACGGGCCTGGTATGCAGTACCGACAGGGCGTCGATCAAGCAGCTGAAAGCGAGATCGCCGTGTCGCAGGTGAACGACCTCGTGGGCGAGGACAATGCGGCGCGGCCGCGGCGGCAGGCGCCGTCGCAGCTCGCTCGACAGCAGTATGACCGGATGGCCCGGGTTGGCAGCCAACGCCACGACATGGGGCGTGTCGAGTGTCCTTACCGGCCCTGAACCGCGCGCGAATGCCAGCAAGGGCCGGAGCTGCGCTTGCAAGCCTCGCCGGCCCTGGACATGTGTGCCGATGGTCCAGGACAGCCACAGGAAAGCGAACGTGACCGCCAGCCAATGCCATGCGGAGAGCGCTACGATGGGCGGGTGTGCGAGACAGATATGCGGATGCCCCTGGCCGTGCGCGACACAATGGTGGGCGATCAGTCCGAGTGGCTTGGCGATCGCCGGCGCAAGCACGGCCGACAGGGCCAGTAAAGAGCTCGCCCAGGGCAGGAGTGCAACGAGCAGCAGGCGTATTTTTCGTGCCCGCGGCTCCAGTCCGGGAAGTGCCGCGCGGTGCAGCAAGGCCGGCGCCACCGCGGCGGCGGCCAGCCATGCGATCGCCATGACTGCGACAATAAGCCAGGTCATGCTGAGTGCGACGCTGGTCACGAGTGCTGCCTGGTGAGGCGACGCCGGAGCTTCCGTTCGAGGAGGCGCAGCGCCTCCTCGTCAGGGATATCGGTCGAGTCGATGAAATTGGCCAGCGCGGCGGAGGGATCCGCGCCGAAGCGGCCCAGGGCGTCGTGTATGGCGGCAGTGATGAGTTCATCGCGGCTCACCTGGGGCGAATATTCAAACGAGTGGCCAACCTTGCGGCGCGAAAGAAGCTGTTTGCGCACGAGTCGCTCCAGCGTGGACTGGATGGTGTTGAGGGAGATGGCGCGCTCGGTGCCGACCGCCGCATGAGTGTCCTTGACGGTTGTGTCGGGGTGTCGCCAGACGAATTCGAGGATGGCGACCTCGAGATCACCGAGGGTCGGGAATACAGGCATCCGGAAGCGGCCTCTGGGGTCTCAGTGAAGGGGCTGGCAGCGGACAAGTATAGGCAGCAGAAAAACCGAGCGTCAATCGGTTTTAGGTCGTCATGGCCGGTACGGCATTCCGTTCCGGCGGGTTGTTCCTTGAGCAGCAAGGGGCTGCCGCCCTACAACAAGCTCGCGAGCGCCTCTGTGATTCGCAGCCGAAAGCGCGCGATCCGCTGCTCGTTCACGTCGGCAGAAGTCGGCAACTCTATCGGCTCGAGCGGCGAGCGGGTGGCACGCTCGATCGCTCGCAGCATATTTTGCTGGGGTGCGCTCGGGCGCCGGGGGCTGCGGATGCTTGATGCTCGCCAGTATGACACTGAAGGATCCACTGCAGTGGTTCAGGGCCAGGGTTGCCTTGCCTGTGCAGTATGTCATTGTGTTCACTGACTCGTTTCATGAGCCTTCAAGCCAGCGCGACCTCTGGCGGTTCGGCCAGCAGTTGCATGATCTCGGCGCCGAGTTGCAGATCGGAAACATGGCCGAAAATCTGCCGGCGCAAGCGCCCTGAGCGGTCGATCAACAGAAACGTCGGCGTGCCCTGCATCCGGTATGCCGCCATGGTCTGCGGACCTGGAAGGCGCAGGCGACCACGATGTGGCCGCGCTGCGCCCCCAGATCTACTGGCACCGGGGTGTTCAGCCATTCTGCAATGCGCCAGGATGGTGCCAGTACGGGCTGATCCACAGCAGATCCTCAGTCACGCAGCCGGCTGAAGGTATAGTCCTGGTCTTTCTGCGGCAGGTGGCAGCCAAAGCAGGCGGAGGCCGCATTATCGCCCACCACCCGGTTCTCCGGATCACCGCCACCGAAGCCCTCGAATCCCCAGCCACCGGTTGCAGCGAACTTTTTCGCGTCCTTGTGCATGACACCCACGACTTTTCGGGCGCCTTCCGTGATGGCATTGCCGTCGTGCACGGCTTCGAGCAGATCGAAGATGATCACGGCCCCATCCGGAAAGGTGTTGCTCCGGTAGCCCTCGAGTGCCTTGTCGTTGGCATAGATGTGGTGAATGCCACCAAAAGCAGCATAGAGCGGATGGCCTTTTTCAATCACCATGCTCTTGACGTGGTGCCAGTCGCGGTAGCCCGCCGGGTAGGGAATCTCGGGTTCGGTGGCCAACGCCACGGAGGCGACGATGATGCCCAGTAGAGTAAGGATCTTTGCTTTCACGGATGGTTCTCCTAGTTGAGATCGGCGATTTGCAGCCCAGCTGCGACACAGGCGGGGCAACCGGCGTGGTGGAAGATGGCGCTGGCTTTCATGTAAGGACTCCTAACTATAAAGGTCAAATAAAACCCCGGTCATAGCGAACGAGGTGGATGAACCGCCGTCAGGCGGCGGATTCGTGCTCCGCGCAGTCGACCCGGAGGTGACGCTCGGCCATCGGTGCACCGACGAACGCGCAGTAATGCGGTGTTGCCGTCCCCGGTGCGACGTGCTCACGGAAGTGCCGACACGTCACGCAGGTGCGTTGCGGGGCAATCAGTTGGCGCTGCTGCAGTTGCCGGATCATCTTGATCACCAGGCCGAGCAGGGCCTCCTGCTCGCTCTCGGACAGGCCAGCAACCACCGGCGCGAAGCTGCTCGGCCACGCTTGCGCGACCCGGTTGCCCTTGGCTGTTGCCTTCAGCGCCACGGCGCGGCCGTCTGAAGCGTCTGCATACTTATTGAGCAGCGCTTTCCTCTCGAGGGCCGCCACGGCGTCGCTGGCGGTGGCCTTGCGAACACCGGCATGCGCGGCGGCGGCCGTGAGCCGAGCACCCTCCGGACGATTGACGACAAATTGCAGGATGTCCGCCTGCGTCGGTGACAGGCCAGCACTTTCGGCGGCCTGCCAGTCGAGCTGACGGGCGACGGCGGCCAGCCGGGCCAGGCCGTCTGCCAAGCGGCGCTCGAGGGACTCAGTGACCTGGTCGAATTCCATAGGTAGGAATCCTAACCATAGTGCGAGTCGTTGTCAATCCCTGGCACGTGCGCTATTCCCGCTGGTCTCCTCGAGAGGCGGTGCGATACGAACCCTCGGCAATCAGCGCCTACGGCTAGAGGATTCGGTTCACGGTCTGCGCGCCGCCTTTCCGTGCGCGTCAATGGTGCCGGGCGACAATATCGGCCTTGGCATCGATCCCGAGTGTGTAGCCCATGGAGACGTGATGGTAGCGGCCGGCAGCATGGTCATCGTGGATCGCCACCCCGATGTTATAGACCGCGCCCTTGCGGAGGGTGACATCACCCTCGCCACCCTCGAAACGGCGCTTGAACACCACTGTCCAGGTGTCGCCCTCGAGCTTGCCCGAGGCCCACTCCAAGGCAGTTCCACCGGTCATGACGCGCTCATCCGCGACATGGCCGTCATAGGCCTTGTCTTCGCCGCTGCGCCACTGCAGCAGGTCGTAGAAGACCCCATCAGCCAGCGAGCCACCGGTCACATACTTGCTCCGGTCCTCGTCCCCCTCCGGCATGCCGCGTGAATCGGCATGGCAGCTGGCCCAGCAGCCCGCCTGGTCGGCAAACGCCACCTTGCCTGCATCGAGCATGAAGCTGATCTTTACCGGGTTGTCGGTATCCATCGGCGCGGTGCCGGAGGCCGGCGGCTGAGTCCAGCTGAACTGCAGGTATAGTTCCTCATCGTCATGGGCCGCCCGGACCGTTACGGGGATGGTTCCCGGCTTGCCCTCGATGGGCGCGGGCTCCATCCACTTGCCGGCGGCAATGGCCTCGCCGATGAAGACGAGTTCCTCGGGGTCCGCGAGATGGCACTCGATGCAGCGGTCTCCCACCTTGAGACCCCGCGAGCCCTGGTGACGCTCCTTGTCGATGCGGATGTCGCCGAGCACCCATTCGACGGCCGCAATCCCTGGATAGAACAGCATCAGCTCGGTGGGCTCGATCTCATCCCACTCCGGTGACGAGGCGGCGGCGATCCCGGGCGCCTGCGCCAGTGCCAGGGTCAGCCCGAGGGCAGCGGCGATTAAAATCCTGTTCATGTCGTTTCCTCGCGAATAGCTTCGATTGTCTTGATCGGATACGGGCCAGCGCCTCATTCCAGCGCCAGCAACCAAGCGACGAGTTTGCGTACGTCCTTCGGCTGCGAGTCCGGCGAGCAATAGTGTGAGCGGTGCCATGCCGTCGCTAGGAGCCATGATACGGACCTCCCGACCCGGGGCTGCGCCGGGGCGGGGGACACGCGCTGCGCATCCTCCGCTCCGGCGCGACCGCGTCAGGTCACGTGGTTGGACCGGTTGTAGACGTTGAATTTGCCGGTGGGCGCGTACAAGCCGTCCACGCGGCCTTTAACCTCGAGCGTCTTCGCGTCGAAGATGATCATCGAGCCGTTCGGTTGCAGGCTATCGCCGCGATTCCAGACGGACGCCCAGACCTCGGTGCCATCGTGGTTGAACTCGAAGTGCACCGCGACCTGGCCCTCGACCTCGGTCAGCCGGATGGTCTTGACGATTTCGCGGGTCTTCTTGTCGATGACCTTGACGGATTGCTGGACCTCAGGCTCGGGGTGCAGCGTTTGATCAATCCATACGTAGTCGCTGTTCGGATGGGTCCGGATGAACAGGCCCGGGCCGTCGGTCTCGACCTCGTAGCAGATCTTCCAGGCGGCGTCCTCGCGGTTCGCCGGGTCATTACCCCACGCGGTCATCTTGCCGACGCCGAGATGCGGGGTACCACCGACCGGACCGCACTGCGGGTCCAGCCAGTTGGCACCCGGCCCGGGGTGCGGCCGCAAGTCGGTATCGATGATCGCCTCGAGCTTGCGAGCTTCGGCGTCGATCACCACCATCTGGTCGGAGGCGTTCGCCGCAATCTGGAAATAGCGCCCGGTCGGATCGAAGAAACCGTCATGCAGGAACTTCGAATTGTCGATCTTTTCGATGCGCAGGTTGTCGATGTCGGAATAGTCGATCTGCCAGGTCTGGCCGAGTTCCTTCATATTCACCAGCCAGGTGCTGGCATGCGGCGTGTCATAGATGGCGGCGACCCGCGATTCGTTAACGTACTCGCCATCCACGTTGACGCCGCGGGCGGAAACCACCTTGAGCGGTTCCATGGTGTGGGCGTCCACGATGACGGCATGCGGCGGCCAGTATCCACCTCCGATGACGTACCTGCCGTCGCCGGAGACAGCGACGTCACGTGCGTCGTAGGCGACCTGGGTTTCGGCGACCAGCATCTTGTCCGGTGTCTGCCAGAGGTCGATCTTGGTCATTTTGCCGTCGCGCCCCATGGTGTACCAGAAGCGTCCGACCTGGTCGGGATCGGGATGCTTGACGGCCTTGTTATGCTCCACGCCCTTCATGACGTGTACCGCATAGCCAGTCGGGACACGCGCCACGAGTTCGTGCTTGTCACCGTCAATGATGGCGACCGAACCGTGGTCGCGTTCGATCGTGAGGAAGAAGTTTTTCCAATTGCGGCCGTGCAACGGCTTGCTCGGGTATTCGTTGAGATCTACGTGCCGTACGGTGCGCTCTTTCATCTGCGCCAGCGACATTTCCGGCGGTACGGGCGGCTCCATCTGGATGTAAGTCGCGAGCAGAGTGATGTCCTCCGGCGAATACATGATGTCGAAATTGTTCATGCCGCCTTCGGTACCGTAGGTGATGATTCGCTCGAGGCGGCGCTGGCCCAGGCGGAGCATGTTTTCCGGTTCAAGGTTTTTGCCGGTGGCGCCCTTGCGGAGCACCCCGTGGCAGCCGGCGCACTGCTGGAAGTAGAGCAGGGTGGCGCGATCAAACTGCTCTTTGCTGAGTGTAGGCGCCTCGGCTGCTGCACCGCCCGGGGCGAGCAGGATCGCAGCGACGGCCAGTATGACTGGCTTGGCACGAAGGTTGTAAAAGAAGGTCGGTGTGGCCATAAAAGCATCTCCCTGAGAGTCACGTCGAGCCGACGGGTGGGGTTTCTTTTTGTCCGGCAGTCGAAACCCGTTGTGGCTAATAGATGTAAAGAAAATACCACAATAGGGGCGCTTGTAAAGCTAAATCGAACGATTAAAGGCATGCAAAACAATGGATTGCGTCTAATTCGCAATTCGAGCGAACAGGCTGACCCGGCCCCTGGGTCGTCAGCCGGAAACCCAGCGATCGGATTTAAGGCGGCGAGCCCCGGTGAGGCCGATTGCCGCGCCAGCTGAGACGGCCTGCCTCGAACAGCCGTTCAGCGCCGCTGACCAGCGGATAGCGATGTAGAAGGTGTCGCCATTTGGAGAACGTGGTCATCGATCCCGGGTCAATGTCGGCTATCGATTGACAGCTTGGGAAACCAGCTACTCAATGGCCAATGGCAGAATGACGGTGAAAGCCATTTTGTGGCAGTCTCCCCCGGCCGCGAGAATGTCGCGGTCATTGCTCGGATCGACGCCCGGATCGACCGGGCGGCCAGCCATGGAATTCAACATGGCATGAGCACATTTCAGTACTATACGGTAGCGTTCACTTATTGGTCTGCCCCTATGGATCGTCTTGCCCTGCTTTCCGTGCTGCTGTTGCTCGCCGCCTGCCAGGCCGAGGAGAGATCCGGGCCGACCGAAGCGGTCCGCACGGTGTTCACGGTCGAGCCGCGTTCGGCCAGCTTCCATGGCGCGCAGATGTCGGGCACGGTGCGGGCGCGCTTCGAAACCCCGGTCGCGTTCCAGGTGTCGGGCCGGATCCTGGCGCGCCACGTCGACGCCGGCCAGTCGGTCACCGCCGGGCAGCTGCTGTTCGAGCTCGACCCGCGTGATTTCGAGCAGCAGGTGCGGGTCGCCCGGGCCGACCTGGACGCGGCGCGCGCCGAGCTGGCGACCGCGCAGGCCGATACCCGGCGCAATCGAGAGCTGCTGCAGAGCAAGTTCGTCAGCTCGCAGGTATTCGAACGGGTCGAACTCGCCGAGCAGAGCGCGCGCGAGCGGGTCGATGCGCTGCAGGCGCGGCTGGAACAGACCGAGCTGACGCGCGGCTACGCCCGGATCGAGGCCGGCGGCGACGGCGTACTGATCGAGGTCGGGGGCGAGCCGGGCCAGGTGGTTGCTGCCGGCGAGCCGCTGGCGGTGCTGGCGGAGGGCGGCACGCCGGAGATCCAGGTCGACCTGCCCCAACGCATCGGCGTGCCTCTGACCGGCACACTGCTCAACGGGTCCGAGTCGCCGCTGCGCCTGCAGCTGCGAGAGGTCGCCGGTGCGGCGGATCCACTTACGCGCACCTGGCAGGCGCGCTACAGCCTGGTCGATCCGGTCGAGGTGCCGCGCCTGGGCGGCGTGGTCAAGGTGTTGCTGGATGTCGACGACGGTCAGCTGCTGGAGGTGCCGATCGGCGCAATCAACGAGCGCGGCCAGGGGCCGCAAGTCTGGCTGGTCGATGACGGCCGGGTCAGGCCGGTGCCGGTGGCACTGGTTGCGGTCAATGGCGAGATGGCGCAGATCCTGGCCGAGCTGCCGCCCGATGCGCGCGTCGTGGCGGTCGGGACGCACCTGCTCGAACCTGGCATGCCGGTACGCGAGCGGCGCTGAGGCCAGTTGCGTCGATGGCCATCCCGAATCTTTCGCGCATTGCAGTCGAGCAGCGCTCGGTCACGCTGTTCTTCCTGATCCTGTCGGTCCTCGTCGGCGCCTATGCCTTCGTCTCGCTGGGCCGGGCCGAGGATCCGCAGTTTACCGTGCGCGTGATGGTGGTCTCGGCCGAGTGGCCGGGCGCGACCGTCCAGGAGCTACAGGACCAGGTTGTCGACCTGCTCGAAAAGCGTATCCAGGAAGTTGACAGCCTGTACCGCATAAAAACCTCGATCCGGCCCGGCCGGGCGGATCTGCAGGTGGAATTCCACGACTACACCCCTTCGGAGCGCCTGCCCGAGCTGTTCTACCAGGTGCGCAAGCGGATGTGGGACGAGCGCGACCGGCTGCCGCGTGGCGTGATCGGGCCGATGGTCAACGACGATTTCTCCGATGTCTATTTCAGCCTGATCGCGCTGACCGCGCCGGGCCTGCCGATGCGCGAGCTCACGCGCGTGGCCGAGGATGTGCGCGACCGGCTGTGGCAGGTCGAGGGCGTGCACAAGGCGTTGCTGATCGGTGAGCGCCAGCAGCGGGTCTATGTCGAGTTCGACAATGCCGAGCTGGTCAACCTCGGCATCGACCCGGCCGCGATCTTCGACGCCGTCACGGCGCACAACACGCTGGCGCCGGCCGGCCAGGTCGAGACCGCCGGGCCGCGCGTCTACCTGCGCGTCGACAGCGACGTCTCGGAGCTCGAGCAGCTGCGCGCAGTGCCGATCCGCGCCGGTGACCGGATCCTGCGGCTCGGCGACCTGGCGCGGGTGCGCGAAGGCTACGAAGACCCACCGTCGTTCGTGATCCGCTCCGATGGCGACGATGCGCTGGTGCTGGGCATCGTGATGGCCGACGGCACCGATGGGCTGGCGCTGGGTGATCGCCTGGCGGCCTTTCTCGACGCCGAGCGCAACCGGCTGCCGCTGGGCGTGGAGCTGAATATCCTCACCAACCAGGCTGACGCGATCGCCGCGGCGGTCAACCTGTTTCAGCTCAAGTTCCTGATTGCCGTGCTGGTGGTCTTGGCGGTCAGCTTCGTCACCATTGGGCTGCGCGCCGGGCTGATCGTCGGCGTCGCGGTGCCGACCACTATCGGGCTGACCTTCCTGTTGATGCTGCACTCGGGCATGAACCTCGATCGGATCACGCTGGGCGCGCTGATCATCGCGCTGGGACTCTTGGTCGACGACGCGATCATTGCGATCGAGATGATGCTGGTCAAGCTGGAGGAGGGCCTGAAACGCATTGATGCCGCGGCATTCGCCTGGCGCGCCACGGCCGCGCCGATGCTGTTCGGCACGCTGGTCACTGTGGCCGGCTTCGTGCCGATCGGCTTCGCCCGTTCCGGGGTCGGCGAGTACGCCGGCAATATCTTCTGGGTGCTGGCCTTCGCGCTGCTGGTCTCGTGGCTGGTGGCGGTCATCTTTACGCCGCTGCTTGGCGTGATGTTGTTGCCCGAGCGTGCCAACGCTCACCAGGCGGACGGGTACGATACGCTCGCCTACCGGCGGTTGCGCACGCTGATCGAGTTCTGCGTCGACCGCCGCGGCCTGGTGGTGGCCGGGACCGTGGGCTTGCTGCTGTTGTCGGTGCTCGGCATGGCCGGCCCGGTGGCCAAGCAGTTCTTCCCCGGCTCTGATCGGCCCGAAGTGGTGGTCAGCATCTTCCTGCCGCAGGGCTCGTCGGTGAGCCAGACCGACCGCATCGCCCGCCGGGTCGAGGCGGCGCTGGAGGAAATGGAGGGCATCCGGTCGCTGTCGGCCTACGTCGGCGCCGGAGCGCCGCGCTTTTTCATCTCGGCCAACCCGGAACAGCCAGACTCGGCCTTTGCCAAGGTCATCGCCGTGACCGAGGACGAGGCCGCGCGCAATCGCATCATGGCCGCGCTCGAGCAGCGCATCAACGACGGTGCCTTCCCCGAAGCCCGGGTGCGCGTGACGCGGCTGCTGTACGGTCCGCCGGTGATCTGGCCGCTGGAGTACCGCATCGTCGGCGACGACCTGATGGAGCTGCGCCGTCTCGGCTACGCCGTGCGCGACATAATGGCCGCACATACGAACGTGGTCGATCCGCACCTGGAATGGGATGAGCGTGCGCCGGTCGCTCGGCTGGTGATGGACCCCGAACGGCTGAGTCGCATCGGCCTGACGCCGCGCGAAGTGGCCGAACAGCTCGAGTATCAGAGCCACGGCCTGACCATCGGCGAAATCCGCCAGGACATCCGCACCGTGCGCCTGGTCGCGCGCGGCTTGAACGAGGACGGCCCGATCGACCCGCTGGGCATGGAGCTCAAGACCGCCGACGGCCGCAAAGTGGCGCTGGCGCAGCTCGGTGAACTCAAAGTAGAGTTCGAGGACCCGGTGATCTGGCGCTACAATCGCCATCCCTTCATCGCCATCCAGGCTGACGTCCGCGGCGCGCAGCCCAACGACGTCAATGCCGAGCTGTGGGCTGCGATGGCCGAACTGCGCGGGAACCTCCCCGACGGCTACCGCATCGACATCGGCGGCTCGATGGAGCAGTCGGGCAAGGCCAATGCCTCGATCAACAAGCTGATGCCGATGATGGTCGCACTGATGCTGATTTTCATCATGCTGCAGATGCGCTCCTTCATCGGCAGTTTCGTCGTCGTCGCCACCGCGCCGCTGGGGCTGATCGGCGCGGTGCTGGCGCTGCTGCTGTTCGGCCAGCCCTTCGGTTTCGTCGCCCTGCTGGGCCTGATCGGCCTGGCCGGCATCCTGATGCGCAACACGCTGATCCTCACCCAGCAGGTGGCCGACAACCTGGCCGCGGGCCAGCGCCGGCGCGAGGCCATCGTCGAGGCCGCAGTGCGTCGTGCACGTCCCGTAGTGCTGACCGCCGCGGCGGCAGCCCTGGCCTTCGTGCCGCTGACTTTCGACAGCTTCTGGGGTCCACTGGCCTACGTGCTGATCGGCGGGGTCATCGTCGGCACCGCAATCACGCTGCTGTTCGTGCCGGCCCTGTATGCGCTGATCATGCGGCCTCGGGCGCGCGCCTGAGGGACTGCGCCAGGCGTTTCAACTGCCCATGGAAAAGCGGTGGAACTCGGGGAAACCGGCGTGCTTCAGCAGAGATCAACAGCAGTGCCAAGAGCCCCGCGACTCACTGAGCATGGCTGAACAAAGACCACCAACCCCAGGGGTGCACTCCTGCTGGCAAGTCAGGCTGCTCCCGCAGTAACCAGTCGTTGTGGTTTTTGGGGGCGTCTGTGGGCGGGTACGAGCAATCAACGGCCATCTCGAAAGCCCCCCAGTTCTTCAAGAACTCGGCCGTGTAGGGCGGCAAGCCACGGGTGTCGCTCAGATAAGCCCAGCGGGACTGACTGGGCCCCTCGATGGCGTACCCCAGCGTCGGTGCCGAACCACGTCACGCTGTTTGACCTGGCGGTTGATCCGCCAGCGCTGTGGGTTGAGCAGCGCGAGAGGGTCGGGCTCTCTCGCACCACTGCCGCGCTGCGTCGTCCTTGGCATGTGCCAGCAGGCAGCGAATGCCGACGATTTCGGCGGCCTGCGCCGTGCGCAGCAGTGCATCCTTGAGCAAGGACTGGCCCAGACCCTTCATCACTCTCGACGGCGCGACTTCCAGATCGACGCTGCCGACCGCCAGGCTGTAGCAGCCGACCACCGAGCATCCCGGGTTCACGCAGCAACTTCTTCAGGCGCGGCTTGCTTTGCACCGGACGATCCAACGCCTCCTGGAACGCCTGCCACGGCGCGTCGTCCAGTATGAACTGGCGACGATCCGCCAGTGCCTGCGCGAACGTCAATGCGTTCGGTCTTGGAAAGATTCAGGGTGCTCATGGTGCCCCTTTTCTGTAAATTCTTGATGGTCGGAAGTGCCGAGCCACCCGGTTATCCTTTTGAAAGCGAAATTGGCGTTTTGCAAACAAGAGGAAACACGGAATGGCGCGACGGCGCCGCCCCGGATTGATTGCCAGGCCCTGAAGGACATGGACTACTCCACCATGGCCCCGGCGACGACCCCGAGATGACTGCGTCGATTGCGAGCACCAGCCTGCAAGCCCAGTAACTTGCCGTACCATTCGCTCCGTCTGTATCGTTGATTTTCACCAAGCAATCCCCTGGCTAGAGTCATGTGGGATTCAGGGCCTCGGGGGCGCGAGGCTGTACAAGCCGGAGAAACGATATGAGCGCTTTGGAGCAATATGGTTGGTTGCTGGGTTTGGCAATCGGCATGGTCGGCGTCGTGTTGTGTCTGTACGGCCTGGCCCGCAGCGTGGGCCCGGTACGGACAGAGCCCGGCAAGGACGTGCCAGCGAGCGGCGGCACGCTGTCGCGAGATCCGGTCTGGTCTCGTTACCATGCTCGATACTACGGGTACGCGTTGTTGTTCCTGGCCTTCGACATGGAGATGGCCTACATGTATCCGTGGGCCGTGGTCTACAAGCAGGAAGGCCTGGTAGCCCTGCTCGATATGGGGGTGTTTCTCGCCATCCTGTTCCTTGGTCTGCTGTACGGATGGAGTCAGGGCGCCCTGAGGCGGCAGTGATGATTGCGGGCGCGCGCCAGGGACGGTCTTCGACCCTGCACAGGCTGACCGGCTGGGCCATGGCTCACGATCTGCGCGTCCTCATCGTCCCTGGGCCGGAAGTGGCGCTGGCGCATGGTCTGGACGTTGAGGCGGCGGGTGTGCAGATTGCCGCCACGCCACGTGATGCCAGCGTTCTGTTGTTCATCGGAGCGCAGCCACCGGGGTTGGGTGACGCCGCAGCGGTGCTATACGCGCAAATGCCTCGTCCGCGCGTCATTCTCGCGCTGGGTGCACAAGTGCCGTCGCCGTTGCCACAAGCCGATCTCACCGCGGACATTTCGCAACCGGAGTTCGTTGCGGTGGTAGCCCGCTTGCGCGAGGCACTCGCCGAACGCGCATTCGCCGCCTCTCTTACGGATTTCGATGCCCCTGTTCTGTGCGGCACGACTGTATATGTCTGTCCCATGCACCCGGAAGTAGTCGAGGACGAGCCCGGCACGTGTCCCAAATGTGGCATGGAGCTGGTGGCGCGCGAGGTCGGCGAGGTCGGCGGGGACGATCAGGGACACGCGGACCACGATCACCATGACCATGCAGATGACGACCGCGACTCACACGGTGGTCATGGGGGGCATGACCAAGGCGACCACGATGACATGGGGTTCATGTCCATGGTCGCGGTCACCCGGGATCTGCCGCGCAGCGCCGACGGGTTGCCGATGGACAGGATCGAGGTGCCGTTTGGGCCGTGCTTTCCCGGTCTGCCTGGCGGCCTTCTGCTGACACTCACGCTCGACGGCGACGGAGTGGCGAAGGGCAAAGCAGTATCCCTCGCCGGCAAGGCCCTGGCGGGAACTGGAGTGGATGCCAACGGTTTCGTCGAGCGATTGGCGTGGGCAATGCCGCTGGCCCCTGCCAGCTACCAGCTGTTAACTTGTCGGGCCATCGAGCGGGCAGCTGGCATGGAAGTAGATCCGGCCGCGGCCCGAGCTCGGGTCAGTGCCCTGGAGCGCGAACGTCTCACCAGCCATCTGGGATGGCTGGTCCAGCTCGGACGCCAGCTCGGTTTCACCTGGTTGGCGCGGCGTGCCACGGCTATGCAACTGCAGGCCCGGTGTGCGACGCTGGACGGCCTTGTCGCATTGCAGCCGGCGGTACAGGTGCTGATCCAGAGGCTCAGGCGAACGCCCCTTCTCAAGGCACGGCTGAAGGGCACCGGCACCCTGGTGGAGGGTTTTCCCGACCTGCGCGGCCCAGTGGCACGCGCCTCCGGCCACGTCGAGGATGCGCGCCAGGCGGAGGCGATCTATCGCGAGCTGGGTTTCGAGGTGCTCACCGGGGAGGGCGGAGATGCGTGGGCACGCCTGTGGCAACGGCTGGTTGAGATCACGAACTGCCTTGACCTTATCGAGGCGGCAGGAGAACCCGACAATCCTGTGCTGTGCGATATCGGCAGCGCATCCGGAGTGGGGAGGGGTGTAGTGGAATCACCGCGCGGGCGCGCCGAATTGAGTCTGACGCTGGAACGTGGTCGCGTTGTATCGTTCGAGCTGGACACGGCCTGCAGTCATCACATCGACCTGGTCCCCCTCCTGGTCGAGGGCGAGGAGTTGGGCGATGCGCTGGTGGCTGTCGGGTCGCTGGATCTCTCGCCTTGGGAGGTGATCCCGTGACAATCGCCATCATGCTGCTCGTGCTGCTCTGTGGCGCCTGGGTACTTGCCGTGATCGAGGCCTGGAGCGTGACCGGCCGTCTGCGGCCGGCCGCGCCCGTGCTCACCGGCCTGGCGCACCTGGGCCGCGAATCGCTCGTGCCGCGCAGACCCGATCGACTGTTCTTCGAGAGCGCTCCGGTGCTGCTGCTCGTGGCGGCGGTGCTCGGCGCCGCGGTTCTGCCTCTGGCGCCGGGTATGGTCATCGCCGATCTGGCCACCGGGGCCCTGTTCGTCAACGCGGTGCTGGCCTATGTACTGGTCGCGCTGATCATGGCTGGCTGGGCCCCGAACGGCGCTTACGCCATGATCGGCGGCTGGCGCTTCCTCGGCCAGCTTATCGCCTACGCCATGCTCATCGTCATGCCCATCACCGCGGTGGCCATGCGCGCCGAGTCCCTGCGGACCACTGCCATCATCGCCTCCCAGGTCGACGTGTGGAACATCGTCTACCAACCGCTGGGTTTCGTGCTGTTTTTTATCGCAGCCATGGCGCTGACCTTCCGTCCGCCGTTCGACCTTCCGACCGCCGCGGGGGAACTGGCGGGGGGCGTGGACGCGGAATACACGGGAGTGCGCCTGGCGGTGGTGCGGCTGGCCCGCCTGGTGCTGGTCATTACGCTGGCCGCCGCGACCACGGTGTTCTACCTCGGCGGCTGGCACGGACCGGTGTTGCCGCCAATGGCCTGGAGCCTGATCAAGACCCTGGGCGTAGCTGCATCGATGCTGCTGGCGGGCCACCATCTGCCGCGCGTTCGCGAGGCGGACCTGCTGGGTTGGTGCTGGAAGCTCGGCATTCCCCTGGCGCTGGCCAATATCTTCGTCGTCGGCCTGCTGATCCTGGTAGTACCGTGATGTCGGTCCAGACGTTTTTTGTTGGGTTATTCGGGCTGGCGGCGATCGGCTTCGGCGTGGCGGTGTTCCGCACGGCGTCCATGGTGCGTTCTGCGCTGGCGCTACTGTTCTCGCAAGCGGCTGTCGGCTGCATGTTCCTGGCAATGCAGGCCGAGTTTCTGGGCGTACTGCAGATCATGATGATGGCCACGGAGATGAGCATCATGGCCATCTTCATGGTGATGTTCATGATGGACCCGGGGGGGCTCGGCGGCATGGACATGACTCACCAGAAGCGCTTCTCGTTGGGCGCGGGGATAGGTGCTGCCGGCGCAGCAGTCGCGGTCGCCCTGCTGGTCGACTGGGGACCGACGACGGCGGAGGCGCCAGACGCGGCCCTGCAGATACGGGAGCTTGGTTTAGAAATGCTGGGGCGCTCCATGCTGATTTTCGAGACCGCCGCCGTCACCATCCTGACCGCGATGATCGCGGCCACTGTGGTGGCGATACCGGTACGTGGGCCGGCTTCTCGCGACGATGCGGGGACATCCGGATGACGCCGATCATGATCCTGGCGCTCGTCACCGGCGCGATCCTGTTCGGCATCGGCGTCTATGGCGCGTTGTCGCAAACCAACCTGGTCATGATCATGATGGGCATCGAACTGATGCTGGCGGGCGCGCTGGTGAACCTGGTCGCCTTCTGGCGCTTTCTGCATCCCGAAGTGTATGCCGGGCAGATGTTCGTGCTGGTGGTGATGACGGTCATGGCCGTAGAGATGGCGGTCGGCTTCGGCCTCGCGACCACGCGCTTCCGGGCCAGGGGCTCAGTGGAAATGGAGGAAGCAGGAGATCTGAAAGGGTGAGCCTCGTAGCGCTGCCGATACTGGCTCCTCTGCTCGCGGCCGCGGCCATTGTGGTCTTGGGTCGGGCTGCGCCCATCCTGGCCCTGGTCGGCGCCGTGCTCAGCCTGGCGGCAAGCGTGCGACTCCTGGCCAGGGTCGCCGACGGCGGCGCTGCAGTGTTGTTGCTGCCGGGCTTGCCGGATCTGCCCTTGCGGCTGACCGCCGAGCCGCTCACCGCACTGCTGGCGGTTGCGGTGGCCGTGGTGAGTACGTTCGTCCTGACCTACGCGATCGGTTACATGAAGGGTCAGCCGGGCCTGCCACGGTTCTATGCCGTCATGTCCTTGTTCGTCGCCGCGATGCAGGCCCTGGTGCTGGCCGGCGACTGGGTCGGGTTGCTGGCTGCCTGGGAGCTGATCGGGTTGTGCAGCTACCTGCTGATCGGTTTCTGGTACCAGCGGCCCGAGGCCGCGGATGCCGCCAGCCGCGCCTTCCTTTACACGCGCAGCGCCGACCTGGGCCTGTATGTCGCGGTATTCCTGCTCATCGGGGCGGCAGGTACCAGCGAGATCGCCGCCACGCCGGCTGTGGGCGAGGGCACGACGGTTGCCGTCGGACTGCTGTTGCTGCTGGCCGCCATGGGCAAGTCCGCGCAGATCCCGTTCCAGGATTGGCTCATGCGCGCCATGGCGGGCCCGACACCGGTCTCGGCTTTGCTTCACTCAGCCACACTGGTGGCCGCAGGCGCCATCCTGCTGATCCGCGCGACACCGCTGCTGGCGCCCGAAAGCCTGCTCGCCATCGGGCTTGTGGGCGGCGTCACTACGGTGGCAGCCGGCCTGGTCGCACTCGCCGAGCGTGACCTTAAGCGCCTGCTGGCTGCTTCCACCGCCAGTCAATACGGCCTGATGCTGATCGCGGTCGGGGCCGGGGTGCCGCTGGCTGCGCTGTTGCACCTGATCGCGCACGCGGCCATCAAGAGCGCCCTGTTTCTCGCTGCCGGCGACTTCCAGCATGCCCGTGGCGGCACGACCTTTGAGCGCCTGCAGGGCGTCGGCCGCGCCCGACCATGGACCTTCCTGGGCTTTGCGGTGGCGGCACTGGCGCTGGCCGGTATCCCGCCTCTGAGCGGTTTCTTTTCCAAGGACGCCGTGATCGCGGCCGCCTTGTACGCTCCCGGCGCCCCATGGCTTGCTCCGCTGGCGTTCGCGGGCGCCCTGCTGACCGGTGCCTACCTGGCGCGCGCACTGCGACTGCTGTGGCGGGGCGACGCCGAGAACCGGCCGGTGGCCGGTGCCGGATGGATGAGTGCGGGTCTCTGGGGCCTGGTGGTCCCAGCCGCCGCGCTCGGCCTCGCCTTTGGCGCCATCGAGTCGCTTCTGGGAATGCCCGCCCTCGAAGCCGAAGCTACGCGGGCCATGCTGCTCGGCCTCCTTGCCGCGGCGAGCGGCCTGGCGCTGGGCTGGCTGGTGCCTGCCCAGCGCCTGCTCGGTCCGACCTACTCATGGGCGCAACGAGGGCTTGTCGTCGCCGGAGGACTCACGGCCTGGATCGGCAGGCCCACGATGGCCGTCGCCCAAAGGAGCGAGCGTCTCGAGCGTCTGCATCTGAAGGCTATCCTGAAAATACCGAGCCTGGTGATGGGCATCGCCCAGGCATGCGAGCGCCTGGAACGCGTCCTGTATGCCGCCGTGCTCGGTGTCGGCCGCGTCGGCGTCGCCATCGCGCGGCTGGTGCGCGACGGCGACGAGCGCCGCATCGACGGCCTGATTTATGCCCTGGTTGCCGGTGTGCGCGCCTCGGGGAATCGTGCGCGCGCCCTGCAAAGTGGCCTGATCCACCGTGAACTCGCTTTCAGTGCCGCCGGTGCAGCCGTGATGCTTGCAGTCCTGCTTGCGATGTCATTCCGCTTATAGGGGACGGCCGTGTCTATGCTACCGCTCGTATCCATCACCTTGTTTTTGCCGCTCGCCGGCGCTGCCCTGATTATGGTGCTGCCGAGGCCGTCGGCGCGGACCGTCCACGCCATCGGCATCGCCACCGCGGCCCTGACGCTGGCCGGCACCGTGGTCATGTGGCTGCGTGGCGTGAGCGGTGCGGGATTTTCCCAAGTCGAAGAGCTGGAGTGGATTCCGGTCATCGGGGCCGCCTACCGCGTCGGGGTCGACGGTATCAGTCTGCCGCTGGTGCTGATGAGCGCCGTGTTATTCCTGGTGGCGTTCATCTTCACGTCTTCGCTGCGAGAGCGCCCGCGGAGCTATGTCGTGCTGGCCCTGCTGCTTGAGACCGCGGCAATCGGCACCTTCACCGCCCTCGACGCGCTGCTGTTCTATGTGTTCTTCGAGGTCTCGCTGGTGTCGATGTATTTCATGATCTCCGGCTGGGGGCACGAGGATCGGCAGCGCGCAGCGCTGATGTTCTTCCTTTACACGCTGGTGGGCAGCCTGCCACTTTTGCTCGCCATCCTGGGGCTGTACCTCGGCAGCCCGGAATCCAGCTTCGACATGCGCGCCTGGATTGCCGATCCGCCGCTGGACGGAGCGGCGGCCACCTGGGTGTTGATTGCCATGCTGATCACTTTTGCGGTCAAGATCCCGGCGGTCCCGCTGCACACCTGGTTGCCCGCCGCCCATGTCCAGGCGCCGACCGTTGGCAGCGTCATCCTGGCCGGTGTCATGCTGAAATTTGGCGCTTACGGCCTGATCCGCTTCGCTCTCCAGATGACCCCGGAGGCATTCCGTGATGCCGGATTGGTGATCCTGGCATTCGGGGTTGTCAGCGCGCTCTACGGAGCCTTTGCCGCGCTGGCGCAGACGGATCTCAAGCGCCTGGTGGCCTACACCTCGATCAACCATATGGGCTATGTGATCGTCGGCGTCGCCGTGGCCGCGTTGACCCTGGACCCTGCGGTGCGCGCCACTGCGCTGGATGGCACCGTGCTGCAGATGGTCAGCCACGGCCTGGTCACGGGCGCGCTGTTTTTCCTCGTGGGAATGATCCAGGATCGCGCCCACAGCCGCGAGACCGGCGATTTCGGCGGCCTGCTCAAGACGGTTCCGTTGCTCGGCTGGTCGTTCGTATTAGCCGCTTTCGCCTCCCTGGGCCTGCCGGGGCTGGCGCATTTTCCGGCGGAGTTCCAGATATTTCTCGCCACCCTGCACACTGCTCCCGCCGCGATTATCGTGGTGCTTGGCATTGCGATCATCGCGGGCGTCTATCTCAAGGCAATCCGCGAAACGTTCCTGGGTGAGACCCGGCAGCGATGGCATGCCATGCCGGACCTGAGTCTGCGGGAAGTGCTTGCAGTCGGGCCACTGCTGGTGCTCACCGTTGCCATTGGCGTGGCGCCGTCCTCGGTGCTGAACGTCATCCATCGGACCACAGCGGCGTTGGTGCTCTGGTGACCGGTGACCTCGCGCTGCTGATTCCCGAGATCGCTGTACTCTTGACGGCAGTCGGCGCGTTGATCGCGGAGATGCTGCGCCTGCCCCGGATGGCGCTGGCCATCGCTGTTACCGGTCTGCTCGTCGCCACCGGTCTGACTGTCCCCCTGGTCGGCATGGACACCACCGTGTTCGGCGGCAGCTTCCGGATAAACGTGCTGAGTATCTGGGGCAAGTTCATCCTGCTGCCTGCCACCGTGCTATCTCTGCTGCTGGCGCGAGCCGACGTCCGGGGCAGTGCTCGCGAGGGCACCGTCTACAGCCTGCTTTGCCTGGCCACGGTCGGCGCGCTGGTTCTGGCCGGGGCGGGCGATGCCATGTTCCTGGTGCTCGGCACGTTGCTGACCGGCCTGGCGACCTTCGCGCTGGTCGCCTATCCGGGCGACGATCCGGCCACCGAGGCCGCAATGAAATTTTTCGTATTCGCCTCGGTCACCACCGCCGTCATGATTTTTGGCCTCACCTACTGGTTCGGGGCCGCGGGCTCCACGCTGCTTGTCGATTTGGCAGCCATTGATGCAATGCCGATGGCCGCCATCGCCGGACTGGCGGCAGTGATTGTCGGTCTTGGCTACAAGGCGTCGCTGGTTCCGTTTCATTTCTGGGCTCCCGACGCCTACGAAGGCGCACCGTTGTCGGTTGCCGCATACCTCTCCGTCGTGCCCAAGGTCGGTGCCCTGTTCGCGTTTGCCCAGGTGGTGCGCGACCTGCCGGCGGACACCGGCTGGCCGGTAGCGTTGGCGGGTCTGGCTGTGCTGACAATGACCTACGGCTATCTCGCCGCGCTGGCACAGAAAAACGTCGTGCGACTGCTG
>JBLRWC010000023.1:0-42821 GCA_047921455.1 Gammaproteobacteria bacterium
CCCGCAGCGCGGACAGCGCGCGTTCCGCCTGGTCGCGCCTGACCGCGACATAGGCGCGCCTGGCAAAAATATCGATCTTGCCGATCGCATCCGCGTCCAGGCCAGCCTCGCCGGTCAGCGCACCGAGAATGTCGCCCGGGCGCAACTTGTCGCTGCGCCCGGCCTCGATCCGCAGCGTGTGCATGGCCGCCCGCGGCACATCATTGCTGTCCACGTGAACGGGCTGCGCCGCGCGCCACTGCAATGTCATCCCGTGGTGGGTTTCCAGCTGCAAGGCCCGATGCATTTCCCGCGGCGTGACGAGATTCAGCGCCAGCCCGGTGCTGCCGGCGCGCGCGGTGCGACCGACCCGGTGCAGGTAAATATCCGGGTCGGCGGGCACTTCGTAGTTCACCACGCAGGCCAGCTCCTTGACGTCTAGGCCACGGGCGGCCACGTCGCTGGCCACCAGCACCCGCAGGCTGCGGTTGGCGAAACGCACCAGCACTTCGTCGCGGTCGCGCTGGTCGAGATCGCCATGCAGGGCGGCGCAACTGAACCCCATGGATTGCAACGCCTGGGTCACGGCGTCGACATCACGCTTGGTATTGCAGAACACCACCGTCGATTCCGGTCGGTATTGCAACAGCAGGCCGGCGAGCACGGCCGGCTTATCTCCCAGCGCCGCCTCGTGAAACCACTGCTCGATGTCCGGCTGGCTGGCGGCGCTTTCCACCGCGACCTCCAGCGCATCGTGCAATGCGCTGCGCCCGATGGCGCGAATGGCCTCGGGCCAGGTGGCCGAGAACAGCAGCGTCTGCCGCTGGCGCGGCAATTGCTCGAGTATTTCCTGCAGGGTCTCTTCGAAACCCATGTCGAGCATGCGGTCGGCCTCGTCCAGCACCAGCGCCGAGATGCCGCGCGGATCGAGCACGCGCCGGCGCAACATGTCCTGCACCCGGCCGGGCGTGCCGACCACGATATGTGGCGCGTGCGTCAGCGACGCCAGCTGCGGACCCAGCGGCACACCGCCAGTCAGCAAGGTGAGCTTGACGTTGGGAATGCCCATCGCCAGGCGCCGCAACTCCTTGGCCACCTGGTCGGCCAGCTCGCGGGTCGGGCAAAGCACCAGCGCCTGGGTGCGAATGCGGGCCGGATCCAGCCGCTGCAGCAGGCCGAGGCCGAAGGCCGCCGTCTTGCCGCTGCCGGTCGGCGCCTTGGCGATGAGGTCGCGCCCGGCCAGGATCGCGGGCAACGTCTGCGCCTGGATCGGCGTCGGTTCGGTGTAGCCGACCGCGTCGACGGCTTGCCGCAGGGCGGGGATCAGGGGCAGTTCGCTAAATGAATTCATCCGCCATGATCGCACGCCGGCGGGCTGTGGTGGCGCCCGCCATGACCCCCAAACCTCTGGCCGCCCAGCCTCAGTCCTCCCAGCCCCAGGGAGCAGGCGGCGGCTCGATCTCCCGGCTGAGGTCGAAATCGACCTGGAAGACCCGCGGGGTGCCGAGTCGCCACAGTCCATAGGTGAATTTTTCGCCGGGATGGACCCGCATGACCCAGACGTTCGAGAAGGCCGGCTCGATGACCGCGCGGGTCTGCTCGTCCGCCGGGAAGTACTGCTCATTGGCCCGGCCGGCGTTGGTCGAGGTGCCGCCGTACAGGGTGCTCTCCTCGGGCGTGCCGTCCTCGTGCCGGTGGTCATGCTTGAGCTCGATGCGGTCGCCCTTGCGTGTCAGCACCCAGGTCCTGGAGCGGTCGTCGCCCACCATGAAAGGAATACGAATACGCTCAGCGGAGCAATCCCGCACATGCATGACCAGCGCGTGGCCGACGAAGCCGGTTTCACCCTCGGGATGCGTGACCAGTTCCCCCTCGAACGCCTTGCCGCAGAGGCTGCCGAGATTTTCCCAGTAAGCGTCCAGGGGACTGGCGGGGGCGGCGCTGCTAATGCTCGGGGCCAGGGCCAGGAACAGGGTGAGCGCCGTGATCAAAGCTGGAGTACGCATGCTGCTTGCTCGCTACATTATTAATGTGTGCCAAGGTTAACAGGATCCGGCTGCGAGTTCGGCCGCGTCCCGGCGCTAACCCCTGGAAACACAGGACATGTTAAGCTACGCGCCGCTTCAAATCCCCAGATCCGGAGGTCGATTGCCCATGCAACCCGCCCGTTCAACCTACGCCGGCGTCGCGCGTCCCGGCGCGCTGGAATCCAACCAGGTTCTCAGGAACACTTACCTGCTGCTGGCCGCCACGCTGTTGTTCAGCGCCGCCATGGCCGGCGTCGCGATGTTCGCCAACATGCCACCGCTGAACCCCTTCCTGGTGCTGGGCGGCTACTTCGCGTTGCTGTTTGGCACCGTGAAAACCCGTAACAGTGCGACCGGGTTATTGTTCGTGTTCGCGCTGACGGGATTCATGGGACTCACGCTCGGGCCCATCATCAGCTTGTACCTGGCGGCACTGCCGAACGGTCACCAGGTCGTCATGACCGCGCTCGGCACCACCGGCGCCATGTTCGTCGGCCTGTCGGCTTACGCCGTGAAGAGCCAGCGGGATTTCAGCTTCCTCGGCGGCTTCCTGTTCGTCGGCATTATCGGTGCCTTTTTGCTCGGCATCTTCGCCTACGTGTTCAGCATGCCGATGTTGTCGCTGGCCGTCTCCGGCATGTTCGTGATCGCGATGGCGGGACTGATCCTGTGGCAGACCAGCGCCATCGTGCGCGGCGGCGAGACCAACTACATCATGGCGACCGTCACGCTGTACGTGAGCATCTACAACCTGTTCACGAGCCTGCTGCACCTGCTCGGGGTAATGAGCGACGACTGAGCGCCAGGGACGGCTGATCGCGATGCGTCACTTTGCGCGCAAGGAACTGAAACACGCGCCGGCGCCGCGGCCCGACGAGTCGCCGTTGGCGGAAACACCCTGGCGCCGAGACGAACGCATCGCGCGCTTTGCCAATCCTTTTTTTACGATTTACGAAGACCAGGCGTGGAATCGGCGCGCCGGCCGCCACTTCCCCTACGGCATCGTGTCCTTCCGTAATCGCGCCGTCGGCATCCTGCCGCTGGAACCGGACGGCCGTGTCTGGCTGGTGGGGCAGCACCGTTACGCCACCGGCGAATTTTCCTGGGAACTGCCGATGGGCGGTGTCCCGCCCGGCATGACCCTGCTGGACGGGGCCATCAAGGAACTCAAGGAAGAGACCGGACTGGTCGCCGCGCACTGGGAACCGTTGCTGCAAACCGTCCACTTGTCCAACTCGGTCACCGACGAAATGGGCGCCATATTCCTTGCGCGCGGCCTGGCCGAGGGCACGATGGCGCCGGAAGCCAGCGAGGAATTGTGGGTCGTGACGACACCGCTGGAAGACGCGGTCGCGGCGGCGCTCGATGGCCGCATCACGGACTCTTTGACCATCGCCGGGCTGCTCGCCCTCGCGGCGCGGGCGCAAGACTTCGGGCTCGCCCCGCCTGGGTACGGACAATGACGCGCATCCCGTTACTCAAGTCGGTCATGACGCCCTTTCCCTGGTGGGTGGACATCGACGAACCGTTGCTCGCGGCGCGCGAGCTGATGCGTCAGCACAAGGTGCGCCACCTGCCAGTAAAAGCCGACGGCAAGCTGGTTAGCGTCGTCACTGACCGGGACCTGAAATTCGCGCTCGATCCGGATCTCGGGCTGCCGCCGCGGGAATCCCTGCGCGTGCGCGATGTGTGCGTCTACACAGCCTTCATCGTCGATATCGACACTCGCCTCGAGAATGTCCTCGACACCATGGCCGAGCGCAAGATCGGCTCCGCGCTGGTCACACGCGACAACAAGCTGGTCGGCATATTCACGTCACCGGACGCCTGCCGGGAATTGTCGCGCCTGATCAAGGTGATGCGCGGCGACGACCTCGATCCCAAGACCGCCTGAGCGCGGGCCAACCGCCGGCGTTACCCGAACGTCAGGCGCCGGGCGCCAGCCGTTCGATGCCGCCCAGCCACGGCCTGAGTGCCTTCGGCACCAGCACCGAGCCGTCGGCTTGCTGGTAATTTTCCAGGATCGCCACCAGCGCACGGCCGGCCGCGACACCCGAGCCGTTAAGCGTGTGCACCAGCTCCGGCTTGCCGGTCTCGGGATTACGCCAGCGCGCCAGCATGCGGCGCGCCTGGTAGTCGCCGCAGTTGGAACAGGAGGAAATCTCCCGGTAGCGCCCCTGCCCCGGCAGCCACACTTCGAGGTCGTAGGTCTTCATCGACGCCTGGCCGGTATCGCCGCTGCACAACAGCATCACCCGGTAGGGCAACTCCAGTAGTTGCAGGACGCGTTCGGCATGGCCCGTGAGCTCTTCCAGCGCCGCCATAGAATCCGCGGGCCGGGTCACCTGCACCAGCTCGACTTTCTCGAACTGGTGCTGGCGGATCATGCCGCGCGTGTCCTTGCCGTGGCTGCCGGCCTCGGAGCGAAAGCACGGCGTATGGCCCGTCAAACGCAACGGCAAGTCGTCGGCCGGGATGATTTCGTCGCGCACCAGGTTGGTGACCGGCACCTCGGCGGTGGGAATCAAGTAAAAGTCCTGTTCCCCTTCCAGCGCAAACAGGTCGGCGCCGAATTTAGGCAGCTGGCCGGTGCCCACCAGGCTCGCGCGATTGACGATATAGGGACCGTAGATTTCCGTGTAGCCATGTTCGCCGGTATGCAGGTCGAGCATGAACTGGATCAGCGCGCGATGCAGCCGCGCCACGGCGCCGCGCATGACGACGAAACGCGCGCCGGAAATCTTGGCCGCCGCCTCGAAATCCAGCAAGCCGAGTTCGACATGATCCCGCGGCTCGAAATCAAAGCTGCGGGGCTCACCCCAGCGGCGCACCTCCCGGTTTGCGTTCTCGTCGGCACCGTCGGGCACGGTCTCGTCGAGCATATTCGGCAGGTCGTAGAGCATGGCCTCCAGTTCGGCCTGCACCTCGGCCAGCTCATCGCCTGCCGCCTTGAGGCGATCACCGAGATCCGCGACTTCCGCCAACAGGGGCGCAACGTCCTCGCCGGCGCCCTTGGCGCGGCCAATGGCCTTGGAACGCGTGTTGCGCTCATTGCGTAACTCGTCCGCCGCGACCTGCAAGGCTTTGCGCCGTTCTTCCAGCGCCGCAAAACGCGCCGTGTCCAGCGAGTAACCGCGCCGCAAGAGCGCGGCCGCGACGCCCTCGAGATCATTCCTTAGAAGTTTCGGATCGAGCATGTCAGTCCTTGTCCCTGTCCTTATTCTTTGTCTTTGCCCTTGTCTTTCTCCGGCGCGCTGCCACCGCGCGCCCGGAGCCCGGCCAGCTTCTCGCCGATCTTCAATTCGAGACCGCGTGGCGGCGGCTCATAATAACGGCGCGGCGCCATTTCTTCAGGGAAATAGTTCTCGCCGGCCGCATAGCCGTCCGCTTCGTCATGCGCATAACGGTAGTCGCGCCCGTAACCGAGCCCCTTCATCAGCCGGGTCGGCGCATTGCGCAGGTGCAACGGCACGGGCAGTGAACCGAGCTTCGCAGCATCGGCCTGCGCGGCGCCGAATGCCCGGTAGACCGCGTTGCTTTTCGGCGCGCAGGCCAGGTAAGCGACGGCCTGGGCCAGCGCCAGCTCCCCTTCCGGACTGCCGAGCCGGTCGTAAGCGTCCCACGCGGTCATCGCCAGCGTTACACCCCGCGGATCCGCGTTGCCGATGTCCTCGCTGGCCATGCGCAGGATGCGGCGCGCGATGTAGGCCGGATCACAACCACCGTCGAGCATGCGCGCCAGCCAGTACAGCGCGGCGTCCGGATCGGTGCCGCGCACCGACTTGTGCAGCGCCGATATCTGGTCGTAAAAGGCTTCGCCGCGCTTGTCGAAACGGCGATGGCCGCCGGCCAGCAGGCCCGCCAGGGTCGTTTCATCGAGACTGCGCCCGCCGTCCGCCCGGCTCTCGGCCAGGTCAGCCGCCAGCTCGAGCAGGTTGAGCGCGCGACGCGCGTCGCCATCCGCCGCGTCCGCCAGGGCCTGCAGCTGCTCGGCCGGCAAGTCCGGCGTCCGCGCACCGAGGCCGCGCTCCGGGTCTGCCATGGCTTGCTCCAGGATACTTACCAGCGCCTCCGTCGAGAGCGCCTTCAGCACGTAGACGCGCGCCCGGGACAGCAGCGCGCTGTTGAGCTCAAAACTTGGATTCTCGGTGGTCGCGCCGATGAAGGTCAGCGTGCCGTCCTCGACCCAGGGCAGAAACGCATCCTGCTGGGCCTTGTTGAAACGATGCACTTCGTCCAGGAACAGCACGGTGCGCCGCCCGTCGGCGCGCAGGTCCTGCGCCCGCGCGACCGCCGCGCGGACATCCTTGACACCCGCCAGCACGGCCGACAAGGCGATGAACTCGGCCTCGTACTTGCCGGCAATCAGTCGCGCCAGCGTGGTCTTGCCGCTGCCGGGCGGACCCCACAGGACCATGGAGTGCAGCCCGGCGCCGGCCACGGCGCGTGCCAGCGGTGCGCCCGCGCCCACCAGGTGCCCCTGGCCGGTGAATTCTTCCAGCGTGCGGGGTCGCATCCGGTCGGCGAGCGGCCGACTGTCGTGCCCGGCGCTCACCCGCGGGTCACACGGTTCCCGTCGATGCCCACCAGGATTTCCAGGTGCCGGCACCAGCTGCGGGGGAAAATCGCGGCTGCCAGCACACCGCTGACAACGCCGAGGGCGTTGGCTGTCATGTCGAGCCATTCACCGCTGCGTGTCGCTGTCAGGTATTCCTGGGCAAGCTCAATGGACGCGCCGAACAACAACAGCCCCAGGGTAATGCGCCACCAGTGCACCCGGCCCAGGGCGCCCATGAACAGGAACGCGAGGCTCGCGTAGGCGGCAAAATGCATGAACTTGTCCGACACGCCGGCGGTGGCCTGCGGCAGGCTCGGCACGAGGCTGCCCGCGGCCACGGCGAGCACGAGCAGCCAGCCGAACATCATCCATGCCGTGCGATAACGGGGCAATTCCTCAGAATCCATCGTCGCGAATGACGTCTGCGCCGGCGGGCGGCGTGAACTGGAACAGGGCCGGATCCAGCACGGGGTTGACCGCGACATCGGAAAAGCGGATCACTGTCGTCTGGCCGAGCGCATCCATCAACTCCATGGTATCCAGCCGGTCGGCCACGAAGCCGACCCGCAGGGCCGAGAAATCGGCCGCATCCGACAGCGGCGCCAGTTCCACCCAGTCGCGCCCGTCTTCACGGTAGGCGGCGCCGATGCGGAACGAGTCCTCCAGCGTGCCGTCGCCCGACAGCAGCATCGCGGGGGTCCCCGCCAGGCCGTCGTCCAGGCGGCGGACGGTCACCTGCTCCAGGTCGGGATCGAACAGCCACAGGTGTTCGCCGTCGGCCACCACCAGCTGCGGCGCCGGGTCGGTGTAATCCCAGCGGAAACGCTGCGGCCGGTGCAGGTAGAAACGCCCTTCGCTGACCTGGGCGCGGCCACTGTCGGCCTCCAGCAGCACCTGGCTGAAACCCGCTTCGAGCGTCACGGTCTCGGCCAGGAACGCGCGCAGCTGAGCGGGCGCCAGTGGGGGATCCGGCGCATCCGCCGCCAGCGCGCCGCCGCCGGGCACCAGCCCGGCAGTGGCCAGCGCCAGCAGGAAGAGAAAGCGATTCATGTGTTCGGCACTCCGGGAAAAAGCATACGGCGAGACCTGTGGCGGGATTGGACCGTAACTCGCGGGAAAAGCTCCCCCGCCGCTAGTCCTTGGGCGGGGGCGGCGCGAGCACTTCGCGACTGCCATTGGACTGCAGGGAACTGACCAGGCCGGCCTCCTCCATCGTTTCGACCAGCCGCGCGGCGCGGTTATAGCCGATTTTCAGGCGCCGCTGCACCCCGGAAATAGAAGCCTTGCGGGTCTCCGTGACGATCCGCACCGCCTCGTCGTACAGCGCGTCCTGTTCACCGTCGTCCGCGATGCCGCCGCCGGCTTCCGGCGACAGGCCCGCGATCGGTTGCGATGGCCCCTCGAGGACTTCGTCAAGGTAGACCGGCGCGCCGGACGACTTGAGATGCTTGACCACGCGATGCACCTCGGCGTCGGACACGAAGGCGCCGTGCACCCGTTGCGGCACGCCGGTCCCGGGCGGCAGGTAAAGCATATCGCCGTGGCCGAGCAGGCTCTCGGCGCCCATCTGGTCGAGAATGGTGCGCGAGTCCACCTTGGCGGACACCTGGAAGGCAATGCGCGAAGGGATATTCGCCTTGATCAAGCCGGTGATGACGTCCACCGACGGCCGCTGCGTGGCAAGCACCAGGTGGATGCCCGAAGCGCGCGCCTTTTGGGCGAGCCGCGCAATGAGTTCCTCGACCTTCTTGCCGACCACCATCATCATGTCGGCCAGCTCATCGACCACGACGACGATATACGGCAGCGGCTCCAGCAACGGCGCCTCGGCGCCCTCGATGTGCTCCTCGGGATTGAAGAATGGATCGCGTAACGGCTGGCCGCGCTGCTCGGCTTCTTTCAGCTTGCGGTTAAAGCCGCCGACGTTGCGCACGCCGAGCGTCGCCATGAGGCGGTAGCGGCGCTCCATCTCGCCAACGCACCAGCGCAGGGCGTTGGCCGCCTCCTTCATATCGGTGACGACCGGCGCCAGCAGGTGGGGAATGCCCTCGTAGACCGAGAGCTCCAGCATCTTCGGGTCCACCATGATCAGCCGCACCTGGTCGGGGGGCGCCTTGTAGAGCAGCGACAACACCATGGCATTGATGGCAACCGACTTGCCCGATCCGGTCGTGCCGGCGATCAGCAGGTGCGGCATGCGCGCGAGGTCGGCCACGATCGGCACGCCGCCGATGTCCTTGCCAAGCGCCAGCGCGAGCGGTGATTTCATCTCGTCGTAGGCGCGCGAGGTAAGGATTTCACCCAGTGTCACCAGTTCGCGCGCTTCGTTCGGAATCTCCAGGCCCACGGTCGGCTTGCCCGGGATCACTTCCACCACGCGCACGGCGATGGCGGACAGCGCGCGCGCCAGGTCCTTGGCGAGATTGCTGATCTGGCTGACCTTGACGCCGGGCGCCGGCGCCAGCTCGAAACGCGTCACGACCGGGCCGGGGTGCACAGCGACCACCTCGACCTCGACGCCGAAATCCCGCAACTTGAGCTCCACCAGCCGCGACATGGCCTCGAGCGCCTCATCGGAATAGCCACCGACCTTCGGCGGGGCATCGTCCAGCAGCCCCAGCGGGGGAATCTCGCCCGGCGTCGGCGTCTCGAACAACGGCGCCTGGCGTTCCTTCTCGACGCGCTCGCTGCGCTCCACCGGCGCGATGACCGGCTCGATCCGCGGCGGCGACTTGCGCACCACGGTTTGTTTTTTGCGTTCGACCGATTCCTGCCGGGCCTGTGCCGCCTTGCGGCCCTCGATCCGGTCGCGCACGCCCTCCACCGCGCGCTGCACCCGGGCGATCGCCGCCAGGGTCATGCTGCCCACCCGGTCCATCACTGCCAGCCAGGACACCCCCGTAAACAAGGAGACGCCGGCCAGCCAGAGCGCCAGCAGCAGCAACGTGGCGCCAAGAAAACTCAGTACGGATTGCAGTCCGCCGCCGGCCAGCTGGCCGACAATGCCGCCGGCCGTCTCGGGCAGGCCATTGCCGGCAAAGTGCAACGTCGCCAGCCCGCAACTGGCCGCCAGGGTCACCACGAAGCCGCCCATGCGCAGGCCGAGCACCCGCCCGGCCGGCAGCCCGGACTCGGCGCGGCTCTTCAGCGCCAGCCAGCCGGCGCCCGCCAGCAGCACCGGAAACAGGTACGCGGCGTGGCCGAACAGTACATAAAGGAAGCTGGATACCCACGCGCCGAACGGGCCCGCGGCATTGCTCACGCCGCGGCCGGCGCCAGTGGATGAGAAGCCGGGGTCGGCCGGGTCATAGCTCGCCAGCGCCCACAGCAGGATCAATGCGAGCGCAAAGCCGATCCACAGCACGCCCTCGCGGGCCGCCCGTCCGACGGACAGGCCCATCAGGCGGGGCTTACTCTCTGTCGCTTTCGCCAAACTATGAATCCACGCGAACTAATGCCGCTAAGTAACTGTTTTAAGACTCTATAAGCTACTTGAAAAGCGCCGGATGAACAACCTCTCCAGCATCCACGTTGATGCCTTTCTGCAGGGACTCGACGCCACGCCAGTTGCCCGCGGCGAGCCGCATGGCGTAGGGCGCAATCGCCGCCGACAGGGCCTGCGAGGCGGTGCGCGGCACGGCGCCCGGCATGTTCGTGACGGTGAAATGCACCACGCCGTGTTCGACATAGGTCGGCTCGGTCCAGGTGGTCGGCCGGGTCGTCTCGATACAACCGCCCTGGTCCACCGAAATGTCGGCGATCACGCTGCCGGGCTGCATGGCCCGCACCATGTCCTCGCTGACCACGTGCGGCGCCCGTTCACCGGTCACCAGCACCGAACCCACCACGATATCCGCTTCGGCGACCGCCTTGGCCACATCCGCGCCGTGCGGATACAGGCCGGTGACGTTGGCGCCGATGGCGCGCGCCGCGACGAGCTTGTCCCGATCCATGTCGAACACGATGACCTCGGCGCCGATCCCGGCAGCAATGATCGCGGCATTCCCCCCGGCCACGCCGCCGCCCAGCACCACGACCTTGCCCCGCTTGGCCGCCGGCACGCCGCCCAGCAAAATGCCCTTGCCACCCTGGGGCTGGTGCAGCAGGTGGGTCGCGACCTGCATGGACAGCCGGCCGGCAATGTCGCTCATCGGCGCCAGCAGCGGCAGCCGGCCGCGTGCATCCTCGACGGTTTCGAAGGCCACCGCAGTGCAGCCGATATCGCACAAGCGACGGGTCAGCTCGGGCAGCGCCGCGAGATGCAAATAGCAAAAGAGCAAGTGTTCCTTGCGCAGCAGCGCCAGGTCGCCATCCACCGGTTCCTTCACCTTGACGATCATTTCAGCGCGCCCGTACACGGCGGCCGCGTCCGCGACCACCTCCACGCCAATCGCGCGGAAATCATCGTCCCCGTAGCCGCTCTTGTCGCCCGCGGACGATTCTATGAACACCTCGTGGCCGGCTCGCACCAGCTCGGCGCAGGCGGAAGGAATCAGGCCAACCCGGCCCTCGAGGGGCTTGATCTCACGCGGCACACCGATACGCATACTTGCTCCTGCAATGTGGTTACGTCGACCGCCCCGGAATATTTTGCCGGGACTCGCCGCTTCTCATACCATAGGGGGAAAACTCAAGGGCTGAATTATACATGAGCGATCCCAAGCACTGCCGCGTACTGATTCTCGGCTCCGGCCCCGCCGGCTACAGCGCCGCCGTCTATGCCGCCCGCGCCAATCTCAAGCCCGTGCTGGTCACGGGCGTCGAACAGGGCGGCCAGCTGATGACCACCACCGACGTGGACAACTGGCCCGGCGACGACGCCGGTGTGCAGGGCCCGGAGTTGATGGAGCGCATGCGCCGCCATGCAGAGCGCTTCGACACCGAAATCATTTTCGACCATATCCACGCCGTCGACCTCAAGCGCCGGCCGTTCCTGCTGCAGGGCGACAGCGGCGTCTACACCTGCGATGCGCTGATCATCGCCACCGGCGCCACCGCCCGTTACCTCGGGCTGGCGTCGGAAGAAAAATTCAAGGGTCGCGGCGTCTCGGCGTGCGCTACCTGCGACGGGTTTTTCTATCGCGGCCAGCCGGTGGCGGTCATCGGGGGCGGCAACACCGCCGTGGAAGAAGCGCTGTATCTTTCCAACATCGCTGCCCACGTCACGCTGGTGCACCGGCGCGACTCGTTGCGGGCGGAAAAGATCATGCAACAAAAACTGTTCGAAAAAGCGGGCCCCGGCGGCAACGTGACGCTGCTGTGGAATCACGTCGTGGACGAGGCGCTCGGCGACGACAGCGGCCTGACCGGGGTCCGGGTACGCAGCACGGTGGAGCCGACGCAAACGCAGGACCTGGCGGTCATGGGCATGTTCGTCGCCATCGGCCACACGCCGAACACCGGCATGTTCGCCGGGCAGCTGGACATGGAGCACGGCTACATCCAGGTGGGCGGCAGCTATGGCCCGGCGACGGCCACCAGCATCCCCGGCGTATTCGCCGCGGGTGACGTCTCGGACCCCATCTACCGGCAAGCGGTCACCTCGGCGGGTTCGGGCTGCATGGCGGCCCTGGATGCCGAACGCTGGCTGGAGACCGCGGAGCTGGAGGCCGTGGAGGTCGCACAGGCGGTCTGAGCCGGCATGGCGGCGGTACGCATTCTCTCGTCGCTGGCCGAGATTCCCCGCGCCGCGTGGCAGGGCCTGGCGCGGGGCGACAACCCGTTTCTCGACTGGGACTACCTCGAGGGCCTGGAGCGCTCGGGCGCAGTCTGCGCCGCAACAGGCTGGCAACCGCAGCACCTGGTGCTCGAACAGGCGGGGCAACTGCGCGCCGCCATGCCGCTGTATCTCAAGGCGCACTCGTGGGGCGAATTCGTGTTCGACTTTGCCTGGGCGGATGCCTACCAGCGCGCGGGCGTGCCCTACTACCCCAAGCTGGTCGCGGCCGTGCCGTTCACGCCGGTCCCCGGCGCCCGCGTACTCGCGGCGCCCGGCACGGATCCCGACCAGGCCGGCCTGGTGCTGCTCGAGGCCGCGCGTGAACTGGCGGCCGAAGCCGGCGCCTCCTCGCTGCACCTGCTGCTGCCCGAGGAAAAGCAATTGCCGCTGTTGCAGGCCGCCGGCCTGAGCCTTCGGCAGGATTGCCAGTTTCACTGGTTCGACGAGGGTTATGGCGACTTCGAGGGCTTCCTCGGCGCGCTGACCGCCGACAAGCGCAAGAAATTCCGGCGTGAACGGCGCCGGGTGATCGAGCAGGGCATCCGCTTTGACTGGTTGAGTGGTGCGGACGTGAACGATGCCGTGTTCCACGATCTCTACCGCTTCTACGCCGCCAGCTTCCTGCGGCGCGGGATGGCGCCCTATTTCCCGCCGGCGTTCTGGGTCGACCTGCTGGCCGACATGCCGGACAACATCCGCGTGATCCTGGCGCGGCGCGGCGCCGACGCCGTGGCGGCCGCCATATTCTTCGTCGGCGGCGGCGTGTTGTACGGCCGCTACTGGGGTTGCGACGAGGATTATCACAGCCTGCATTTCGAAACCTGTTTCTACCAGGGCATCGAGCTGGCACTGGCCGAAGGCTGCCACCGCTTCGAGCCCGGCGCCCAGGGCGAACACAAGCTGCGCCGCGGCTTCCGTCCGGTGGCCACCTGGTCCGGACACTGGCTTGCGAATCCGGCCTTCGGCCGCGCCATCGACGCCTGGCTTGGACGCGAGCGCGTGCACACCGCCGCCTACATCGAGGCCGCCCGGGAGCACCTGCCATTCCGGCGCGGCGGTGCGAATTGATGGCGCACGGCATGCGCTGGCTGGGACCGCCCGGGAGCGCCATCCACTTTCCCGACCCCGCCGACGCGCTGCAGTGGCCCAACGGCCTGCTCGCCGCCGGCGGCGACCTGTCGCCGCCGCGCCTGCTGGCAGCCTATCGGCAGGGGATATTTCCCTGGTATGAAAGCGGCCAGCCGATCCTCTGGTGGTCACCGGACCCGCGCGCGGTCATCCTGCCGGGCGAGTTCCATGTCGCGCGCCGGATGCGCCGGTTCCTGGCCGGGAAGCCGTTCGCAGGCTCCTTTGACCGCGACTTCAGCGCCGTGGTGCGCGGCTGCGCCCGGCTCGATGATCCCGATGCCGGCACCTGGATTACGACCGAGATGATGGCCGCCTATGCGCAACTGCACGCCCTGGGTCACGCGCATTCGGTAGAAATCTGGTCGGGTGACACCCTTGCCGGCGGCTTGTACGGCGTGGCGCTCGGGAGGGTGTTTTTTGCCGAGTCGATGTTCAGCCGGCGGCCGAACGCCTCCAAGGCGGCGATGGTCTTGCTGGTGCGCGAACTGCGGCGACGCCAGTTCGTCGTAATGGATTGCCAGCTACCCTCAAAGCACTTATCGAGCATGGGCGCCCGCGAGATTCCCCGCCAAGAGTTCCTCGCCCTGCTGGCGGCCGGGGTCGATACAGCGCTCGAGTCCGCTGGCGACTGGTGCCGCGAGCGCCGCCCGATCCTGCCAGATGACCACTGAAACTCGCGGTCCGCCGCGCCTCGCCATAAACTTCGTCATTGAAAAGGCGCCGGGCTTTCTGCACAATGCGCGCCATTCAAGCAGCCGGAGCATGCGCCCCCAAGATGGCGAAGGAAGACGCAATTCAGATGGAAGGCAAGGTCGTCGAGACCCTGCCTAACACTACGTTCAGAGTGGAACTGGACAACGGGCACATTGTGACCGCCCATATCTCCGGAAAGATGCGCAAGCACTACATCCGGATCCTCACCGGCGACAAGGTCACCGTCGAGCTCACCCCGTACGACCTCTCCAAGGGCCGCATCATCTACCGCGGCCGTTAAGCCCGCCGGCCACCCCAGCCGCTGATGTGGCCCCTGGCGCCCACGCGGCGCCGCGGCCGTTATTCGACCGGCGCCGGGGTATCGAGCGGCTGCGACTCCAGCACCAGCCCGTCGCCGCTCTTCGCGAGCCGGACCCGGATATGGCCGCCGGCAATCAGCGTGCCGAACAGCAGCTCCTCGGCGAGCGGCCGCTTGATGTGCTCCTGGATGATTCGCGCCATCGGCCGCGCTCCCATCTTCGGGTCGTAGCCCTTCGCCGCGATCCATTCGCGCGCCTCGTCATCCAGCTCCAGCGTCACCAGCTTGTCTTCCAGCTGGGCCTCCAGCTCCACCACCAGCTTGTCGACCACGCGGCTGATGGTGTTCGTGTCGAGCGCCTGGAACTCAATGATGCCGTCCAGGCGGTTGCGGAACTCGGGCGAGAACATCCTGCGGATGGCGTCGAGGCTATCGCCGGCATGGTCCTGCTCGGTGAAGCCGATACTGCTGCGGCTCATTTCGTGCGCGCCGGCATTGGTGGTCATGACGATGATGACGTTGCGGAAATCGGCCTTGCGGCCGTTGTTGTCAGTCAGCGTGCCGTGATCCATGACCTGCAACAGCAGGTTGAAAACCTCCGGGTGCGCTTTCTCGATTTCGTCGAGCAACAGCACGCAGTGCGGCGTCTTCGCAATGGCCTCGGTCAGCAGGCCGCCCTGGTCGAAACCGACATAGCCCGGCGGCGCGCCGATCAGCCGCGACACGGTATGCCGTTCCATGTACTCCGACATGTCGAAGCGCACCAGCTCGATGCCCAGCGCCATGGCCAGCTGGCGGGTCACTTCGGTCTTGCCGACCCCGGTCGGGCCCGCAAACAGGAAACTGCCGACCGGCTTGTCCTCGTCGCGCAATCCCGAGCGGGCCATCTTGATGGCCGACGACAGGGTCTCGACCGCCTTGTCCTGGCCGTAAATGACCAGCTTCAGGTTGCGCTCGAGGTTTCTCAGCAAATCCTTGTCGGAGGCCGACACGCTCTTGGGCGGAATACGCGCCATCTTGGCGACGATCTTTTCGATGAGATCGACGTCGACCACGGCATTCGCCGGATCCGGCGACTGCAAGCGCAGGCTCGCGCCCGCCTCGTCGATGACGTCGATGGCCTTGTCCGGTAACTGTCGATCGTTGATGTGGCGCGCCGACAAGTCGGCAGCCGCCCGGATGGCGTCTTCCGAGTACGTGATGCCGTGGTGTTCCTCGAAACGCGACTGCAAGCCCTTGAGGATTTCCACCGTCTCGGGAACGCTCGGCTCCAGCACGTCGATCTTCTGAAAACGTCGCGCCAGCGCATGATCCTTCTCGAAGATGCCGCGATATTCCTGGTAGGTGGTCGAGCCGATGCAGCGCAACTGGCCGTTCGCCAGCACCGGCTTGATCAGGTTCGAAGCGTCCATCACGCCGCCGGACGCGGCGCCCGCGCCGATCACCGTGTGGATTTCGTCGATGAACAGGATCGCGCCCGGGTTCTTGCGCAGCGCGCCGAGCACGGCCTTGAGGCGCTTCTCGAAATCGCCGCGGTACTTCGTGCCGGCCACCAGCGTACCCATGTCGAGCGCGTAGATAGTGCAATCATTGAGCACGTCCGGGACCTCGCCCGCCACGATCATCAGCGCCAGGCCTTCCGCCAGGGCGGTCTTGCCCACGCCCGCCTCGCCGACATACAGCGGGTTGTTCTTGCGGCGCCGGCAAAGAATCTCCACCGTGCGCTCGATCTCCAGTGCGCGGCCGATCAGCGGATCGATCTTGCCGTCGACGGCCAGCTGGTTGAGGTTGGTGGCATATTTTTCGAGGGGATCGCCCTCGGGGTCTTTTTCGGGCTCGTTGCCCTCGCCGGCCTCCGGCTTGTCTTGCGTCTCCTCGCCGGCCCTCGTCAGGCCGTGGGAAATGTAATTCACCACGTCCAGCCTGGAAATGTCCTGCAGACTCAGCAGGTAAACGGCGTGCGACTGCTTCTCGCCGAACAGCGCCACCAGTACGTTCGAGGCCGTGACCTCCTTGCGCCCACTGGACTGCACATGGAATACCGCGCGCTGCAACACCCGCTGGAAACCCAGCGTCGGTTGCACATCCTGTTCATCACCTTCCTCGAGGCGTGGCGTGGTCTCGTCGATGAAATCCGCCAGTTCGCGGCGCAGCGTGGTGAGGTTGACGTTGCAGGCCTTGAGTATTTCGATCGCCGCGGGCACGTCGAGCAACGCGAGCAGCAGGTGCTCCACGGTCATGAATTCGTGCCGCTGCTCGCGCGCGCGGCGAAACGCCTCGTTAAGGCAATATTCCAGTTCGCTGCTAAGCATTGCTCAAGCCTCTTCCATGGTGCACATCAGCGGATGCTGATGATGGCGCGCATATTCGGTCACCTGGACCACGCGCGTCTCGGCGATATCGTACGGGAAAACCCCGCAGACGCCCCGCCCGCGGGTATGCACTTCGAGCATCACGCGCGTCGCCCGGGTGCGATCCAGGCTGAAAAATTTTTCCAGCACCTCCACGACGAACTCCATCGGCGTGAAGTCGTCATTGAGCATGACCACGCGAAACAGCGGCGGCCGCTTGACTTGCGGTCGCGCGTCCTCGAGGGCCGTGCCCTGGTCGTGTTTCTCCTGGGGGTTGGACATTTTTACTCAATTCGAGCCGGTCGCCGCCGACGTGTTCGCACGGGAATCATCAATAGCTTCATTTATAGGGACGGCAATGGCGCATGACAACCCCTTGACTTCGTGGTTTCTTTGGCGACACTCGCGGGATGCTTTGCGAAACAGCGGCCTTGCTTGAGCCCCCGTCCCCCCACCGCGTATTATCCCTCCGCGCGCCGGACGCATACTCGCCGGCACCCTGGACCGATAACCTGACGGAGTAACGTGGCCGCCGCACTGAGCCGCTTTCACCAGTTCACCCGCCAACCGCCTGCCCAGCTCTGGGCCGAGGCGTCGCGGCTATTGCCGCCGTGGGTGGTCCTGGTGCTCGTGCTACTGATCGGCTGGCAGCTCGCCAGGCTGGCATGGTTGCTGGTCCCGGCCCCCGCACCGGAAGGCTTGCCACCAATCGCCGCGACCGCGCCCGCCACGACCGCCGACCCGGCGCGCAGCGTCAGCATCGACCGGATCGTGGCGGCCAGCCTGTTCGGCACGGCCGAGGCCGATGCACCCGTCGCCCTGGTGGAACAGGAGGACGCCCCGGACACCGACCTGCGGCTGGAATTGCGCGGCACGGTTGCAGCGACCGATGAAACCCGTGCCCTGGCGATCATCGCCGAAGTCGGCGGCGCCGAACGCGTGTACTTCATCGGCGACGCCGTGCCCGGCGGCGCCAGCCTGCATGCGGTCCATTTCGATCGCGTCCTGTTGCGCCGGGGCGGCCGCCTCGAGGCGCTGCGCCTGCCGCGCAGCGACGCCCAGCCGGTACAGCGCACGGCGGCAGCACCCCGCGCGGCGCCGCGGGCCACCCCGCCGGTGCGCGCCGCAACCATCCAGGAAGTGGTCCGCGACGCCGGCGTGTCGCTGACGGAAATCATCCGGCCGCAACCGGTGTTCAAGGACGGCCGGCAGCAGGGTTACCGGGTATATCCGGGCCGGCAACGCCAGCAATTCGCCCAGCTCGGGCTGCGGCCCGGCGACCTGGTCACCCAGATCAACGGCATGGCGCTGGACGACCCCGCCCGCGGCATGGAAATATTCCGCGGCCTGGCCGATGCCACCTCGGTCACCGTCACGGTGGATCGCAATGGCGAGATCGAGTTGCTGACGCTGGATACCAATGTCCTGCGGGAGCTGCAGGATGACGATGCAGGAACCCCTACTCAATGAGCCCACGGCGGATTGCCATGATGAATTTCGATAGATATCCGGCCGGGACAGCGCGGCGCCTTGCGACCCTGTGCGTCGCGCTGGTGATGACTTTTGCGGCGCCCATCGCCGTGGCGCAGGAAGCGACCATCACCCCGAACTACAAGGACGCGGATCTGCGCCAGATCATCGAGGCGGTCAGCGCGATTACCGGGCGCAACTTCATCGTCGATCCGCGCGTCCGGGCGCAGGTCACCATGCACTCCGCCCAGCCGATGAGTCCGGATGCTTTTTACGCCGCATTCCATTCCATCCTCGACGTGCACGGCTACATCGCCGTGCCCGCGGGCGACTTGATCAAGATTCTGCCAGACGCCAATGCCCGCCAGACGCCGGGCCTCGACCTGCCGCGCGGCGACAGCGGCAGCGGCGACGAAATCGTCACCCAGGTCGTTACCATTCGTAATGTCGGCGCGGCCCAGCTGGTGCCGATCCTGCGCCCGCTGATCCCCCAGTACGGTCATCTCGCCGCCCACCAGGCCTCCAACATGCTGATCATCTCGGATCGCAAGGCCAACGTGGACCGCCTGATGCGCATCATCCAGCGCATAGATATGGGCGCCGACGCCGAAATCGAGGTCATCCCCTTGCAACACGCCTCCGCCGGCGACGTGGTGCGCGTGGTGTCCGCGCTGCAACAGGCGGCCTCGGGCGGGGACACCGGCAAGCCGCTGGGCCTGGTCGCGGACGACCGTACCAACAGCGTGCTGATCAGCGGCGACCAGGACTCGCGGCTGCGCATGCGCGCACTGATCTCGCATCTCGACACGCCGCTGGAAGACGGCGGCAATACCCAGGTGCTCTATCTGCGTTATGCCGACGCCGAGGACCTCGCGACGCGCCTGCGCGACCAGGTGCAGGCTGTCGGCACCACTTCCCCCGGCGAGGGCGGCCAACGTCCCGGCATGGGGGCCCGCCAGGAAGGCGTCGTCATCTGGGCCGACCCCGGCACCAACGCGCTGATCATCACCGCGCCCGCCGAGGTGATGCGCAGCCTCCGGATGGTCATCGACAAGCTCGATATACGCCGGGCGCAAGTACTGGTCGAGGCCATCGTGGCGGAGATTTCCTACAACCGTGCCGCCGAACTCGGCATGACGTGGGCGATCGACGGCACCAACGACAACAATATTATCGGTGTCACCAAGCTCGGCTCGGGCGCCAACATCAGCGATCTTGCCGGCGCCGCCCTGGGGGGCGGGGCCGCCATCGGCCAGGCGCTCGGCGGCTTGCCGCAGGGCATTCTGCTCGGCGCCGGCCGCACCGGCAGCACTTCCGGCACCAACTGGGGCGTGGTGCTGCGCGCCCTGCTCAGCGATTCCGATACCAACGTGCTGTCCACGCCGTCCATCGTGACCATGGACAACGAGGAAGCGGAGATCAAGGTCGGCCAGGAAGTCCCGTTTTTGACCGGCCAGTTCACCAACACCGGCGCCGCCCAGGGCGTGGTGAACCCGTTCCAGACCATCGACCGGCGGGACGTGGGCCTGACGCTGCGCGTCACGCCGCAGATCAACGAGGGCGACGCCGTGGTGATGACGGTCTCGCTGGAAAGTTCGAACCTCAGCCGTGCCGGCACCGGCGGCGCAGTCGATTTGATCACCAACCAGCGCAGCATTACGCAAAAAGTGCTCATCGAGGATGGCGAGGTGCTGGTGCTGGGCGGACTGGTATCCGACGACCTCGTGCAAACCGAACAGCGGGTACCGATTCTCGGCAGCATTCCCGTGCTCGGCCACCTGTTCCGGTCGCAGAGCGCGACCACCGAAAAACGCACGCTGATGGTGTTCCTGCGCCCTGTCATCCTGCGCGACGGCGTCCAGTCGGCCATGGAAACGAACGCCAAGTATCGCCAGATGCAGGAGGCGCATGACAGCGCCGGCCAACGCGGCAGCCAGTTCCTGAACCGCAACGTGCCGCGACCGCGAATGCCCGCGATCGAGGAACTGGAACCGGCCTCGGCGGGTTATGTGCCGCCGGGCCGCGAGCGCGACGAGGACGAGGATGACGGCGAGCGCGCGCCGGGAGCTGCCTATGGCAACCGGGACGACTGAACTGCAGGCGCAACTCGGCGCACCGGCCGACCCGCCGGCGCCGCGCACCCGCGGCGGGCGCGGGCGCCTGCTGCCGTTTGCCTTCGCCAAGCGTCACGGCATCCTGATCACCGAGCTTGGCGATGAGCGCGGCGAGGCGGTCTGCCGGCCTGACATCAAGCCGCTCAGTCTCGCCGAGGCGCGCCGCTTCGCGCGCGTGCCGCTCGACGTGCGCCAGGTACCCGAGGAGGAGTTCGACCAGCTCCTGCAACGCGCCTACGAGAGCGGCTCGAGCGCAGCCATGCAGATGGCCGAGGGCCTCGACAGTGACCAGGACCTGTCGCGCGTCGCCCAGGATTTGCCCGAACCTTCTGACCTGCTGGAAAGCGAGGATGATGCGCCCATCATCCGGCTCATCAACGCCATCCTGACCCAGGCCGTCAAGGAAAACGCCTCCGACATCCATATCGAGCCGTTCGAAAACCGGCTGGTGGTGCGTTTTCGTATCGACGGCGTGCTGCGTGAAGTGGTGCAGTCGCGCCGCGCCGTGGCGCCGCTGGTGGTGTCACGCATCAAGGTCATGTCCCGGCTCGACATCGCCGAAAAACGCGTCCCCCAGGACGGCCGCATCTCGCTGAAGGTGGCCGGGCGCGCGGTAGACGTGCGCGTCTCGACCATCCCCTCCGGGCACGGCGAACGCGTGGTCATGCGCCTGCTGGACAAGCAGGCGGGCCGGCTGGACCTGTCGATGCTGGGCATGGACCCGGCCAGCGAAACCATGATGGACCGGCTGATCCATCGGCCGCACGGCATCATCCTGGTCACGGGCCCGACTGGTTCGGGCAAGACCACCACGCTGTACGCGGGCCTCGAGCGTATCAACCAGACCAGCCGCAACATCATGACCGTCGAGGACCCGATCGAGTATTACATCGACGGCATCGGCCAGACCCAGGTCAATACCAAGGTCGGCATGACCTTCGCGCGCGGCCTGCGCGCCATCCTGCGCCAGGACCCGGACGTGGTCATGGTCGGCGAAATTCGCGACCTTGAGACGGCGGAGATCGCCGTGCAGGCCAGCCTCACGGGCCACCTGGTCCTTTCGACCCTGCACACCAATACCGCAGTGGGTGCGGTAGCGCGCCTGCGCGACATGGGCGTCGAGCCGTTCCTGCTGGCCTCGAGCCTGCTCGGCGTCATCGCGCAGCGGCTGGTACGCACGCTGTGCAAGGAATGTCGCCGCGCTGCGCCCCCGAACGAAAGCGAAGCGCGCGTACTCAACCTGGCCGCCGACAGCCAGGCGACGATTTACCACGCAGTCGGTTGCCCGGCCTGCAACGGCAGCGGCTACCGCGGCCGCAGCGGCATCTATGAACTGATCCCGGTCGACGATCACATGCAAGCGATGATTCACCAGGGTGAAAGCGAGTATGCGCTGGAGCAGTACGCACGCACACTGAGCGCGGGCATCAGGGACGACGGCATCCGCAAAGTACTCGACGGCACTACGACGCTCGAGGAAGTCGTGCGCGTCACGCACGATGACTGACACGAACCGCGGAACCGGCGACTGAGCCATGGGCGCATTCGAATACACTGCCGTGGACCGGGGCGGACGCCAGCACAAGGGCGTCCTGGAAGGCGACACTGCGCGCCAGGTGCGCCAGTTGCTGCGCGAACGCGGCATGCTGCCGATGGCGATCCGCGAGGTCATGGAGCGGGAAAGCAGCGGCAGCCGCACCAGCTTCAGCCTGCGCCGCGGCATCAATGCCGCCGACCTGGCCCTGATCACCCGCCAGCTCGCCACCTTGTTGCGCTCTGGCATGCCGCTGGAAGAAACGCTGCTGGCGGTCGGCCAGCAAAGTGAAAAGCCGCGACTCAAGAGCATCCTGCTGGGCGTGCGCTCGCGCGTCATGGAGGGCCACACGCTGGCCTCCGGCCTGGGTGATTTTCCGCAGGCCTTTCCGGAGATCTATCGCGCCACCGTCGCGGCCGGCGAACAGTCCGGTCACCTGGACCCGGTGCTCGAGCGCCTCGCCGACTACACGGAGGGCCGCCAGCAACTGCGCCAGCGGGTCTCGCATGCGCTGATCTACCCGGTCATCCTCACGGTGATGGCTATCAGCATCGTCAGCGGCTTGCTGGTCTACGTCGTGCCCAAGGTGGTGGGCGTATTCGAGAACACCGGCCAGGCGCTGCCGACCTTCACGCAGATCCTGATCGCCAGCAGTGATTTTTTGCGTGCACACGGCTTGGTCCTGGTCATCCTGCTCGCGGCGGGCGCTTTCGTATTCACGCGCCTGTTGCGGCAACTGGCGTTCCGGCGCCGCTGGCATCGCTTCCTGTTGCGGCTGCCGCTGGTCGGCAAGCTGACCCGCGGCATCAACACGGCGCGCTTCACGCGCACCCTGAGCATCCTCGCTGGCAGCGGCGTGCCCGTGCTGGAGGCCCTGCGCATCGCCGGCGACGTCGTCACCAACGTACCGATGAAGGAAGCCATCCAGGAAACCGCGGTGCGGGTGCGCGAGGGGGCCCCGCTGGGCCGCTCGCTGGGCGCCAGCCGCTTGTTTCCGCCGATGACCATGCACCTGATTTCCAGCGGCGAGGCCAGCGGCGAGCTGGAGACCATGCTGGAACGCGCCGCCACGAACCAGGAACGCGAGGTCGACGGCCTGGTCGGCGCCATGTTGTCCATCCTGGAGCCGGCCCTGATCCTGCTGATGGGTGCGCTCGTGCTCGCCATCGTGATCGCCATCCTGTTGCCGATCTTCCAGCTCAACCAGCTCGTTTCCTGAGCGCAAATCGCGCGCCGAGAGCGCCAGTCGCGCACCGGCGAACGCTGCATTTACGACTTTTTCGCCCCGGGCTATTGCCACCCTGCGCAGCGCACGGTATATGTCGCGCCCGTGAACCTGCGGAACGTATTTTTTGTGCCTGATTCAGCGTTATGAGCAAACCGGACACCGACAACAGCAACGATAACGAGATCGAAGACAGCTTCGATGATCGCGAGGACGAAATGGAAGAAGAGGAGTTTGACGGCCTCCTTGAAGACCTTCCCTCCGGCGCCGCGAACCGCAAGCCGAACGATACGGCCCGGCGGCGCGTGGAGGAGTACATGGAGATGAAGCGCGCATCCAAGGAACTGGCCGACCTGGACAGTTTCGACTTCGAGTGACGCCGGCGGGCGGGGCGGCGGCCCCGCCCGCGCTGGCCAGCGTCGCGGACCCGGGGCGCCGGGTCACCGCAGCCCCCCGTCAGGCGGCCGACGATGCACCGTCGATCTTGACGTCGTCGCCATTCAGGAAAACGGCTTCCGGCGCCGTGAGATTCAGCACCACGTCCGCCACCTCGGCCGGCTGGGCGATACGCCCCATCGGACTGCGCTGGCCGATGCCCTCCAGGCTGCCGCCGACAAAACGCCGCAGCAGGTCCGTCGCCACGCCGCCCGGTGAAATACTGATGACCCGGATGCCGTTGGCCGCGTCGCGTGCGGCCGCGGACCGGGTCAGGCCGATCACGGCATGCTTGGAGGCCGCATAGGCGCCTGCAAAGGTGGAACCCCGGTGCGACAACATGGAGCCGGTATTGACGATGACGCCCCCACCAGTGCCGCGCAGCACGGGCAACTCGTAGCGCATCGCGTAATAGACGCCGTCGACGTTGGTGCGCATGACGTCGAGATAACCGTTGTCGCCCGCCACGTCGATCTCGTCGAGGGCGCCCCGCGGTCCCTCGATGCCGGCGTTATTGAACGCGATATCGAGTCCGCCATACGTTGCCACGCAGCGCTCCACGAAGCTGCGTACCTGCGCCTGTTCCCGCACGTCGGCCTGCATATAGGTGGCTTCGCCGCCCGCCGCGCGGATCGCCTCGGCCACCGCTTCACCCAGCGCCTTGCGGCGGCCACAGAAAAACACCTTCGCGCCGGCCCGCGCATAGGCGTGCGCCGTGGCCTCGCCGATACCCGAGGTGGCGCCCGTAATCAGCACCACCTTGTCCTGGTAGCGTCGCGGTGCGGCGTGCGGGTCGGCGAAAGCGGCGCTGCCCCCCAGCCCGCCGCCCAGTGCCAGGCCGGTCAAGCCCGCGGTGGTACCCACCATGAACCGGCGCCGCCCATCGTCATGCGCGCCGCAATCCGCCGCAGCGCCCGGCCGAGATTTATCGTTTCGTGCAGACATGAAACCTCCATGGTCGCGCGTAATCGCGCTGTCGATGACGAGACGCCTCATTATGCCAGCCCGCGCACCCACCGGCCGGCGCGCACCGCCAGTCAGTGGAAGTCCCGCGAGCGCACCTCCAGTTCCCCGAGCAGCCTGCTGCGATCGACCATGCGCTCGGCCACCAGGTGCACGACGTCGCCCTCGCGCTGGATCCGGCCGGCGACCTCGAGCAGGCGGGCCGCCAGCAAGGGGCGGCGCCAGGTCTCGGCCACCGTTTTCCAGACGACGATATTGACGTGGCCCGTTTCGTCCTCGAGCGTCACGAACATGACGCCCTTGGCGCTGCCCGGCCGCTGGCGATTGATGACGACGCCGGCGCAGGCTGTCCAGGCGCCATGCGGCGCAACGCTCAATTCGGCCGCGCTGACAAGGCCATCGTCGGCCAGCCGTTCCCGCAGCAAGGCCAGCGGATGGCGGCCGAGCGTCAGGCCGGTGCTGCGATAGTCCGCCGCAATATCCCGTCCCTCGGTCGGCGCGCGCAACAACGGCACGCCCTCGCGGACGGGTGCCTCGTCCAGCAAGGGCAGCGGCGCCTCGACGCCGGCCACGGCCCAGCCGGCGCGATAGCGGTGGCCGGCCAGCGCGGCGAGCGCGCCGGCTCGCGCCAGGGCGGCAAGATCGCCGCGATCCAGCCGGGCGCGCCGCGCCAGCTCGTCGATGCTGCCGAAACCCTGCGTGCGCCGGGCATCGACCAGGCGTGCGCCGCCGGCCGCGGAAAAGCCCGCCACCATGCGCAGGCCGAGCCGGGCCGCCGGTGCGCCCGCCGCTCCCCGCTCCAGCGTGCAGTCCCAGTCGCTGGCCAGCACATCCACCGGCCGCACCTCGACCCCGTGGCGGCGCGCATCCTGCACCAGTTGCGCGGGCGCATAAAAACCCATCGGCTGGCTGTTGAGCAAGGCGCACAGGAAGGCGGCCGGCTCGTGGTGCTTCAGCCAGGCCGACACGTAGACCAACAGCGCAAAACTCGCGGCATGCGACTCGGGAAAACCGTACTCGCCGAAGCCGAGGATCTGCCTGAAAATCCGTTGCGCGAATTCCTCGCTGTAACCGCGCCGCCGCATGCCCTCGGTCAGTCGCGCCTCGAAAGGCCCCAGCCCACCCTTGCGGCGCCAGGCTGCCATCGCGCGGCGTAACTGGTCCGCCTCGCCCGCGCTGAAACCAGCCGCCACGATCGCCAGCTGCATCACCTGCTCCTGGAAGATCGGCACGCCGAGCGTGCGCGCCAGTACCTGGCGCACTTCTTCGCTCGGATAACTGACCGCCTCCTCGCCGTTGCGACGGCGCAGGTAGGGATGGACCATGTCCCCCTGGATAGGACCCGGGCGAATGATGGCGACCTCGATAACCAGGTCGTAAAAACACCGCGGCCGCAGGCGCGGCAGCATGGCCATCTGCGCCCGCGACTCGACCTGGAACACGCCCATGGTGTCCGCCGCCGAGATCATGTCGTAGACCGCCGGATCCTCGGCCGGCACCGTCGCCAGTGTCCAGCGGCGGCCGCGAAAACCCTCGATCAGCGCAAAGCTGCGCCGGATCGCGCTCAGCATGCCGAGCCCGAGCACGTCCACCTTGATCATGCCTACCGCGTCGAGATCGTCCTTGTCCCACTGGATGACGGTGCGTTCCGGCATGGCGGCGTTCTCCACCGGCACCAGCGCCTCCAGGCAGTCGTCGGCGATGACGAAGCCGCCGACGTGCTGCGACAGGTGCCGCGGGAAGCCGACCAGCGTGCGGGCCAGCGCAAGCAGCTGCGCAATCTGCGGATTGTCCGGATCGAAACCGGCGTCGCGAATGCGTTCCGCCGCGATGTCCTTGCCGTCCCACCAGTGCATGGCTTTCGCCAGCGTATCGGCCTGCAACGGCGCAAGCCCCAGCGCCTTGCCGGCATCCCGCAGCGCACTGCGCGGCCGGTAGCGAATCACCGTCGCCGCCAGCGCGGCACGGCGCCGACCGTACTTCGCATAAATGTACTGGATGACTTCCTCGCGCCGCTCGTGCTCGAAGTCCACGTCGATATCCGGCGGCTCATCACGCTCTTTCGAGATGAAGCGCTCGAACAGCACCGACATGCGCGCCGGATCCACCTCGGTGATCCCCAGGCTGAAACAAACCGCCGAGTTGGCCGCCGAGCCGCGCCCCTGGCAGAGAATCCCCAGGCTGCGCGCATGGCGGACGATATCGTGCACGGTGAGAAAATACGCCTCGTAACCGAGCTCACTGATCAGCCCCAACTCGCGGCGCACCAGCCCTGCGACAGCCGCGGGCGGGCCCGCCGGCCAGCGCCGTGCCATGCCTTCCGCGGTCAGCCGCGCCAGCCACGACGAGGGCGTCTCGCCGGCCGGCACCAGCTCGGCCGGGTAGCGCCAGTCCAGCTCGTCGAGCGTAAAACTGCAACGCCGCGCGATCCCGGCCGCCGCCTCGAGCAGGGCGCGAGGATAGAGCGCGGCCAGGCGCTCGCGGCGGCGCAGGTGGCGCTCGGCGTTCGGAAATAATTGTCGTCCCAGCGCCGCCAGCGGCTTGCCCAGGCGAATCGCCGTCACCAGGTCCTGCAGCCGCTGCCGCCCGGGCACGTGCAGGTGCACGTCGCCGCATGCGACCCGCGGCACGCCCACCTGGTCGCCAAGCTGCTCGAGCGTTGCGAGCCGCGCCTGGTCGCGGCCGTCGGCAAACAACTCGACGGCCAGCCATGTCCGTCCCGGGAACCGCCCGGCCAGCCAGCGACCGTCGCTCGCGGCCGCCGTGACGGCTGCTGCGGGGAACTCACCGGGCAACCAGATCGCCAGGCAACCCGGCAAGCCGTCCGACAAATCAGCCCGTGACAATCGGTAACTGCCTTTCGCCGCCGCCCGCCGCCCGCGCGTGATCAACCGGCAAAGCTGCCCGTAGCCAGCCCGGTCGCTCGCCAGCAACACCATCCGCAAACCGTCTTCGAGCCTGAACTCGCTGCCGACAATGAGCCGCAGGCCGCATTCGCGGGCGGCCTCCCAGGCGCGCACGATGCCAGCCACCGAGCACTCGTCGGTGAGCGCCAGCGCCTCGTAACCGAGTTCCGCGGCGCGCTGCACGAGTTCCGCCGGATGCGAGGCACCCCTGAGGAAACTGAAGTTGGACACGCAGTGCAACTCCGCATATGCCGGCGTATTCATCCGAATACACCATGCAAAAACCAGCGCGGCGCAGCCGGCCGAACGGCCGCGGCAAGATCCTGGAAAATCCAGAGCCGCGTACCGGCCGGCGTGCGCGCAACCCAGTAATCCCGCGTGATCTCGCGGCCATCCCACCAGCCAGTCTCGAGTCGTTCAGGACCACTCTCCAGCAACAGCGCCCCGTCGAAGCTGGGTCGGCCGTCGCGACACGGCAGCGGTCGCGGCGATTCCAGCAGCCAGCAGGGCCGCAAGCCGGCTGTCGGCGCCGCGGCTGGCGCGACCGTGTAGGCGCCGGCGCCGGGTTCCGCGACCTGCCAGGCCTGTTCCGGGCGGTGCTCATCGAGCAGGCAGACGCCATGCACCGCGGCGCTGCCGAGGCGTGCACGCAGCCGTTCGACCAGCCGGAGCCCGGTCGTGGCGCCCGGCTCATCGCCAAACAGGCCGACGGCCAGCGGATCGAAAGACTCGCCGGATTCCGCCTCGAGCGTCACGCGGATGACCGGCGCCGGTAAGGCAGAGCGCTCGAGTCGTTCGGCAAACAGGGCGGCGAAATGCGCGGCCTCGAGGCCCGGGCTGGCCAGCCCGAGCGTCAACTCGGTGGCGGGACGTTGCAGGTGAGAAAAGCGGATGACCAGCCGGCTGACTGCCCGCTGGCGGGCGCGCAGAAAACCCTCGAGCTCGGCGAACAGGCCGTCCAGTACAGCCGCCAGGCGCCTCGTGTCCACGGTCTCGGCCGCCAGTTCCAGTGCGCCGCGATAACGCGGCGGCAGGCGAAACGCGGGCCGCGGATCCGGACTCCGGCCGAGCGCCCGGTCGAGATCGGCGAGCGCTTCCCGGCCGATGCGGCGCGCGAAACCGTCCCGCGGCAGGCGCAGGCAATCCGCCAGTGACTCGATCCCCAGGCCGCGCAAACTCGCCAGGGTGCTGGCCGGCCAGCCGGTGACCACGGGCCGCAGGCGGCCGACCCGGCTGGCCAGTGTCGCCGGATCCGTCACGGCTTCGGCCTCGCCCGCGCGCGCCAGCCACAACGCCGCCAACGGCGTCGGCGCCACGGCCTCCCGGGCGACATGACGGGTCGCGCGCAGCGCCGTGCGCAACCGCGCCCGCAATGGCTCGAGACCGCCAAACAGGCGCAGGCTGCCGCGCACCTCGAGCAGCAAGGCGGCCGGGGGCACGATACTGACGATGGGCGTGAATGCGCCAGCCCAGGCCGCGAGACGCTCGAGGGCTGCCCGTTCCGCGGCTGCGTCCCGCGCCAGCGCCACCAGGCCGGGGCACAGGGCGCGCGCGGCATTCAGCGGCAGGCCGGCGGCCACCCCGCTCTCCGCGGCGGACGTGTTGGCCTGGACGACACGGCCGGCGCAATCCACGATGACCCGCGCCGCCCCGTCGTCGTCACCGCCGCTGCGAACCTCCAGCGGCAATCGCGACAGGCCGAGGCAAAGCCAGAGCGGCGTTGCCGGCGCGCAGCGGGCAAGCCCGCCAGTGCCCGGGGACGCCGACGGCCCGGCCAGGCCCGGACGTAATTGCGCCGCTGGCTTGTTCATCATTCATGCAGGGCGGCGACCGGCAAGTATTTCGCCGCGCCGCCACGATGCTTGACCAGCCGCAGGCAAGCGCCCGCGGCGCCGGCGTCCAGGCTGAGACGCAGGGCGGCGGGGGATGGCGCGGCCAGCGCCGCCGGTGGCCGGAACAGGATCAACGGCGTGCGGCTGCCTTCGGCGGCCAGCTGCAGGCGGCGCAGGCAGCGCCCGTCCGCGCGCTCCGCCCAGGCCAGCACGACCCGGCAACTGCGGGACTGCAGCGCCTGCTCGGCCGCCCAGAGCGATTCCGCGTCATTCTGGCCGTGCACCAGCAACAGCCGCGCCAGGTTGACGCCAGCCGCCGCCAGGGCGGGCGCATACGGCAGAAACGGCGGCGACACCCAGGTGATCCAGCCGCTCGCGCGGCCGTTTTCAGCGTCGGAAAGACGCGCCAGCAGCGGCATGAACAGCGCCAGTTCACCACTGCCCCAGCGCTCGACCGCGATCTCCGTGAGCATGCCCGCAGGCCAGCCGCCGCCCGGCAGCAAGGCGTCGAGGCGCGGGTAACCACTCGGCAAGGTCGGCCAGTGGCGTGTCCGACGCCCGGCCCGCCAGAGCCGCGGATCATCCAGCAGGGCTTGCAATGGCTCGGTCATGTTCGGTGCTGCAGCCAGGTTTTCGGCGTGTCCGGCTAAAGCCGTCAGGACCGCCGCACGACGCCCACGACGACACCCTCGATCACCATGGCCTGCAGATCGAGATCCACGCGAATCGGCTCGAAATCGGCATTCTCCGGCATCAGCCAGACAATCTTGCCTTCCTGCCGGTAGCGCTTCACGGTGACCTCGTCGTCCAGCCGGGCCACGACGATCTGCCGGCTGCGCACATCCGGCGTGCGGTGCACCGCGACCAGGTCGCCGTCGAGGATACCCGCGTCACGCATGCTCATGCCGTGCACCTGGAGCAGGTAATGCGGATACGGACGAAACAGGGCCGGGTCGATCTGGTAACGACCCTGGATATGTTCTTCGGCAAGGATCGGTTGCCCCGCAGCGACCCGGCCGACCAGCGGCAGGCCCGCCGGCTCGCGCGACGCCTCTTTCAGGCGAATACCGCGTGATGCGCCCGGCACGAGCTCGATAACACCCTTGCGCGCCAGCGCCCGGAGGTGTTCCTCGGCGGCGTTCGCGGAACGAAATCCCAGCGCCGTGGCGATTTCCGCCCGGGTCGGCGGCATACCGGAGTCCTCGATGTTTTCCCGTACCAGGTCGAGTACCTGGCGTTGCCGCACAGTGAGCTTGTCGCGCATGTCCCTAGTCCTGTAAGGATAACCAGACTTGATAGTATATACAGTACCCGGTGATGGCAAGCAGCCGTCTTCATACCCCTCCCGAATTGGCGCAAAATACGCTAGCCGCTTGATTTGAAAAGCTGCTTTCTGTACCGTATTAAGGGCGATTATGTAACGGCAGAATGATTCCGCCGTTTTTCCGCATGCGAATATCCATTGAGATCACCAGGGGATTTGAATCCATGAAGAAGAACTTCCTGTATGCCGGCGTTGCCGTCATTGCGCTTGGCGTGATGAGCGGCTGTGCCGTGTCCCAGCAGGACCTCGACGCCGTGCGTACCACGGCTGAGCAGGCTCTGAACGAGGCTCGTGCCGCCAAGACCACCGCTGACGCCGCCAACGCCAGCGCGGACGAAGCCCGGCGCGTTGCCACCAACGCACAGAACACCGCCAATCGTGCCGCCCAGGCCGCCAGCGAGGCCCAGGCCTGCTGCGCCGCCAACACCGGTCGGATCGAGCGGATGTTCGAGCGCACGATGTCCAAGTAAGGACGCGTTCGCAAGAACAAAAAAGGCCGCAGCTTGCTGCGGCCTTTTTTATTGCGGCGTTTGCACCGCTGCGGCTTTTCCCCGGCTATTACCCCGGCTACTGCTCCGCCACCCGCAGGCGCCGCAACGGCACTTCGGTCGGCACTCCGGTCGCCGCCGCAAAAATACCGTCTGCGCGCGGCCAGTCGATCTCGATCCCGCGCAGCTGGGCCGCTTCCCTGAGCAGCGACGTAAAGCGCATCCGCAACTGCGATTCGCTCTCTTCTTCAAGCGGCGGATGCACCTCCACGTACAGCGTATCCGCCGCCCAGCCGACCTTGATCGGCTCGCTGATGATGCTCACCGGCGTACCGACATCCACCTTCGGGAAAATCTGTTCGATATGTTCCGGGAACATGCGGATGCAACCCGAGGTGACGCGCATGCCCACGCCGTCAGGATTGTTGGTGCCGTGAATCAGGTATGACGTCAGGTTGAGCCGCATGGCATAGGCGCCGAGCGGATTGTCCGGTCCCGGCGGCACGACCCGCGGCAGGATCTCGCCCCGCTTGGCGCGCTCCTGGCGGATGGATTCCGGCGGGTGCCAGGACGGATTGCTGGCCTTGCTGATGATGCGATGGCGGCCGATGGGCGTATCCCAGTCCATTTTGCCGATACTGATCGGATAGGTCACGACCTGTGCGCGTTCGCCCGGCTTCGTCTTCGGGAAGTAATACAGGCGATACTCCGGCAGGTTGATGATGATGCCCTCGCGCGGACCCGGCGGCAGCACGTAGCGGGTGGGCAACAACACCCGCGTGCCCTCGCCCGGGATCCAGGTATCCACGCCGGGGTTCGCCCGCGCCAGCTCGGTATAACCGATACTGTAATCACGCGCCACGTCCAGCAACGTGTCCTCGTCGCGGGTGTGCATCCAGGCCGGCACGCCCACCAGGTCGGTGCCTTCCGGCGGCAGGACAAAGTTCGCCGCCGCGGCGTGGCCGCTCATCGCCAGCAGCGCAAGAAGCGTCGCCACGCAAGACCTGGTAGTCACCATCAAGCTGCTCCTCCGGGCAAATGTTTATATCTCATAGCTGCTATTTTACCTGCCGTCGCCGCCAAAGCCACGCGTCCGCCGCGGGCCACTGGTTGACGCTCCAGCAAGCGAACCTTAGGCTTCGATCTTCCTTCGGTAGAGCGCCCCCCCATGAGCCTGAGAATTTCCTTCGAACTGAGCACGAAAGACGTCAAGCATTTTCGCGCGGCGCTGCGCAAGGCGCGACACACCGCCCGTGACGCCAAGGATGAAGAAATCATCGACACGGCCCGGGCCTCGTTTGCTGCTGTCGGCGCCGGCCGCGTACCGAACTACATTGGCGAGCGGATCGATCGCCTGAAGGCCATGGCGGACATGATCGAGGACCAGGAATGGCCGATGAGCGCGGCTGAAAAAGATCGCGTGCTGTCCGCGCTGGTCTATTTTTCTGATCCCGACGACATGATACCGGACAATATCCCGGGTATCGGCTTCCTCGATGACGCCATCATGATCGAGCTTGCGTTTCGCGAACTGAAGCACGAAATAGAAGCCTACCAGGATTTCTGCGAGTACCGCCGCAAGTACGACAGCGGCTTTCACCTGCGGCGCAATGCCGACAAGCGCGCGCAAAAACTGGCCGCGCGCCGGGCGCAACTGCGCGAGCGCGCCCAGCGCCGCCGCGAGCGGGACCGCCTCGAGGGCGGCCAGCCGAAACTGCTCTGAGCGCCCCACCATGCGCCGAGTGATATTCAACCAGAAAGGCGGGGTCGGGAAATCGAGCATCACGGCCAACCTTGCGGCCATCAGCGCCGCGCGCGGCCGTGACACGCTGGTCGTCGATCTCGACCCGCAGGGCAATTCAAGCCAGTACCTGCTTGGCGACGCCTGGGAATCGGTGCAGAACGACGTGGCGTCGTTCTTCGCCGACTCGCTCGCGATCCGGATTCTGCCGCGTGATCCGTTGCGTTACCTGACGCCGACCGAATACGAGGGCCTGCATGTTCTGGCCTCGTCGCCCGAACTCGGCGAACTGCAAGGCAAACTGGAGTCCCGCCACAAGATCTACAAGCTCAGGGAATTGCTGCTCAAGCTATCCGAGCAATTCGACGCCATCTACGTCGACACGCCGCCAGCCTACAATTTTTTCACCTTGTCGGCGCTGATTGCGGCGGACGCCTGCCTGATACCCTTTGATTGCGACGATTTTTCACGGCGCGCGCTCTACACGCTGCTGGAGAATGTCGAGGAAACACGCGCGGATCACAACGACGAACTGGAAGTCGAAGGCATCGTCATCAACCAGTTCATGTCGCGCGCCAACCTGCCGCAACGGCTGGTGGACGAGCTGCGCGCAGAAGGCCTGCCGGTGCTCGACACCAAGCTGTCCTCGAGCGTCAAGATGCGGGAATCGCACGAGCAGTGCATACCGCTCATTCACCTTGCGCCCCGCCACAAGCTGACCGAGGAATTCATCGCCCTGTACGACGAACTGGGCGGCTGAACCACCGCCCACCCGCGCCGCCCGCCCGGTCAACCGCCGCCGGGCGGCTCCTCGTCGCCGAGCATCATGCGTTCCTCGATTTTCTCCCAGGCGCGGTGGCTCGGGCCGAACACTTCCTGGTAATCGCGGATGGCGGCGGTGACGACCTTGGCGGCATGGTCGCGTCCATAGGTGGCCGTGATTTCGACGCCGGAGGTCATGTTCGGCCCCATCTTGTAGGTGCTGAAATAGTGCTGCATGCGCTGGATCATGACGTGCGGCAAGTCGGCAATATCGTTCGCATCGCTCCAGATGTTGTCGTTGCGCAGCACGGCGATGATCTTGTCGTCCGCCTCGCCGCCGTCGATCATCTGGATACCGCCGATCACGCGCGTGTTCAGCAGGATATCGCCGCGCTCGATCTGGCGCTCGCTGATGACGCAGATATCGAGGGGATCGCCGTCCGCGCGCTTCGCGCTCGGCGTGAGTCGCTGCACCCGGGTGTGGCAATAGGTCTGCGGAATGAAACCATACAACACCGGCGGCGCCGCCGAAGTCCGCTGCGGCCGATCGACAATCGTGTAGCCGGATTCCTTGTCGACTTCGTACTTGACGAGGTCGAACGGCGTGATCTCGATGTAGGCGCGCACTTCCAGTGGCGGGTTGAGGCCCGGCACCAGGCCGTGCCACGGGTGCGGCCGCCAGCTGTGGAATTGCTCCGCCTGATCTTTTTGGTCGCTCATCGTCCGAAAACCTCCTGTATCTGCACCCCGATGAATCCGCCTCGCGGCGGCTGCCGAACAAGCTTACATGAACACGCTCGTCCAGCCTGCCCCCCCCTGGCTTCCGCCTGCCGCCAATGCGGTGGGATTCAATATCGCCTGGTTTGTTACCGTGTTCGGCGCCGCCGCCGGCCTGGCATGGGCCGGACCGGTCGCGCTGCTGCTGTTCGCTGCCGTCCAGGTGTCACTGGCGGCACGGCCCCGCTATGACCTGGTCGCGATGGGGGTCTTCGCGAGCGCCGGCTTCGTCATCGACAGTGCCTGGTCCTTGTCCGGCGCCGTGAGCTACGCGGCAGCCTGGCCGTCGCCCGCGTTCGCGCCGCTCTGGCTGGTGGCGCTGTGGGCTGCCTTCTCACTGACCCTCGGCCACTCGCTCGCCTGGCTGCGGCCGCGGCCCGCGCTCGCGGCCCTCTTCGGGCTGCTGGGTGGGGGATTTTCCTACTGGGTCGGCGCCCGGGCCGGGGCGGTACAACTGGCGATTCCCAGCTGGATCTACGCGGTGGGGGTCGGGCTGTGCTGGGCCGTGGTGCTGCCGGCGCTGATCCGGCTGAACGCGCGCATCATGCGCGTAACGACGCTGCGCTCACCAGCGTATCAGCGCTGATCCCCAGGTAAAGCCACCACCGAAGGCCTCCAGCAACAGCAAGTCACCGGACTTGATGCGACCGTCGCGGACCGCCACGTCCAGCGCCATGGGCACCGATGCGGCCGAGGTGTTGCCATGATCCTGCACCGTCAAGACCACCCGCTCCATCGGCATCTCGAGCTTTTTCGCAGTGGCCTGGATGATGCGGATATTGGCCTGGTGCGGAATCAGCCAGTCGATGTCCTGCTTGCGCAAGTCATTCGCCGCCAGCGTCTCGTCCACGATGCGGCCCAGGGTATTGACGGCGACCTTGAACACCTCGTTACCCTTCATCTGGATGGAATTGTCACCGCCGACCGGTTGCATCCCTGTCCCTACCCCGGTCGGAAAATACAACAGGTCCTTGTACTGTCCGTCAGCATGCAGGTGCGTCGACACGAGACCCGGCGCCGAATCCGCTCGCAGGACCACCGCGCCCGCCCCGTCCCCGAACAGCACCGCCGTGGTGCGATCCTGCCAGTCGAGCATGCGCGTGATCGTCTCGGCGCCGACCACCAGCACCGTCCTGGCAGTGCCGGTCTGGATGAACTTGTCAGCGACCGCCAGGGCATAGATGAAGCTGGTGCAGGCAGCCTCGAGGCTGAACGCGGGACAGCCGCGAATACCTAGCCGGCTTTGCAACAACACGCCCGCATTAGGAAATACCTGGTCCGGCGTCGTCGTGCCGACCACGATCATGTCGATTTCTTCAGCACGCACGCCGGCGGCCTCGAGTGCGGCGCGCGACGCCTGTTCGGCCAGGTCCGTAGTGCCCTCACCCGGGCTCGCGACGTGGCGGCGCTCGATGCCGGTGCGCGAGCGTATCCACTCGTCGCTGGTATCCAGCCGCTGCTCGAGATCGGCATTGGTGACGAGATTCGCGGGGAGATAGCGCCCGGTGCCGATGATGCGCGAGTAGATCATTCTGTATGCTCCGGGAAGGACTGCTCTGCCATGACGTGCCCGATCCGCGTCGGCACGCCCTGTTGCGCTTCGAGCACCGCGGTACTGATAGCGGTCGCAAAGGCGGTCTCGTCCGCGCTGCCGTGGCTCTTGATCACGATGCCCTGCAGGCCGACAAAACTGGCGCCATTGTAGCGCCGTGGGTCGATCCGTGCGGCGAGCGAACGAAACAGGGGCGCTGCGCCCAGCGCCATCATCCGGCTGACAAGACTGCGCCTGATCTCCTCGCGGGTAACCTGCGCCAACATCCGCGCGGTCCCCTCGATGGTCTTGAGCGCCACGTTGCCGGTAAATCCGTCCGTGACGACCACGTCGACATTCCCGGACATGATATCCGTGCCCTCGACGAAGCCGACATATTCGAGCGAGCTGGCGCGCAACCACTGGTGCGCCTGCTTCAGGGTGGTGCTGCCCTTGATGTCCTCGGTGCCGATATTGAGCAGCCCGATGCGCGGACGCTCGAGGCCGTGGAGGTCGGACGCCACGATGTCGCCCATGACGGCAAACTCGCACAACTGGCGGGCCGTGCACACCGAGTTGGCGCCCAGGTCGAGCATCTGGGTCTGGCCGCCGAGCGACGGGATCGCCGAAATGATGGCCGGACGATCAACCCCCGGCAGCATCTTGAGGACGAACTTGGCCGTGGCCATCAACGCGCCGGTATTGCCAGCGCTCACGCAGGCCGCGGCGCGGCCCTCGCGCACCAGGTTGATCGCCACCCGCATCGAGGAATCGCGTTTCCGGCGGAGCGCTTCGCCCGGCGGCTCGTCCATCGCGACCACCTGCGAAGCCGCCTCGATACTGACGCGCTGGCGCAAGCCGGCGGAGCGATGCTCGACCAGCGGGGTGATTTTGTCTGGCAGACCGACCAGGATCGCCTGCAGGCCGGGCTTCCGGCGTAACAGGTCAAGCGTCGCGGCGACCGGGACTGCGGGCGCGTTGTCCCCGCCCATGGCGTCAATCGCAATGGTCAGCTGTTTCGACATGGGGCCGAGCCGGGAGTATGGAATGCGGCGCGCGGCCAGGTGCGGCCGGCGACGGCTATTCCTCGTCCACCACCGTGGCGACGTCCATTACTTTCTTGCCGCGGTAGAAGCCGTCGGCCGTGACGTGGTGACGACGATGCGTCTCGCCGCTGGTCGGGTCTACCGACAAGGTCGGCCCGCTGAGCGAATCGTGCGAGCGCCGCATACCGCGCTTCGAGGGGGTCTTTCTGCTTTTCTGTACAGCCATGGTGGCGATGCTCCGTCAATCAATTCTTGCGCTTGAGTTCCGCGAGCACCGCGAACGGGCTCGACGACTTGTCCCCGCTCCCGGCGGGCTCCAGTTCCGCCAGCTTCGCAGCCAGCGCACCGCAATCTTCGCTACGCTCGTGCACCGGGAACACCGGCATCGAGAGCAACGCCTCGTCTTCGAGCAGTTGCCGCAACGTGGCGCCCGGCTCCAGCTCGCAAAGTTCGAAACCGGCCGCTGCCGCGGCCGCCCCCGGCTCCTGCGCGCCACCGAAATATAGCTTCGGTCGCGCGCACAAATCGAGTTCCATCTCCTCGAGGCAACGCTGGCAAACGCAGCGCAGCTTCACTTCCAGTTCGCCCTCGAGCAACGCGACGCCGCTTTCGTCACCGCGCCACGCGAGATCCAGCCTCACCGACTCGCCCGCTTCCGCGCCGCCCGGATTAAGCTCCGCAAGCCGCGGCCAGTCACGCAACGGCGTTTCGGCACGCAACCTCCAGGCTCTTGCGGCAAGCGCTGCAGGCTCCAGCAACCGGTCAAGCTCTGCGAACATAAGCCGGCAAGAATATCTGGCCCGGGGAATTCTGTCAAAGTATTGAAAGGTGGAATATTTTGCCCTCGCTTCGCCGGCAAGTTAATCTCTGGCCCATGAATGATACCGAGCAAGTTGCCGATTCCCCGCCCGCGCTGGTGCTGGCCTCCGCTTCACCCTATCGACGAGCCCTGCTCGCTCGCCTCGGCCTGCCGTTCACGCCAGTGGCAGCGAATATCGATGAAAGCATCCCGCCCGGTGAACCGCCCGCCGACGCCGTGATGCGCCTGGCCCGGGCGAAGGCTGCGGCGGTGCTGGCCGATCACCCGGGCGCGCTGGTCATCGGCTCGGACCAGCTTGCGGTGCGCGGCGATGAAATTCTCGGCAAACCGGGCAACGCCGCGCGGGCGGCCCAGCAGCTGAAACTGTCTGCCGGCCGCGAGGTCGAGTTTTTGACGGGTGTCAGCGTACTGAGCGGTACGCGGCCCGGCGCACACGAGGAACACATGGACATCACCCGGGTGGTGTTTCGCCCCCTGACACCGGCCGAGATCAGCAGCTACGTGGAGCGCGATCAACCGCTCGACTGCGCCGGCAGTTTCCGCGCCGAGGGCCTCGGTATCGCCCTGTTCGAGCGCATCGACAGCCAGGACCCGACCGGGCTGATCGGGCTACCGCTGATCTGGCTGTCGCAGGCGCTGCACCGACTCGGCATGCCGGTACTCCAGGTCCCGCGGCCCTAATCCTCCCGCGTCCCTATTCCAGCAAGGCCAACAGGGCCTCTAGCGTATCGATGCAGGCCAGCGGCTCATAGGGATGCAGCCGCTCCGGCGAATGCGCCCCGTAACTGACCGCCACGGCGGGCACGCCGGCCCGGCGCGCCATCTCCAGGTCCCATTCCGTGTCGCCCACCATCAACGTCGCCGCCGGTGCGGCTCCCAGGCTGCTCATCAGTTCGTGGAGCATGTCCGGATGCGGCTTCGAGCGGGTTTCGTCGGCCGTCCGGGTGCCGGCCATGAAGCGGTCCAGGCCGGTGGTGGCCAGGTCGCGATCGAGCCCCCGGCGGCTCTTGCCCGTCGCCACCGCCAGCAGGAAACCGCGCCCTGCGAGCGCTTCGACGACATCCGCCGCCGCCGCGAACAGCTGTGCCGTCTGTTGTTCCGGGGCCAGGAAGTGGTCCCGGTAAGCATCCACGAACGGCAGGAAATCGTCCGGCCCGTGCTCGGGGAACAGTCGCTGCCACGACTCCCTGAGCCCGAGGCCGATGATGTCCCGAATGGCCGCCGGGGACCGGACCGGCAAGCCCAGCTGCGCAATCGCGGCGGTGGCCGCGGCCACGATCTGGCCCGTCGAGTCCATCAGCGTGCCGTCCCAGTCGAACACCACCAGCTGCGTCCGGCTAGCCATGGTGAACCTCCAGCCTGGACAACACCTCGCGCAAATCGTCCGGCAACGGCGTCGAGAACATGCGCCATTCGCCGCTGACAGGATCCTCCCAGCCGACCGAAGCGGCATGCAGGAACAGGCGCTCGAGCCCCAGGCCCTTCATCTTGCGGTTGTAGTCCCGGTCGCCATAGCGCTCGTCGCCGGCCAGCGGGTGGCCCGCTTCGGCCGCCTGCACGCGGATCTGGTGGGTTCGCCCGGTCATGATCCTGACCTCGAGCAGCGACGCCGCAGAGCCGATTTCCACCGGGCGAAAAATGCTCGCCGCCGTCTTGCCGGTTGCGTCCACCGCAACCACCCGCTCGCCGCCGCGCATGGTCTTGCGCAGTCGATCCTCCAGCCGCACCTCGCCCAGCTCCCAGCGTCCTTTCACCAGCGCCAGGTAGCGCTTCTCGACGCGGCCCTCGCGTAGCAACTCGTGCAGCGCACGCAGCATGCTGCGGCGCTTGGCAATCAACAGGCAACCGCTGGTTTCACGGTCCAGGCGATGCACCAGCTCGAGATACGGCGCGTCCGGCCGGGCCGCGCGCATGGCCTCGATGACGCCGTGCGACAGGCCGCTGCCGCCGTGCACGGCGATCCCGGTGGGCTTGTCGAGCACGATCAAGCGGTCGTCTTCGTGCAGGATCTGCGTCTCGAGTTGCACCCCGGCGGACCGGCCGCGCATGGTCGGCGCCCCGGGCTCCGGTCGGCGCACGGGCGGCAGGCGCACCTGGTCCCCGGACTTGAGCCGGTAGTCGGGCTTGACCCGTCCCTTGTTGACCCGCACCTCGCCCTTGCGCAGCAGCCGGTAGATGTGTGACTTCGGCACGCCCTTGAGGCGCGCGAGCAAAAAATTATCGAGCCGCTGACCCGCCTCGTCGTCGCCGATGGCGACGAATTCCACGGACGGGCGGCTCGCGCCAGTTGTTGAGGCCAAATTCTCCTCCCGGATTCAGGGGCTTAGCGATTGCTGAGCGCTCAGGCGGTTGCTATAGTACGACACGGGCCGCGTTTCACGCTCCATGCGAAGAACACTGGGATGCGCGAGCGGCCGCTGGTTACGGGCCGGTCGCGGAGTTCCGCTGGCCGGCATGCTTTTGAAATTTTTTCCATCGCTTGGCCAACGCCCCCACCTGCCTCCGCTTGGCGGTTGTACAGGACCAGAAGGGCGCAAAACTGGCCGCGGGCGGTGCCCGGCACGGACTAAATGACCGGCATTCTGCACTTGGTCTTGATCACTTTCCTGCCGACCCTGCACCTCGGGGACGAAACGTCGTGCCCGAAACTGACCCGCGTCCGCGAGCGCGCCCCCGACGACGGGAGGTCCACGGCCGGCCTGGATCTGCGAGTTTTTATTCATGAAAAGAATGCTGGTGAACGCAACTCAGCAAGAAGAGTTGCGCGTGGCCGTCGTGGACGGCCAGAAGCTCTATGACCTCGACATCGAGATCCCTTCCCGCGAACAACGCAAAGCAAATATCTACCGGGGGCGCATAACGCGCCTTGAACAAAGCCTCGAAGCGGCTTTTGTCGAATTCGGCGCCGACCGGCATGGATTCCTGCCGGTCAAGGAAATCTCCCCCGAGTACTTCGTCGGCGGCGAACCCAACGGCCGGGTCAATATTCGCGAACTGCTGCGCGAAGGCCAGGAAATCGTCGTCCAGGTCGAGAAAGACGAGCGCGGCAACAAGGGCGCGGCGCTGACGACCTACCTGAGCCTGGCCGGCCGCTTCCTCGTGCTGATGCCGAACAACCCCAAGGCCGGCGGCGTATCGCGCCGCATCCAGGGCGAAGACCGCGATGCGGTGCGCGAGGCGATGGACGGTCTCGAGGTGCCCGAAGGCATGGGTGCGATCGTGCGCACCGCCGGCGTGGGGCGCAGCCTCGAAGAACTGCAGTGGGACCTCGATACCCTGCTGCAGGTCTGGGAAGCCATCAAGCGGACCGCGGTGGAGCGGCCGGCGCCGTTTTTGATCTACCAGGAAAGCAACGCCATCCTGCGGGCGCTGCGCGATCATTTCTCTGCCGAAATCGGCGAGATCCTGGTGGACGACCCGGCGGTGTATGAAGAAGCCCGCGTGTTCATGGAACGGGTGATGCCGCACAACCTGCGCAAGCTCAAGTTCTACGACGACCCGGTGCCCTTGTTTACCCGCTTCCAGATCGAGAGCCAGATCGAGAGCGCTTATTCACACGTCGTGGAATTGCCGTCCGGCGGCAGCGTGGTCATCGATCATACCGAGGCGTTGCTGTCTATCGACATCAACTCGGCGCGCGCCACCCGGGGCGACGACATCGAGATGACCGCGCTCAACACCAACCTCGAGGCTGCGGATGAAATTGCACGCCAGTTGCGCATTCGTGACCTGGGCGGCCTGATCGTCATCGATTTCATTGACATGGGTCCGCAGCGCAACCAGCGTGAAGTGGAGAACCGGCTCCGTGATGCGGTCAAGATGGATCGCGCGCGCATCCAGATCGGCCGGATCTCGCGCTTCGGATTGCTGGAAATGTCGCGGCAGCGACTGCGCCCGTCGCTCGGCGAATCCAGCCACATCACCTGCCCGCGCTGCCAGGGCCTGGGCGCGATCCGGAGCGTCGAATCGCTGTCGCTGTCCATCCTGCGCCTGATCGGCGAGGAAGCGCGCAAGGAACGCAGTTCGCGGATCATCACGGAAGTGCCGGTGGACGTCGGCACGTACCTGTTGAACGAAAAACGCGCCTGGCTGGGCGAGATCGAGCAACGTGACGAGGTGCATATCATCGTCGTGCCGCGCGAGCATCTCGAGTCGCCCAACTTCGTCATCCGGCGGGTCCGTGACGACGCGATCGGGCTGGCGGAGAACGCCGGCGTGAGTTACCAGCTGGCGCCGACCGAGACGGCGGCGCCCGAAGATGCGACGCCGGGCCTGAAGCCGACGCGCACACCAGAGCAACCGGCCGTATCCGGCATCGTGCCGGCCACGCCCATCCCCCAGCGCCCGGAAGCGCCGCCACCCCCCGGCAAGCCCGGCTTGTGGGCCCGTCTCAAGGCATGGTTTGCCGCTCTCAGCGCTGGCGAAACCGCAGCGCCGGCAGACAAACCCGCCAGCAAGGGCAGCCAGCCCAGCGAATCCGGACGCAAACCCCGCCAGCGGGACGATGAGCGACGCAAGCGCGGTGACCGGCAGAAATCCGAGACGGGTCGACGCGGCCGTGGTCGCGGTAAGGGCAAGGATGGCGATCGGGACCAGGACCGAAACCGCAACCGCGGCAAGGACCAGGACGGCGACCAGCAAAAAGACCAGGGCCGAGACCGCCAGCGCCAGCAGGACAAGGGTCGTGACCAGGATAGCCCGCGCGACAAGGCGGCGGCTCCGGCCCAGGCCAAGCCGGCTGACGCCCAGCAGGCCGCGCCGGCGCCGGGCGGGGCCACGGCGACGCCAGGTCCGGACGGTCAAGCCGCCGCGAGCGATGGCGAACCCCGCAGCAAGCGGCGTCGCCGCCGTCGCGGTGGGCGCAAGTCCCGCCCGGACGGTGATGGCCAGGATGCCGGGCGGCAAGCGAGTGATGGGACAGACGCACAAGGTTCCAGCGCGAGCCGCGACCAGCGCAACGGCAGCAACAGCGATGCGGGCGGCAACCAGCCGCCGGCCCCCACGGCTGCATCAAATATCCCGGTGAAGGCGTCGACGCCCGGAATCCCGGTCGCCGCGCAGACCGCGCCGTCTCAGCCC
>JBLRWC010000024.1:0-42090 GCA_047921455.1 Gammaproteobacteria bacterium
AGCGGCTTAGCGGCTTAGCGGCTGCGCGGGGAGGGCTTTGTCGCGTAGACTTGCGCGCTGTCTGCCAGGGGATCAACGAGGCGTCACGTGAACGAATTTATTGCCGCCGCCAACCAGCTCATGTGGGGCTCGCTGCTGATCTGGCTGCTGCTGGGCGCCGGGGTACTCTTCACGGTGATGTCCGGCTTCATCCAGGTACGCCATTTCGGCCATACCTTTGGCGTCATGAAACGCAGCTTCCGGCGGGAACACGGCGGGATTTCTTCCTTCGAGGCCTATTGCACCAGCCTTGGCGCGCGCGTCGGCACCGGCAACCTCGCGGGAGTCGCGGTGGCGCTGGAGCTGGGCGGGCCCGGCGCCGTGTTCTGGATGTGGGTTACGGCCATGGTGGGCATGGCGACCAGTTTCTTCGAATCGACGCTCGCGCAGTTGTTCAAGGTGCCGAATGGCGATGGCAGTTACCGCGGTGGCCCGGCCTTCTATATGCAATACGGGCTTGGCAAGCGCTGGATGGGCATCCTGTTCTCGGTTTTTTTGATCGTTTCTTATCCGATTGCGTTCAATGGTGTGCAATCCAACACCATGTCGGGTGCGGTCGAACAGGTCACCGGTATCGATGCCGCCTGGACGGGCGTACTCACGGCCTTTTTCGTTGGACTGGTCATATTCGGCGGCATTCGACGCATCGCGCGCGTTGCGGAAATTATTGTGCCCTTCATGGCACTGGCTTATCTCGGCATGGCGCTGTGGCTGGTATTCACGCACGTCAGCCAGTTGCCGGCCGTCGTCCGGTTGGTCGTGGAGAGCGCATTCGGTATCGGCCAGGCCGCGGGTGGAGTACTGGGCTATGGCATTGCCCAGGCGTTGATCAGCGGCGTGCAACGCGGCCTGTTCTCCAACGAGGCGGGCTCCGGCAGTGCGCCGATCGCGGCTGCGACCGCGGATGTGCGGCATCCGGCCAGCCAGGGGTACGTGCAGATGCTGGGCGTATTCACCGACACTATCGTCATCTGCTCTTGCACCGCCGCCATCATCCTGTTGTCAGGCCAGTTCGAAGCGGGTGCGGGCGTCACGGGCATGGCCTTGACCCAGGGCGCCATGAGCGCGCTCGTCGGTGACTGGGGCGCCGGTTTCATGACGGTGGCGCTGTTGTTTTTCGCATTCACTTCGCTGATGGCGAACACCTACTACGGCGAAACCAGCCTGGCGTTCATCCATCCTGACAAGCGGCTGCTGACCGCTTATCGGCTCGTCGTGCTGGTCGGGATCTTTGTCGGTTCCCAGCTGGACCTGCGCCTGGTGTGGGCCATGGCCGACCTGTCCATGGCCTTTATGACGATCGTCAACCTGGTGGCCGTGCTGCTCCTGTCCGGGCTGGTCATCAGGCTCATGCGTGACTACAACCAGCAACTGGCGCTCAAAGTCGAGCCGGTGTTCGATGTCACCAAGTATCCGGAGATTCAGCGCCGGATCTCGAAAGGCAGCTGGTGAGCAACCGGCTCGACATCGATCGATGAATCGCGTGTTGCGTGCCCTGCAGTCGCCACGCGCACTGCGGCTGCTGTTGAACGTCTATCCACCTTACCTGATGACCGGCATCGTGGTGCGGGAAATTGCATCCGACTGGCGCCGCGTCGTGGTCAGCATGCAGCTGCGCTGGTACAACCGGAATTATTTCGGCACGCATTTCGGCGGCAGCCTGTTTGCCATGACGGATCCCTTTTACGCCATCATGCTGGCGCGCAATCTCGGCCCCGACTACATCGTCTGGGACCGTTCGGCCGAGATTGAATTCCTGCGGCCGGGGCGGGGTACGGTGACGGCGGTATTCGAGCTTGCGCCACAGCAGGTAGCCGCAGTGCTGGAGGCGACGGCTGGCGGCGATAAACACCAGCCGACCTGGCCGGTCGAGGTGCGTGATGAACGCGGCGAAGTCGTGGCGCGGGTGTGCAAGACGCTGTACGTACGCCGCAAGGCGCTGCCATGAAGCAACTCTCGGCAGCGATGCGCTGAATCGATACGGGTCGGCGCGGCGATATAGTATGGATATCCGCTGCTTGCCCTACGGAAGATGTCCTTATGCAGAAGCGCGCCCTGCTGGCCGCCATTGTGATCGTGCTGGTGTTGGCAGTCGCGAGCACCGCGGCGCTTATGGTCTATTGGCGCGGTGACCATGCCGTGTCCGGGCCCGCCGTGTCGGTAGCACGCGCCCTGGGTGACGTCGAGGCGCTCGCCGAGGGGTTTCCACCACCGGGGAATGAACCGCTGGCCTGGCCGCGTGACCATGGCACGAAGCGCGAGCAGTTCGTGGAGTCGTGGCTATTCGCAGGCGCCGTACGGGATGATGCAGGGCGAGAATATGGCTTCCAGCTGGCCCTCGAGCGCGTCGCGGTGCAGGGGCCGGCGGAGGCGAAACGCCGAGAATCCGCTTGGGCTTTGCGCAATGTCTATCGCGGCCGGCTTGCGATCGAGCCGGTCGGCGGACCGGTACGGGTCGAGGAGCGGCTGAGTCGCACTTCGCTCGGGTTGGCCGGCGCTGATACTGCGCCGATCCGGAGCTGGCTGGAAGACTGGGACTTCACCGTGGATGAGGACGGGCGCGCATTCGTGTTACGCGGCGCCGTCGCCGATGCGGCGCTGACACTGCGGCTCGCTATGCCGGATACCGCACCGATCGCCATCGACGGGGAGTTGTATCGTGGTTACTGGTGGCCGGGGCTGCGTGTTTCAGGCGCCCTGGAGTTGGCCGGACAGAGCCACGCGGTCACGGGACGCGCCATGCTCGACCGACTCTGGGGTCGTGGGCTGCCGGTCGGGAGCGGCCAGTTGGCGCTGGTGCGTCTCTGGCTGGATGCCGGCGAGGGCGCTGCCATTCGCTGTCAACAACTGCGCCGGCGGGCGGGCGGTGGCACACCGCTGATGGAGTGCCTGGCCCAGCCGGCTGCGCTGGCCGATGAACTCGAGCTTGAGCCGCAACAGGACGGCTGGCGGGTTGTTGACGGTGTGCGCTACCCGCTACGCTGGGTATTGCATGCGGGGATCAGCGACCAGGCGTGGCGCCTCGAGCCGCTGGCGGCGGACCATCCGGCGTCACGCGATGGCCGTTGGACGGGTATTGTCGGCGGAGCCGCTGCGGCACCGACCTGGGGCCTGCTCGAGTTGAGCAACTTCGCAGTACCATGAAGTGCCGGGTCTGCTGTTCTGGAGGTTGGCGATGGTGAATACGAAGGTGATCCAGGTCAGCTTGCTGGCTGCGGCGGCATTCCTTGGCGGCTGCGGACAGTCGAGCGAGCCGCCGGTGGCCCTGGGCGTGCCGGGGCCGCTGCCGGAGGCGGTGCAGCGCCTTGGTGACCCGGAACTCGGCTACGAAATTCTCGTCAATCGCGGCTACGTGAGTTGCGGCGTGCCGTTCGACGCCTATGCCGCCGTAGCGCCGGAGCCCGCCGCCACACCCGAACTCGCCGGGCGGCTCGGGCGCAATGCGGAGTTGCCGTATGATCTCAATGCCACCGTCGATGCCAATGGTGTCGAACTGGTGGTGAGTAATTGCCTCGCCTGTCACGGCGGTCGCTTCGACGGTGAGCTGGTGATCGGCCTGGGCAATGCCTTTGCTGATTTCAGCAGCAACCCCATGCGCGCTATCGAGGGTATCGGCCTGCGAGTGGCCGACGGGCCGCCGGCCGCCGCGTGGCAGCGCTGGGCGGACCGGATCGGCGCGATTGCGCCCTACATGGTGACCGACACCGTGGGCGTCAACCCGGCGCCAAACCTGACGATGGCGTTGATGGCGCATCGTGATCCCCGCAGCCTGCAATGGCATGACGAGCCCCAGCTTGAGCCCCCGCCCCACGAGCCGTTGCCGACCGCGGTGCCGCCCTGGTGGCGCATGCAGAAAAAACACGCCATGTTCTATCACGGCGGTGGCCAGGGGGATCACGTGCCGTACATGATGCTCAAGTCGCTGGTTTGCACCGACGACCTGGAGGAAGCGCGCGTTATTGACGAGTGGTTCACGCATGTACGCGCGTACATTGCGTCGATCGAGCCGCCGCGCTGGCCGTATTCACTCGATGAGGCGTTGGCGGCGCAGGGCGAGGCAGTGTTCGCACAACATTGTGCGGCTTGCCATGGCACGTATGGCGAGGACTGGAGCTATCCCAATCTCGTCCTGCCGCTCGAGCAGGTCGGCACCGACCCGGCTTATGCCAAGCAGGCCGTGAGGGCGGAACGTTTTATTCGCTGGTTCAACCAGTCCTTCTACGGTCGGGGTGCACAGGCGCGGCCTGCACCCGGTTACGTCGCGCCGCCGCTGGATGCGGTCTGGGCCACGGCGCCGTACCTGCACAACGACTCCGTGCCAAGCATTGCGGCGTTACTCGACAGCAGCCAGCGACCGGCTTACTGGCGCCACCTGGCGGGCAGTTCGGAGTATGACCGGCAAGCACTGGGCTGGCGCTACGAGGTCCTCGAGCATGGCAAGGACGGCGCGGCTGACGCAGCCGAGGCGCGCAGCATTTACGATACGACGCGCCACGGTTACGGCAACAGCGGCCACACGTTCGGCGACGCCTTGAGCGAGCCCGAACGGCGTGCGTTGATCGAGTACCTGAAAACGCTTTGAACGCAGTGCCAGCCGGTCAGCGACGCCGCAGGCCCAGGCTGCGTTCGCGGCGCACGGGCCTTTCCACTTCAAAGTGCACCGCGACCATCCAGTCCGCGTAACCCGGATCGAGTTTCTTCAGGCCGTGTAACAGTTCCTGCCTGAAGGTCTGGCTGACGGGTTCGGAGCGGTCCGGCCAGATACGAAATTTCACGCGTAGAAAGGCACGGCCGGCACTGGTGCTGACAGGTTCTTCGACAGAGGGCGGGCTGCGCATAATGCCCGGAAACTGCTCGGCAACGGTGGGTACCAGCTGCTCGACCAGGGTGATCATTGCCCGCCGGGTTTCATCGTCCGCGGAGAGCGTGACGTCCACGATGAGGCGGACGTAGCCGCGCGGATGGGACACCACGTTCGTGATGGTGCGGTTGGGGATATTGACCAGCGCGCCGTGCGAATTTTCCAACACGATAAAGCGCATGCCGATGGAACGCACCACACCCGTTTGCCCGCCGATGTTGACCATTTCGCCGATGTCGACGAGGTTCGAGAAGATCAGGGTCAGCCCGGTGACGACATCCTGCACCACGCCCTGGGACCCGAAGCCGACCGCCAGGCCGATCACGGAGGCGCTGGCCAGGTAGGCGGTCATGCTGATGCCGAGTTCCTGGAGGATGAAGCCGATGGCGAAGAAATAAAGCGCGAACACGCTGACGCTGGTGCCCAGCGAGATTGTGGTGCGCAGCTTCCGCACCGAGGCAGTGGCCTCGTGGCGCGTGAGCCGCTCGCCGCCGAGACGCAACATGTGGACACCGATATGCAGCACGACGACGACGCCCATGATCAGCAGCGCGCGGCCCAGCATGGGCATGCCCGAGAAAAATTCAGCCATTCGAAGTCAGTCCCGGCTCGAGTGAGCGGTATTTTGGCAGACCCGCCCAGCGTAGGATAGGGCGGTGACTCCAGATGCGAACTCCTGGCGAAAACGCGACTCAAACGAGAAAGTTATCGAGGACTCGACATGCAACGACGAACTGTTATCGGTCACGTGGCGGCGGCGATGCTGCTGCCGGCGCTCTTCCCGCTCGCGAGTCGCGCCAGTTGGGCCAGTAACACGCAGCCGCCCCCAGGCAGCCTGCGCCACGTCAGTCGCGAGCGCTGGAAGGAAATCCTGCCTGAGGGTCGTTATCGCGTCCTGTTCGAGGAAGCCACCGAGCCGTCCAGCAGCAGCCCGCTGGATAAAGAGTATGGCGACGGTACCTACATCTGCGCGGCCTGCTACCAGCCGCTATTCCAGAGCGCCGACAAGTTCGATAGTGGCACGGGTTGGCCAAGCTTTACCCGGCCGATCGATGGCGCGATGGAGACCAAGCGTGATTTCAGGCTGATCTGGCCGCGCACTGAGTACCATTGCAGTCGCTGCGGTGGGCACCAGGGCCACGTCTTTAGCGACGGGCCGCCGCCAACCGGGCAGCGGTGGTGCAATAACGGTCTGGCGCTCGAGTTCGTTCCCGCCGGCGAGGCCTTGCCGGCCCTGCGGGATCCGGGTTGAGCTCCAGCATGATTACCCGCATGTTCCGGCGTGGCGCGGCTTGGCGTGGCTTAGCTGCACTATTGCTTTTGGGTTTGCATGGCGGCGCGGCGTCGGCCTCTCAGCAAGAGGCCGCAGCCCCCGCCGATGCGCCGGTGCTGGCGCTCGCGACCTTCGCGGGCGGCTGCTTCTGGTGCATGGAACCGCCCTTCGACAAGCTCGAGGGCGTCGTGTCCACGACCGCCGGATATGCCGGCGGGCGGGAGTCCAACCCGGTCTACGAAGAGGTCGCGCGCGGCCGGACCGGGCATGCGGAGGTTGTGCAGGTCGCCTTTGACCCGGGCCGGGTCAGCTACGAGGCATTGCTCCAGGTGTTCTGGCGCAATATTGATCCGTTTGCAGTCGATCGGCAGTTTTGCGATACGGGAGCGCAGTACCGCAGTGGGATTTTCTATCACGATGATCGGCAGCGCGCGGCAGCCGAGGCCTCGTTGGCGGAAATGGCAGCGCGCTTCGATGAGCCCATCGTGACCCGCATCGAGTCCGTCGCGGACACGTTCCACCCCGCTGAGGAATACCACCAGGACTACTATCTGAAGAACCCGCTGCGCTACCGCCTCTACCGATATAATTGCGGCCGCGACCGTCGGCTTGAGCAGATCTGGGGCGAGGAGGCCGGCGGCTGAGGCGCTTCGCGCCGGGTTCGCACGAGCGCCAGAATGATCCTGAGCGAGTGCTTGAATCTATTTGTAAAAACAATAGAAACAAATGCATAGGACCGGTATTTCATGTCAAATATAAGATTGTTCTGGGTGCTGGCCCTGCTGCTCACCGGTGCGTCTGTGGCCGCAGAAACGCGTCCCTTCGATGTTGATGACCTGGTGCGGCTGGCGCGTGTTTCCGATCCGCAGCTGTCGCCCGATGGGCGGCTGGTGGCCTATACGCTGCGCGAGACCGACATGACGGGTGACCGCGGCATAAACGGCCTGTGGCTGGTGCCCGCGAATGGCGGCGCGCAGCCCGTGCGACTGACCGCAAAAGTGGCGAGCGCCTCAAGCCCACGCTGGGCCCCCGATGGCCGGGCGCTCTATTTCCTGTCGGACCGCTCCGGGTCGCTCCAGGTGTGGAAACTGCCGCTGGAGGGCGGCGAGGCTCGCCAGGTGACGGATTATCCGTTGCCGGTTGGCGTGTTTGCGGTTTCACCCCGCGGTGACCAGTTGCTGGTCGGGTTGAGTGTGTTCCGCGATTGCGAGGACCTCGAGTGCACCAGGCGCCGGCTGGATGATCGCGCGCAAGCCAAGTCGAGTGGCGTGTTGTACGAGCGGCTATTCGTGCGTCACTGGGACACCTGGAAGGACGGCCGGCGTGGACAGTTGTTCATCGCGGCGCTCGACGAGGATGGCAATGCGGGCGCGCCGAGATTATTGAGTCGTGGCCTCGACGCCGATATTCCGACGCGTCCTTTCGGTAGCGCCGATGAGCTCGCATTCAGTCCGGACGGCGAGCAGGTCGTGTTCGTAGCCCGCGTTGCTTCGAACCATGAGCCCTGGTCTACGAATACTGACCTTTGGCGTGTCGCGACGCGCGGTGGAGCCGAACCCGAGAACCTGACGGCGGCGAACGAGGCGAGTGATACCACCCCGGTGTTTTCACCCGATGGTCGCTACCTGGCCTGGTTGGCCATGAGCAAACCAGGTTTTGAAGCGGACCGGTACCGCATCCTGCTGCGCGATCTCCGTACCGGCGCTACCCGTGAGGTTGCGCCGGAGTGGGATCGGTCGGCGCACGGCCTGGCGTTTTCCGTGGATGGCCGGACGCTGTACACCTGGGTCGATGATGTCGGCCACCGCCGCCTGTTCGCTATCGATGTGCGCAGCGGGCGGGCCACTGCGCTCAGTGGCGACGGTACGGTCGCCGATTTCTCGGTGGGCCCGGGCAGTGTGGTCTTCGCCCGCCAGGACCTGGCCAGTCCGGCACAGCTGTTCAGCATTGCTGCGCGCGGCGGCCGTGCGCGCCAACTCACCCACCACAACGCCGACCGGCTAGCCAACCTGGCGTTTGGCGATTACGAACAGTTCAGTTTTACCGGCGCTGCGGGCACCACGGTCCACGGCTGGGTCGTCAAGCCGGTCGATTACCAGGAAGGTCGGCAGTACCCGGTCGCCTTCCTTGTTCATGGCGGCCCCCAGGGGAGCATGGGCAACAATTTTCATTACCGCTGGAATCCCCAGACATACGCCGGCAAAGGTTATGCCGTAGTGTTTATAGATTTCCATGGATCAACGGGTTACGGGCAAGAGTTCACAGATAGCATTAGCGAGGACTGGGGCGGAAAACCGCTCGAAGACTTGCAGAAGGGCTGGGCCGCCGCCCAGGAACGCTATCCTTTTCTTGATGCGGATCGCGCGTGTGCACTCGGCGCCAGCTACGGCGGTTACATGATCAACTGGATCGCCGGCGCATGGCCGGATGGCTTTGCTTGCCTGGTGAATCACTCGGGTGTGTTTGATAACCGCAGCATGTACTACACCACGGAGGAACTGTGGTTCATGGAGTGGGAAATGGGCGGTCCGCAGTTTGCCCACCCGGAGGGTTACGAGCTGCACAATCCCGTCAACCTGGTGGGGCAGTGGCGCACACCAATGCTCGTGGTGCATGGGGCCAATGATTTTCGGGTGCCGCTCGGCCAGGGAATCGCGGCGTTCACGGCGCTGCAGCGCCAGGGTATTCCCAGCCAGTTCCTGTATTTCCCGGACGAGAATCACTGGATACTGAAGCCGGCGAACTCGATCCAGTGGCATCGCACGGTGGAGTCCTGGCTGGCGCGCTGGACTGGCGGTGAATAACGCCGCCCGTCGTCGACTTGTCCTCAGTATGACGGAGGCACGGCGCGCACCGCTGGAAAACACTCTTTTGCGTAGCATACATTTATGAACGTATAATTCGCCGCGGTGCGATTTCGACCTGGCGTACCTTTTCACATGGAGTTAGATATGCATTTCCTGAGCCTGCCGCGGATCCAGAAATTCGCAGCGCCGGTTGTCGTACTTGTCCTGGCCATCAGCGTGGGCGCGTGTAGCCGCGAGGCGTCGAACAACAATGCCCAGGGTCCAGGCGGCGACAGACCGCCGACGCCAGTGACCTTTGTCGAGGTGCAGCGCGAGACCGTCCATTTGACTGCCGACTACGCGGGCCGGCTACACGGTTCGCGCGAAGCGGAGGTGCGCGCGCGGGTAGGCGGCATCCTGGAAGAGCGACTCTACGAGGAAGGCGCCATGGTGGCGGAGGGTGCGGCCCTGTTCCGCATCGACCAGCGGCCGTATCGTATCGCGCTGCAACGGGCGGAGGCCGAAAAAGCGAACGCTCAGGCGGCGATCAACCAGGCGCAACGCGAATGGCGACGTGTTTCCGGCTTGTTCGACCAGGGTGCGATCAGTGAGCGCGAACGTGACCGGTCCTTGTCGGAACGAGAACTTGCCGAGGCGCGCTTGGCCCTGGCCGAAGCGGGTGTTGCGCAGGCCCGGCTTGATCTCGAGTACACCACGGTGAGCGCGCCGGTCGCCGGCGTGACCGGACTCGAGACGGTCACTGCGGGGAACCTGCTCGCGCACGGCGCCCTGCTCACGACCGTCACCCAACTGGACCCGGTCCAGGTCCGCTTCTCGCTGCCCGCTGAAGACGCCGCGACCCGCCGGGCGCTGGTCAACGACGGTGCAACGGCTTTGCTGGAGGCGGAATTACTGTTCCCGGACGGCAGTGCCTACGAGTTACCGGGCGTCATCGATTTCACTGGGAGCACCGTCGAGGCGCGTACGGGCAATGTCAATCTACGGGCGGAATTTCCGAATCCCGAGCACCGTCTCGTGCCGGGTGCGCTCGTCCGGGTGCGCCTGGTGATCGAGGAGCTGGACGCCGTCCACCTGGTAGAGCCTGCAGCTGTTGTGCAAGGACCCACCGGTCCAGTGGTGTTCGTGATCCGCGAGTCAGCGACGGTGGCGGCGCGCAGCGTACGGCTCGGTCCCCTGGTCGACGGGCGGCAGGTCATCCTCGAGGGGCTTTCAGACGGTGATCACTTGGTCGTCAACGGCCAGGTGGCGCTGCGCGACGGTGCAACGGTCCAGCCCCAGAAACGCGACGCGCGGAGCGAGTGATGTTGCGGTTTTTTATCGACCGGCCGATCTTCTCCTCGGTCATTTCCATCCTGATCGTGATCGGCGGCGCCGCGGCCCTGCGGGCGTTGCCGATCGAGCAATATCCGGACGTGGTGCCGCCGCAGATCGTGGTGACGGCGCTTTATCCGGGCGCGAGCGCCCAGGTGATTGCGGATTCAGTGGCGGCGCCGCTGGAGCAGGAAATCAACGGCGTCGACGACATGATCTACATGGAATCCTCGAGCACCGATGCCGGCGCCGTGCAGATCACCGTGTCCTTCGAGATCGGCACGGACCCGGAACAGGCGCAGATCAACGTCAACAACCGGGTGCAGGCGGCCACGGCGCGCTTGCCCCAGCGGGTGCGCGACCTCGGCGTCAGGGTCGAAGCGCGGTCCACCAATATCCTGTTGGTTGCGGTGATGATTTCGCCCGATGGGCGTTTCGATATGCTCGATGTCAGCAACTACGCCTTGCTGAATGTGGTCGATGAACTGGTCAGGATTCCCGGGGTCGGCGATGTCTCGTTGTTCGGCGCCCAGGATTACTCCATGCGCATCTGGCTGCGGCCGGACTTGCTGGCGCAATACGGCTTGACGGCATCCGACGTGGCCGCCGCGGTCCGCGAGCAGAACGCGCAATTCGCCGCCGGCAGCATCGGCGCCGAACCGGCACCCGAGGGACAGGATTTCACTTTCATCGTCTCTGCCCGTGGCCAGCTGGAGACTGCCAGGGAGTTCGAGCGGATCGTGCTGCGTGCCGATGAGGGGGGCAATGTCTTGCGCCTTGGCGACGTCGCGCGTGCCGAACTCGGCGCAGAGAGTTATGCATTCGCGGCCACCTACGCCGATCAGCCGGCCGTGCCGATGGGCGTATTCCTGCAACCCGGCGCCAATGCGCTGGAGACGGCGACTATGGTGCGGGCTGCATTTGCAGACTTGAGCAGCCGCTTCCCCGAGGGCATGGAATACCGGATTCCCTACGACACCAGCGAGTTCGTCGAGATTTCGATTCGCGAGGTGTATATCACCTTGTTGGTCGCCACCTTGCTGGTCGTGCTGGTGACTTTCATCTTCCTCCAGCGCGTGCGCGTAACCCTGGTACCGGTGGCCGCAATCCCGGTTTCACTGGTCGGTACTTTCCTCGGCATGCAGGCGTTCGGTTTTTCCGTCAACCTGCTGACTTTGTTCGGGCTAGTGTTGTCCATCGGTATCGTGGTCGACAATGCGATCATCGTCATGGAGAACGTTGAGCGCCTGATGCACGAGCAACATCTCAAGGCACGCGAGGCCGCCATCGAAACCATGCGGCAGGTAGCGGGCGCGGTGGTGTCGTCCACGCTGGTGCTGGTAGCCGTGTTTGCCCCAGTGGCATTCCTGGGTGGCCTGTCCGGCGAGCTTTATCGCCAGTTTGCGGTCACTATCGCGATTTCAGTTGTGGTATCCGGTGTGGTCGCGCTTACCCTGACACCTGCGATGTGCGCGCTACTGCTGGACAAGAGAAAGGACAGCACGGCGTGGCTGTTCAGGCTGTTTGACCGCGGCTTCGATCAACTGACCCGGGCGTTTGTCGCCGGTGTCGGCCTCCTGTTGCGCCGCGCATCGCTGGGCGTCGCGCTGTTTTTCGGCATCATTGTGATCACCGTGGTGCTCTTGATGCGCATGCCGAGCGGCCTGGTACCGCAGGAAGACCAGGGCGTCGTGCTGGTCGCTGCCCAGCTGCCGCCCGCTGCGTCGTTGCAACGGTCCGAAAAAGTACGCGATGCGCTCAGCGCGGCGTTGCTGGATTTCCCGGAAATCGAGGAGTTCACCTCGTTTGCCGGTTTCGACATTATTGGCCAGTCGCTGCGGACAAACGCCTTGGTGGGCTTTGCGAAACTGACTGACTGGCGCGAACGCACCGGCGAAGGCCAGGACGCGGCCTCCATCGTCGGCCGGATCATGGGCATGGGTTTCGGCATCCAGGAGGCTAATGTGTTTGCCTTCATGCCGCCGCCGATCCAAGGCCTGTCGCTGACGGGCGGCCTGGAGGGTTACCTGCAAGAGCGGGGAGAGACGTCGGCGGCGGCGCTCCAGGCGCTCACCGACCGGCTGCGCGGTGCGGTGGCGGAACGGCCGGAAATTGCCAGCCTGCAGATTACCCTCGATGCCACCGTGCCCCGCTACCAGGCTGAGGTCGATCGGGATAAGGTGCGCACGCTCGGCGTGCCCATCAACACGGTATTCGAGGCAATGCAGAGCACTTTCGGCAATCTCTATGTGAATGACTTCACCTTGCAGGGCCGCAATTGGCAGGTAAATCTCCAGGCAGAGGGCGAATTTCGCAGCCGGCCAGAAGACTTGCGCCGGGTATTCGTGCGTTCGTCGCATGGCGAAATGGTGCCACTGAGTTCGCTGGTCAGGCTGACACGGCGCGGTGATGCGGACGCAGTGAATCGCTATAACCTGTTCCCCTCAGCCAAGGTGCTAGCCGAGCCCGCACCCGGTGTGACCAGCGGGCAGGCCAAGGCCGTGCTGGAGTCGATTGTCCGCGATGAGCTTGGCGGCGAGGCGCGGATTGGTTGGATCGGCGAGGCGTACCAGCTCGACGCAGCCGCGGGCGCCGGTACGCTGGCGTTCGCGATGGGGCTGATCATGGTTTTCCTGATCCTGGCGGCGCAGTATGAACGCTGGACCTTGCCGCTGGCCGTGGCGACCGCCGTACCGTTCGCGGTGCTCGGCGCCGCCTTGGCCGCATTGCTGCGTAGTTACCCGAATGACATCTACTTCCAAGTGGGGCTGCTGGTGCTCATCGGCCTGGCAGCCAAGAATGCGATCCTGATTGTCGAGTTCGCGGCGCAGAACAGGGCCGGCGGGATGACTTCGCTGGAGGCCGCCATGGCGGCCGCCCGGCAGCGTTTTCGCGCCATCATGATGACGGCCTTGACGTTCATCATCGGCGCGCTGCCGCTCGTGTTTGCAACTGGTGCTGGCGCGGCTAGCCGCCGCGAAATCGGCACCGTCGTGGTTGGCGGGATGATCGCGGCCAGCACGCTCGCGCTGCTGTTCGTGCCCTTGTTCTACAAATTGCTTGAGGATTTTTCGACGTGGTGGCGGGAGCGTCGCGGCGACGAGGAGACCGAGCATGCGTAAGCCATTGGGAATTCTCGCCCTGGTGGCAGCCCTCGGGGGTTGCGCGGTCGGGCCGGTTTATGAAGCGCCTGACATCGACATGCCGGCAGCGTGGCCGGAGGCAGCCGCATTGGATGTTGAATCAGGCGAGGCATTGGGTGAATGGTGGCGGCGCTTCGAGGATCCAGCACTCGATCGCCTCGTCGCGCGAGCGCTGGCTGACAATCCCGAGATTCGTCTGCAGGCGGCGCGTGTCGAGGAAGCGCGGGCGCGTCTCGGCCTCGCGCGCGCCGAGCAACTGCCTTCTGTCGGAGTACAAGCCCAAGCCACGCGCGAACGTCAGCCGACCGCCGCCGTCGGCATCGAAGGGTTCGAGATTCCCCCGCGTAACCTCTTCTCGATTGCTGGCGTGTTGAGTTATGAAATCGATTTATGGGGCCGCCTGGGTCGCGAACGCGAGGCCGCTGCGGCGCTTCTGGAGGGCAACCTCCATGCCCAGGAGGCGGTTCGCCTCGGCGTGATCGCCGATGTGGCGGTGGGGTATTTCGGCTTGCGCAGTGCCCAGCGGCAGCTCGATATCACGGAGCGCACACTCGCGGTGCGCGAAGAAGGCGTGCGTATCGAGCGCCTGCGATTCGATGCGGGACAGATCGATGAGCTGAGTTATCGCCAGGCGGAATCCGAACTGGCTACGACCCGGGCCGAATTGCCGGCGCGCATCGAAGAGTTGCGCCGGCGCGAAAGCGCCCTGGGCCTGTTGCTCGGCTTGAGCCCCGCGGAGCTGTTAGCCACGATCGAGGTCGGTGAAGGCGCGCTCGAGGACATTGCCTGGCCGGCGGCCGTGCCGGCGGAATTGCCGGCGGCGTTACTGGCGCGGCGCCCGGACCTGCGGGCAGCGGAAGCCGAGCTGATGGCGGCGACGGCGGGTGTCGGAGTGGCCGAGGCGGCGCGCCTGCCACAACTCAACCTCGCGGGGCTGCTGGGCACGGCGGCGGCTCGCCCCGGGGACTTGTTCAGTGCCGATTCCGAGGCCTGGAACATCGGCGCCACCGTCGTGGGCCCAGTGTTCGATGCCGGCCGAGGCCGCGCGCGGGTCGAAACTGCGGAAGCGCAGCGCGCGCAGGCGGAGTTGCGTTATCGCGTCACTGCGGCGACAGCCTTTGCCGAAGTACGGGATGCGCTGGTGTTTCACGAGAGCAGCGCAGCACGACTCGGTGCACTGGTGGAGCAGTCGCAGGCACTTCGCCGCACGGAAGAACTCGCGCGAATCCGTTATCGGGAGGGCTATATCAGCATACTCGAGCTGCTCACGGCACAACGCATGTTGCTGGCCGCGGAATTGGCGGAAACCCGCGCGCGGGCGGATCGGCTTGCCGCAGTCGCGACCTTGTTCAAGGCGCTTGGTGGCGGCTGGGAGGCGCACTGATGACCTGCTTGACCGTTCCCGTCCCACCGGCGGATCGCGCGGTGCCATGGTAAGGCGAACGCGTGCCGAGGCTGATGCGACCCGTGCTTCGATTCTCGATGCGGCCGAACAGGTGTTCCTGGAGCGCGGGGTGTCGCGCAGCAGCCTCGAGCATATCGCGCAACGCGCCGGGGTCACGCGCGGCGCGATTTACTGGCACTTCAAGGACAAGAACGATCTGTTTGCCGCGATGCTCGATCAGGTGCGCTTGCCGATGGCGGACTTTGCCGCCGCTTATCGCGAAGAAACAGCAAAGCCTGATCCACTCGGCATGTTGCATCAGCTTTGCCGCCATGCATTGGTCACGCTTGACGAGAATGAGACCTATCGCAATGTCTATACCATCCTGATGAACCGCTGTGAATTTGCCGGCGAGGTCAATCCGGCGTTCGAGCAACAGCTTGAAATCGACAAAGAGAACATGCGCAAGGTCGAGGCGGATTTCCGCGAAGCACGGGAACTGGGCCAGTTGGCGTCGCATGTGGATCCTCGCATCGCCGCCCTGGGCTTGTATTCGTTGATGCACGGGATTTATGTGTCATGGCTGCGCGTGCCGACGAGTTTTGCGGTCCGCGAAGACGGCGAGGCGATGCTGGAATTGTTTTTTGGCGGTGTGCGGTACGCTGGCGACTGAATGCCCCGGCGCGCTGCGTGCCCCTGCCGGCACCGTACCGGGAGGCGCTGCAGGTGGACTTGTAGCGCCGCGGGATTTATCGTCCGGCGATGCTTGCCAACCTCGGATTGCTGTTGTCGCTGGCGTTACTGATCTGGCTGGTGCTGCGTGGCGTCAATGTCATTCTCGCCTCGCTGCTGGCGGCCATCCTGGTCGCGCTGAGCAACAACTTGCCAGTGGCCGAAAGCCTGCTGCAGCATTACGCCACTGGACCGGCCGGCGCTTTCACGTTCGCCGGGCAGTTTTTCCTGATCTTTTTTACCGGCGCGATTTTCGGCAAGGTCATGGCGGAGGGCCGGGCCACCACCAGTATCGCCTTGCTGTTCCGTGACCTGCTCGGGCGGGAGCGGGTGCTGTGGATCATCATGCTGGCTTGCGCACTACTGACCTATGGCGGTGTGGTGGTGTTCGTGGTTATTTTTGCGGTCTATCCGCTGGCGCTCGATCTCGCGCGTGACGCGAATACGCCCAAGCGCCTGCTGGCGGGCGCGGCCGCGCTTGGCGCCGGCACGTTCACCATGACGGCGCTGCCCGGTACACCGTCCATCCACAACGTGATCGCTGCACGCGGACTTGGCACGGACCTGTTCGCGGCGCCGCTGCTGGGAATCGTCGCGGCACTGCTCATGGTCACGTTCGGCATGGCTTACCTGGAGCGGGAACGTCGGCGCGCCCTGGCCAGCGGGGAGGGCTTCGATCCGGCGCCCAGCGAACATGTGCCCGACGACGAGGAACTCGAACGCGACCTGCCTCACTGGGCCGTGGCCTTGACGCCGCTGCTGGTCGTATTGGCCATTATTATCGGGGCGCGCATAACTGGACTGTTCGTTGATCCAGCAAGTACCAGCGCGGTCGCGCAGGTGGCGGCCTTTGCGGCGCAGCAGCCGGTCTTCTGGCCGAGTTTCGCGCTCGTGGTCGGCACCGTGCTGGCGCTGCTGCTCCTGCCGCGCTTGTCCGGCCAGCGGATGGGCAGCCTCGGGCGGGGTACCAACGAGGCCATCCTGCCCATCATGAACACCGCGGCCATCATCGGTTTTGGCGGTGTGGTGATCCAGACGATCGGCTTCGAGCAGTTCAGCGGCCTGGTGGTGGAAACGGGGCTGCCGCCGCTGCTGTCCGCATTCCTGTCGCTCAGCACCGTCGCGGGAATCACCGGTTCGGCGTCCGGCGGCTTGCAGATTTTCATGGCGTCGCTGGCGCCGCGGTACCTGGAGATGGGGATCGAGCCGGAGGTGCTGCACCGTGTAGCGACGCTGGCGTCCGGCGGATTCGATTCGCTACCGCACTGTGGCGCGATCGTGGTGATGATGACCATCATGGGATTGTCGTACCGCACGGCCTACCGCGACATCGCGATCGTGACAATCGTTGTGCCGGTGGCGGCCACGCTCCTGATCGTGGCGCTGGCCGGACTTATTTCTTGAGGGTGAGATTCTCGCAGCGTGTTTCCACCAGGAAGCGCGACGCGAGCGCGGCCAGCACCGCGAAACCGGTCAGCAGCCACAGGCCGCGCTGGTAGTCGGGCGCCGCGTACACCGGCACACCATCCAGCAAGCGACCGTCCCAGCCGAGGTCCATGGCCCAGCCAAACAATGGCTGAAACAGCGCTGTGCCGAGGAACAGGCCGGTGTTGACCAGCGCGATCGCCATGCCAGAGAACGCGGGACTCGTGACTTCCTTGGCATGCGCATAAGCAACGACGAAACTGCCGGCGCTCAGTCCCAGCAGTACAAAGAGGGCAAGAGCCAGCGGACCCGGGCGCCAGGGCAATAACAGCAGGCCAAGACATGCCACCAGGTAAAGCAGCGCACCCGCCCGCAGTACCGGCCGGCGACGCCCGAGCCGATCAGACAGGCTGCCCGCCGCCAGGCAGCCCAGTGCGAAGGCGATGGTGGCCAGCGTGGTGTACACCGAGGCCTCGCCGCGGCTGAGTCCGTGCACGTCCCGTAACAGCGGTACAGCCCACAACCCCAGCATGGCGAACAGGCTCCCCGTGAGACCGAAGTCGTATACGAAGCCGGGCCACAGGCGGCGATTGCCGAGCACTGCGCGCAGGTCGTGAACCCAGTGCCGGGTCCGCGGCGCATGGGCAGCCTGGCCCGCCATTTCGCGCACGGACGGGAAACCCAGGTCCTCGGGCTTGTCGCGCACCAGCCACCACGACAGCAGTCCAAGAGCCATGGCCAGCACGCCCAGCACGACGAACAGCGTGCGCCACTCGATATGCATGAGCATCAGCGCCAGTGGTCCGGTGGCAGCGATCGCCCCCACGTTGCCCAACAGCAGGGTCAGTCCGCTGATCGTGCCGTAGCGTCTTTCGCTGAACCAGACGGTATTGCTCTTCATCAGGCCGACGAACACCACCGACACGCCCAGGCCGACCAGGAAACGGCCGGTGCTGGCGGTGGCGAAGCTTTCCGCCAGGCCGAATACCACGGCGCCGGCGCCGGCGACGATGTTGCCGAGCGTCACCGCAAAGCGCGACCCCAGCGTGTCCGCTAATACGCCGGCGGGAATCTGCATGGCCGTATAAATGTAGAAGTACATCGCGGCCAGCGAGCCGAGCGCCGCCGCGCTGGTGCCGAAGGCCTGGGCGAGCTCGGCGGATACCATGGCCGGCGCGAAACGATGAAAAAAGGCCAGCATGTAGGCCGCGACCAGCACGCCGTAAATGGTCCAGCGGACGCGTTCGAATCGGCTTGCGTCGAAGGTATTTATCGGCTGGCCTCGCGGACAACCAGCTCGAGCGCTTGCAAAAACCGCGACCGGTCGCGTTGCGCGAATGGCGGCGGGCCGCCGCCGACGCCGTAGGCGCGCAGATCGGCCATCAACTCGCGCGTGGCCAGTGCGTTGCCGATATTGTCGTTGGTGAACGGCTTGCCGGCGGGACCAAGTACCTGTGCGCCGTTCTTGAGCGCCTGGGATGCGAGCGGAATATCCGCGGTAATGACGATGTCGCCGGGTTGCAGTTGCGCCACGATCCAGTCATCGGCGGCGTCAAAAGCCCCGGAGACCACCTGCATGTGCACCCGCGCCCCGCGCGGCAGCTGCAGGAAAGAATTTGCCACGAACGTCACCGGTAATTCGTGGCGCATCGCTACCTTGACGACTTCCGTCTTTACCGGGCAAGCGTCGGCATCCACGTAGATGTGGGGCGAAACCTTGCTCACGACGTGGCCGCTGCAAGCTCGCCTGGCGCAGCCTGGTCGCCAGGGTTCAGTAGCGTCCACCTGTTTTCATGAGGTAATTGCGGAGCTCCGCCGTCTCGAGGTTCATGCGCATCAGGTTGGTGTGGGTGACGCGGAACAAGGCACGCATCACCTTGTAGACCAGCCTGGGGTGACTATCGATGAGGCTCTCAAAATCCTCCGGTTCCAGTGTCAGCAAGGCGCCGTCGGTGTCGGCGCGCAACATCGCCTTGCGCTGGGAGTCATCAATGAAGGCCCGGGTACCGGCGCATTCTCCGATACGCAATTGGTACAGTCGTCTCTCTTTGGCGCCTTCACCCGTGTAAACGCTGAGCTTGCCGGTGGCCAGCACGAACAGGGTACGGCGCGACTCATTCTCGTGGACCACAATATCGCCCTGCTGCATTGTTTGCACGCCCATTTTTTCAGCCAGGGCCTTGCATTCGTCTGCATCCAGTTCAGCACCAAGGGTTGATTGCGCAACGGCCTCGGTTTTGTCCAGCTCTGTCATTGGTATCACCCGGAGTGTGGTGGTTGGAGATTGCCCCCCGTCGCCCGAGGGGACAGCCCAGTTTACCTTGGCATGGTCATGCGCGGGATGCGTGTTTTCCGTGCCCTGGTCGCTGGAGGGAGATGCCGGCGCAGGGTGCGGCGTTACGTGCTAAGAGTTGGACAAGCTGCGCAGATTCAGTCGTCTTCTGGCGGCGGATCTTCCGCAGCCAGATACCGATAATACATGTCCAGCAGTGTCTTTTGGACCGATTCGTTATAACCCGCGGCGGCACCCACCAGTGCCGCCGTGATCAGTGCTTTATGGGGATTCGCCTTGACCCAGGCACGCAGCATGGGATCCGCCTGGGCCTGCAACAAGGCCTCCAGCTGGTGGTCAGGCGGATGTCCCGGGGAGCGAGGCTCTTTCGAACGCGAAAACGGCCCCTTGCGCCGGGTCCGGGCGCGCGTGATCAACAGCGTGACGACGACCAGCAATATGCCGAGCAGGGCGGTCACAAGCGCGGCCCAGACGGGCTCCATGAGCTGCCCAAACCCCAGGTAACTGGCCACGGCCAGCGATGCCACCACCCAGAATACCAGCGGCGCGACGATCATGGACGCCACAGCGCGCGTGTCGACCAGCATTTTCAGGCGCGCCAGCACGGCTATCGGCTCCCGTGGTCAGAATGGCAATACATGATGGCCGCTAGCGATTGAACAACTTCCCCATGAAAAAACCGATACCCAAGGCCACCGCAACGCTCGTCATCGGTCGTTCCTCGATCTCCTTTTCAAAGGACCCCAAGGTGGCCTGGGCCTGCGCGCGCGAGTGCTCCGCGGCACTCTTGACGCGTTGGCGCCCCTGCTCGGCGGTGTTGTGGGCAAGTTTCGCGAGGGTGTCGGCAATATCGCCCATGTCTGACTTCAAGCTGGCGAGTTCTTCTTGCAACTCCTTGAATTCCTGGTCGGGGTGCTTGGCTGATTGTGTGCCGGATTGCGCTGCCATGACGCCACCTCCTTGGCGGAAGAAGTTTCAGTTGTTACTGAAAACATAGCTGAATTTGCGGGAATTCCCAGTCGGCGCGCTATTCGGCAGGCACCTCGCCGGCGGCGGCCAACTGGACGATTCGAACCAGGTCGGGCAACGATTTCGCCCCAAGCTTGGTTAAGACATTGGCCCGATGAACTTCGACAGTCCGGACGCTCAGGTGCAGGCGCGCAGCGATTTCCTTGTTTTTGAGGCCCTGCACAAGCTCGTCGAGGACCTCTCTCTCGCGTGCGGTCAGCGTCTGCACCTGGCGCTGAGCGGCATTTTCAGCTTTGCGCTCGCCGCGTTGCTTTTTGTCGATCTCGAGGCCTTCCTGGACGCACTCGAGTAGTTGCCGGGCAGCAAAGGGCTTTTCAAGGAAATCGATTGCGCCCTGGCGCATGGCCATGACCGCCGTCGTGACGTCGGCCTTGCCGGACATCATGATCACCGGCAGGTCGATTTTCAGTTTTTCGAGTTCCGTTTGCAGTGCCAGTCCGCTGGTGCCCGGCAGTCGGACGTCAAGCAGGATGCAGCCGCCGCGACGATGATCGACGTCGGCGAGGAAAGCGTCGACGTCCTGGTAACTGCGGGTCTCCAGGCCGAGGGCTTCGAGCGCCACGGAGGTCGCGTCGCGGATGCCGGGGTCGTCATCGATGATGTAGACCACAACGCCGTCACCGCCAGTTCCGCTTCCGTCGTGCATTAAGCAGTCCTACGTAGTTCCCACAGTAACGCTCGAAGTTTACCGGATTGTCGGCACTGCGTGTTCTACGTAGCTTGAACATCGTGGACAGCGGGTTCCGCCCGCCACGCCAAAAAACAGAATTAAACCTGAGGAGAATTTATATGAATGTCAGCAACAAGACCCGTCTCGCCATTGCCTTTGGTATTGCGGCCGCGGGTGGGCTGTCCGCCAGTGCATTTGCCAGCAACAGCGTCGATCACAGCAACCTGTTTGCTGCCTCGAGCCTCTCGTCCGGCTACACGGTAGATGACGCCCGTGTCGGCGAAGGCAAGTGCGGTGAAGGCAAGTGCGGCGAAGCGGACAAGGATTCCGAGGGCAAATGCGGCGAGGGTAAGTGCGGCGAGTCCGACAAGGATTCCGAGGGCAAATGCGGCGAGGGTAAGTGCGGCGCCTGAGTTCCTGGTGACTTGAGCAACGGGCAGCCCGGCGTGGCAAGCCACTGGCAAAGTGCTGGTGCGTCGCTGCCGGCCCGGCAGGTACTGGGCCTGCCGGGTTTTTTCGATTTTCTTGTCCCGCTTTTTATTCAGGAGCGCGTTACATGTTGGAAAAGTTGACAATTGCATGGACCTGGACGACCGATCGGTTGCACTGGGTTGGCCCGGCCGTGGCATTGCTCGGATTGCGGCTGATCATGGCGTGGGAATACGGCGAGGCCGGTTTTGAAAAGCTGCACGGGAACAACTGGTTTTCCCATATTCACGACAGTTTCCCGTTCCCGTTCACTGTTCTGCCCGCCGACGTGAGTTGGTTCATTGCGACCTGGGCGGAAATAATTGCTGCTTTCGCGCTGGCGCTGGGCCTTTTTACCCGCTTCTGGGCGTTCACATTGCTGATTCTTACGACCGTGGCGGTGTTCGCGGTGCATTGGCCTGACAACTGGAATTCACTCGCCGAGTTGTGGCAGGGGTATGCTATTTCCAATGACGGCTATGGCAATTTCAAGTTGCCGCTGTTATTCATGTTGATATTGTTGCCCTTGGTGTTCATCGGTCCGGGACGCTTCAGCCTCGATGCCCTGCTGCGCCACAAAGTGCTGGGCACGGATCCGCAGCCACGGGGCGGACTGGCTGCCGGCGGTCTGACGTTACTGGTGATCGGCGTGCCGCTGCTGTTCGTCATGCCCAGGACTGCATTGGCGCTGACGCTGCCGGGTATCGCACTCGTAGCCGTGGAGCTGTTCCGGCAAAGATCGCAACCGGTGGCAAGCCAGGCGCTGGATGAATGAGATTGAGCGGCACCACGCAGGAGACAACCATGACGAGGAACATGACGCGCGGCACTCACCCGGACCCGGCTTTGCACGGGACCGGGCTAGGCTTGCGGCGTGATTTCTTGTCGGAGTTGCGGGCTGAGCCGCCGGCGGAGATCGACTTCTATGAAGTGGCGCCGGAAAACTGGATGCGCACCGGCGGTCGGCTCGGCCGGCAGTTTCGCGAGCTGACGGAACGACATCACTTCGCGACGCACGGGTTGTCCCTGTCGATCGGCGGCCCGGCACCGCTCGACCTGGATTTTGTGCGTGAGACGAAGCAGTTTCTCGATCTCCACGGGATCGCGATGTATTCCGAGCACCTGACGTACTGCAGCGATGACGGTCATCTTTATGACCTGTTGCCTATTCCATTCACAACGGAGGCCATCGACCACGTGGTGGCGCGTATCCAGCAGGTCCAGGACATACTTGGTCGACGCCTGGTGTTGGAAAATGCTTCTTACTATGCGGCTTTCGGCGCCGAGATGACGGAAGCAGAGTTCATCAACGAGGTGCTGGAGAGAGCGGACTGCCTGCTCTTGCTCGATGTGAATAATGTTTACGTCAATGCCGTGAACCACGGCTATGAGGCGCGCGACTTCCTTGCTCGGATGCCGGCCTCGCGGGTCGCTTACGTGCATGTTGCGGGACACTACAACGAGGCGGAAGACCTGATCATCGATACGCACGGCAGCAACGTGATCGACCCGGTCTGGGATTTGCTCGATGCCGCCTATGCCCGTTTCGGTGTCCTGCCCACGCTGCTCGAGCGCGATTTCAACATCCCGCCCTTGCCGGAGCTCGTGCGTGAGGCGGGACGGATCAGGGAGATTGCGGACCGCCACCGGCTGGTCGGTACGGAGGTGGGTGCATGAAGGGCTTTGTGGATGTGCAGTACCAGCTCACGCGCCACTTGCGCGACCCCGAGGGGCAGCCCGCACCACCGGGCGTCGAGGACAGGCGGGTCAACATCTACCGGGAACTGATCTTTAACAACGTCGAGCAGTTCCTGCGCACGGGCTTCCCAGTCTTGTACAGCCTGCTCGACAAGGCGACCTGGCATGCAGAGGTCCGCGGCTTGTTGCGCGAGCACCGGTCGGCGAGCCCGTTTTTTCATGACATCTCCGCGGCGTATGTGGACTGGCTGCAATCTCGTCCGGCCGCGGATCTGCCCGTGCCGTTCGCTGCCGAGCTGGCGCATTACGAGCGGGTAGAACTGGTGTTGGCCATCGCCGATGAACAGCCGGACTGGGAGCATATCGACCCCGAGGGCTCCCTCGAGGACCAACCGCCGGCATTGTCGCCGCTGGTTCGTTGCCTGCGCTACGAGTTTCCAGTGCATACCATCAGCCCGTCGAATCAGCCGGCGGAGGCGCCGGCCAGCCCGACCCACCTGATTGCTTATCGCGACCAGGCAGACAAGGTCCGTTTTATCGAGAACAATGCCCTGACGCATGTGCTGCTGGAGACTATCAAGCATGCGCGGTTGCCAGGTCGGGTGGTATTGGAAGGTATCGCGGGCATGTTGCAGGATGCCGATGCCGAGCAGGTCATTACCGCGGGGATCGAAATGCTCGAGCGCCTGCGTAAGCAGCAGGTCGTGCTCGGCACATGGAAAATCTGAGGGTATCGCGGGGGGAAGCTTGTGACAGCAAGGCTAATACGGCAATGGTGACGGCGACGAAGCCCGAGGGTCTTGCGGGCGGGCGCGAGGTCATCGCTCCCGACAAGCTGTCAGGAATGATCCTGGCCGCGACGGCGCCGTTGACCGGGATGGATTTTTTTCGCGGCCTGGCCGAGCGTCTCGCGAAGACGCTCGATGTGCATAGCGTGCTGATCAGCGAATGTCTCGCGCGGCCCGAGTATCACGTGCGCACGCTGGCCTACTGGGAAGGAAACGGTTTCGTTGAGGACCTGCAGTTCGACTTGCGCGGCACGCCGTGCGAAGAGGTCATCAGCGACGGCCAGTACTGCTTTCACCCTGCGGGCATGCCGCGGCTTTTTCCAGAATGGAGCCGGGAAGAGGGCGGGGTCGAGAGTTTTGTCGGCGCACCCTTGCGCTCGAGCGACGGCTCAAAAATCGTTGGTCATATCGCCCTTTTCGATCATCGACCGATGCATGAGTCGATATTGGTCGAGCCGGTATTCCGGGTATTCGCGATGCGAGCTGCTGCCGAGCTCGAGCGCCTGCAGGCCGAGTACGCCGCCCGCGAACACCTGCGGCAACTCGCGCATGTCTCGCGCCAGCGTTCGGTCGGTGAGCTGACTGGCGCAATGATCCACGAAGTCAGCCAACCGCTGACGGCACTGGCAGTCTATGCAAGAACCCTCTGCACGCGCCTGGAAGGCGCGGATGCGCGCGTATGCAGCCTGGCGCACAAGCTCGAGCAGGAGTCGGAACGAGCCAGCGAGCTGGTCACTCGCCTGCGTCATTATCTCGGCCACCATGAAATCAAGCCGCAGCCGGTGCGCCTGTCGGAACTTGTCTCACCCGTTATCCAGCTGGTGCAACAGGAATGCCGTGATGCCGATATCGCAATCGATTTCGAGCCGTGCGGCGAGTCGCTCACGGTCCAGGCGGATCCCATCCTCGTGCAGCAGGTGATCATGAACCTGGTGAGAAATTCGCTGGATGCACTGCACGCGAGGGCGACTGAGGGCCCAGGATGCATTCGGCTGTGGGCCGAGGCCGGCGATGCCCGGGTAAACCTGTTCGTGAGCGATACCGGTTGTGGCGTGCCGGAGGATATCCGCGCGCGTCTTTTTTCGGTGCTTACTTCCAGCAAGGAAACCGGCATGGGGGTCGGCCTGGCGCTGAGCCGCTCTATTGCCCTTGAGCATGGCGGCGACCTCCTGCTGGTCAGCGCCGGCAAACCGACGACTTTTTGCCTGCGCCTGCCGCTGCGCCAGCGGGACTGATTCCTCCAGCGACGGTGCTGTTGACTTGCAGGCGCACGCCATTTTCGAGGCCCTCAAGAACAACATGCTAGGGCAACGTCCGGAACTTCAGCAGAACCTCGCGCGTTACGAGTCGGGAGAACCCGCGCTGCAGCCCTACGTCTCACTGGGCGCGCTGTCGGCACGACGTGCCAATGAGCACTGAAAGACCGCGGCACGAGGGGGTTGCAATTCGGCCGGCTGAAAAATACGGTAGACGCTCCCTTGTATAAATATTTTAAACAGATCCTTCCCCGGCAGGTGCCCACCCTATGAAACTCAGAACTCTGAGCCTCTTGTTTTTCTCTCCATTGATTTTTGCTTGTGCAAGCATGTCGCAGAACGGGCAGGCGCCGGCCGATCCGCACGCGCACCTTGCGCCCGAGCCGGTGGCGCCCGCGCCGGAAAAAGTGAGTGTCGCGGACTACCTGGACTTTCTTGACAGTCTCGCTGCCAGCGTGGCCGAGCAGGAGCCCCGCCCGTTGAATTCCCGGGAGCTGCAAAGTTACCGGCAGATCGACAGCCAGCTCAGGGAGACGCTCGCCGGCGTCGAGACGATCGAGGAAATGTCGTCCGACCGGCAGGTCAGGGTGTTCAACCTGCACGAGGAACTGCAATCCGTCATCATCGGTGCGCCGGAGAACCAGGTGATTTGTCGCCGCGAGGCTACGGTCGGCACGCACTTTCGCCGCGTCAGTTGCATCACGGTGGCAGAATTCCAGCAACGCCAGAGGGACGGCAGCGAATTCATGCGCGAGATGTTCCGCTCCGGACCCATGATCGACCCAGGTAGCGCGCAATAAGCGAAACGGTGGCCGGCGCGCAGGGTTTAGCACGCCGCCCACCGTACACATCGCAATATCGAGCTGCTCCCGATGTTCTCGCTGCAACGCCGCCGCGACAGATTATGTGTGCGCTTACTTGTAGTGTGACGTGAAGTAGTTGAACGAGTTCTGCAGAGCCTTCCAGGTGTGTTCGGCTTCCTCCTTCAGGGCATTCCAGCCGTCTTCACCCGCGGTGCGGATTTCGTCGAGTTTCCGGTCAGCCTGGCCGCGCTTTTCTTTCATGTCAGACAGGCGTTGCTCGTATTCCTTGCGTGCGTCGGCTTCAACCTTGTCGGCTTTTTTCTCAAGTTTGTCGATATTGGCGTCGAGATCATCAAGGCGACGCTTCATGTTGGCGATAAATTCCTTTCGCGCTGATTCCGTCATGACGTGCTCCGTAGGTTGAAAACGTGATGGGAAGACGGCCAGAGAGCGGCCGCCGACTACCTATAGGTATGGATGCTGCGGCGCGGAATTTCAAGTCAGGCCACCCCAGTGTGTCGCCGGGAAGCCGCGATAACTGGTCCCGGCGGCGCCGCCGTGCTTGTAGGCGGTGTACTTGGCCATGCAATAATCGTGGCCGCATTGCTTCCCGGGATTAAGCAGATATGTTCACCGCCAACCAGATCGTCGCCCACTTTGTCGGTGACTACATCCTGCAAAGTGACTGGATGGTCCGGGAGAAGGGGGCAAACAGCATCGCCGCCGTTGTGCACGTGGTGTTTTACACGCTGCCATTTGTGCTGATAACCCAGAATCCGTTGACCCTGGCAGTGATCGCGGGCACCCATTTCGTCATCGATCGCTGGCGACTGGCGCGGTTCGTGGTGTGGGCGAAGAACCGGCCGTGGCCCGGCAGCCGGCCGTGGGCGGAGTGCGCGAAGACCGGCTACCCGCCCGATATGCCTATCTGGATGGCCACATGGCTGCTGATCATCGTGGACAACATCCTTCATATCGTCATCAACGGACTGGCGATCTACTACTTCGGCTGAGCCCCGTCGGCATCGTGCGGCGGGAACACGCGTTTTTGCATGAGTGCCACATTCGGGGCGGGAAACTCGCATCGCCAGCCGTGCTGTAGCGCGAGGTGTTCCAGAGTCATCGCGCGGTAGAACACCACGTGGGTCGGATCGCGGCGATAGTGCCAGTCGGCGAAGCGTGCGTCATCGGTCTGGAACGTTGTCATCAGCGCCAGCCAACCGCCGGGCTTGAGCATGCCATCGAGTCGCCTGAATTCCTCGGCCGGCCGGTGAAAATGCTCGATCGTCTCGCTGCAGGTGATGAAGTCATAGCGATCCGCCAGGACTTCAGGATGGTCGAAAAACATCGGATCGTAGAGCGCCACGTAATGCCCGGCTTCACGCAACATCAGCGCCAGTGCGGGACCGGGGCCACAGCCAAAATCGAGTCCGTACCGGGTGGGTGACAGGCGCTCCAGCAAGGGATCGGCGAGGCGCCGCAGAAACGCGCGATAGCCCGGGTCATACAGGTCATTTTGGTGCAGCTCGTACTGCGCCAGTTCCTCGGCCCGGCCGGGCCGCATGGCTGGCTCAAGGAAAGTGGCCGCACAGGTACCACAGCGCCAGTAGTCGCGCGCCTCGACGCGCAGAAAAAAGTCCGCCGCGGCCGATTCGCAAACCGGGCAGAGCATTACTCGGACGTGCCAGGGCAGGTCATTGGAACAAGGCGCGCAAGCGCTCCACGTCAGTGTCGCTCCAGCCCTCGGGCTCGGTCAGCGCCAGCCAGGCATCGATGTAGTCGGTAGCCGCGTATTCATGACCGAAACCCTTCGGCGCCGTGCCGACGAGCATGTCCGCTGCCAATTGAAGCATGGTGACGATCGGAAACCAGCGCAGCTCTGACGAGACATCAGGGCCGCGTGGTTCGTGCATCCACTTGGGCGTGCGCCAGGCAAACCGGGGACTGAAAAAAGTGATCGGGTCACTGGCGTACTGCAAAAAAGCAATCCGAAAGCTGCCCCACTCGGCGTCACCCCGATGCAGGCCCTGTTGCTGGTTCATGAACCGGATCACCGCTCCGTCGCGGAAGCTGGGCAGCCAGGCCGGTGAGCCGGGATCTCGTTCCGCGGTCACGCGTCGCCATGTCTCGGTTCGGAACGGCGGCCCGCTCCACAATGCGCCGTCGAACGGATCGTCGATGATGTCGTACAAGTCGAATGAAAGATCGGAGTTCATCGCGCCGAGGCTCAAGCCGTACAAAAAAAGTCGGGGGCGAGAATCCCGGGGCAGCGATCGCCAGTACCCGTAAACCTCTGAAAACAGCGCGCGCGCCTGTTCGGCGCCATAGGCGCCTTCGGTCATGAGCGCCAGCGGACTGGTCAAGTACGAGTATTGCGCCGCGACGGTGGCGATGTCACCACGATGCAGGTATTCGACCGTGTCCAGCGCAGCAGGATCTATCCAGCCGGTACCGGTGGGTGTGACCAGCAGCAAGATCGAGCGCTGGAAACCACCGACTCGCTTAAGTTCCTCCAGCGCAAGGCGGGCGCGTTCCTTGGTGTCATCAGCGTTGTTGAGGCCCACATACACGCGGATAGGGTCACGCTTGGGGCTGCCGAAAAAATCACTGAGCGCCGCGGCGTCCGCGCCGCCGGCGATGAAATTACGCCCTTGTCTGCCGAGGTCTTCCCAGTCGATCAAGGAAGTTGCGCTGCCGGTCTGGTGCGGATGCACCGGGTGCGGCAACTCGTCGTCGATGAGCGCATCGAGTTGCTGGAAGGAGCGATCTGCCATATCCAGCAGGGCCTTGAAAAGCACGCCGTTGATCAAGGTCCAGAACAACAAGACCGCGGCGGCGAGTCCCGCGAGGTGCGAGATTCGGGGTGGTACGTAGCGGCTTAACCGCCGGGAAAAGCGATGAAATACCCAGCGGAACAAACGCGCGAGCGCCAGTCCAACCAGAAATACCAGCGCAGCGATCAAAACGAGCAGGATGGGCCGCACACCGCTGGACGCTTCCATGCCCATCAGGTGCCGAATAGTGTCTTGCCAGTGGGACGCCTGCCAAAGAAAAAACACGGCGATCAGCGTGCATAACACGCCCGCCGCGATCTTGATGGCGCGCGCCAGTCGAGCGCCTGGAACCGGCAGCTGGAGATAGTTCCATAGCCACACGGCAGCCACGCCAAGGCCGTAACCGGCAGCAAATGACAATCCGGAGAGCACGCCCTGGGCGATAAACGGCCGCGGCAGCAGCGACGGGGCCAGCGAGAGGGCAAAAAAAACGGTGCCGGCGAGTACGCCGACGATACTGAAGTACATTTGTCTAATAGTGCCAACCTCATAGCCGGCGCGCTAGACTCACCGGGTCTCTGGGTCGCGGACCAACGGGCGAGAACGCAATGGCAGCAGGCAAACAGGACCAGCCGGAAATCACGCAACTCTGGCCGACGCCGATGTTGCGTCACCGCCTGCCCGGCGCTGACCGGGCCAACCCCATCCTGCTGGAACTGGTCACCGGCATGGAGCGAGAGCGGCCTGACCTCACCACGGAGTACCTCGCCGGTAACTTGTTCAAGCACGATCACCCGGCGCTGGCTTGGCTGCAAAGCTGCGTCAAGCGGGCGGTGCTGGATTATGCACGCGCCGCCGGGATCGATTACGAGCTGGATTTTCATATCCAGGCCTGGGCCAACATCAACCGTTTCGGCGACTACCACAACCTGCACAATCACCCGCATTCCTGGTTGAGCGGCACCTACTACTTGCAGGTGCCCGAGCCCAAGCCGCTGCCGGGGCGGTCCGATCGCAACCCGGGTGCGATCAGCTTCTACGACCCGCGCCCCCAGGCCAACATGATGGCGGTGCGCGGCGACCCGCAGGTGGATCCCGAGCACCGGATCCTGCCGCGCGCCGGGGAAATCCTGCTCTGGCCAGCGTTCCTGCACCACCTGGTGCATCCCAACCTGTCCGACGAATTGCGGGTGTCCATATCCTTCAATATCGTTCTGCGTTGGCGGAATGCTTACTTGCCGTGACGCAGCGCCCGGAGAGTCACCGGGGCAGCGCCTCGCGCCCGCGGCGATAGCGGGTATCTCCTGATGTGACAAATGCGTGGAGTGGTCTTAAATAGACTTGCGCAAAGAACACGGGAGTGCGCCATGACAACTTCACGATGGATGTATGCCTTCGAGGAAGGTAACGGCCAGGACAAGATGCTGCTCGGCGGCAAGGGCGCGAACCTGTGTGAGATGACCCGGATCGGCATCAACGTGCCGCCGGGTTTCGTCGTGACCACCGAGGCCTGCCTGGCCTACCTCGGCGACCCGGAGCGACGCCTGCCGGAGGGACTGGTGGACGAAGTCCGCCACCAGATGACGGCACTTGAAAAGAAGACCGGCAAGCGCTTCGGCGGCACAGAAGATCCCTTGCTGGTCTCGGTCCGCTCGGGCTCCGCGATGTCCATGCCCGGCATGATGGATACCATCCTGAACCTCGGGCTCAACGCGGACAGCCTGGCGGGGCTGATTCGTCACACCGGCAATGCCCGCTTTGGCTATGATGCGTACCGGCGCTTCATCCAGCTGTTCGGCAAGGTGGCGCTGGGCGTTCCCGATGCGCTGTTCGACGAGGAGTTCGAGGCCGTCAAGGCGCGCGAGGGCGTACGCACAGACGTGGCGCTCGAGGCGGATGCGCTCGCCGAAATCAGCAGGCGCTTCCTCGACGTGGTGGCCCGGTACACGGGCCGGCCGTTCCCCGTCGATCCCTACGAACAACTCGAGATCGCGATCAAGGCCGTGTTCAACTCCTGGATGGGCAAGCGCGCCGTGGATTACCGGCGTGAATTCGGCATCACGCCGGCCATGGCCAGCGGCACGGCGGTCAATATCTGCACCATGGTGTTCGGCAACATGGGCGCGGACAGCGGCACCGGGGTGGGTTTCACCCGCAACCCTGGCACCGGCGAAAACCTGCTGTATGGCGAGTACCTGGTGAACGCCCAGGGCGAGGACGTGGTGGCCGGCATCCGCACCCCCAGGCCGATCGCCGAACTCGAACAGGAAATGCCGGCCATGCATGCAGAGCTTATGCAGCTCCGCGAGCGGCTGGAACGCCACTACCGCGAGGTGCAGGATTTCGAGTTCACCATCGAGCGGGGGACGCTTTACTGTTTGCAGACGCGCACCGGCAAGATGAATGCCAATGCCATGGTGCAAACGTCGGTAGACATGCACCAGGAAGGACTCATCACGCGGGACCAGGCACTGGCCCGCATCGACCCGGCCCAGCTCGAGCAGATGCTGTTCCCGCGCCTCGATCCCGCCCACCAGGCGAAGCCGCTGGCGACAGGTTTGCCAGCCTCGCCGGGCGCGGCCAGCGGCCAGGTCGTATTCGACGCCGATCGCGCCGAGGAACTCGGCCGCAAGGGCCTCAAGGTGTTGCTGCTGCGCGAGGAAACCAAGCCCGAGGACATCCACGGCTTTTTCGCCGCGAGCGGTATCCTCACCAGCCGCGGCGGCAAGACCTCGCACGCCGCGGTCGTGGCCCGCGGCATGGGCAAGCCCTGCGTAGCTGGCGCCGAGGGGATCGAGGTGGATCCCGGCCGGCGCGTGGCGATTGTCGGTACGCAAGTCATCAAGGAAGGCGACCTGCTGACCATTGACGGCAGCAGCGGCAACGTTTACCGCGGCGAGGTGCCGACGGTGGAACCCGAGTTCACGGCCAGTCTCGACATGCTGCTGGAGTGGGCCGATGCGCGTGCACGGCTGAAGGTGCGCGCCAATGCAGATACGCCGGATGACGCAAAGCGGGCGCTGCGCTACGGTGCCACGGGCATCGGGCTGTGCCGCACCGAGCGGATGTTCAACGCCGCTGACCGGCTGCCGATCGTGGTGGACATGATCGTGGCCAACAGCCCCGAAGAGCGCACTGCGGCGCTTGATCGGCTGCTGCCTATCCAGCGCGCCGATTTCGCCGGCCTGCTGCGCGCCATGGCGCCACGGCCGGTAACCATCCGGCTGCTCGACCCGCCGATTCACGAGTTCCTGCCGGCCGAGCGCCAGCTGGAAGATGAGATCGCGCGGCTGCAGGATCTCCGCGGAGCGGTACGCGGCCTGGAAGTGCTGGCTGATGCAGCGCGCACCGAGGCGGAGCCGTACCTGTCACCCGCCCTCGACGAGCTGGGGGATACCCGCCGGCTCGATGCGGTCATTGCACGCAAGGAACTGGTGCTGGAGAAGGCCAGGGCGCTGCGCGAGGTCAACCCCATGCTGGGGCATCGCGGCGTCCGCCTCGGCATCACTTATCCTGAGATTTACCGGATGCAGATTCGCGCCGTGCTCGAGGCGACCCTGGAATGCTTGCGGGAGGGCCTCGAGGTCGATCCGGAGATCATGGTGCCGCAGGTCTGCACGGTGCAGGAGTTGATGCTGGTGCATGCGCAGCTCGAGGACGTGCGCCGCGAAGTCGAGGAGGAACACGGCATCGAGGTACCGTGCCGGTTCGGTTCCATGGTGGAGGTGGTGCGCGCCTGCCTGCGGGCCGAAAGCATGGCGAAGGTCGCCGAGTTCTTCTCCTTCGGCACCAACGACCTGACGCAAGCCGTGTTCTCCTTCTCCCGCGAGGACGCGGAGAACAAGTTCTTGCCGATGTACAACGAGCGCGGCATCCTGCAGGACAACCCGTTCGAGGTGCTGGATACCAAGGGCGCGGGCCGGCTCATGGCGCTGGCGGTGGAGTGGGGACGCAGTGCCCGCCCGGACCTGCACGTCGGCATTTGCGGCGAGCATGGCGGTCACCCGGCCTCGATTCGCTTCTGTGACCAGATTGGGCTCGATTACGTGTCCTGCTCGCCGCCCCGCGTGCCGATTGCGCGCCTGGCGGCGGCGCAGGCGGCGATAGCGGCGGAGGCGCCGCCGGTGGCCTGAAGCACTTGGCGGGGGCTCGTGCCGACCGCTAGGCGGGCTGCGCTGTGGCGACTGGAATCTCGCCGCGCCGCTTCTCCAGCGCGGTACGCACCGCGCGCGCCTTCTCCTCGGTGAGCGGGAAAGTGTAGATCGCCCAGAGGGCTATGCCGGACGCGATGAATGGCACGAAAGCATCGCAGAGGCGCATCAGGTAGATCGTACGCTCAGTCTGCTCGCCGCCGAGAGCAACGTCGAACCCCGTGGCGTTGAGCAGGAAGCCGCCGCCGGCCAGCGCAGCCGCCATGCCTAGCTTGACCATCCACCAGAAAATCGACCCGTACATGCCCTCGCGCCGTTCGTGGGTGTTGAGTTCGTCCGCATCGACCACGTCCGCGATCATTGACGGCATCAGCGTGAACAGCCCGCCAAGGCCGAAGGCCATCAGGGGCGCTGGAATCAGCAGCATCCAGGGATATTCAGGGTTGTAGGTTACCCACTTGAGCGCATACCCGACCATGGAGATCCCAATGGCGAGGAAGAAAGTCGTCCGCTTACCTAGCCGGGTGCCGATCGTGGTTACCAGGATGATCACCACGAAAGTCGAGATGGCGCCCAGCGTCCCCGCGTAACCAGCATAGCGGGCGCCCTCGACCATGTCGCCGCCGAACACGTAGTAAATGATGACGTAGAACTGGAACGATGCAATCAGCATGAAGCCGTTGAAAATCAGGAACGTGGCGATACAGAGCTTAACGAAGGGCTTGAATTTCAGGCTGATGGCAAAGCCGCTCAAAAAACACTTCATGTTGCGGGCAAGATTGGCGCGCAGGCTTTCCGTGGGGGCGGTTGAGTCCTTGCATTCGACGGCGATGTTGGCAGCAAATCGCTCGCGCAGAAATATCGCTGGCAGTATGCCAATGGCGATCACGACAGCGCCGATGATGATGGCGAGGCCCGCCGCGCCGTCGACCATGCCGTCGAACAGCATCTCGCTTTGCATGATGAGCAGGAACCAGGGAGCGACCAGGTAAGCGAGTTGGCCGATGAAGTTCTGGGTGCCCATGAGCCGGGTGCGCTCGTGATAGTCGGGGGTCAGCTCGTAGCCGAGTGCGACCCAGGGTGTGGCGAAGACCGTGTAGGCAAGATAGAAAAGCAGCGACCCGCCGAGAAAGTACCAGAAATAAAACGTGTCGGTCTTGCCGACTGGAAGTTGCCACAAGAGTGCGTAGATGACGCCGACAGCGATCGCGCCGACGAAGATATATGGCCGGCGCCGGCCCCAGCGTGAGCGGGTATTGTCTGAGATGTAGCCGACCATGGGATCGGTGAAAGCATCTGTGAGGCGGGGGATCGCACTGACGAGCCCGACCAGTGCCGGGTTCATGCCGAGGCCGAGATTGAGGACGATGACCATGCCGCCGATGGCGGCGGCGAGGAGATTGTTTACGAACGCCCCGAGGCCATACACGACCTTCAGGTGAAATGGTACGCGATCCTCGGGAGCCGTTTCGTGGTGTGTGCCGCTGCTCATTTTTTGCTCCGTGGAATTATTGTCGGCGGACGCAGCTTTGCCCGATACTCCTGCAAATTGACAGCGCTGTCAAATGTTGTTAAAAGCGGCTGCAATTTAGTGGGCATACTCAGCGAGCTCAAGCGAGGCACGCTTCTTGTATCACGATGTGCGAATCGAGCGAAGGGTGGCTGCCCTGCTGGCCGACATGAGCCTGCACGAGAAGATCGGTCAGCTCAACCTGCGCAATGCCAGTGAAGGTCATCCGCCGGATTACCTGGCCGAGGACATTCGTGCCGGCAGAGTCGGCGGAGTTCTCAACGTCGTTGAGCCCGGGGTCATCGACGAGTTGCAGCGTATCGCGACCAGCGAAAGCAGGCTCGGTGTGCCGCTCCTGGTGGGTCGGGACGTCATACACGGTTTCCGTACCGTGTTTCCCATTCCCCTCGGCCTGGCAGCCACCTGGGATCCGGACTTGGTCCGCGAAAGTGCTCGAATCGCCGGGCACGAGGCTTCGCTGGCCGGCGTTAACTGGACGTTTGCGCCGATGATTGACATCGCGCGTGACCCGCGGTGGGGCCGGATTGCCGAGAGCTTCGGCGAGGACGTGTTTCTTGCCAGTCGGCTAGCCGAGGCCATGGTCAACGGCTTTCAGCACGATGGCGGTGCCGGGTCACTGGCAGCGTGCGCCAAGCACTTCGCCGGCTACGGCGCGGTAGAGAGCGGTCGGGACTATGCGACCACCAGCATTCCCGAGATCGAGCTGCGCAACGTGTACCTGCCGCCCTTCAAGGCTGCGGTCGACGCGGGGGTGCTTACTCTCATGCCCTCGTTTTCCGAACTCAACGGAATCCCCGCGTCCGCCAACGAGTTCCTGTTGCGGCAGGTACTAAGAGAGGAATGGGGTTTTGATGGCCTGGTGGTGAGCGACTGGGATTCTGTTCGTCAACTCCGGATCCATGGAGTGACGGAGGATGATCGAGATTCGGCACTGGCGGCTTTCGAGGCCGGGGTCGACATGGAAATGGCAGGCGGTGCTTACCTGGAACACCTGGACTCGCTGGCGGAGGATGGCCGGCCAGGCCTTGCCACGATTGATGCGGCTGTTGCGAATGTACTGCGTACGAAGTTCCGGCTGGGATTGTTTGATGCGCCGGAAGGGAAACGCCCTTGGCCGAAGCCGTTGCCTCCCGGGCATGCGACTGAAATTGCGAGAGCAACTGCACTCAAGAGTGTCGTGTTGCTGCACAATCGCGGTGACCTGTTGCCGCTGTGCGCCGCTACGCTGACCTCGGTAGCCGTGATCGGGCCGCTGGCCGACTCGCCCCGTGACCAGCTTGGCACCTGGGTGTTCGACGGCGATCCGGCCGCCGCCATCACGCCGTTGCATGCGATCGAGTCTGTGGTGGGGCGACATGCCGAGGTTCGTTACGCGCCGGCCATGGAGCATTCCCGCGACAAGGCGGGCCCGGCATTCGACCATGCGGTGGCGATTGCGGCGGCTGCGGACGTCGCGATCCTGTTCCTCGGCGAGGAGGCGATTCTTTCTGGCGAAGCGCATTGCCGCGCTGACATCGGACTACCCGGCGACCAGGTGGAACTCGTACAGCGGATCAGGGCGACGGGCACGCCGGTGGTTGCCGTGGTCATGGCCGGGCGGCCGCTGACACTCCTCGACATTCTCGACGAGGTTGACGCCCTGGTGTATGCCTGGCACCCGGGCACGATGGGCGGCCCGGCCATCGCGGACCTGTTGTTCGGCAAAGAATCGCCTTCCGGCAAGTTGCCCGCGACGTTTCCCCGCATGGTCGGCCAGGTGCCGATTTATTACAGCCAGAAAAACACCGGCAAGCCGCCGTCTCCGGAGCAAGTCGTGCATATCGACGCTATTGATGCCGGCGCCGCGCAAACTTCGCTGGGGATGACCGCATTCCATCTCGATGCCGGTTACCTGCCGTTGTTCCCATTCGGTTTCGGCTTGTCCTACACGAAATTTCGCTACGACCACATCGCAGTCAGCGATGCGGAGATTTCGCTCGGCGAGAGCGTAACCATCAGCGCTGTAGTCAGTAACGTTGGCGGTGTTGCGGGGGAGGAAGTGGTGCAGCTCTATGTCCGCGACCTGGTAGGCAGCGTGACCCGCCCGGTCAGGGAATTGAAAGGGTTCCGCCGGATCCGCCTCGCGCCGGGGGAAGCGGTCCACGTGGCATTCGAGTTGCACACGGATGAGCTGGCCTTCCATGGCCGTGATATGCAGTTGGCCACCGAACCCGGCGATTTCCATGCCTGGATTGGCGGCGACTCTGCAGCGACCTTGCAGACAGCCTTCCGCGTGGTTGCCGCCTGAGCTGGCGGTTGCAATGCGCAGAGCCGGTGCCGCTACAGCCTTGGGATGAGAATATGAGACTACTGAATGGAATCGCCTTCATCGCCACGATCGCCACTTTCGTCGGCGTTTCTGCAGGCCAGGCACTTGCCTCGGAAGAGTCCGCCGTGCCGCGAAACCGGATGGAAGGGCAATCGTTTTCAGCCATGCTGTTGGCTGGGGAGGTCATGGCGATTGCTTACTCGGGGTTCCGCGAGGACCAGCATCCTGATCGCGGCGACGGAGCGGTGAATCCCTCGCAGAGCGAGATTCTGGAAGACCTCGAAATTCTTGCTGCCCACGGTTTCCGCCTGCTCCGCCTCTACGATACCGGCGAGAACGCACAGGTCACGCTCGCGCTGATTCGGGAGCACGGCCTGCCCCTGAAGGTGTTGCAAGGCATCTGGCTCAGTGCCGAGTTGAGCAACCACGAAGGCTGCCCATGGCTGGATGAACCCATTCCAGATGAGGAACTTGCCGCCAATGCGATTCGGAACCAGGCTGAGGTCCGCCGGGGTATTGCCCTGGCTCGGGAATATCCCGACATCATCGCCGCCGTGAACGTTGGCAACGAGGCGCTGGTTGACTGGACCGACCACATGGTGCCGCTGGATGATGTTATCGGCTACGTCCGCCAGGTAAAGAGCGCGGTCGAGCAGCCAGTGACTGTCGCCGAGAACTATGAGTGGTGGATTAGCGATGGGGCGCCCCTCGCCGCCGAGGTCGATTTCCTCGGTGTGCACACCTATCCCGTCTGGGAGGGGAAGGTGATCGAGGAGGGTCTCAGCTACACGATGGAGAACATCACGGACGTTGCTATGGCCTTGCCCGGGTATCCGATTGCAATACTCGAGGCTGGTTGGGCGACCACCGCCGAAGAATTCGGGGATCGTGCCGGCGAGAAGGAGCAAGCTCGTTATTTTCACGAGCTTGGCGAGTGGGCCCGGTCCGTGGATATGACGGTGTTCTTTTTTTCAGCGTTCGATGAACCCTGGAAGGGGGATCCCGTCCGGCCGCTGGGGGCTGAAAAGCACTGGGGCTTGTTCAAAGTCGACCGGACTCCCAAGTCCCTGTTCCGTGAATCATCCGAGGTAACCGGCCGGTGAGTGGAAAGGCGCGCAAAATGCCGGTTTCACTGCGCGGCCTGCGTGCGTTTTGCGCCGCAGCGCATCACGAAAGCTTCCGCATCGCGGGCGAGGATTTATTCATCACCCCGTCGGCCGTGAGCCACCAGATCAAGAACCTGGAAGATGTACTCGGTGATCAGCTTTTCGAGCGCAATGGTCGCGACCTCAAGCTCTCTTCGCTCGGTGTCTCGCTCTACGAGGAGGTGGGTCCCCTGATTAACCAGCTCGAGGACATCGTCGGCCGGTACATGGATCAGAAACCGCGGGCGTCGATAAGAATTTCGGTGCAGCCTTTTTTTGCCAGTGAGTGCCTGATCCCTCGGCTGAATGAATTCACAGAGGCGAATCCGGAGATCGATATCAAGATCGGGACCAGTGATGAGACCGCGGACAGGCATCCGCCGGATGCTGACATGTCGATCCGCCTGTTCCGCACGCCGCCGCCGGAGATGCAATCGGATTTGCTGTTTCCGCTCAGGCTCGCGCCGGCAGGTTCCCCCGACTTCAAGCGCCGCCTCAAGGTAAAGGACGGGAAAATCCTCAGTGACTTTCCGATTATCGTCCATGAGACCTACCCGAATGCATGGAAGCAATGGGCGGAGACCTCCGGCCTGTCCTTGCCGAAGAGCCCCAAGGTCACGCGTCTCGATTCGATGATTGCCGTGGTGCGCGCGGCACAGCGCGGTAGCGGCGCGGCGCTGGTTCCGGTACCGATCAGCGACCTCTGGTTCAAAGAAGGAAGCATCGTCCGGCTGTTTGACCAGGATGTCGTGGCCAGCGTCAGCTACTACCTTGTGTGTGCGCCGGAGCTCACGAGAGACGAACGGTTAGCCACTTTTCGCGAGTGGATTCTGCGCACGTTCGCCGTACACACCTGAATTTTCCTCATTTCCGGATTGAATTCTTTTCGTTTGTAGGGCCTGCCCTGCAACCGTAGAGTGCGCTGTGTGTATTGGTGCTCTGCAGCAACCAATCGCTTGAGAACCTTTTGAGTGTGGAGAACGAGATATGTCCAGAAAGACTCTACGGCCGCGTGATGAATTCACGTTCAGCCTGGGCGGCCTGACGACGATCGCGTCGTTCGTGCCTGCGCCGGTCGTGCCCGATAACGTTTTCCGCGCGGCGCCGGCACGGGTGAGAAGCCGTAATCCGAGGCGGCGCAAGCTCTTTGGCGAGCAGGCCGTGGAGCATGGAAATTCCACCTCGTAAGTAATTCCAGCGGCAGGTCGACTTGTGCTTGACCGGCCCTCGAAGACAGGAGACCAGACCCCGTAATCCCAGCCCAACGCCTGAAATCATGATGGGTACGACCACGAATTGACACCGCTGTCAATTCTTGGTAATTCTTGTGCCCGGCGGACGCGAATAAAAGCATTTTTCGCAACCATGCGTCCGATGCGGGGGTAGTCCATGAAGCTTCAAGCGAACGGCGCGCTGGCCACGATTCTGCTGGTGTGCGTCACCCTCACGCTCGCCGGGTGCTGGGAAGACAGTGATGATCGGCTTTCCGAAGTTGAGATAGCCCCGCCGCTGGTGGTCCCGCCCCAGGGCAACACCAATATTACCGATCCGACCCTGACCACATTCGATAACGCGCCCGTTTCGGTCGGTGGCGCGATGACGCTGGTCTGGAGCGACGAGTTCGACGGTCCCAGGATCGATCCGGAGACCTGGTTTTTCCAGAGCGGTGACGGGACCGACGAAGGCATCCCGGGCTGGGGCAACAACGAATTGCAATATTACCTGCCCGATAACGCTGAAATCAGCGATGGCATGCTGCGGATCACCGCCCGCCAAGAGCCGATCGGTCCGTTCAATTACACGTCCGCGAGAATCATCACCCGTGACCGGGTGGCGGTGCGATATGGGCGCATCGAGGCCCGTATGCGGCTGCCGGCCGGTCAAGGCCTGTGGCCCGCTTTCTGGATGATGCCCCAGGACAGCGTATACGGTACCTGGGCAGCCTCGGGTGAGATCGACATCATGGAGGCCGTCAATCTTGGCGCCTCCGGCGGTAACCTTATTTACGGCACGATTCATTACGGCGGCCCCTTCCCGAATAACGTCTTTAGCGGCTTGAGCTATGAGGTGGCCACGGATGTCACTGCGGAGTTCCACACCTACGCGGTCGAATGGGACCCGACGGAGATCCGCTGGTACGTTGACGACACGCTCTATGCAGTACGTAATTCATGGTCGTCCACCGGCGGCGAATTTCCTGCGCCATTCGATGAGCCGTTCTACATCATTTTTAATGTCGCGGTGGGCGGTAATTTTCCCGGCGCCCCGGCCGCGAACACGGTTTTCCCGGTGACCATGGAGGTCGACTGGGTTCGCGTGTATTCGGGCGCACCTTGATCTGGTGCGAAATGACCGCTCCTTCGTCGGCAGCGGCGTGATGACCTGAGGGTCGGAGGGCATCGTCCTCGGCCAGGGTTAGCGTCGAAAGAACCCCAATTTCACGAACGCTTTCAGAGATCCAGACCATGCAAGCAATTTTCCCCGCAAGCCTCTGCCGATTTTCGACCTTCGTCGTGCTGGCCGCGTTCATGGTCGGTTGTTCCCTGGAGGGCGATGGCCCCGAGAGAATCATGGGAACACCCGCGCCGCCCCCGCCGGAAATTCCGCCCGGCTTCTGTGACGACCTCAATTTCGAGGACGTTTGCGGTCCTTATACTTTCAGCGATTTCGCTGGCGGTGTCGCGCAGATCGTAGACAATCCCGATGCCAGCGGTCTGAACACCACCGAGAAAGTGGTCCAGATGCGGAAGTTTTCCGGCGAGATCTTCGGCGGCAGTACGCTCCAGCTGGACGATGGGGTGGATTTTTCCGAGGGCCAGGCTTTCACAATGAAGGTATGGTCGCCACGCGCCGTGCCGGTGCTTTTCAAGCTGGAAGGCCTCGACGAAGAACGGTCGCGGGAGCACAGCGGCAGCGGCGAATGGGAAGAGCTCTGTTTCGAATTCACCGGTGCAACCACCGGTCCCGACGTGACCGGCATAACCTTTATCTTTGATCTTGGCGTGATGGGCAACGCCAATACCGATCCGGCCAACTGGACGTTCTATTTCGACGAAATCACCCAGGTTGCTAACTGCGGTGAGGCGAGTGCCCCGACAGCATTGCCCGTGGATTTCGAAGGGGCCGGTCCCTATGTGTTCAACGACTTCGAGGGCGCGGTCGCCGACGTGGTCGCCAATCCGGATTCGAGCAGCATCAACACCAGCGCCCAGGTGGCGCGGATGCGGAAGTTCGCAGGCGAGGTCTTCGCCGGCAGTACGCTGGCGCTCGACGAGGCGGTGAACCTGGCATCTGGCACCGCGTTCACCATGAAGGTCTGGTCACCGCGGCCCGTACCTGTGCTCTTCAAGCTGGAAGGTGTGGACGCGGAACGGTCGGTCAGCCATGGTGGCGGCAGCGCCTGGCAGGAGTTGTGCTTCGACTTCAGTGGTATCGCCACGGGTGTACCCGCCCCGGGCATCACCTTCATTTTCGACCTTGGCGCGGCCGGCAACGCAGCAGCCGATCCGGATAACTGGACGTTCTATTTCGATGATATCCGGCAGGTCGCGAGTTGTGATGGCGACAACGGCGGCGGCGAGGTCGGGGCCGGCATCATTCCGGATGTCGTCTTGTACGCCACGGATCCGGCGGTGACGATCGACCTGGTGTTTGGTGAAGACTACACGGCGCTGACGCCGTTCGGTTCGGGGTCGGTATTCAACGGTAACAATACGAGCGATCCGGATTTCAACCCGGCCTTCTCGGTGACGACTGGAACGGGTTATGGCCCCAACATTGGCCAGCTCGCCTTTGTCGGCTTCGATGCGGGCTTTGCCGCGGGCTACGGGACCCTGGACTTCAAGGTCAAGGGGATGTCGAACGACCTGATTCGCGTGAAGTTCCTCGAAGCTGGCGACTACCTTGACGTCAACCTGGCCACCGCGAATGTTTCGACGGCGCTGGATAACGGCTGGTTCCAGGTATCGATCCCACTGGCGAGCATGACGGGTGTTGCTACGGCAACCGCGCTGCTGTTCGAGACGGATGACGCCTCGCCGACGGAATTCACCTTCCTGTTGACCGATATCGGTTTCAGCGGCACGGCCGGCGACGAGCCGCCGCCGGGTGACGGCGTTGGCATCGACTTTGATGGTCCCGGGCCTTTCACCTTCAGTGATTTTGAGGGCGGCGTGGCGACGGTAGTCGACAACCCGGCGCC
>JBLRWC010000025.1:0-16640 GCA_047921455.1 Gammaproteobacteria bacterium
AATCCGGCGCAGGCGTCCGTCACCAGGTCGAGCACCTGTTCGAAGCCGTTCTTACCGCCGTAGTACGGGTCAGGCACGGCGGTCACGCCGGCGCCGGGCGCAAATTCCAGCAACAGTCGCAACTCGGCGCGCGCATTCTCAGGCGCCGCCCGGCGCAGGTCGGCGAGATTTTCCTCGTCCATAGCGACGATCAGGTCAAAGGCGGCAAAATCCTCCTCGGCCACACAGCGCGCCCGGAGGCCGCTGAGGTCGAAACCGCGCATTTTTGCCGCCGCCATCGACCGCGCGTCCGGCGCGGCGCCGACGTGGTAGCCGGCCGTGCCGGCCGAGTCGATCCGGACCCTTTCTAGCAGGCCGGCATCCTCCACCAGCTTGCGAAACACCCCTTCCGCCGTGGGGGATCTGCATATATTTCCGAGGCACACAAACAACACGGAAACCTGTTCACGATTCGCGTCTGCCGCCATACAATCTCATCCGTTCGTGGTACCCACCCGGCCGTGACACCCACCCGGCCGGACTCGATGCCGATATTCTAACCGCGCAAGCTGGATGCGAAATGCCCCGCATGCACATTTCGCCCCGGCGACGGCTATCATAAAATCCATGAGCACCACCGGAATCACGCTGCAACGCCTGCGTTCGCTGGTTGGCGAAGAGCTACGCTACCAGGGCATGCGTTGCACGCTGGTCGACCTGCTGGCCGACCCGCCGGTGCTGGTGCTGCGCCCGATCGGCGCAGAGCCGGTCATCCAGGCCGATAATTTCGGCAAGCCCATGCGCCACGCGCCGCAGCTGTTCGAGTTACCGGTGTTCGGTCCCGACGGCGTGTCGCTGTCGGCGGACGTGCAGTTGATCAGCGTGCCGGAGGATGCGCCGCCAGCCACCGATTGACGCGTTCCAGGTCGGCCGCCGTGTCGATCCCCGCCGGCGGCACCTCGCTCGCCGCATCCACCTGGATACGCAGGCCCAGCCAGAGCGCCCGCAGTTGCTCCAGCCGCTCGATCTCCTCCAGTTGGCACGGGGGCGTGGCCGCCAACCGCTGCAATGCGCCGACGCGGTAACTGTACAGCCCGAGATGGCGCATGGCGCCGCCAAAGCGCTGCTGGGATGCCACGCCCGCGGCCGCGCCGTCCCGGTGCCACGGAATGGCGGCGCGGCTGAAATACAAGGCGGCCCCATCCGCGCGCATCACCAGCTTGACGACATTGGGGTCGAGGAATTCTTCGAGCGTATGGATCGGCGTGCCGAGCGTACCCATGTCGGCGTCTGGCTGCAGCAATAACAATTCCGCGACCTGGCGGATGACGGCCGGCGGCAAAAGCGGTTCATCACCCTGCACGTTCACGACCACGACGTCCTCGTCCCAGCCGCGCTGCGTGGCGACCTCTGCGATCCGGTCGGTGCCGCTGGCATGTGCCGGGTCGGTCATGCAGACCTTGGCGCCGAATGTGCGGCAGGCGGCCGCCACCTCCTCGTGATCGGTGGCGATCCAGACTTCGGTCGCCGCGCTTTCCATGGCGCGTTCCCAGGCCCACTGGATCATCGGTCGCCCGGCAATCGGCAACAGGGGTTTGCCGGGCAGGCGCGTCGAGGCGAACCGCGCCGGAATCACCACGCGAAACGCGCTCATCGGCACTGCTCCATGGCCAGCAGCTCGGGCTGCGATATTTCGCGCGCCTCGCTGACCAGCATCACGGGGACGTCGTCGCGGATCGGCCAGGCCAGGCGATCGCCGCGACACACGAGTTCCTGCTGTTCGCGGCGATGCACGAGCGGACCCTTGCAGATGGGACAGGCGAGAATATCGAGCAGGCGATGGTCCATCGCTCAAGCTTCGCCCAAGCCGAGCCGCGGCGCCAGTACCGCGCGCAAGTGCGCTTCGTCCGGCCCGAAACTGGCGGCCACGGGGACTTGCCAACAGCCGGCCGCAGCCGGTTCCCGGGCGCACCGCGCCGCGTCTTTCGCGGTCATCAGCACCGGGTAGCCGTCGTCCGGCAGCAGCCAGTCACGTGGCACCGCGGCATGATCCGCCAGCGGATGCGCCATGACCTCCAGGCCGTGGCCCGCCAGGGCGTCGAAAAAACGCGCCGGGTGGCCGATCCCCGCTATGGCGTGGACAGGACCGGGGGCAAACGATGCCAGCGGCCGGCGTTGTGTGCCGTCGAGCCGCACAGCTTCGTCGCCGACCAGTTGCATGCGCAGCGCGCCCGGCGGGCAAGCGCCCGCACCGTTGCAGACCACCACGTCGGCCTGCGCGAGACGCGCGGCGGGCTCGCGCAACGGCCCCGCCGGCAAGCAACGCCCATTGCCCAGCCCGCGCTGCCCGTCGATGACGATGATTTCCAGGTCGCGGCGCAGCCGGTAGTGCTGCAGGCCGTCGTCTGCAACGACGATGTCGGCGCCGGCGGCGACCGCGGCGCGCGCCGCCGCCAACCGGTCCCTGCAGACCCATACCGGGCACCCCGTGGTCCGCGCGATCAGCAACGGCTCGTCGCCGCTGACCGCCGGATCCTCATCCGGCCCGACGCGATGCGGCCGACGCGGTTCGAGTCCGCCGTAGCCGCGGCTGATCACCGCGGGGACACGTCCCTGCGCCGCCAGCAGTTGTACGAGCCAGATGACCAGCGGCGTCTTGCCGGCGCCGCCGACAGTGAGATTGCCGACCACGATCACCGGGCGCCCGGGATGACCCGAGCGTAACCAGCCGCGCCGATAGGCGTGGCGACGCAGCGCCACCAGCCACCGGTACAGGGGCTCCAGCGCCCTGGCCCAGGCCGGCGGCGGCGCCTGGCCGTACCATGCCGCCAGCAGGCGCTGCGTGCGACTGCTCACGAGGCCTGGAACTGCATCCTGTGCAGGGTGGCGTAAGCGCCGCCCTGTGCCAACAGTTCGTCGTGCGAGCCGATCTCGACGATGCATCCATGGTCCATGACCACAATGCGGTCGGCTTTCTCGATGGTCGAAAGTCGATGCGCGATCACCAGCGTGGTGCGATCCTTCATCAGCACCTCCAGCGCCTCCTGGATATGGCGCTCCGACTCTGAATCGAGCGCCGAGGTGGCCTCGTCCAGGATCAGGATCGGCGCATTTTTCAGCAGGGCCCGCGCAATCGCCACGCGCTGGCGTTGCCCGCCGGACAGTGTCACGCCGCGGTCGCCGACCTCGGTCTCCAGCCCGGCCGGAAAACGATCGGTGAATTCCAGCACGTGCGCCGCGCGTGCCGCGGCCTCGATTTCCTCGGCACTGGCTGCGCTCATCGCGCCGTAGGCGATGTTGCTGCGAATCGTGTCGTCGAACAGCTTTACGTCCTGGCTCACCAGGCTGACCTGGCGGCGCAGGTCGGCGCGGCGGTACGCACGCACATCACGCCCGTCCACCAGCACGATCCCCGCCGTGGGATCGTAAAAACGCGGGATCAGGCTGACCAGCGTGCTCTTGCCACTGCCGGAACGGCCCACGATGGCCAGTCGTTCGCCCGGCGCCACCGCCAGGTTGATGTCCTGCAGCACCTGGCCCTTTTCCTGCTGGTACAGGAAGCTGACGCCACGAAACTCGATCTCGCCACGGGCGCGCTCCAGCGACACCGGCCCGCCCTCGTCTTCGCCCGGCGCATCCAGCAGCTCGAAGATGCTCTGCCCGGCCGCAATACCCTGTTGCAGGGGGCCGTTGATGTTCGTCAGGTGCTTGAGCGGCGACATGATCAGCAACATCGCGCCGAGGAACGACACGAATTCGCCGACCGACAAGCCGCCGGCGAGATCCTCGCGCGTCGCGACGAACACTACGCCCGCCAGCCCGATCGCCGCCACGGCCTGGACCACCGGCTGGCTGGCTGCCTTCGCCGCGGCCAGCTTCATGTTCAGGCGCCGATTCTGCTCGTTGACGCGCTCGAAGCCCGCTACTTCCTGCGCCTCGCCGTTGAAAACCTTCACCACCTTGTGCGCCTCGAGCACCTGCTCGGCGGCCTGCGTGACGTCGCCCATGGAATTCTGGATGCGCGTGCTGTAACGGCGGAACTTGCGCGACAGCAGGCGGATGATGAGACCGATCAACGGGCCGATCACCAGCACGAACAGCGACAGCCGCATATTGACCCAGAACATGAAGGCCACCAGGCCGAGAATCGTCAGCACATCCTTGAACAGCGTCGTCAGCACCTGGCTCGCCGCCTGCGCCACCTGCTCGATATTGAAAGTCAGGCGCGACAACAGCGCGCCGGACGAACTGGTGTCGTAAAAGCTGGTCGGCAGCGCCAGGAATTTCGCGAACACGTCGCGGCGCATGTGCTTGATGACCTGGCGCCCGACCCAGCTCATGGAATAGACCGCCACGTAATCGGCGGCGCCGCGCACCAGGAAGATGCCGAGAATCATGAACGGCACCCAGCGGATGAACTCCATGTCGCGCTCGACGAAGCTCTGGTCGGTGACGATTTTCGTCAGGTAAACAAAGCCTGTCTGGCTGGCGGCGTAAACCGCCATGGCGATGATCGCCGCGACAAACATGGGGACGTAATCCGCGGAATAGTGCAACAGGCGCCGGTAGACGGCGCCCGCCTGGTCCGAGTATGGCTGACCGGAAGGCTTCACTCTGGGTCGCTGACCGTGGCGATCAGGATCTGGCTGAAGCCCAGTCGTCCGACGATATCCATCGCCGTCACCACGGACTGGTGCGCGGCGCGGCCGTCGGCGCGGATCGTGACCGGTAATTCGCGTCGCTCGCCGGCGACCTGCTCGAGCGCGCGCTGCAGGGTCTCCGGCCGGCGATTGACCAGTTCCTGGCCATCGACGAAATAATCGCCGGCCGCACTGATCATGATCTCGATCTCGACCGCCGGCTCGACGCGCGCCATTGCTTCCGCCTGGGGCAGCTGCAAGCGGATCTCGGTCGCCTTGATGAAACTGGTCGACACCATGAAAAACACCAGCAACAACAGCACCACGTCGATCAGCGACGTCAGGTTGATTTCCGGCTCATCGCGCGAGCGCGTGCGCAGGTTCATGCGCTCTCGACCTCCGCGGCCGGATTACCGTGCAACGCATCGATCAGTTTCATCGCTTCTTTTTCCATCTCGACCACCAGCGCGTCCACCTGGCCGCGCAGGTAACGGTATGCGATCAGGCTGGGAATGGCGACCGACAGGCCCGCGGCCGTCGTGATCAGCGCCTCGGAAATGCCGCCGGCCAGCACCCCCGGGTTACCCACCCCGGCGGTGGTGATGGCCGTGAAGACCTTGACCATGCCGATCACCGTGCCCAGCAGCCCGAGCAAGGGCGTGATGGCCGCGATCGTGCCCAGAGAATTCAGGTAGCGCTCCAGTTCGTGCACCACGTGGCGACCCGTGTCCTGGACGATTTCCTTGAGCACCTCGCGGCTCTGGTGCCGGTTCGCCAGCCCGGCGGCCAGCACCCGGCCCATGGGCGAATTGGCAGACAACACCGCCAGGTGCTTCTGGTCCAGCTGGCGATCGCGCGCCCAGTCCCAGACCCGCATCGCCAGGTCCCGCGGCAGCACGCGCCGGCGCTGCAGCGTCCAGAGACGCTCGATGGTGATAGCGACGGCGATGATGGAGCAAAGGATGATGGGCAGCATCAGCCACCCGCCGGCCCGGATGATTTCGATCATGATGTCTCGCGACCTGTCAGATGGCGGGGATGATACCGGCACGGCAGGCAGGCGGCCACCAAGGCTCGGCGCGCCACGCGTCGCGCATCAGGGCAGCGTGGCGCAATCCAGCCAGGCGCGGCACTCGCTGTGGCGCCGCACCACGGGCGGCCGCGGCCCCGTGCGATCAAAGCGCACCACGATCTCGCCGTGGCGCTCGGTCGACAACGGCAAGGCGCCCGCGCGCCGCCACCGGGCCACGACCGCCTCGGCGGGGAAGCCCCAGCGATTGCGCCAGTTGGTGGAAAACACCACCCAGGCCGGTTGCGTCGCGGCCACCAGCGGCGGCGCCGAGGATGTGCGGCTGCCGTGGTGCGGGGCGACCACCAGGTCCACGGGCAAGCGGCCGCGGGCGGTCAGCAGGGCGCGCTCGCCGCGCGTCTCAATGTCGCCGGTCAGCAGCACGCGGCCGCCCGGCCCCTCGATCAGCAGCACGCAGGAGCCCTCGTTGGCGCCGCCGACAAAGCCCTCCGGGGGATGCAGGATGCTGAAGCGCACCCCGTCCCAGGCCCACGACTGGCCGGCGCGGCATGGGTGACCACGCTCCTGCTCGGCGCCGAAGCCGTTCCACCGGGGCGTGCCGGGAAAGGCCGCCAGCACGGAGCGTGCACCGCCCATGTGGTCTGCATGCCCATGGCTGATCACCAGCGCGTCCAGGCGACGCAGGCCAAGGGCCCGCATCGCCGGCAGCACTGTCCAGGCCGCAGCGTCGCCGCCGGGCCAGGCGGGACCGGCGTCGTACAACAGGACATGCTGCTCGGTGCGCACCAGTACGGCGAGGCCGTGGCCGATATCGAACACACGCAGCTCAAACGCACCGGTCGCCAGCGGCGGTGGTCCCGTCAACAGCAAGGGCGCAAACAACAGGGGCGCCAGCAGGCGGCCAGGCGCCGGCCGCGGCAGCAGGCACCAGGCAGCGCCGGCACCGGCGCAGGCCAGCGCAAAGGTCCCGGGCGCAGCCATATTGCGGGCCGCCATCGGCCAGCCGGCGACCATCTGAATGGCGAGCAGCGCCAGCTCGGTAGCCTTGGCGGCGAACATCAGCAGCCAGCCGCCAAGCCATGGCGATACCCAGGACACTACGACGCCGGCCAGCGCCGGCGGCACGACCAGGATGCTGAACCAGGGAACGGCCGCCAGGTTGGCCAGCGGCGCGACGAGGGAAACCCGGCCGAACCAGGCCACGGTGCACACCAGCAGGCCGACGGCCAGCGCTGCCTGGATGCGCAGCATGATGGCCAGGCCGCCGGCCGGTGCAAGGCGCCCGGCGACCACGGCCAGGATGGTGGCGACGGCGCCGAACGACAGCCATAAACCGGGATCGAGCACCGCCAGCGGGTCCGCGACCAACACCAGCGCCAACGCCCCGCCGAAGGCAGCGGCCAGCGAAGCGCCCCGCCGGATTACCAGCGCAGCGAGGCCGGCGGCCGTCATCAGCACGGCCCGGCGCGCCGAGACCGGCATGCCGGCCAGCAGGCAATATCCGCCCGCGGCCGCCAGGGCGCCAAGCGCGGCCCAGTCCCGCGCTGGCCGCCAGCGCATGCCGAATCGTCGACCCAGCGCCCCGCCAAGCAAGCCGCCGGCGGCCGCGGCCAGGCCGACGTGCAGCCCGGAAATCGCCAGCAGGTGGCCGGTGCCGGTCGCCGCCAGTGCCTCGCGCGTCGCGGTGTCCAGTCCGCCGCGAAAACCCAGGCTGATCGCGATCAGCACGGCGGCCGCCTGCGGATGCTCGACCGCAGCTTGAATCTGCGCCGCGCCGCGGCCGCGCAGGTCCAGCAGCCGATCCGCCGCCACGGCCAGGCGCTCCCCGCCAGCCGGCCCGCTGGCGTAGCCGGTCGCGCCGATGCGTTGCCGCAACAGCCAGGCCTCGCGGCTGCCGCTGCCGGAGTTGAGCACGCCGCGCGGCCGCTGCAGCTTGGCCTGAAAACGCCATCGCTCGCCGGGGCGCGGCGTAGCGGCAGGTTCATACCAGGCAAGCCGCACGCGCCGCGGCAGGTTCTTTGGCGACTCGATGCGCAGCGTCACCACCAGCCGCCGCGACTCGTGTTGCGGCAGATCCTCGACGATGCCGACGAATTCGACTTGCGTCGCGTCCAGCGAGGGTGCCAGCCGATCAGCCAGCGCCTGGCCCAGGGCGATGGCCGCCAGGCAAAACCCCGCAGCAACACCGGCAGCGAAACCTGCGGACAGGCAGCGGGCCCGTAGCCACGCAGCACCCGCGCCCAGTAACAGCAGCGTGCACAACCATGCCGGCGGCGGTCCGGGCAGGCGCAAGGCCAGCCCCGCGCCGCTCAACATGCCGCCAGCCAGTGCCAGCATGGCGGGGCCCGGCGTTAGTGCGTGATAATGGCCCGATACCCTAGCGAACATGCGCAATGCCCCGGAAATTTCTTAACCGCGTTCTGCCCGCCCGGACCTACCTGCGGAAACAATGGTTTCTGCGGCCGTTCGACGTGCTGCTGCACGACCCGGCGCTGTGGGCAACCCATCGTAAGAACGTGCTCAAGGCTTTCGCACTGGGACTTTTCGCGTGTTTTTTGCCGATACCCGGCCAGACGGTGCTGCCGACGCTCATCGCCCTGTGGTTGCGGGTCAACCTGCCGGTCACCATTGCGACATCCTGGTTGGCGAATCCGGTCACCAGCGGGCCGCTTTACTACGCGTGTTATCGCTTCGGCTCCTGGCTGCTGGGGCGACCACCCGGCAGCTTCCGCGTCGAATTCAGTTTCGAGTGGCTGTGGTCGGAGATCGCGCGGGTGTGGCAGCCGTTGTTGCTGGGCTGCCTGGTGATCGGCGTTGTGGTGACGGTGGTGTCGGTGTTCGTGCTCAACGCGATCTGGATCCGGGCGTCGCGCCGCCAGTTCCAGGAGCGACGCCAGTTGCGCCCGTGGCGACGGCCGGCCGAGGGTGACTGAGGCGGCCATCCACCAGCTCGAGCACCCGCCCCATGCGCCCCGCCAGCACCAGGTCGTGGGTCACCACCACCAGCGCGGTACCGAGCTCCCGGTTCAGTTCCAGCATCAGGTCGAAGACGCGCTCGCCGGTGCGCGCATCGAGGTTGCCGGTCGGCTCGTCGGCCAGCACCACGGCCGGCCGGGTGATGAGCGCACGCGCCACGGCCGCCCGCTGGCGCTCGCCGCCGGACAACTTGGCCGGGCGGTGCGTGAGCCGTTCCCCGAGACCGACGCGCGCCAGCAACGCGGCGGCCTCGCGCGTCGCCGACGCGACGTCCAGGCCGCGAATCAGCAACGGCATGGCGACGTTCTCGAGCGCCGAAAACTCCGGTAGCAAGTGGTGAAACTGGTAGACGAAGCCGAGTGCGTGATTGCGCAGCCGGCCGCGCTCGGCATCGCCGAGGCCGGACAGCTCGCGACCCTGCACGCTGACCGTGCCGCGAGTAGGCAGGTCGAGTCCGCCCAGCAGCTGCAGCAGCGTGGTCTTGCCTGAGCCGCTGGCGCCCACGATGGCGAGCCGGTCGCCCGGCATGACCGTCAGCTCGACGCCGTCCAGCACCTGGACGACATTGCCGCCCTCGACAAAGCGCTTGCCGAGGTCGTGACAGGAGAGCACCGGGGTAGTTTCATTCATGCCGCAAGGCCTCCGCCGGCTGGCTGCGCGCGGCGCGCCAGGCTGGATAAATAGTCGACAGCACGGTCAAGCCGAGCGCCGTGCCGCAAATTCGCAGCAGATCGCCCGCCCGCAACTCCGCCGGCAGGTCGCTGATGAAATAGACGTCGGCGGCCAAAAATGTCGTGCCGACGGCCGCCTCGAGCCAGTGCACCAGCTGCTCGATATTCACCGCCAGCAGTGCGCCCAGGCCCAGCCCCCCCAGCGTACCCGCGAAACCGATGAGTGTGCCCTGGATCATGAACACCACCATGATGCCGCCGGGCGATGCGCCGAGCGTGCGCAGGATCGCAATATCGCCCTGCTTGTCTTTCACCACCATGACCAGGGTCGAGACGATATTGAAAGCAGCCACCGCGATCACCAGCAACAGGATGGTGAACATCATCTGCTTGGATAACTGGATCGAGCGAAAGAAATTCACGTGCTGGCGGGTCCAGTCACTGACATAAAAACCGCCACCGAGCTCGGTCGCCACCCGGCGTGACACTTGCGGTGCGAGAAACATGTCGTCCAGCGCCAGGCGCAGGCCGGTGACCGCGTCGTCCATGCGCCACAAGCGCGCGGCGTCGTCGAGATGCATGAAGGCCAGCCCGCGATCGAACTCGTACATGCCCGCCTCGAAGATGCCGGCGACAGTGAAGCGCCGCAACCGCGGCACGAGCCCGGCCGGGGTGACGGTGCCCTGCGAAATCGCGACCACCACGCGATCGCCGACATCCGCCTGCAGCTCGCGCGCCAGCGCACTGCCGATGACGATGTTCCAGCCGCCGGGTTGCAAGGCTTCCAGCGTCCCGTGGGTCATCATGTCGCCCAGCCCGGACACGCGGCGTTCCTCCTGCGGAATAATGCCGCGCATCATCGCGCCGCTGACCTCTGTGCCGTGCAACAGCATCGCTTCGCCCTGGATATAGGGCGCCGCGGCGCGCACCTCGGCATCGGTTTCCACCACGGCGCGCACCTGCTCCCAGCCGGCCAGGCCAGCGCCGAAGCTTTCCAGCGAGGCATGTGAAGTCATCGAGAGGATGCGGCTGCGCAGTTCGGTCTCGAAGCCGTTCATGACCGACAGCACGACGATCAGCACCGTCACGCCGAGCGCCACACCCACGATTGAAATACTGGAGATGAACGACACGAAGCGATTGTTCGTACGGGCGCGCAGGTAACGCACGCCGACCAGCCACGGCCATGAATTACTCATAGCGCAGTGCCTCGGCGGCCTCGGTGCGTGCCGCGCGCAGCGACGGGTAAATCGTGGACAGCAGGCACAGCGCCAGCGCAATGCCGGCCACCATCACGACCTGCGGGATGCGCAGGTCCGACGGCAGCCGCGTGACGTAGTAGACGTCGGGCGGCAGCACGTGGAAGCCGAACAGTGACTCCAGCGCCGGCATGACCGTGCCCACGTTGAGCGCCAGCGAGACCCCGAGCAACACGCCGAGCAGGGTGCCGACCGCGCCGATCGCCGTGCCCTGCACCAGGAACACGCGCATGACGCTGCCCGGCGACAGTCCCATGGTGCGCAGGATCGCGATCTCGGCCCGCTTGTCGGTCACCACCATCACGAGCGTGGCGACGATATTGAAGGCCGCCACCGCCACCACCAGCGACAGGATGAGCGTCATCATGGTTTTTTCGATGCGCACCGCGCGAAAATAGCTGGCGTTCTCGGCGGTCCAGTCGCGCGCCTCGTAACCCGGGCCGAGGTCGGCCGCAATGCCGCGCGCAATCCGCGGCGCGGCAAACAGTTCCTCCATTTCGATGCGCACGCCCGACACTTCGCCGGGACGCCCGCGGGCAGCAGCGGCATCCTCGATATGCGCCAGCGCCAGCACGCCGTCCTGTTCTTCCATGCCGACCTCGAACAGGCCGACGACCTTGAAACGCCTGAGGCGCGGCACCAGGCGGGCGCCGGTCTCGCTGCCCGTCGGCACCAGCAGGGTGAGCGAATCGCCGAGCCCGACACGCAGCCGCGCCGCGAGCAGCCGGCCCAGCACCAGGTGGTCGCTGCCGGGCTCGAGGCTGGCCAGCGAGCCCGCCACCAGGTGGCGCTCGATGCGCGACACGGCGCCCTCGAGCGCCGGATCGATGCCGCGCAACAACGTGCCCTTGAGCAGTCCATCGTGCGCCAGCATGGCCTGCACTTCGACGAACGGCGCCGCGCCCGTCACCCCCGGCGTCGCCTCGATGCGTTCGAGCAGCGGTGGCCAGTCCTGCAAGCGCCCGCCGGGCGCAGTCACCACGGCGTGGGCAGTCAGGTTCAGCAAGCGGCTGCGCAATTCCTGCTCGAAGCCGTTCATGACCGACAGCACGACAATCAGCGCCGCCACCCCGACGGCCACGCCCAGCAGCGACACCAGCGAGATAAACGAGACGAAGCGGCTCGCTCGCCGGGCACGCAGGTAGCGCAGGCCGATGTAAAGGGACAGGGGGCGGAACATAACCTGTCATTAAAGCATAGGGGCCGGTGCCCGCGCCTGCGGGCTTTGCCCTGTCGCCGCCCCGCGGGGTGCCGGCCGCTCCGCGGAGTGACCCAGGTCGCATTTCTTCCGGCGCCGCCGGTGGTATATTGCGGGCAATGTTGGACTGGAGTGCCGCCATGCCCAAGAAATTGCATGCCCTCGCGATCGCTGCGCTGCTGGCGTTCATTCCGGTGGCGAGCGCCGACGTGCTCATTATCGAAAAACTCGAGGCCGCGAAGATGGAAATGCCGTCGCGCGGCATGACCATGGACCGGGTGCAGAACCGCTTCGGCGCACCGCGGAACATCACCGGCCCGGTCGGCGACCCGCCCATTACGCGCTGGGATTACGGCGATTTCGTGGTCGTGTTCGAGTATCGCCACGTCATCCACAGCATCGAAAAAAGCGAGCGGCCGCCGCGCCCGGCCTCCTGAACCCGGCGCCCATCGGTTATCCTTGGACCGGGTTCCGGCATTGCCGGGGCCGTGTGTGACTGTCCGGGAACCCCAATGAAAACATCCAAGCTTCTCCAGGCGGCGCTGGTTCAGCATGCCGTCGGGCCTGATCTCGCCGCCACCCGTGCGCTGACGGAACAAGGCGTCCGCAGCGCCGCCGCGCGCGGCGCGCGCCTCATCCTGTTGCAGGAACTCCACCAGAGCAGCTATTTCTGCAAGGTCGAGGATCCCGAGTTGTTCGACCTGGCAGAGCCGATCCCCGGTCCGGGCACGGCGTGGCTGGGCGCGCTGGCGAAGGAATTGTCGGTGGTCATCGTGGGCTCGTTGTTCGAGCGGCGCGCCGCCGGCCTGTATCACAACACCGCGGTGGTACTCGAAAGCGACGGCCGTCTCGCCGGCCGCTACCGCAAGGCGCACATCCCGGACGATCCCGCCTACTACGAGAAGTTTTTCTTTACGCCGGGAGACGACGACCTGCGCCCGATCGAGACCTCCGTGGGCCGGCTCGGCGTGCTGGTCTGCTGGGACCAGTGGTATCCCGAGGCCGCGCGCCTGATGACGCTGGCCGGTGCCGAGCTGCTGCTGTATCCAACCGCCATCGGGCGCTCCGCCGAGGACCCCGTCCACGAACAGCAGCGCCAACAGGAGGCGTGGGAAATCGTGCAGCGCGGCCACGCGGTCGCCAACGGCCTGCCGGTGCTGGCCTGCAACCGGGTCGGCCATGAGCCGGATCCTTCCGGCGCGACGACGGGGATCACCTTCTGGGGCAACAGCTTTGCGTGCGGCCCACAGGGGGAAATCCTGGCGCGAGCCGGCGACCAGGCGGAGACGCTGGTGGTCGAGGTGGACCTCGCGCGCTCCGAGCGCGTGCGGCGGATGTGGCCGTTCCTGCGCGATCGGCGCATCGACGCCTACGGCGACCTGCTGCTGCGTTACCGGGATTGAACTCCTCCTGGAAACACCTGCCCCTGCCGGCCGCAGCCGGCGCGCCATTGCACTGGGGCCAGCTGTACGGGGCCGCCCCGGCACTGGCGATTGCCGAGGCCGCGCGGCGCCACGCCGGACCGGTGCTCGTGCTGGCCGACTCGCCGCGGCAGGCCGACCAGCTGGCGGCGGAAATCGCTTTTTTCAGTGGCGCCGACCTGGACGTGCTGCTGTTGCCGGATGCGGAAACCCTGCCCTGGGACATTTTTTCGCCGCATCCGGACATCACCTCGCGCCGCCTCGCCACGCTGGCCCGGCTGCCGTCCCTGGCGCGCGGGGTGGTGGTCGCCGCGACCCAGACGCTGCTGCAACGCCTGCCCCCGCCGTCCTGGACCGCCACCCAGGGGCTGGATATCGCTGTCGGCGACCGGCTCGACCCGACGCGGCTGCGGCTGCAGCTCCAGGACGCCGGTTACCTCGCCGTGCCGCAGGTCACCGAGCATGGCGAATTCGCGCTGCGCGGCTCGCTGCTCGATCTTTATCCCATGGGCAGCGAACTGCCCTACCGCATCGACCTGTTCGACGAGCTCGTGGACTCCATTCGCTGCTTCGACCCGGGCACGCAGCGCTCGCTGGACAAGCTCGAGCGCATCCGGTTGCTGCCCGGTCGGGAGTACCCGTTTTCCGACGAGGCGATTCGCGGCTTCCGCGCGCGCTTTCGGGAACGCTTCCCCGGTGATCCCTCGCGCGTCGGTTTCTACCGGGATGTCGGCGAAAACATCGCCGCCGGCGGCCTGGAGTACTACCTGCCGCTGTTTTTTGAAACGCTCGCCGACTGCGTCGATTACCTGCCGGCCGACACGCTGATCATCGAGGCCGACCCGGTCGCAGCCACGCTGGAAAACGCCTGGGGCGGCGTGCTTGAGCGTCATTCCCAGCTCGCCCATGACATCGAGCGTCCGATCCTGGCCCCCGAGGAAGTATTCACCCCGCCGCCGGTGCTGGCGGAACGGCTCAGCGGCTTTCCGACCGTGCGCATTTCTTCCTTCAAGCACGCCGGCGACGGTGTCAACCTGGGCACCGCCGCACCGCCCGCCCTGAAGCTCGATTCGCGCGCGCCCGAGCCGGCTGGCGCGCTGCTGGATTTCCTGCTCAACTTCGACGGCCGCGTGCTGTTCACCGCCGAATCGCCGGGGCGGCGGGAGATGCTGCGCGGGCTGCTCGCCGGGCACGGCATCGCGGTCAAGTCGGCCGATGACTGGCCCGCCTTTTTGGCCGACACCACCCAGCGCGGCCTGGCGGTGGCGCCGCTGGAAACCGGCCTGCTGTTACCGGACGCCGGGATCGCGGTCATTGCCGAGGCGCAACTGTTCGGCGAACGCGTCCGGCAACGCACGCGGCGCCGGCGCGGCGCGCGCGATCCCGAAGCGGTCATCCGCGAATTGTCTGACCTGCGCGCGGGCGCGCCGGTAGTGCATGTCGATTACGGCGTGGGCCGCTACCTCGGGCTGGTGACCCTCGAGGTGCAGGACCAGCGCAGCGAATTCCTGGCCCTGGAATACGCCGGCGGCGACAAGCTCTACGTGCCGGTGCAATCGCTGGACCTGATCAGCCGCTATACCGGCGCCTCGCCGGAGTCCGCGCCGCTGCACCGACTCGGCGGCGAGCAATGGCAAAAAGCGCGCCGGCGCGCGGCCGAGAAAGTGCGCGACGTCGCCGTCGAGTTGCTCGATCTCCACGCCCGCCGCGCGGCCCGCGAGGGGCACGGCTTTGTGCTGCCCGAACAGGACTATGCCGCTTTCCGTGAAGCGTTTCCCTTCGACGAAACCCCGGACCAGCGACAGGCGATCGAAGAGGTCATCAACGACATGACCACCGCGCAGCCGATGGATCGCGTCATCTGCGGCGACGTCGGCTTTGGTAAAACCGAAGTGGCCCTGCGCGCCGCTTTCGTCGCCGTGCAGGACGGCCGCCAGGTCGCGATGCTCGTACCGACCACCTTGCTTGCCCAACAGCACTTCCAGACGTTCTCCGACCGCTTCGCCGACTGGCCGATCCGGGTCGAGGCGCTGTCGCGATTCCGCTCGCCGAAAGAAGTCACGCGCGTGCTGGCCGGACTCGAGTCGGGCCAGGTGGATATCGTCATCGGCACCCACAAGCTGTTGCAACACACCGTGGCTTTCAAGAAGCTCGGCCTGGTCATCATCGACGAGGAACATCGTTTCGGCGTCCGCGACAAGGAGCGCCTGAAGTCCTTGCGGGCGGAGGTGGATATGCTGACGCTCACCGCCACGCCCATCCCGCGCACCATGAACATGGCGCTGGGCGGCCTGCGTGACCTGTCGATGATCACGACCCCGCCGACCGAGCGACTCGCGGTAAAAACCTTCGTCACGGAATGGAACGACGGCCTGCTGCGCGAGGCCTGCCTGCGCGAAATCCGGCGCGGGGGCCAAGTCTATTTTCTCCACAACGAAGTGCAGACCATCGACGACGCCGCCGCCAAGCTCGGCGCGCTGGTGCCCGAAGCGCGCATCCGCATCGCGCACGGCCAGATGCGGGAGCGCGACCTCGAGCAAGTGATGCTCGATTTCTATCATCGCCGCTTCAACGTGCTGGTGTGCACCACTATCATCGAGAGCGGCATCGACATCCCGACCGCCAACACTATCATCGTGCAACGGGCCGACAAGCTCGGGCTCGCACAGCTGCACCAGCTGCGCGGCCGCGTCGGTCGCTCGCACCACCGGGCCTATGCCTACCTGGTCACGCCGCCGCGTAACGCCATCACCGCGGATGCAGTGAAGCGGCTGGAGGCGATCGAGTCGCTGGAGGATCTCGGGGCGGGCTTCACGCTGGCGACCCACGACCTGGAAATTCGCGGCGCCGGCGAACTGCTGGGCGACGAACAGAGCGGCCAGATTCACGAGGTAGGCTTCAGCATGTACCTCGAAATGCTGCAGCGGGCGGTCGAAGCGCTGCGCAGCGGCAAGGAACCGGATCTCGACCGGCCGCTGGATTTCGGCGTCGAGGTGGAACTCGGCGTGGCCGCCCTGTTGCCGGAGGAGGTCGTGCCCGACGTCCACCTTCGCCTCGTGCTGTACAAGCGCATCGCCGGCGCGCCGGACAAGCAGGCGCTGGACGACTTGCAGGCAGAACTGATCGACCGCTTCGGCCTGTTGCCGCCCCAGGCCCAGGCCTTGTTCAGGGTGGCCGAGATACGGCAGCGCGCCGCGCGGCTCGGCATCCGCCGCATCGAGGCCAATGCCTCCGGCGGCAGCCTGCTGTTCCGCACCGACACGTGTGTCGAGCCGCTGTCCCTGATTCGCTTGATCCAATCGGACGGGCGCCGTTACCGGCTGGACGGCCAGGATAAACTGCGTTTCAATCTGGACTTGTCCGATCCGGAGGTCCGCTTCGCAACCGTCCACCGCCTGCTCGACCGGCTCGAGCCCGAGGCCGACACGGGCGCAGCAGCGACGCCAGATCATCACCCGGGGGCCAA
>JBLRWC010000025.1:16740-39558 GCA_047921455.1 Gammaproteobacteria bacterium
CTGCTGCTGGCCCTGTGTCTCGCCGCCGGCGCGGCGCAAGCGCAGGCCGAGCCGCGCTACTACCAGCTTGAAGTGGTGATTTTCACCCATCCCGAGGGCAGCAGCCTGGAACAGCCGCTCCGCCGGCGCACGCATCCGGTTGACGAGGTTGCCGAGGCCGGTGCGGCCGATACAGCCGGTGCGGCCAGCGAATTCAGCGACTTCAACGAAGCGGAAAGTTCGCCGCAATTGCCGGCGAAATTTGCGCCCGCGGTGCAGCCGGTTGAACTCGGCGCCGTCGCCGCACGACTCAACCGCGACGGTTACACGCTGCTGTGGCACCAGGCCTGGGTACAGCCCCCGGCACAACCGCCGCGCGACAGCGACGGTGTGCCCCTCGACGTGCTCGCGGCCTTCGGCCAGGGGCCGGCGACGCCGGACCTGTCCGGCCGGCTATCGTTCTCCCAGCGGCGTTTCCTGCACCTCGGGCTGCAATTGGAATTGCAGTCCCCGGCCGGACTGAAGGCCGAGTTGCAGCAGCAACGCCGGATTCGACCGGGCACGGAACATTACTTCGACCATCCGCGCATCGGCGTGATCGTGCTCGCCAGGGACGTGACCGGGCAGGTGCGGGGGGCGGAAGTCCCCGGCGATGACACTCAGTCGCCGGCCGCACCGTAGTCGCGCACCACCAGTTGCTCAGTGCCGTTCGCCTGGGCGGCGACCAGTGATGCGCGCGCCGCCGCCAGCAAGCCCCGCCAGTCGCCCGACTGGCCCGGCTGGCCCGGCTGCGCCAGCAGAACCACGGCGCTGAACGTCAGCGTGCGGCTCAGCGGCGCATGCGGGTTGCGGATCGCGAGCGCGCGTACCCGGTCGCAGACGCGCCGGGCGTGCGACTCCAGCAGGTCGCGTTGCATGTCGGTTCCCAGCGCGGCGAACTCGGCCCCGCCGAGCCGGGCCGCCACGTCGCTGGCACGGCGGAACGCGGCCGCGACGCTGCGCGCGGCCATGCGCAACGAAGAGTCTCCCGCGACCCGGCCGAACGTCTCCAGGTAAGTATCGAAGTAGTCCGGTGCGAACAGGAACAGGGCGAGCGGCCGCCGCTCACGCGCGCTGGAAAACCACGCCAGTTCCAGCGCCAGCTCGAAACCGCGTTCGCTCTGCAGTCCCGTCAGGCGGTCGACGGCGTCACCCTCGTAAAGTTGCCCTGGGGCCGCCTGGCTCGCCTCGGCGCCGCACCCCAGCCTGAGCTCCGTTTCACGTTGTGCCGAGACGTCGCGCGCAAAACCGAGCCACCAGCGCCGGCCGGCGGCGTCGCGGCATGGCTCGATCCGCAAGGCGTTCCAGTACATGGCCCCGTCGGGCCGATAGTTGCGCAGTACGACGCTGGCGCTGCGCTCCTCGTTTATGGCGGCCCGCAGTTCGGCAAGCGCGGGCTGTTCGCGGTCGCCGCCCTGCAGAACGCGCAGGTTGCCGCCAGCAAGCTCGGCGCGGCTGAAGCCGGACAGTTTCTCGTAGGCGGCGTTGAGCCACACCACCGGGTGATCCGGGTGCTCGCCGTCGACCATCACGACGCCCTCGCCGCTGGCCTCGAGCGCGCGCTGCAGGAGTTCGCCGGGGACCCCCGTGATGTCGGTTGGCCGCGTCACGCGATGCCCTGCTCGCCCAGCACCGCATGGAGCAGTCGACGTGCCGCCGCCATGCCCTGCGCGACCCAGCGTTCGAGCTCGCCGTGAATGTCCGTGCCGCGGCCGGCCGCCCGGTTTACCACCACCGCGCAGCAGGCGTACTCGAGGCCGATTTCACGCGCCAGGGCCGCCTCGGGCATGCCCGTCATGCCAACAATGTCGCAACCATCGCGCGCCAGGCGGTCGATCTCGGCGGCAGTCTCGAGCCGCGGGCCCTGGGTCGCGGCATAGACGCCGCCATCGACCAGTTCGAGTCCCGCTCGCCCTGCCGCGGCCAACAGCAACGCGCGCAACCCGGCGCTATAGGGTGTGCTGAAATCGATGTGCTGCACGGCCCGTTCGGGCCCGTCGAAAAAAGTGTGCGCCCGGCCCCAGGTGTAATCGACCAGCTGGTCGGGAATGACCAGCGCGCCGGGCGGAAACCCGTCGCCGATGCCGCCGACCGCATTGATCGCAATGACGCGCCTGGCGCCGGCGTCGTGCAGCGCCTGGATGTTGGCGCGGTAGTTCACCGCGTGGGGCGCGATCGTGTGCTCGAGTCCATGCCGGGCAAGAAACACGATTTCCTGTTGCCCGAACCGGCCGTGCAGCAGCGGCGCCGAGGGCGCGCCCCACGGCGTCGTCACGGACCGGCGTTGCACCCGTTCCAGGCCATCGAGGCTCGCCAGGCCGGTGCCGCCGATTATGCCCAGCAGGGTCATGCGCAGTCATCCTCGTCGGTCAGCGCGTAGACAGCCGGATATTGCCGGTGCCGCTCGTGATAATCCATGCCGCAGCCGAACAGGTAATGGTCGCCGAGTTGCAGCCCGGTGTAATCGGCCTGCAGCCCGGGGGCGCGGCGCTCGTGCAGCTTCTCCACCAGCACGGCGCTGCGCACGTCCGCGGCGCCCTGCGCGCGGCAATCAGCCAGGATCGCGGCCAGCGTATGGCCCTCGTCCAGGATGTCGTCCACCACCAGCACCGCGCGCCCGGCCAGCGGCGTACGCGGCCGGGCGATCCAGTCGATCTCCGGGCCGCCGCGCGTGCCGCCGCGATAACGGCTGGCATGCACATAGTCCAGCTGCAGCGGAAACGCGAGGCGCTGCAACAGCCACGCCGTCGGCATCAGGCCGCCGATCATGACCGCCAGCACCAGCGGATCGCGGTCACCGAGATCGCGTTCGATCTCGGCCGCCATGCGATCGAGGGCCTGTTCGACGGCGCCCTGATCCGCCAGCTCCGACCCGGGGGCGCGGCCGGCTTCAGAATTGTCCTGCATCAATCGCTCTCCAGTACCAGCCGTGGCCGGCCATCTTCGAATTCCCTCACTCGGGCCTCCGCGCGCTGCCATTCCGGCATGGCGTGCAGTGCCGTCTCGTAGTTGCCTCGCCCCCGCAGCCGGGCGAGCCGCAGGTGCGCGGCCGGTTCGTACCAGTCGCCCAGCGCCTCGACCACCGCGATCGCCGCCGGCCGGTCGTTGCACACCAGCACCACGTCGCAGCCGACTTCCAGCGCCAGCGCGGCGCGCTCCGCCGGCGAGCCCGCAAAGGCCGCGCCGGCCATGGAGAGATCATCGGAAAAAATCGCTCCCTGGAAACGCAAGCGGATGCGCAGCTCGGTGCCCAGCCACCAGCGCGAGAAACCCGCCGGCATGCGATCCAGCCGGGAATACACCACGTGCGCGACCATGACCCCCGCGAGCCCTTCGGCGATGAGCGACTCGTAGGGCCGCATGTCGTCGAGCAGGTCGGCGTACGGGCGACGATCTTCCGGCAGCGCGTGGTGCGAATCAGCCACCACGCCGCCGTGGCCGGGAAAGTGCTTGCCGACCGCGCCCATGCCCGCGCGCCGCATGCCGGCGGCGAAGCGGCCCGCCAGGCGCGCAACGATTTCCGGATCGCGGTGAAAGGCGCGATCGCCAATGACCTCGCTGAGACCGTAATCGAGATCGAGCACGGGCGCAAAACTCAGGTCCACGCCGGCCGCGCGCAATTCAGCCGCCATCAGCCAGCCGCAGCTCTCGGCCAGCTGCAAGGCCGCGTCGCGGTCCAGCTCGAAATGCCGGCCGAGCATGTGCATCGGCGGCAACGGCGTGAAGCCCGTGCGGAAGCGCTGCACGCGCCCGCCCTCCTGGTCGACGGCAATCACCAGTTCAGGGTGCCGCAAGGCATGAATCTCGGACGTGAGCTCGCGCAACTGCTCGGGTGATTCGTAGTTTCGGCTGAACAGGATCACGCCGCCCACGTTGGGGTGCGCGAGCAGTTCGCGATCCTCCGGCGCCAGCCGGGTACCCGCGATATCCAGCATCACCGGGCCCAGCGTCATGCCGGCGGTCCCTCGGTAATGAGCACTTCAATGCCGGCCGGCACCAGCTCGAACAATTCGATCACGTCGCTGTTACGCATGCGGATGCAACCGTGCGATGCGGGCACCCCGAGTGGCTGGTCGTCCGGCGTGCCGTGGATATAGATGTAACGACGCATGGTGTCGACCGCACCGAGCCGGTTGCGCCCGGGTTCCAGGCCGCTCAGCCAGAGGATGCGGCTGAGAATCCAGTCGCGGTCGGGATGGGCGCGCGCCAGCGCCGGCGTCCAGGTCTCACCCGTCGGCCGCCGCCCGACCAGCACCGCGCCTGCCGGCAAGCCGGCGCCGATGCGGGCGCGCACCACGTGGCGGCCACGCGGCGTCCGGCCGCTGTCGCGCGCTTCGCCGGCGCCGTTGCGCGCGGTCGATACCGGCCAGGAACGCGCCGGGGCGCCGGGCCGATGCAATGCCAGGCGCTGTGCGGCGAGGTCTATTTCGATGCGGGTCGCCGGTTTCATGCTGCGGACTCAAGCCTTGTCGCTGCGTTCGAACAATGCGATCGACTCCACGTGGGCAGTATGCGGAAACATATCCATTACGCCGGCCCCGCTGAGCCGATAGCCGAACTCGTTGACGAGGATACCTGCATCACGCGCGAGCGTCCCGGGATGACAGGAGACATACACGATGCGCGCCGGCCGCAACACGGGCACGAGGTGAATGGACGCCTCGGCACCGGCCCGCGGCGGATCGAGCAGCAGCGCCTCGCAGGGCGCCTGCGCCCACGGCAAGTCGCGACAGTCCTCGAACAGGTTGGCGACATGAAACTCCGCCTCGAGGCCGTTGTGCGCGGCATTTTCCCGGGCCCGTTCGACCAGTGCCGGGTCGCCCTCGACGCCGCACACGCGCGCGCCGCGCCGGGCCAGCGCGAGGCTGAAGTTGCCGAGCCCGCAAAACAGGTCCACGACGCGATCCCCCGGCGCAAATGCCAGCAATTCCACCGCGCGCGCGACCGCCTGGTCGTTGATGGCGGCATTGATCTGCACGAAGTCGGTCGGCAGAAAGGCAATCTCGAGGTCGAATGCAGCGATGCGATAGCGCGGCCGGGGGGTGTCGGCGTGCAGCGGCCGCAGCGTGTCGAGGCCACCGGGCTGCAGCCAGATATCGACCTGCTGCGCCGTGCCGAAACGATCGAGTGCGATCATGTCCTGCGGCGAGAGCGGCTCCATGACCCGAAATACCAGCGCGCTGCGATCATCGCCAACCGCGACTTCGACCTGCGGTACCCGGCGCGCGATGCTGAGCTCGCCGATGAGCTCGGCCAGCGCCGGCAGCATGGCGCCGACGCCGCCGGCCAGCACCTCGCAGCTGTCCATGATCGCCACCAGCGGCGAGCGTCGCTCACGAAACCCGACCAGCACCCGGCCCTTTTTGTCCACCTTGCGGACGCTCAGGCGCGCGCGCCGGCGGTACCCCCAGGCCGGCCCCGCGATGGGCGCCCAGCGGGTCGCCGCACGCACGTGCCCGATCCTTGCGAGGCTGTCGTGCAGGCTGTCGTCCTTCGCGGCGAGCTGGGCCGGGGCCGCCATGTGCTGCAGGCTGCAGCCGCCGCACAAGCCGAAGTGCGGGCAACGCGGCGCGACCCGCTCCGCAGCGGCGTCCAGCACCTCCACCAGCACGGCGTCATCGTGGCTGCGCCGCCGGCTGACGCGGCTGGCAATGACACGCTCACCAGGCAGCGCATCGGCAATGAACACCGTCTTGCCGTCGATCCTGGCGACGCCGCGGCCATCGTGCGCCAGGTCCAGCACCTGGGCCTCGAACGGCGCCGGATCGACTTTGCGGCTCACGCACGGCCCCAGGCGGCAAGAAACTCCGCGAGATGGGGGCGCCCGTCCTGGCGCAGGGTATCGACCACCAGCTGCTGCTCCGCTTCGAGTTCCGCCGCGCTGCGCCGGCCGCGGAATTGTTCGAAGTGCAGAAAAACCAGCCAGGTATTGAGCACGTCGGTCTCGCAATAATCCCGGATGGCACCCAGCCGGCCGTGGCGCCATTCGTCCCAGACGCGATCCCCGCTCAGGCCGAGCTTGCCCGGCAAACCCAGCAGGACGGCAATCTCGTCAAGGCGCGCCGCGCCGCGGAACTGGAAATTGGCGAGCACGTCCATCAGGTCGATATGGCGCCAATGGAAACGGCCGAGGTAGTTGTTGTAGCGAAAGTCGCGGTCGGCGTCGCCGGTCTCCCAGTAGCGCGGCGCGGCGATGCCGTGTCGCAGGGCGCGGTAATGCAGCACCGGCAGATCGAAACCCGAGCCGTTCCACGACACGAGGTCCGGTGTAAACCGTTCGATACCGTCGAAAAAGCGCCGTACCAGCTCCGCCTCGTCAGCGTCGCCGGCCGTGGCGTCACCCAAAGACCAGAGCTTGAAACCCTCGCGCGAGCGTAGCGCGCAGGAAATGGCGACAATGCGATGCTGGTGCAGCGGCAAAAAGTCGTTACCCGCGCGCTCACGCCGCAACGCGAACATCGCCTGCGCCACGTCTTCGTCGGCCAGCCCGTCCAGCGCGAGGTAACGGCGCCCAAAGTCCACGTCCGGCACGGTCTCGATGTCGAACACCAGCGTATTCATGTCCCGGCCCTCAGCAGTACAGCAAATGCCACAACCAGGCCCGCCTCGTCCGTCAGGCTGACGTGGCCCGCGCCGATCCCCATGCGCTCGCACAATGCCCGGCCGCGCGCCGAGTAGATGATTTCGGGCTTGCCGCGTGCGTCGGCCACGGTGCCCACGTCGCGAATCCACATGCCGTTGCGAAAGCCCGTGCCCATCGCCTTGACGACGGCTTCCTTGGCGGCGAAGTGCATGGCGAGGAACCGCGCCTTGCGCTTGTGGCGCCGGTATTGCGCGTCTTCCTCGGGCAACAGCAGGCGGCGCACGAAATGCTCGCCAAAGCGTTCCAGCGTCGCCTCGACGCGCGCCAGTTTCACGACGTCGGTGCCGATGCCGAAAATCATTGCAAGCGCGCTTCGGTCATGAGCCGCTTCATCTCGATGACCGCCGTCGACAGGCCATCGAAAATGGCCCGCGCGATGATCGCATGGCCGATATTCAGCTCGATGATTTCCGGCAAGCGCGCGATCGGCTGGACGTTGTGGTAATTCAGGCCGTGGCCGGCATTTACCGCCAGGCCGAGGGCCGTGCCCGCCTGCGCCGCCGCGCGCACCCGCTCGAGCTCACTGGCGATCGTGCGCTGGTCCGTTGCATCCGCGTAACACCCGGTGTGCAGCTCCACCACCGGCGCGCCCACGGCCACGCTGGCCTCGAGCTGTTGCGGCTCCGGATCGATAAACAGCGAGACGCGGATACCCGCTTCGCGTAACTGCGTCACGGCATCGCGCACCCGGTCCAGCTGCCCTGCGACATCCAGGCCGCCTTCCGTGGTCAGCTCCTCGCGCCGTTCCGGGACCAGGCAGACATCGCGTGGCCGAATCTCGGTCGCGATGCGCAACATTTCCGTGGTGACCGCCATCTCCAGGTTCATGCGCGTCTGCAAGACATCTTTCATTGCGCCCAGGTCGCGGTCCTGGATATGGCGGCGATCCTCGCGCAGGTGCAGCGTGATGCTGTCCGCACCGGCCTGTTCCGCCATCAGCGCCGCATAGACCGGGTCCGGGTAGCGCGTGTGGCGCGCCTGCCGGATGGTGGCGACATGATCGATATTGACCCCGAGGGCAATCGTGTTCTTCATTCCGGCGTCCTGCGGTTGATGCATCACTGCAACTATTTTGCCATTGATCGGGGACCCGGCAGCAACGAGCCGAAAACCGCGCCCCGCCAGGCCCGGTCGCAGCCGCTCAGCGGCGCAGGCGGGTAAGCATTTCGCGGGTCTTCAGGGGGCGCCCATCGAGATGGACTTCGAGCGCCGCGCGCAGCAGGCGGCGCGCATCCGCGAGCGCGCGCGGGTCCGCCAGTTGGTCCGCCGCCAGGGCTTGCAAGGAGGCCCCCAGCAACGCGCCCGGGGCATCGGGCCGGCAACTCGCCAGGCCGAGCGTGGGCTCGTAGCGATAACTCGCGGCCGCCTCGACGGCTTGCCCGGTCGCGTCGTGCCCCAGCTCCGGCCCATAGCCGAGCGTGTCCAACAGGCGTTTTTCGAAGCGACGCAACGCCGGCGCCGGCGGCTCGCCCGCCATCAGCGCCGCCACCACGCGCGTGTAATCCGCGAAAAGCTCAGTATGCGGATCGAGGCGCGCAGTCAGGCGCAACAGCAGTTCATTGACGTAATACAGCGCCAGCAAGGCGTCACCCCGGGTCGGCGCCGGGGTGGCGGTACCGCCCGCCTCCGCGCCCGTCAACGTGCCGAGCTCACCGCGCAGTTGCCACGACAGCAACAAGGACCGAAAGGGCTGCAAGACGGCACGCCAGCGGCTGCGTGGCCCGCGGGCGCCGCGCGCCACCAGCCCGACGCGCCCGTGCGCCTCGCTGAATACTTCCAGCAGCACGCTGGTATCCCGGAACGGCCGGTGGTGCAGGATAAAAGCCGGTTCGAGCTCGACGCGCAGCAAGTATTCAGTCGCCGTCGTAGCCGAGGCGCCTCAGGTCAGACTCGCGGTCGGTCCATTTTTCGCGCACCTTGACCCAGAGCTCGAGGTGCACCGGCCGATTGAAGCGCGCCTTCAGCTCGAGCCGCGCCGCCTGGCCCGCGGCCTTGAGCATTTCGCCGCCCTTGCCGATCACGATCGCCTTGTGCGCCTCGCGCTCCACCCAGACCACCGCACCGACCTCGAGCCGGCCCTGCTCGCTTTCCGCGAGTCGCTCGATCTCCACCGCCAGGCCATAAGGCAATTCCTCGCGCAAGCGGCGCATCAGCTTCTCACGCACGATTTCGGCGATATGGAAGCGCTCGTCGCGGTTGCTCCACTGGTCGGGTGGGAACAGGGCCGGCCCCACGGGCACCGCCTGTACCAGCAGTTCCCGCAGCCGATCCAGGTTCTCGCCACGGACCGCGGAAATCGGCACCACGGCGGCGAACTCGCCGCGTGCGGCGGCTTCCTGCAACAGCGGCAGCACGGCGGCGCGGGGCTGGATGCGATCGATCTTGTTCAGTAACAGCATCACGGTGCCGCCCGAGGCCTGCGCGCGCGCCAGCACATCGTCGTCCTCCTCGGTCCAGCGGCCGGCCTCGACCACCACCAGCACCACGTCGGCATCCGCCAGCGACGCCTGGGCGCTGCGGTTCATGCGCTTGTTCAACTCGTGGCGTTCGCGCCGGTGCATACCCGGCGTATCCACGAACAGCAGCTGTGCACCGGGGGCGTGGGCCACCCCGATGACCCGTTGCCGGGTCGTCTGCGCCCGGCTGGTGACGATGCTGACCTTGCGGCCCACCAGCGCATTGACCAGCGTCGACTTGCCGACATTGGGGCGACCGACCACGGCCACGAAACCGCAGCGAAATTCCTGCTCACTCATCGAGCTGCGCCAGCATGCGCGCCGCGGCGGCCTGCTCGGCGCCCCGCCGGCTGCTGCCGGATCCCACGGCGTCTGTCGTCATACCCTCGACTCCGCATGAAATGGTGAAATACTGCCGGTGATCCTCACCTTCGACCGCCAGCAACCGGTAGACCGGCAACGGCTGGCCGCGCGCCTGCAGGCGCTCCTGCAACAGGGTTTTCGGATCCTTCAGGTCCTCGTGGTCGGGCAACTCGTCAAAGCGGGATCCGTACAGGTCCAGCACCACTCGCCGCAATTCCGCCAGGCCGCCATCGAGATAAATGGCGCCGAGGACTGCCTCGAGCGCATCGGCGAGAATCGAGGCGCGCCTGAAGCCACCGCTCTTCAGCTCGCCCGATCCCAGCCGGATCCGTCGTGGAAAACCCAGCTCCCGCGCGCGCTCGGCGAGCGCGGAACGGCGCACCAGGCTGGCGCGCAGGCGACTCAGGTGCCCCTCGGGCGCGGCCGGCAAGCGCGCATACAGGGTTTCCGCCACGACCAGGCTGAGCGCGGCATCGCCGAGGTACTCGAGACGCTCGTTATGCTGTCCCGCGGCGCTGCGGTGCGTCAGCGCACGCGCCAACAGGGCCGGGTCGGAAAAACGATAACCGAGATCCCGAGCCGCCCAGTCACAGTCATCGGTCAACGCACGACCTCGACTGTCTTGTTGAAATCGACCAGGAAATAGACGTTGGCCAGGAACGGCGCGCGACTCTCGTATTCCGCCTGCACCCGGTACCCGTCAGCGGCCCGTTCGACCTTGACGTCACGGGCGCGAATGCTCTTGACGTTGTCTATGTCGAAGCGCCTTTCCAGCGCGGTGCGGATCTGGGCCGGGTTCGCATTGCTGCCGTCCAGGTCACGCTTCATCGACTTCATCGCCGAGTCCACGTTCATGTACTCGAGGTAAATCGGCGTCAACCGAATCGCCGCCAACACAAAGATGCCGGCGATGAATGCAACGATCACCATCCCGATAAGGGTCATTCCCTGCTGCTTGCGCATTGTGCGTCCTCCTGGCGAGGCTCGATTCATGATGCCTTGAAGTTTGCGTTCCGTCATTCGATGCGACTCCCGATCCTGTGCCACAGCGGCCGTTTCGATGCGGCGTCCCAGTTCATCCAGATACGCACTGCCCGGCCGACCATGTGGTCTTCCGGAATGTACCCGATCACCCGCCCATCCCGGCTACAGTCCCGATTATCGCCCATGACGAGGTATCGGCCCTCGGGTACCGGCCGGTCAAGAAACGGACTGCTGCGGTCGCGTTGCTCGCTGAGATAGATGTTGTGCGACGTTTCGCCAATGGTTTCGGTCGCCCGCTGCGCGCTGAACCGGAAGCCGCCGCACTCCACGTTGAGCACTTCCTCGTGCAGTTCCAGCGGCACCGGTGCGCCGTTGACCCACAGCCGCTTGTCGCGCAGCGAAACGACGTCGCCCGGCACGCCGACAATGCGCTTGATGTAGTTCGTGGCCGGGTCGGACGGCAAGCGAAACACCGCCACATCGCCCCGTTCCGGTTCGCCGAGCGACAGTACCTTGGTGTTCAGCACCGGCAGCCGCAGCCCGTAGCTGTACTTGCTGACGAAAATAAAATCGCCGATCCGCAGCGTCGGCATCATCGAGCTCGAGGGAATGCGGAAGGGTTCGAAAGCAAACGAGCGGACCAGCAGCACGACCAGCACGATGGGGAAAAACGAGCGGCTGAAATCGACGATGGCCGGCTCCCGGGGCGCGTCCCCGGCCTCGGGTCCCGGCTCGAATGCCGCCTGCCTGCGCCGCTTCAACAGCAGGACGTCGAGCGCCCAGATGAAGCCCATCGCGAAGGTGAGAATCACCAGAACTAGAGAAAAATCCAAAACTTACCCCTGATATCTCGCGCAGAGTATTAGTTATTTTCGGTCGACCTGCAAGACCGACAGGAAGGCTTCCTGCGGAATCTCGACATTGCCGACCTGCTTCATCCGCTTCTTGCCTTCTTTCTGCTTCTCCAGCAGCTTGCGCTTGCGGGTGATGTCACCGCCATAACATTTCGCGGTCACGTTCTTGCGCAGCGCCTTGACGCTGCTGCGCGCCACGATCTGGCCGCCGATCGCCGCCTGGATGGCCACCTCGAACATCTGGCGCGGAATCAGTTCGCGCATTTTCTCGACCACCTCGCGGCCACGGCGCTGCGCGGCCTCACGGTGCGTGATGATCGACAAGGCGTCCACGCGGTCCCCGTTGACCAGGATGTCGAGCTTGGTCAGCGGCGCCGCCTGGTACCGGTCGAGCCGGTAGTCGAAAGAAGCAAAGCCGCGGCTGCAGGATTTCAGCCGGTCAAAAAAATCCAGCACGACTTCGGAGAGCGGCAACTCGTATTCCACCTGGACCTGGCTGCCCGTGTAATGCAGCCGTTTCTGGACTCCGCGCTTCTCGATGCACAGCTTGATGACCGCGCCGACGTGTTCATGCGGCACGAGAATACTGGCGAGGATGATGGGCTCGCGCACCTCGGCCACCAGGTTGACCGGCGGCAGCTTCGAAGGATTATCGACCTCGATGACCTTACCGTCCGTTTGCAGCACCTCGTAGATCACCGTCGGCGCGGTGCTGATCAGGTCGAGCTTGTACTCGCGCTCCAGGCGCTCCTGCACGATTTCCATGTGCAGCATGCCGAGAAAGCCGCAGCGAAAACCGAAGCCGAGCGCGGTCGAGGTCTCCGGCTCGAAATGCAGCGCCGCGTCGTTCAGTCTCAGCTTGTGCAACGCGTCGCGGAAGTCCTCGTAATCCTCGGAATTGATCGGAAACAGGCCGGCAAAGACGCGCGGCTGGACCTGCTTGAAGCCCGGCAGCGGCTGCGGGCAGGGGCGCGCGTCGAGCGTGACCGTATCGCCCACCGGCGCGCCGTCGATTTCCTTGATGCCGGCAATAAGAAAACCGACCTGGCCCGTGCTGAGCCGGTCCCGGTCCGTCATCTTGGGCGTGAAGCAACCGACGCGATCCGCGTTGTGGCTGCGCCCGGTCGACATGATGCGAATCTTCGCGCCCTTCTCCAGCACGCCGTTCATGACGCGCACCAGAGACACCACGCCGACATAGTTGTTGAACCATGAGTCGATGATCAGCGCCTGCAGCGGACCGTCCGGATCACCGCTCGGCGGCGGGATGCGCGAGATGATCGCATCGAGCACATCCTCCACACCCACGCCCGTCTTGGCGCTCGTCAGCACCGCGTTCTGCGCCTCGATGCCGATGATTTCCTCGATTTCATTCTTGACCCGGTCCGGATCGGCCGACGGCAGGTCGATCTTATTGATGACCGGGATGACCTCCAGGCCCGCCTCGACCGCCGTGTAGCAATTGGCGACGCTTTGCGCCTCGACACCCTGGGCGGCGTCGACGATCAGGATAGCGCCCTCGCACGCCGCCAGGGAACGCGACACTTCGTAGGAAAAATCCACGTGGCCGGGGGTGTCGATCAGGTTGAGATCGTATTCTTTACCGTCGCGCGCCCGGTAACGCAGCGACACGGCCTGCGCCTTGATCGTGATGCCGCGCTCGCGCTCGAGGTCCATCGAGTCGAGCACCTGGGCCGACATCTCGCGATCGGCCAGGCCACCACAGACCTGTATAAACCGATCCGCAAGCGTGGACTTGCCGTGATCGATGTGGGCAATAATTGAGAAATTTCGAATCTGGTCCATGGCGGCACGCAACACACCGGCTTCGTGCCGGCCCGGCATTATACCGACGCGGGCGGCCCGTCGTCCTGACTTCCAAAAATCGCGCCCTGCAGGCGCTCGGCATCGAGAAAGTGCTTGCAAACGACCTCGTCGTCCAGGCACAACACCGGCACGTCCGGGCCGAAGCGCTTGACCAGCGCAGGGTCGTCATCGATCTCGACCATGGCCAGGCGCACCGCCGGACCGAGCGCCTGGCGGACGCCAGCCTCCATCTGCTCACACAGCGAGCAATCGCGCCGCGTGTAGATGACCAGCCGGGGCGCCGGATTGCTCATGGCGCCTGGCCGGCACAGCCCGCGCCGTCCGCCAGGCGCAGCACCACCGGCTGCAAGGCGGTATCCGTCGCATGACGGCGGCTGTAGCGGCGCGCCCAGGCGAGGCCGGCCACCAGCCCGACCACCGCGCCCAGCAAGCCAGCGAGGTCGCCCCCGCCGGTCACCGTCACGAGCGCCACGCCGCCGACCAGTGCGAACACCAGCGGCAGCAGGTAGACCACCGCCGCGGCCCGCAATACCGCGTCCTCGCCGAGGCCGATGAGCACCTGGTCGCCCGGCGCGACCGCCACCGAACCGGTCGCCGCGCGCACCTTGTGCAGGCGGTCGCCAAGCAGTTTTCCGAGCACCCCGCCGCCGCAGCCGCGTCCCTCGGCACAGCGGGCGCACTCGACCTGGCGGCGACAGGCGACCCAGGCCCACTCGCCCTCCACCGCCAGCACCCGGCCCTTCTCGGTAATCAATGCACCGGCGCCGCGGCGGCGCGCAGCGAACGCGCGATGTGTTCCACGGTATTCGGCGGGACTTCACCCACTGCCGTGATCTGCTGCCCGTCGAGAATGAGCGTGAAGGCATGGGCCGCGCCCATGCGCGACAGCCCGGACAGTTCCTGGTCGGTCGAACCGGCCGGCTCGACAAATACCGACACCGACGCAAGCCCGTCCGAATACACCATGTGCTCAACCGGCTCCTCGGTGCCCGGCAGGATGCGCAGGCGCGACTCGGTCAGCCGGAAACCGGGCGGCAGCTCCTCGATGACCCAGCTGGCCACGCTGCCGTCGCCGCCCGCCGAGGCCGGCGCGGCGTCCTGTTCGATCCAGGCGAAGCCCTCGATCGCGACGTCGGGCTGCAGGCGCGCATCCGAGATTTCCGCCGGCAACACCATGCTGACGAACTGGATCTGCTCGATTACCACCCCGCCCTGGTTGAGCAGCTGGACCTTCAGCGGCATGGCGGTGGTTTCATCGAGCCACAGGCGATGCCCATAGCGATAGCCGTCGCGCGGCCGGATTTCGATCACCCGGGTGACGCGGCCCAGCTTCGGGCTCCCGTCCGCCACACGGAACTCGTACCACTGTTCGAACTCACCGGAATCGCGCGGCACTGCCCCGAGCAACGGCGTGCCGCGGTGCTTGCTGCGCCGTTCCACCAGCACGGTACGCTGGTCCGCGAAAATGCACGTGACCTTGTCGTTCTGGCGCAGGATCTCGCGGCCGGGCTGGTCGCGCGAGAACAGCCGCTCGGCAACCTGGCCGTCCACCGCCCGGTGGATGACATGCATGGTCTCGATGCTGTTGCCACTCATGTGAACAAAAGTCCCCTCGTAACTCAGGGACTCCACCGCCTGCTCCATGCGCTCGAGCCAGCCGCGTGCACTGTCGGCAAGGACCGCGGCGGGGAGTGCGCACAGCAGCGAGGCAAGCAGCAGGGTGGACCGTAAGCGCGCTGCGGTCATTGGGCGTTCCCGGGCTCCTCGGAGGCTTCGGCCGTGACCTCAGCGTCGTTGTCGGCGCCCTGTGTCGGCTCGGGCTGGATCACGATAATGCGGGTCAACGCACCGCGTCCCGTCATGGGCGGCGCGTACTCGGCGTGATTGACGTAATAGCGGGTCAAGCGGTCGGGACCGCCGCCGGCGGCGCGCGTATAGCCCGGCTGGAGCAGCATGCGCTGCTCAGGCACGGGCGAAGCGACCTCGGTGGCGCTCAGCACCGGCGGGGGGGCCTCCTGCTGGCCGCCCGGCAAGGCGACCAGCGCTACCATGGCGACGGAGGCGGCAACCGCAACGCCCGCGCCGTACCTGGCAAAACGGTGAAAACCTCGCGGCGCCGCCGCGGCCGGCACGGCCGCGGGCTCAGCAGCGAGCTCGCTGCGCACGCGTGCCACCAGGTCGGCCGGGCGGCGGGCCGGCAATTCGTCTCGCAATGTGTCACCGATCAGGCGGTAACGCAGCGCCGCGTCCCTCAGCGCCTCGTCGCGCCCGATCCTGCGCACGACCATCGCCACCTCGGCATCGGGGAGTTCACCATCCAGCAGCGCGGAAAGCTGCTCATGCGCATTCGCTGTCATCACATCCTCACGACCCTGCATCGAGCAGGGGTTTCAATCGCTTATCAATCGCTTCCCGGGCCCGAAAGATCCTCGATCTGACGGTACCCACCGGGCACTCCATCGCACCCGCAATTTCCTCGTAACTCATGCCGTCGATCTCGCGAAAGACGATCGCCGTCCGCAGGTCTTCCGGCAAGGCTTCGATCGCCTGGTTCACGGTCTCGCGAATCTCCTCCGACAACGCCAGCCCCTCGGGCGTGTCGTCTTCGCGCAGTCGGCCATGCACTTCGTACTGCTCGGGATCCTGCAGATCGAGTGCAAAGTCATCGGCGCGCCGCTTGTTGGCAGCCAACTGGTTCTTCGCCGTGTTGATCGCAATCCGGTACAGCCAGGTATAGAAAGCGCTCTCGCCGCGAAACCCGGGGAGTGCGCGATACGCCTTGATGAAAGCGTCTTGCGCGACGTCCTGGGCCTCGTCGGAATCTCGCACGTAGCGGCCGACCAGCTTGACGATCTTGTGCTGGTACTGCCCGACGAGAAGATCGAACGCTGCCTTGTCACCTTGCTGGACTCTTTCGACCAGCACCTGGTCGCTGCTTTTTGTGCCCATGCGGGCCAGCACCTCGGAATCCCGGCAAATCCATTCGCCACTGTGATAGACCGGGGGCCGTACTTGAAGTTCTCCCGGCCGAAGTGACGAAACCTGCGGCCGCGGGCATTCTATCGCGTCCTTGGTACAAACCGACAATTACTCTCATCCGGCGCCAGTCATCAGCGTGCATCGCGTCTCTCGGCAGAAGAATTCGCCAGGTCGAATGTCCGTCATCCCAGTGCATGAACAGTGCGGAGTTTGTGACCACGGAACCGGGGCGTAGTTCCATGCAGTCTCGGTTAGTGCCTAGGCCGATCCGCTGCCAGCCGCCGGCTGCACTCCAGCCGATAGCGCGCACGCCCGCGCCCAACGGCCGCAGGGCGCGCCGCAAACCAAGCAAGAAAGAGACGAGCACCGGCGCGAGCAGGATCGCAGGCAGGCCGGCGGCGAGCGCGGCGATGCCCGCCAGCAGGTGACCGAGCGCAACCCATGCGGCCAGGCTCCGTGACGGCCCGGCATGAAACTCAAGCGGCTCGTCGTAGACACTCCAGGACACGCGCCAGCGCCTCGTCGTCCGGCTCCCGCCGGCCGAGCAGGAGCGCGTTCACCTCGGGATCCTGCCATTCCAGCAAGGCGCGGAAGGCAATGCGCTCGGCCGCGTCCGCCGTCGGCCAGTCCCGTTCCAGGTAACGCACCAGCACGACGTCGAGTTCACGCATCCCGCGGCGGCACCGCCAGCGCAACCGGCCCGCGTCCGCCGCATCGATCATGCCGTTTTTGCCGGTGGGGTTCATTGGGAATTTCCGGCGATTTCGCGGTGAAGACCCATGCCGGGACGCATGCCCTAGGATTGCCGTTCGGCCAGCTTCAGCTTGATCTCGGCAATGGCCTTGGCGGGATTCAGGCCCTTCGGACAGGTCCGGGTGCAATTCATGATGGTATGGCACCGGTACAGCTTGAACGGGTCCTGCAACGCATCGAGGCGTTCGCCGGTCGCCTCGTCGCGGCTGTCCACGATCCAGCGGTAGGCCGCCAGCAAGGCTGCCGGGCCGAGATACCGGTCATCGTTCCACCAGTAGCTCGGACACGCGGTCGAGCAACACGCGCACAGGATACAGGCCGAAGGCTCGTTGATTTTGTCCTGGTCATCTTTCGACTGCAGCCGCTCGCGGTCCGGCGGCGCCGGCGTGCGGGTCTGGATCCACGGCTTGATCGAAGCGTACTGGGCGTAAAAGTTGCTCAGGTCCGGCACCAGGTCCTTGACGACCGGCATGTGCGGCAAGGGATAGACCTTGACGTCGCCACGCGCCGCGTCAATTGCGATGGTGCACGCGAGCGTGTTGACGCCGTCGATGTTCATCGCGCAACTGCCACAGATACCCTCGCGACAGGAGCGCCGGAAGGTCAGCGTCGGATCGATCTCGTTCTTGATCTTGATGAGCGCATCGAGAACCATCGGTCCGCAGCGCTCGAGATCCACCTCGTAGGTATCCATGCGCGGGTTGTCGCCGCTGTCAGGGTCATAGCGATAAATGACAAAACGCTTGACCTGTTTGGCGTCCTCGGGCGCCGCAAAATGCTTGCCCTTGGTGATTCTCGAGTTGGCCGGCAGCCTGAATTCAGCCATGTCAGCTCATCTCCATCAGTAGGTCCGCGCTTTCGGCGGAATGGGTTCGGCGTCGCTGGTCAGCGTCTGCTGGTGCACCGGCCGGTAATCGATCCGGACGTCCGTCGCGCCGGCGCACCACGCGAGCGTGTGCTTCATCCAGCCGGCGTCGTCGCGATCCGGGTAATCCTCGCGGGCATGCGCGCCGCGGCTCTCCTTGCGATTCTCGGCCGAAACGATGGTGACCAGCGCCTGGCTCAACAGGTTGTCGAGTTCCAGCGTCTCCACCAGGTCGGTGTTGAACACCATCGAGCGATCAGCGACCTTGACATCCGCAAAGGAGGCGGCGATCTCCCGGACCTTGGCGACGCCCTCGCCCAGCACCTCGCCGGTGCGGAACACGGCCGCGTGGTCCTGCATGGCGCGCTGCATGTCGTTGCGGATTTCCGCGGTCGGCCGGCTGCCGTCGGCGTGGCGCAGCCGATCGAGCCGTTCGAGCGTCGCCTCGCCGGCGTCGGGCGGCAGCGGTGCGTGCCGCGCGCCGGGCGTGAGCAATTCGCCGCAGCGCTTGGCCGCGGCGCGCCCGAACACCACCAGGTCGAGCAAGGAGTTCGAGCCGAGCCGGTTGGCGCCGTGGACCGACACGCAGGCCGCTTCGCCGACCGCCATCAGCCCCGGCACCACGTGTTCCGGGTTGCCGTCCTTGAGCGTCACGACCTCGCCGCGGTAGTTCGCCGGGATGCCGCCCATGTTGTAGTGCACGGTCGGCAGCACCGGGATCGGCTGCTTGGTGACGTCCACGCCCGAAAACACCCGCGCCGTCTCCGCGATGCCGGGCAGGCGCTCGTGAATCACTTCCGGGCCGAGGTGCTCGAGATGCAGATGGATGTGGTCCTTGTGCTCGCCGACGCCCCGACCCTCGCGGATCTCGATGGTCATCGAGCGGCTCACCACGTCGCGTGACGCAAGGTCCTTGGCGTTCGGCGCATAACGCTCCATGAAGCGTTCGCCATCGGAGTTGGTCAGGTAACCGCCCTCCCCGCGCACGCCCTCGGTGATCAGGCAGCCGGCGCCGTAGATGCCGGTGGGATGGAACTGCACGAATTCCATGTCCTGCAGCGGCAGCCCGGCGCGCAGCACCATGCCGTTGCCGTCGCCCGTACAAGTGTGCGCCGAGGTGCAGGAGAAATACGCGCGCCCGTAACCGCCGGTGGCGAGAATCACCATGTGCGCGCGGAAGCGATGCAGTTCGCCGGTCTCCAGGTTCCAGGCGATCACGCCGCGGCAGGCGCCGTCGGCGTCCATGATCAGGTCGAGCGCGAAATACTCGATGAAGAACTCGGCCTGGTGCTTGAGGGACTGCTGGTAAAGGGTGTGCAGCATGGCGTGACCGGTGCGATCCGCCGCCGCGCAGGTGCGCTGCGCCGGCGGGCCCTCGCCCATGCGGGTGGTCATGCCGCCGAAGGGGCGCTGGTAGATGCGGCCTTCCTCGGTGCGCGAGAACGGCACGCCGTAGTGCTCGAGCTCGATGACCGCATTGGGCGCTTCCTTGCACATGTACTCGATGGCGTCCTGGTCGCCGAGCCAGTCGGAACCCTTGACGGTGTCGTACATGTGCCAGCGCCAGTCGTCCTCGCCCATGTTGCCGAGCGCGGCGCTGATGCCGCCCTGGGCTGCCACCGTGTGGCTGCGCGTGGGAAACACTTTCGTGACACAGGCCGTCCTGAGTCCCTGTTCGGCCAGCCCGAAGGTGGCGCGCAGGCCGGCGCCGCCGGCGCCCACGACGACCACGTCGTAGCTGTGGTCGATAATCTTGTATGCGCCGCGCATGTCAGCGTCCTCCGGTAGCGATCTGCAGCACGGCCACGACGCCGACGACCGCCACGACTGCATGCAGAAATTGGAGCGCGACCAGCAAGGGGACCCGGAGCGCGCCGTGTACATAATCCTCGACGATGACCCGCATGCCGAGTTGCGAGTGCCAGGCCGCGGTCAGCACCAGCAGCACCAGCAGGCCCGCATTCAGCGGCCGGGCCAGCCAGGCCGCCACCGCCGCGCGGTCACCCAGCTCGAGGCTGAGCAGGCAGACCGCGAACCAGCTGCCGAGCAGCGCGAGCGCCACGGCCGTGGTGCGTTGCTGCCACCAGTGCCCGACACCCTCGCCGGCCGCGCCGAGTCCGAGCGCGCGGCCGAGCGGGCTGCGCAGGCTCATGCCGCACCCCCGAACAGGATCACGGCCCAGCTCAGCAGCGTGAGCCCGATGGCTGCGGCGAGCATCACCCAGCCGGAGTTGTTGACCTGCGATATTTCGAAACCGCGGCCCGAGTCCCACCACAAGTGGCGGATGCCGTTGGCGAGGTGATAGAAGAACGCGAAGCTGGCGAAAAACAGCATGACTTTCACCGGCCAGGCACTCAACCAGGACAGCGCCGCGGCGTACGCTGCGTCCCCCGACGCGAGTGCGGCGAGCCAATAGACGAGCAGCAGCAGACCGAACGCCAGCGCGACGCCGGTGAATCGATGGGAAATGGAGAGCACCGAGGTCAACTGCGGACGGTAGATCTGCAGGTGCGGCGACAGGGGCCGTTTGCCGGCAACCATGGGCGAGTTCCTCCTTGGCGAGACTTGAGCACTGCCGACCCGGTGGTCGCGACACGCCCACGGCGCATCGCCATCCGGACAAGTCAGCGCTACGTCAGAAATCTATACATCGGCCGTTCTTTTCCCAGTCGCCGTAGCGCACCGGCTCCGGGCCGTCGCGGCCTCCTATTTCCTTCGAAGGCGCGGGCGGCACGGTTTTATCGCGGCCTGCGGCGCCGTCACCCTTGGCACCACGGGCGCCGTCACTCGACGGTGCGGCGACGGGCTCGGTGCGCGGGGATTCGGCCTGCTCGGACATGACCCGGGATTCTGCCACGCGCCGCAACAACAGGCCAGCACCATGTTACTCGGGGTAGAATCGTGCTCGCCCGAACCTGAACCCGGAGTCCGCTGAAAATGATGCCCCGGCCCCTGCCGCTCGAAAGCCTGCGCGCCCTTGCCGTGACCGGCCCGGACGCCCGCGACTTTCTGCAAAACCAGCTCTCGTCTGACATCAACGAAGTCGGCCCCACGCGCGGCCAGCTCTCCGGCTGGCATGACCCCAAGGGGCGCGTGCTGGCCTTTTTGCGCGTGCTGCCGCACCCCGACGGCTACTTGCTGGTGATGCACGCGGGCCTGCTCGAGAGCGTGCAAAAGCGCCTGCGCATGTTCGTTTTGCGCGCCAAGGTCGATCTGCAGGCAGGCCCGCAGGTGTTCGGCTACCCCGGCGCGGGCGGCGCAGCGACCGGCGTGCTCGGCGGCCTGGCGCTCGACAGCACGCCCTTGTCCGCGGCTTGCAGCGAGCGCATCAGCGTGTTGCGCCTGCCCGGCCAGGCCGGCTGGCTGGTGGTCGGCGAACTCGATGCAGCCGGCGACGGACCGAGCCCGGCCGCCGAGGCTGCCTGGGCGCGCGCGGAAATAGCGGCGGGCTTGCCCGAGGTCTATGCCGAGACCAGCGGCCAGTTTGTCGCGCAGATGCTCAACCTGGACCGCATTGGCGGCGTCAGCTTCACCAAGGGCTGCTACCCGGGCCAGGAGATCGTCGCTCGCGCTCATCACCTCGGCCGGGTGAAACGGCGGGCGCGCGTGTTTCGCGCCGCCGGCGCCCCGCCCGCGCCCGGCGAGAGCCTGGCGGAGCGCGGCGGCACGGTGGTGCGGGCCGCCCCCGACGATGCTGAATGCCTGTTGATGGCGGTCGTGGCCGAGGATGCGCCCGGCCCGTTCGCGCTCGCTGACGGGCGCGTGCTTACGCCAGCCGTGGAAGCTGTCGCGGGCTAAAGGGAATCTTCCGGCCGCATCTGCGGGAACAGCAGCACATCGCGAATCGAGGGCTGGTTCGCATACAACATCACCAGGCGATCCACGCCGATGCCGAGCCCGCCGGCGGGCGGCATGCCGTACTCGAGCGCGCGTACGTAGTCGGCGTCGTAGAACATCGCTTCCTCGTCACCGGCGGTCTTTTGCTCCACCTGGGCCCGGAATCGCTCTGCCTGCTCCTCGGGATCGTTCAACTCCGAGAAGCCATTGGCGAGTTCGCGTCCGGCGATAAACAACTCGAAACGATCCGTGAGGAACGGGTCCGCATCGCGGCAGCGCGCCAGCGGCGACACCTCGAGCGGGTAGCCGGTCACAAAGGTCGGTTGCTGCAGCTTCGGTTCGACCGTTTTCTCAAACAACTCGAGCAGCAACTTGCCGGCGCCCCAGCTCGGCTCGACGTGCAGGCCGAGTCCGTCGGCGTATTCCAGCAGGTAGACCGGATTGCGGGCGTGCGCCACGTCCAGCGCGGGATTGGCCTCCAGCACGAGTTCCTCGAGGCCTACCCGGCGGAACGCCGGCGCCAGGTCGATCCGGGCGTCCTGCCAGCTGAGCTGTTGCGTGCCCAGCAACGCCTCGGCCATCACGCGCAACAGGTCTTCGGCGATATCCATCATCGCCACCTGGTCCACGTAAGCCTGGTACAACTCGAGCATCGTGAACTCGGGATTGTGCCGCGTGGACAACCCCTCGTTGCGGAAGTTGCGGTTGATCTCGTAGACGCGCTCGAAACCGCCGACCACCAGCCGCTTGAGATACAACTCCGGCGCGATCCGCAGGTACATGTCCACGCCCAGCGCATTGTGATGCGTGACGAACGGCCGCGCATTCGCGCCGCCGGGAATCGGCTGCATCATCGGGGTTTCCACCTCGAGGAAACCCTGCGTGTCGAGATAGCGCCGCATGAACGTCACCATGCGCGAGCGCAAGCGGAACACCGCCCGGCTGTCCGCATTCATGACCAGGTCCAGATAACGCTGCCGGTAACGCGTCTCGGTGTCGGCCAGGCCGTGGTATTTCTCGGGCAACGGCCGCAGGCACTTGGACAACATGCGCGCCGACGTGGCCTTCACGGATAATTCGCCGGTCTTCGTCTTGAACAGCGTGCCCTCGATGCCGACCAGGTCGCCCAGGTCCCAGCTCTTGAAATCCGCGTAGACGCCTTCCGGCAGCGCATCACGCTGCATGAACAGCTGGATCGCGCCGCTCATGTCCTCGAGCCGGGCGAAACTCGCCTTGCCC
>JBLRWC010000026.1:0-39501 GCA_047921455.1 Gammaproteobacteria bacterium
CCATGAAATACGGCCTGATCATGATGACGCTGGGCTGGATCGCCAACATCATCATGGGCGAGACCTGGTTCAGGTTCCTCGGCATCACGCCGGACGGGGTGTTCGGCCTGTTCTGACGGCGGCTCAGCTCATGCCGACCACGCGCTTGGCGGCGCGCAGGTAGTTGGTGTTGGGCATCTCGCTCAGCCCGAGTCCCTCGACGACGTCTTTCATGCCGGCATAGTTTTCGCTTTCGGCGCAGGCGGTCTCGACCAGCGCGCCGTTGAACCAGACCTGCGCGTATTCGCAGATGATGCCGTCAATCGTGAAACCGTAGCGCATCTTCTCGACCGTCACCGGCGTCAGTTCGGGATGCTTGCGCGCCATCTCGATGAACGTGTCGATTTCATAGCTGTCGGCGTCCAGCGGCATGTCGACCTGGAGATGCGACAGGATGGTCGCAAGATCTTCCTTGCTGACCGGGAACTGGAACTTGCCGCGCGGCTGAAAAATTTCGTAACCGTCCGGCGTTTCGCCGACCTTGGTCTTGATATCGAGCAGGCCGTCGCGCACTTTCACGTTCGCTTCGTTGGTCTTGACCGACAGGAAGTAGGTCTCCAGCGGCATCTTGCGCGCCTTGAACAGCACGGTCTTGCCGTTCCACATCTTGCTTTGCACGAGCTCGATCACGCCGGGTCCGAAGACGCGAAACTCTGCGCGCGGCACGATCTGGGCGGCTTCCTCGGCCGAGGTGGCCACGTTTTTCGTGAAAACGTCCGACATGCTTTTCTCCTTCGCAATGCGCCTGATGCGCGCGTTGCTATTGTTGACAGGGGGTTGCGCGTTCTACGACCATCCGACCAGATTAACAAGGAGATGAGGCCGATGGAAGCAATCAAGCCGAGTGAAAACCTGCTGCAGTACCTGCGGGATGCCAAGACGATTTCGGACGAAGGCAGGACCACACGATTCGTGCTCGGCAATGAGTCGGCGGACCTCGACTCGATGGCCGCGGCCGTCGGCTATGCGTATTTCGCCACGGAAGTGGCGCCGGACGGCGGCGCGCCGTTTGTCCCCTTGATCAACGTGCCGCGCGCCGATTACAAGCTGCGCACCGAGGCGGTATTTTTGTTTTCGTCGGTGGGCATCACTGCGGACCTGCTGACTTTTATCGACGAGGTGGATCTCGATGCGCTGCAGGCCGGCGATGGCCTGGAACTCATCCTGGTCGATCACAACGTGCTCTCTGCCGCGCAAGGCGCGCTGGCGGACGCCGTCGGTGGCGTCGTTGATCACCACAAGGACGAGGGCGAATTCGCCGGGCTGGCGCTGCGGATCGTCGAGCCCGTCGGCTCGGCTTGCACGCTGGTCGCCGAGCGCCTGCTGAGCAGGAACGCCGCCGCCGTGGAGGCCGGGCTCGCGCAACTGCTGGTCGGCACTATCCTGCTCGACACCGTGAATCTCTCGTCCGACGCCGGGCGGACCACGGCCAAGGATGTGGAGACCGCGACGCGGCTGCTGTCGATCTGCGGCGCGGACCGCAAGGAATTGTTCGAGCGCCTGCAGTTCGAGAAATTCAACGTCGCGGCGCTCGATACGAGCGACCTGTTGCGCAAGGACTACAAGGAATTCGAGTTTGGCGGCGTCCGCTGCGGGATCGCCTCGGTCCTGATGTCGGCGACCCAGTGGCTGGACAAGGATCCGGATCTCGCCGCTTCGCTGGCCGAGTTTGCGGCTGCCCGCGAGCTGGACCTGCTGCTGGCCATGAATGCCTACACCGAACCGGAATTCCGGCGCGACCTGGTGGTCTGGGCGGCGGATGAGACTTTGCGGCAGCGCGTGCTCGAATTTTTGCAGGGCAGCGAACTCGGCCTGCAGCCGATCAGCCATCCCGATGCGCCCGCGGTGGCGCTTTTCGCGCAGGCGAATGCGGCGTATTCCCGCAAGAAACTGCAACCCCTGTTGCAAGACCTGCTGGCCTAGTCGGCGGTGCGCCAGGCCGGCAGCTCAACGCGGAATCGGGCATGAACTTCGACGATTCGCTGTTCCTGGGATTCACCATCCTGGGCGGCCTCGCGCTGTTCCTGTTCGGCATGCAACTGATGACCGACGGGCTGCGCATGGCGGCCGGGGACCGGCTGCGTATCATCATTTATCGCAGCACCGGCAACCGCATGGCAGGGCTCGGGCTCGGCACGGGGCTGGGTTTTCTGATGCACAGCAGTGCCACGACGGTGATGACCGTCGGCTTCATCAACGCCGGACTGCTGAGCCTGCTGCATTCCATCCCGGTGTTCATGGGCGCCAATATCGGCACCACGCTGTCGATGCAGCTGATCTCCTTCAAGCTGACCGACTATGCGCTGATCGCGGTGGCGATCGGTTTCATGTTGTCCATGGTCGCGCCGTCACCCGTGCTGCGCAGCATCGGTCGCAGCCTGCTGGGTTTCGGCCTGCTGTTCAAAGGCATGGACCTGATGAGCGGCGCGATCGAGCCGCACCGCGAGGCGTTGCTGCCCTGGTTGTCGTATTTCGACGGGACGAGCTGGTCCGGCATGTTGCTGGGCACCTTGCTCGCGTGGTTGTTCACCGCGGTAGTGCAAAGCAGCGGGGCGACTATCGGCATGACCTTCGTGCTCATTTCGGCGGGCGTGTTCACCTCCTTGCAGCAGGTCTACCCGATCGTGCTCGGCGCGCACCTGGGCACCACCACCACGGCATTGATCGCCGCGCTCGGTTGCGGCATCGAGGGGCGCCGCGGCGCCGTCGCGAACCTGTTTTTCAATGTGTTCAACGTCGTACTCGCATTACTGGCGGCGCCCCTGTTCATCGCGGCGATGCAGTGGACGTCCGACGACCTGCTGCGCCAGACCGCCAACCTGCACACCGCCATCATGGTGGTGGCGGCAGTCTTCCTGTTGCCCGTGACGCCGCGCATCGCGAGCGTGTTGCGTGCCGCCTTGCCCTCGAAGGGGCCGGTGGCCGAAGCGAGTTTTCTCGACCCGGACCTGATCAAGCGGCCGGAGAACGCGCTGACCGCGGTGATTCGCGAGTCGCGGCGCAGCCTCGACCTGGTCGCATTGAGCCTGCAGGCAGCGCGCGACTTCGCCCGGCAAAGCGAGGTCCGCCGCAGGCCCGCCCTGGTGGACAGCAACGAGCAGGCGATCAACGAAATTCGCGACGCCACGCACGACTACCTCGCGCGCCTGACCAGCCGCTACCTGTCGCGGCGCCAGCGCCTGCTCGCCCAGTACCTGTCGCGCATCGCAAGCGACGTGGAACGGATCGGCGATTACGTCGAGCACCTGGTCACGCTTACCGAACAACAAGGGCGTACTCCGCTGGCCAGCTTCGACGAGCAGACGCACGCCGCTTTGCTGGAATTATTCGAGCATGCGGAAAAAGTGTTGCACGCTACCCGCGCGTCACTCGATCCGGACGCCGCCACGTTTCCCGGCGCGGCCCAGGCCATCGAGGCGGCGCGCGATGCGTTTTCCGAGCACAGCCAGCAGATTCGCCAGGCCGAGAACGACCGGATTGCCCGGCACGAGGTGCCGGCGATCGTGGGGATTCTCTTCGGCAACCTGGCCTTGTCGTTTGACGGACTGGTGCGCCACTGCCGGTTGATTGCGCGCGAACAGCAGCAACCTTATTTCGCGCTCAAACCGGCCAAGCTCGACCGGGTCGAGCCGCCGGCCACGGTGAAGACCGGCCCGCCCGGCAAACACTGATCCGGCCGACCTACCAGTCGCGGTAGGGATGGCGGACCAGCTGGGCGTTGAAATAGCGCGCGTCGTCGGACACCTCGTCGCCGAGCCAGTCCGGTCGCGCGAAGGCCTCGTCCTCGCGGTCCAGCTCGATTTCCGCAACCACCAGCCCGGCATTCGCGCCGTGGAATTCATCCACCTCCCAGAGGTGGTCCTGGTGGCGAATCTCGTAACGCGTCTTGTCGATGATCGGCTGCAGGCACAGCGCATCGAGCAGGCGGTGGGCATCGGCGACCGGAATCGGGTACTCGAATTCCAGCCGGCTGACGCCGCTGGTCACGCCCTTGACGGTCAGCCAGCCGTGCTTGTCCACGAGCCGGACGCGCACCGTGCGTTCTTTCTCCACGCAGAGATAACCCTGGCGGACCCGCTTGCCTTGCCTGCCGGTCTTCCAGCCGGTCCCGGTGACCAGAAACTTGCGTTCGATTTCGGTGCCCATGCCGACAGCTGACCACTCGCCGCGCGGTTCGTCAATCCTGGCAAATTAACCGCTACAAACTAGGCATTTATCGCAATTTTGCAACACCAGGAACGGCGCTACCATCGGGCCAGTTAAATAATCGTTGTAATGAAGCAACACTTCCATCCCGAGCTGCACCGGTCCCGTGCCCGGGGGTGGCTGCCAGAATATTTTCAGCCCGAAATAACAACAAGCGGGCTTTTTTGGAGTTGGACTGCATCGATCCATTGTTGCCCAGTCCGATTCGACTCACAGGAGACAAAATGATGGCTAAGTATCTCAGTCCCTTACTGGCGGCTTCGGCGATGTTGTTCGCATCGTCCGGCGCGGTCGGATCCGAAACGGATCGGCTGATGGAGCTGCTGATCGAGAAGCAGGTCCTGACGCAGGAAGAAGCCGAGGCGATCCGCTCGGAAGCGAAGGTCGAACAAAAACCCCTGGTCGGCCAGGAATTTGGCTATGAGCCCACCGCGCCCCTGGCGGTGGACGAAGGTGCCGGAATTTACGTGCGTCGTTTCGGGGTCGAGACGGCCGACGGGTCGGAGCGTTTCCGGCTGCGCGGCCGCGTGCAATTCGACGTGGGCTTCGCCGACTGGGGCAGCGACATGCAAAACGTTGCCCGCCAAGGGCACGAGCTGCCGGAGTACGGCGCGATTTTCCGCCGGCTGCGCCTCGGCGCGTTGGGCATCATGCGTGAGAAGTTCGAGTGGCAACTCGAGATGGAGTTCTCTGAGAACGAGGTAGACCTTGCGAATGCCTACATGGCCTATCTCATGGATCATGGCGGGCGGCTGGCCTTCGGCTACTTCAAGGAGCCGTTCGGCATGGAGTACGCCACCAGTTCGCGTTACATCACCTTCCTGGAGCGCGCGCTGCCCGCGGACGCCTACAAGGTGAACCGCGAACCCGGCATCATGTACGAGACCATCCAGCCAAACTGGTACGTCGGCGCCGGCATCTTCGGTAGCGGCATCGACTACGACCGGACGGTCGAAGAAGGCTTTGCACTCAACCTGCGCGGTTCCTTTGCGCCTTACCTGGTCGGCAAGGATTACGTCCACATCGGCGCCGGCATCAACTACCGCGAGAACGGTATCGATCGCTCCAACAACGACGCCTGGTTGCCGGTCCGCCTGCGGGCGCGCGAGGGCACCCGCATCATGGATATTCGCCTGATCGGTCGCGACGACCTCGAGGGCGTGAAGAACTTCACGCGTACCAACCTTGAGTTCGCCGCCGGCCAGGGTTCCTGGTGGACCCAGGCCGAGTACTACCGCGTCGACCTGAGCATCGACCTCAATCCCGACCGGGGCGATGTGCGCATCGACGACGATTCGCTGACCCTCGACGGCTGGTACGTCTACACGGGCTACTTCCTGACCGGCGAGAGCAAGCCTTACCGCGCCTTCAGCGGCGACTACGGCCAGCTGCGGCCGAATGCCAACTTCTCGCCGAGCCAGGGGACCTGGGGTGCGTTTGAGCTGGCACTGGGCTACTCCAAGGCGGATTCCGAGGAGCATACCCGTCCGGGCCGTGGCCAGAAGGGCGAGCGCTGGGTGCTCGGCCTGAACTGGTACCTCACGCCGGAAGTGCTGACGCGCTTCAACCTGATCTACCAGGAAGGCGAGCGGGCCGAGTTCAAGGACGACGGCCTGATCCTGGCTGCACGCTTCCAGTACATCTTCTGATCGTAGCTGGGGTTCGCAAGGATGCCGGCGCCTTCGGGCGCCGGCATTTTTTGTGGACCAAAAAAAACGGCGGTCATGACCACCAGGTCATGACCGCCGTGAAGCAAGCTGCGGTCCGTCGCAGCCCCCCGTTCGAACGATTAGAAGTTGAACTGCGCGCGGGCCAGCAACACGTTGGGGCTGTCGCTGCCGACCGTCACGCCGTTAGCCGTGGCATTGCTGTCGCTGACGTCGATGAAGATGTAGTTCAGCATGAAGCGCACATTGCCGCTGGCGTAGTAGTTCAGGCCGAGCGTTAAATTATCCTGCTCGCCGCCCTGGAAGCCCGCATCGATCAGGTCCACGGAGCTGTAGCGTGCTGCGACTTCCCACGCGCCACGGCTCTTGTCGGCCGGGCTGATGCCGCGGAACACGCCGCTGCGATAGCCGCGCTTCTCACCGGTCAGCACGTAGCTGGCCTGCACGTGGTAGCCGCTGAAAGTCGGCTCCGCGCCGGCGCTGCGGTTCACGTCCACGCTGAGGTACTCGGCTTCCACGGAGAACGGCCCGGCCTGGTACGCCAGTTCGACGCCATACTTGAAGGTGTCGTCCACGGCACCGATGTTGCCAGTGTCGATCAGGCGCACACCGCCGCCCGGCCGTGCCTCGGGGCGATCGCGGAACCGCGCCGTGTCGGCGTCGCGGCGATCCTCGTAGGCTGCCGACAGGCCGAAGTGGAATAAGCTGTCGTCGCCAAGTTTCGGCGCGTAAACGAAGCGTCCGGCAAGGCCCAGCGGTGTGTCACCGGACTGGTCGCTGCCGATGCTGCGGCCGTAGGCCATCGCCTGGAAACCGATCGCGCCCTGGAAGTAGTCGTAGCCGATGCCGATGCGCCGCGAATCAGCGACCACGTTGCTGTTCGAGGCGCGCTCGATGAACGTGATGTTGTTCGAGCTGGTCAGCTCGTTGAGGCCCATCGGCACCTTGAACTGGCCGATTTTCAGCGTGCCGTCACCGAGTCCGCGGCGGATCATCACGTCGTTGGCGGAAGTGCCGTTTTCGGCAAAGTCATACTCGATAATACCCGACCAGTTGTCGTCGATCTTGCCGGTGACGCCGATGCGGGTGCGGCGGAAAAAGATGCCGTCATTGAGAGGTACGTTGTCCTCGTTCCAGAGCGCGCCATCGAGGTGCATGCGGCCACGCAGCTTGAATTCGGGGCTTGCCAGCGCCGGCGCGGCGGCGGTCATGTACGCACCCCCGAGCAGCAGGGCGAGGCCCAGCGGGGTCTTCGTTCTGGTCAACATGGTTTGTCTTTCTCCCGGGAATATGGATTTTGGGGTTCTCGTCCCCGTCGTTTCAGCTTTGCCGATATCGCGGCCTGTCCGCTGGCGGCTCGGAAATGCTAGGTTCGGAATGTGACATTTCGGTGTCATTTTCGTGATGATGTTGCGTTGCGTGGCGTTTCATGGGGGTGCATGCCGGCTGCGGGGAACCGTGTGCCACGCTGGCGGTCGGAACCAGGGCGATTTCCGCTACTATTGCGGCCAGGCGGGCGGCGGCACTGACGAGGACTGCATGACTGAAAATATCGGAACGGGCGGCCTGGGCCGTCGCATGGGAAATGGCCTGGGCGCGCTGGTATGCGGCGGCCTGCTGGGGTTCGCGCTGTACGCCGAACACATTCTCGGCCTCGAGCCCTGTCCGCTGTGCGTGTTTCAGCGGGTCGCCGTACTGGTGCTGGGTTTTGTCTTCCTGGCGGCTTATGCCCACAACCCCGGACGAGTCGGCGCGCGCGTCTACGGTGGGCTGGCGCTGGCGGCGGCCGGCGCGGGCATGCTGTTCGCCGGCCGGCAGGTCTGGCTGCAAAGCCTGCCGGAAGACCAGGTCCCGGAATGCGGCCCCGGGCTGGATTTCGTCATGGACGTGTTCCCGTTCTGGGAGGCGGTCATGATCGTGTTCCAGGGTTCCGGCGACTGCGCCGAAATCGACTGGACGTTCCTCGGCCTGAGCATGGGCGCCTGGGTGCTGATTTCGCTGGCGGTGCTCGCGGTGTTCGCGGCCTGGAACAATTTCCGACGCGCCTGACGGTATTGGCCGGCCGGGCGCCTAGAGCAGTCGCTGCAGCACGCCCAGGTAGAGATCCTTGAGCGGCTCGAGGTCCGCGATGCGCACGTGCTCGTCGATCTTGTGGATGCTGGCGTTGAGCGGCCCGAGTTCCACCACGGCGGCGCCGGTCGGCGCGATGAAGCGGCCGTCGGAAGTGCCGCCGCCGGTGGAGAGCTCCGGGTCCACGCCCGCCACGTCGCGCACCACCTGGCGGACGGCCTCGAGAAACTCGCCCGGGCCGGTGACGAAGGGACGACCGGCGTCGCGCCAGGCGACCTCGTAATCGAGGTCATGGCGATCCAGCACGGCATGGATGCGCGCCTGCAGGCCTTCGAATGATTGCTCGGTGGAGTAGCGAATATTGAACTTCAGTTCGGCGGACCCGGGAATGACGTTGCGAAAGCCGGTGCCGGCATGCAGGTTGGTGAGCTGGAAGCTGCTCGGCGGGAAGGCGGCATTGCCGGCGTCCCACTGCAGCGAGACCAGCTCGGCCAGCACGGGGGCAAGCTTGTGCAGCGGGTTGATGGCTGACTCCGGGTAGGCGACATGGCCCTGCACGCCGCTGACCAGCAGGTCACCGGAGAGCGAGCCACGCCGACCGATGCGCAGCATGTCGCCGAGGCGTTCGCGGCTCGACGGTTCGCCGACCAGGCACCAGTCGATCTTTTCGCCACGGGCCTCGAGCGTCTCCACGACGGCCCGGGTGCCGTCTTGCGCGGGGCCCTCTTCGTCGCTGGTGATGAGAAAAGCAATCGAGCCGGCCGGCTCGGGGCGGATGGCGAGGAATTCCTCGCACGCCACCACCATGGCGGCCAGGCTGGCTTTCATGTCAGCCGTGCCGCGGCCCCACAGGCAGCCGTCGCGCTCGGTCGGCTCAAACGGCGGCGAACGCCAGGCCTCGGCGGGGCCGGTCGGCACGACATCCGTATGGCCGGCGAAGCAAAATACCGGCCCGGCGTCGCCGCGGCGCGCCCAGAAATTATCGACGTCGCCGATGCGCATGCGCTCGATGTGGAACCCCAGCGCCGCGAGCCGGTCGATTAACAAGTCCTGGCAGCCGGCGTCCTCCGGTGTAATCGAGGCACGGGACACGAGCGCGCGAGTGAGTTCAAGTACTTTGGACAATGGTGCTACCTTGGCTTGCCTTGGCTGGGTGTAAACGAGGATTATGCGTGCTGACAGCGCGGAGTGTCACCGGTACGGGGACTTGCGCCGCCACTGGCGCCGGTTCCGGGTGCCGCGAAACGGCCGGTAAAAGGGGTGTTGAATTGGGTTCGAAGAATGCCCCGCTGGGGCCGGCGGGGAGGAAGGGACTGCGCTATACCCTGGCGGGCTCGCTCGGGCATGCGCTCGCCTCCGCATTGCTGACCACGGTCAGGTTCACGACCCGGCAGGCCGAGTACTTCCATCGCTTTGCAGCGCAAGGCGAGCCGGTGTTATTCGCGCTGTGGCATGGCCGCCTGCTGCCGCTGTCGTACTTTCATCGGCATCGCAATATTGCTGCGATGATCAGCCAATCGCAGGATGGCGAGTACATCGCGCGGATCGCGGCCGGCTGGGGTATCGACCCGGTGCGCGGCTCGACTTCGCGCGGGGGAGGCGAGGCGCTTCGACAGGTGACGCGGCGGATTCGCGCCGGCCAGTCGGTGGCGATCACGCCGGACGGACCGCGGGGTCCCCGCCAGCAGTTGCAGCCGGGCATCATCGCCGCCGCGCAGCTGACCGGTGCGCCGATCTTGCCGATCGCGGCGGGCTGCAGCAGCGCCTGGTGGCCGGGGGACTGGGACCGGTTTTGTGTGCCGCGGCCATTCTCCCGGGTGACGGTGCTGTATGGCGAGCCGCACTACGTGCCGCGCCAGCTCGATGAACACCAGCTGCAGGACCACGTCCGCGCGCTGGAAAACCAGCTGAATACGATGATCGCGCAAGTCGATGAGCTGGCGGGCTGCGCACCGCCGGGCGCCCGCGACGTCAGCGCCTGAGAATGGCCCACCAGCGCGCCACGTTGAGCAGGCTGGCCAGCGAGGCGGCCACGTAGGTCAGGGCCGCGGCGCGCAGGATGCGTTCGGCGTGCGGCTGGTCGCCCTCGATGAGGATGCTGGCGTCCTCGAGCATGGGCAGCGCGCGCCCGTAGCTGGCGTCGATCTCGGTGGGCAGCGTCACCAGGTGCACGATCGCCGCGGTGCCGAGGCTCAGCAGGCCGCCGAGAAACATCACCATGCCGAGCCCGGGGGCGCGCGTCAGCATGCCGATGAAGGGCGATACCATCAGGATGCCGGCGCCCAGCCGTTCCACCGGTCCCATCAGGGTGACCAGCTGGTGCCGGAGCTTGAGCGGCGTGTAGTCGGTCTGGTCCTGGATGGCGTGGCCGACTTCGTGGGCCGCGACCGTGATCGCCGTCAGCGAGCGGCCGCTGAAATTGCCGGGCGAGAGCCGCACGACTTTCTCGACCGGATCGTAGTGGTCGCCCTTGGGCGTTTCCTCGACGGGCACTTCGCCCAGGCCGTGCCGGTCGAGCAGCAGCCGCGCCAGTTGCGCGCCGCTGCCCCGGTAGCGATCGTCGGGCTGCGAATATTTCTCCATCACGCGCCGGACCCAGAGACCGGGGCCGAAGATGATCGCCAGCAGGAGCAGGCCGATGACCAGGAAATGCATCGGGTCAACGCGCGGCGCGCAACAGCTCGTTGATGCCCACCTTGGCGCGGGTCGCCGCGTCGACGCGCTTGACGATGACCGCGCAGGCGAGCTGGCAGTTGCCGACGCTGGAGGGCAGTGTGCCGGCCACCACCACGGCGCCAGCCGGGACCCGGCCATAGCTCACCTCGTCGCGCTCGCGATCGTAGATGCGCGTGCTCTGGCCGATGAATACGCCCATGGAAATCACGGCGCCTGCTTCGACGATCACGCCCTCGACGACTTCCGAGCGCGCGCCGATGAAGCAGTTGTCCTCGATGATGGTCGGGTTGGACTGCAGCGGCTCGAGCACGCCGCCGATGCCGGCGCCGCCGGAGAGGTGCACGTTGGCGCCGATCTGGGCGCAGGAGCCGACCGTGGCCCAGGTATCCACCATGGTGCCCGGACCGATCCAGGCGCCGATATTGACGTAGCTCGGCATGAGTACGGCGTCGGGCGAAATGTACGCGCCGCGCCGCACGATCGCCGGCGGCACGATACGGGCGCCGGCGTAGTTGAAGGCGGCCGCGTCGTAGCCGGTATATTTCAACGGCACCTTGTCCCAGCCGCGCAATGCGCCCATTTCGACGAGTCGGTTCGGCTCGATCCGAAACGACAGCAGCACGGCTTTCTTGAGCCACTCGTTGACCAGCCACGCGCCGTCGACTTTTTCCGCGACCCGTTCGCGCCCGTCATCGAGCGCGTCGATCGCTTCGGCAACGGCCTGTCGTATATCGTTCGGCGTGTCGTCCGGGGAGAAGCGCGTGCGTTCTTCGAAGGCGGCCTCAATGGTGTCTTTCAGCTTGCTCATGTGTGTTTCCTGGTGGATTGCATGCGAGCGTGGCAGGGCGGCGGCGTCAACGGGACGTGGCGAAGCGCGCAATACGATGCGCGGCCTCGATGCATTCGTCCAGCTCGGCCACGAGTGAGATGCGTACCCGGCCGGCGCCCGGATTGCCGCCGGCGGTGTCCCGGGACAGGTAACGGCCCGGCAGCACGGTGACGTGTTCGGCGCCGTACAGCTCACGGGCGAACGCCTCGTCGTCGCCCGGCGTCGCCAGCCACAGGTAGAAAGCCGCCGCCGGGCGTTCGACCGGCATGGCGGCGGCAAGAATGGGCATGACCGCGTCAAATTTCTGCTGGTACAGGCCGCGGTTGACGGCGGCATGCGCGTCGTCGGCCCAGGCCGGAATGCTGGCCAGCTGTACGATCTCGGGCACGGCGCAGCCGTGGTAGGTCCGGTAGAGCCGGAAGCCGTCCATGATCGCCGGGTCGCCGGCGACAAAGCCCGAGCGCAGCCCGGGCACGCTGGAGCGCTTCGACAGGCTGTGGAATACCGCGCAACGCTCGAAGCGCGGGTTGCCGGCGCGCAGGCAGGCGCCGAGCAGGCCCGGCGGCGGCGCGTTTTCGTCGAGGTAGATGTCCGCGTAGCACTCGTCGGCGGCGACCACGAAGTCATAACGTGCCGCGAGTTCGAGCACCCGCAGCAGGTAAGCCTCGTCCATCACCGCGCCGGTCGGGTTGCCGGGGCTGCAGATGAACAGGATGCGACAGCGCCGCCAGGTGTCTTCGGACACCGCGTCGAGGTCCGGCAGAAAGTTGTTTGCGGCCGTGGTGTCGAGGTAGCCGGGTTCCGCCCCCGCGAGTAACGCCGCGCCCTCGTAGATCTGGTAGAAAGGATTCGGCATCAGCACCAGGCCGCCCGCGGCCGGGTCGAGCACGGCCTGTACGAACGAGAACAGGCCCTCGCGCGTGCCGTTGACGGGCAATACCATGGTGGCCGGATCGACTGCGCCGGCGCCCAGCTTGAAACGACGTTCCAGCCAGCCGGCGCACGCGGCGCGCAGTTCCGGCAGGCCGGCGGCCTTGGGATAGACAGCGAGCCGGTCCAGGTGGCGGGTCAGCGCAGCGCCGATGAATGGCGGCGGCGCATGGCGCGGTTCGCCGATCGACAGCGCGATGTGGTGCCGGTCGGCCGGTGGCGTTACGCCAGCCGTCAGGGCCGCAAGTCGCTCGAAAGGATAGCGATGAAGGCGGGCGAGCAGGGGGTTCATGCGGTGGCGTTCCGTGGTGAAAGCGGTGGCGTTCAGCGGTCGGCGGCCTGCTGGTCAAGGCGCGCTTTCAAATGCCGGCCGAGTCGTTCACGCTGCTCGGCGTTCAGCGTATCGCCGTCCAGCGTGGTGATGTAGAACACGTCTTCGGCACGCTCGCCAATGGTCATGATCTTGGCGGCGCGCAGCGATACATCGTTCTCGAAAAAAGCCTTGCCGACTTCGCACAACAGCCCTGGCCGGTCACCCGCGACCAGTTCCAGGATGGTGCGGCGGCCATCGCGATCCGCGGCGAAGGCGAAGCGCGTCGGCGTGGTGAACATGCGCACCTGGCGCGGCGGCGGGCGCGTCACGGTCGGCATGCGCCCGCCGTGCGCGATCGTCGCCTTGCGTACCGCGGCTTCGATTTGTCTCAGCCGCTCGTGGTCGTCGATCGGCGAACCGTCGTTTTCCAGCACCACGTAGGTATGGACGTTGCGGCCATCGCCGACCGGCACGACACGTGCATCGAGAATATTCAGGCCGAGTTCGTCGAGCGCGCCGGTGGCGCGCGCAAAACTGTGCTGGCCGCTGTGGGTGCAAACCATGACGGCGGTGCCGCCGCGCCCCGTCTTTTGCTCGACCGACACCGCCGCCTGCTCGCCGCGGTCCTCGAGCCCCGCCAGCACGCGGATGTGCCAGGCGATTTCCTCCGGCGTGTGACCGAGAAAATATTCGCTGGCAAAACCGCTCCACACCTCGCGGGCGCGCGGCGCGCGGATGCCGCGCTCCTCGAGCAGCACGAGCGCCGCGAGCTGGGTTTCCTCCACCAGTTGCTCGGCGTCGATGGGCGATTCCAGGCCGGCGCGCAGGGCGCGCTTGACGCTGTCGTAGAACTCCTCGAACAGCGAGGCTTTCCACGCGTTCCAGAGTTTCGGGCTGGTGCCGCGCACGTCCGCGACCGTCAGGACGTAGAGATAATCGAGGCGCGTCTCATCGCCGACGCGACCGGCGAATTCGGCGACCACCGCCGGGTCGTGAATGTCTTTCTTTTGCGCGGTAATCGAAAACACCAGGTGATTGCGCACCAGCCAGGCGACCAGCCGGGCGTCGTAAGGCGACAAGCCGTGCTCGAGGCAGAAGGATTCCGCGTCGACCGCGCCGAGCTCGGAGTGATCCCCGCCGCGACCCTTGGCAATGTCATGAAACAATCCGGCCAGGTAAGCGAGCTCGGGTTTCGGCAGCGCTTGCATGATCCGGCTGCACATCGGCATTTCATGATCGAAACGCGACAGCGAGAAGCGGCGCAGGTTCGACACCACGAACAGCGTGTGCGCATCCACCGTGTAAGCGTGGAACAGGTCGAACTGCATGCGCCCCGTGACGCGACCGAAGGCGGGAATGTAGCGCGCCAGCACGCCGTAGCGGTTCATGCGCCGCAGCTCGTGCGTGACACCTTCCGGCGCCTTGATGATGTCCATGAACAGTCGGTGGTGGCGCGGGTTCTGGCGGAATTCCTCGTCGATCAACGGCAGCGCCCGGCGCAGCAAGCGAATCGTGGGCGCGCTGACGCCCTTCAGGCCGGGCTCCTGCTGCAGCAACAGGAAGATTTCCAGCAGCGCGGCGGGCGCGCGCTCGAAGACGTCCTCGCGCGTCACCTCGAGGAAGTTGTTGCGCACCTGGAAACGTTCATTCAGCGGTTCCGGGGGCGCCGCCGGATCGAGCAGGATGGCTTCCTCGAACAGCTGCAGAAGCATTTCGTTCAGGCGCGCGAGCTCCTGCACGGTGCGGTAGTACTTCTGCATGAACTGCTCGACACCGAGGGTGAAGGTGGCGTCTTCGTAGCCGAACAGTTCCGCCAGCTTGATCTGGTGGTCGAACAACAGCCGGTCCTCGCGCCGCCGGGTAACGGCGTGCAGGGCCCAGCGGATCCGCCAGAGGAAGTTCTGCCCCGCCAGCAGGCGGCGGTATTCATAGTCGGTCAGGAAGCCTTGCTGGGCCAGCTGGTACAGGCTGCCGATACCGAAGTGGCGCCGCGCTACCCAGCAGACCACCTGGATGTCGCGCAGTCCCCCGGGGCTGCCCTTGATGTTCGGCTCGAGGTTGTGGGCGGTGTCGTGGTAGCGGTGGTGGCGTGCGGTCTGCTCGTTGCGCTTGGCTTCGAAGAAGGCGGGCGGCGGCCACAACCGCGCCGGGCTGGTGGCGGCCTGCATGGCCGTAAAGAGCGTGGCGGTCCCGTCGAGCAGGCGCGACTCCATCAGCGTGGTGACGACGGTGACGTCCGCCTCGGCCTCGCGCGCGCAGTCGGCCACGGTGCGCACGCTGCTGCCGACTTCCAGGCCGATATCCCACAGGAAGGTCAAAAACGCGCCGACCCGGTCACGCCACGCCGGCTCGTCGCCGGTCGGGACGAGCACCATGATGTCGATATCGGAACAGGGATGCAGTTCGCCGCGGCCATAGCCACCGACGGCCACCAGGGCGAGCTTGGCGGCGACGTCGCCCAGGTGCATGCGCCAGGCGCGCACCAGCAGGATATCAATCAGGCGGGCACGATCGCGCACCAGCTGCTCGACCGCTTCGTCGGCCGCGAAGCGCTGCTGCAGTTCCTGGTCGCCGCTCGCGAGCACGTCGCGGAAAATCTTCAGGGCCGCGGCGTCCGGCGGTGTGCCGGGGCCGGGCAGCTGCATGGCGGCTTTCGGCGGCGCGGCGGACCGTGCGGCAGTATCCATCGGCGTGCTCAGACCTGCCCCGCGGCGCCGAGCGTGAGTACTTCGTGGCCGTCCTCGGTGACCAGGATGGTGTGCTCCCATTGCGCGGACAGCGAATGATCCTTGGTCACGACGGTCCAGTTGTCCGGCAGCAGGCGCACGTGGCGCTTGCCGGCATTGACCATCGGCTCGATGGTGAAGGTCATGCCGGGCAACAGCTCCATGCCGGTGCCGGGCTTGCCGTAATGCAGCACCTGGGGATCCTCGTGGAACTCCCGGCCGATGCCATGGCCGCAATATTCGCGCACCACGGCGCAGTGTTCGGCCTCGACATAGGTCTGGATGAGGTGGCCGATATCGCCCAGCCGCACGCCCGGCGCGACCATCTCGATGGCGCGGCGCATGGCCTCGTGGGAGATCTCGCTGACGCGCCGGCCGCTGACCGTGGGTTCACCGGCGTAGAACATGCGGCTGGTATCGCCGTGCCAGCCGTCCTTGATGACGGTGATGTCGATATTGACGATATCGCCTTTTTTCAGCGTGCGTTCGCCGGGAATGCCGTGGCAGACGACGTGGTTCACCGAGGTGCAGATGGACTTCGGGAAGCCGCGATAGTTGAGCGGCGCCGGCACCGCGCCCTGGGTTTCGGTGATGTACCGGTGGCAGATGGCGTCCAGCTCGTCGGTGGACACGCCCGGCTGGACGTGCGGACCGATCATGTCCAGCACCTCCGCGGCGAGTCGGCCCGCCGCGCGCATGCCGTCGCGCTCGGCGGCAGTTTTCTTGATAGTCACGGGCATGGCATTGGCGGCCTCCCGAGCCGCGGGTTCACTCGTTCTGTCCGATCGCGCGTTGCGGCGCCCGAAGGTGGAGAACTTCATCCCGGTTCAACCACTTAGTGTGGCCCCGGGGGTGGCCGGGGAGATTGTCCAGCAAGGGCGCCTATGGTATAAAGCGCGCGCCTTAATCGCAATTAAATCCCACACACGCACCGTCACGCCCGGCTGGGTGCCGACTTTCCGCAGGAAAGAAGGTTGCCGGGTGGGGTGCGTGGAGGCTTAACCCGAAGGAGTACAACATGGCTTCTATCTCCATGCGCCAGATGCTGGAGGCCGGCGTTCATTTCGGCCACCAGACCCGTTTCTGGAACCCGAAGATGTCACCCTACATCTTTGGCGAACGAAACAAGATCCATATCATCAATCTCGAGAAGACGCTGCCCCTGTATATCAAGGCGCAGTCCTTCATCCGCAAGCTGTCCACCGACGGCGGCAACGTGCTGTTCGTCGGCACCAAGCGCTCCGCGCGCGACGCCATCCAGCGGGAAGCGCAGCGCTGCGGCATGCCCTTCGTCAGCTATCGCTGGCTCGGCGGCATGCTGACCAATTACAAGACCGTCAAGCAGTCCATCAAGCGCCTGTTCGATCTCGAGGCGATGTCCGAGGACGGCACGATGGAGAGCCTGACGAAGAAAGAAGGCCTCGTGCTGCGGCGCGAAATGGAAAAGCTCGAGCGCAGCCTGGGCGGCATCAAGCACATGGGCTCGCTGCCCGACGCGCTGTTCATCATCGACATCGAGCATGAGCGCATCGCGGTCGCCGAGGCGAACAAGCTTGGCATCCCGATCATTGCCATCGTGGACACCAACTGCTCGCCGGAAGGTATCGACTACGTCATCCCGGGCAACGATGACGCCATGCGCGCCATCCAGCTCTACACTGGCGGGATCGCCGACGCGGTGCTCGAGGGCCGGGCGTCCGTGCCGGAAGTGCCGACCGGCGAGGACGACTTCGTCGAGGTGGATGAGCAGGCGCCCGCGCAGCGCAAGGGCGACGGCCAGAAGCCGGCGACCAAGCCGGCGCCGCCGGCCGCCGGTCCCAAGCTCGCGGAGCAGAAGGGCGCCGAAATCGAGGCGACTGGCCGCGAAGCCGCCGCCGACGCCGCCACCGAAGCCGAAGCTGCGCCGGAGGCCGCGCCCAAGGCCGACGCTGGCGACGCTGCACCCAAGCAGTAACAGTGAGCACCGCGCCGGGCATGCCCGGCGCGGTGTTTCCGTAACAAGCAGGGACACAGCTGCGCAGCCGACAAGCGCGGCGTCCCCTTTCGAGGTATTGATTCATGAGTATTTCCGCAACACTGGTCAAGGAACTGCGCGAACGCACCGGGGCCGGCATGATGGAGTGCAAGCGGGCGCTGGTTGAGACCGGCGGCGATATCGAGGCGGCGGTCGAGCACATGCGCAAGCAGGGGCTCGCGAAGGCCGACAAGAAGGCCGGTCGCATCGCGGCCGAGGGCCTGGTCGTGGTGGCAAACGCCGCGGACCACAAGGCCGCAGCCATCGTCGAAGTCAACTGCGAAACGGATTTTGTCGCCGGCGGCGACGATTTCCGCAACTTCGCCACGGCGGTCGGCGACCTGGTGCTCGAGCAGCGCCCGGCCGACATGGAGGCGTTGCTCGCCCTGCCGCTGGGCGAGGGCACGGTGGAAGAGACCCGCCGCGGCCTGATCGCCAAGATCGGCGAAAACATCAGCGTGCGGCGCTTCGAGATTCTCGGCTCCGCCGGCATGGTCGGCAGCTACGTCCACGGCACGCGGATCGGCGTCCTGGTGGCGCTCGAGGGCGGCGACGAGGCGCTGGCGCGCGACCTGGCCATGCATATCGCGGCGTCGCGGCCGCAGTATGTCGACCAGGGCCAGGTGCCCGGCGACTTCCTCGCCAAGGAACGGGAAATCCTGGTCGAGCAGGCCAAGGGCGAAGGCAAGCCGGCCGAAATCGTCGCCAAGATGGTCGAGGGCCGGTTGCGCAAGCAGCTCGCCGAGATCACGCTCGTCGGCCAGCCGTTCATCAAGGATCCCGATACCACGGTCGGCAAGCTGCTTAGCGACAACGGCGCGACGGCCCAGGGCTTCGTGCGCTACGAGGTCGGTGAAGGCATCGAGAAGAAGGTCGACAACTTCGTCGAAGAAGTCATGTCGCAGGTTCGCGGCGGCTGAGGCCGGCGAAAGTGCGGTACCTTATCTCGCGTTGCATGGGTCACGGGGCCCGCGGATGAGGTAAGCTTGAGGACCCCGCGGCCAGCGGGGTTCTTTTTTGCGGCAGGTTCTGCCGAGGCATTGATCGCAGGGGGCAAGATGACCCGGAAAGTTCCGAAACGAATCCTCCTCAAGCTCAGTGGTGAGGCGCTCCTCGGGAGCGTCGACTACGGCATCGATCCGGAGGTCATGAACCGCATCGCCAGCGAATTGCGCGATGTGCGCGAGTTGGGCATCCAGGTGGCGGTGGTCATCGGGGGCGGCAACATTTTCCGCGGCGCGGGCCTCGCGCAGGGCGGCATGGACCGTGTCACCGGCGACCACATGGGCATGCTGGGCACGGTCATCAATTCGCTGGCGCTGCAGGATGCGCTGGAGAAGCTCGGCGTGCACGCCCGCGTGATGTCGGCCATCAAGATCAACGAGGTCTGCGAGGACTACATCCGCCGGCGCGCCATCCGCCATCTCGAGAAGAGCCGCGTGGTCATCCTGGCCGCCGGTACCGGCAACCCGTTCTTCACGACCGACACCGCGGCCAGCCTGCGCGCGATCGAGATGAACGTCGACCTGCTCCTCAAGGCGACCAAGGTCAACGGCGTCTACGCGGCCGATCCCAATTTGTACCCGGACGCCGAACGTTATACGCGCCTGACCTACGACGAGGTGCTCGACGCCCGCCTCGGCGTGATGGACGCGACGGCTGTCGTCATGTGCCGCGACAACGACCTGCCGTTGCGCGTTTTCAACGTGCACAACAAGGGCGACCTGCTCAGGATCATCAACGGCGACGATATCGGCACCCTGGTGACCAAGGTGACGGAATCCGCCGCAGACGCGTAGAGGAAACAGGCATGTTGCAGGACATCAAGAACGACGCCAACGAGCGCATGGGCAAGAGCCTCGATGCGTTGCGCAACGAACTCAAGAAGCTGCGTACCGGGCGGGCTCACACGAACCTGCTCGACCACGTGACCGTCGAATACTATGGCAGCGAGGTCCCGCTGAGCCAGGTCGCCAATATCGGCATCGAGGATGCGCGCACCATCACCGTCACGCCGTGGGAGCGCACCATGGTGCAGGCGGTCGAGAAGGCCATCATGACTTCCGACCTGGGGCTCAATCCCAACACGGCGGGTACCGTGATCCGGGTCCCCTTGCCGCCGCTGACCGAGGAACGGCGCCGCGACATGGGCAAGGTGGTGCGCCACGAGGGCGAGAATGCCAAGGTCGCGATTCGCAACATCCGCCGCGATGCGCTGCACACCGTCAAGGAGCTCCTGAAAGAGAAGGAGATCACCGAGGACGACGATCGTCGCGTGCACGACGAGATCCAGCAGCTCACCGACAAGCACATTGCGCAGGTGGACAAGATCGTCGAGGAAAAGGAACAGGAACTGCTCGAGGTCTGAGGCCGACGGCCCGGCATATCCCCCCAGTGAGCGTTGCCAAACTTCCTGCCCACGTCGCCGTCATCATGGACGGCAACGGCCGTTGGGCCCGCCAGCGCGCGCTGCCGCGCCAGGCCGGGCACCGGGCCGGCGTGAAGACCGCCCGCCAGGTCGTCGAGGCCTGCGCCCGGCGCGGCGTCGCCGCACTGACCCTGTTTGCCTTTTCCAGCGAGAACTGGCGCCGGCCGCAGCGCGAGGTCGGGGCGCTGATGCGCCTGTTCGTCGAGGCGCTCGACCGGGAGGTCGAGGAGCTGAACGGCAACGGCATCCGCCTGAGTTTCATCGGGGACCGGGACGGTCTTTCAGCGAAGCTCCAGGAGCGTATGCAGGCGGCCGAGGCGCGCACCCGGGACAATGACCGCCTCGACCTGGTGGTGGCGCTCGCGTACGGTGGGCGCTGGGACATCGTCCAGGCCACGCAGGCGCTGGCGCGCGAGGCGGCGGCGGGCCGACTCGACCCGGCGGCCATCGACGAGGCCGCCGTGGCCGCCCGGCTGGCGCTGGCGGGTTTGCCCGAGCCGGACCTGCTGATTCGCACCGGCGGCGAGCACCGGATCAGCAATTTCCTGCTGTGGAATCTTGCCTACGCGGAGTTTTATTTCACCGATCGCTTGTGGCCGGATTTTGACGAGCGCGACCTGGACGCCGCACTGGAGCGCTTTGGCGGCGTCGAGCGCCGCTACGGCAAGACTTCGGAGCAACTCGAACCCTCCGGGGAGGACAGGGCATGCTGAAAGAGCGGATCATTACCGCCGCGGTGCTCGCCGTCGCCTTGCTGACGGTGCTGTTCGTAGCGTCCGCGGATGTCGGCGTGGTGTTGTTCGGCTTGCTGTTGCTGCTGGCGGCCTGGGAGTGGGCCGGGCTCGCGCAGGTGCCGCGGGGGGTGTACCGCGCGTTTTACACGCTGACGGTCGCGCTGCTGATCGGCTGGCTGGCCTGGTGGACGCCGACCGGGCATATACCTGCCGGCCTGCTGTGGACACAACTCGCCGTCTGGGCGCTGGCGGCGCTGGTACTGGCGCGGTTCCCGGTGCGTATCCCGCGCGAGGTGGTCGTGGCCGCGGGTCTCATCATCCTCCCGCTCGCCTGGCTGGCGTTTGCGCACGTGCTCAAGACGCGCGCTTTCGGGGTGCCCTGGGTGCTGTACCTGTTCCTGGTGGTCGCGGCCGCCGACGTCGGCGGCTATTTCTTCGGGCGCCGCTTCGGTCGCGTCAAGCTCGCGCCGCGCGTGAGTCCCGGCAAGACGTGGGAAGGCTTGTTCGGCGGGCTGGCGCTGGTCGCACTGGTCGGCGTCGGCGGCGCCTGGTGGTTCGGCGTGTCCATCCTGGGCTTGCTCATGGTAGTGCTCGCGGTGGCCGGAATTTCCGTGCTCGGCGACCTGACCTTCAGCATGCTCAAGCGCAGCACCGGCCTGAAGGACACCGGCAGCCTGTTTCCCGGCCATGGCGGCGTGCTGGATCGCATCGACAGCCTGCTGGCGGCGATCCCGCTGTACGTGGTGGGGCTGCACTGGCTGGTGGCGCCGTGACCACACCCGCCGTGCAGGGTCTCGCGATTCTCGGCGCCACCGGCAGCGTCGGCGTCAGTACGCTCGACGTGGTGGCGCGCAATCCGGAGGGCTTCGCGGTGCGGGCGCTCACCGGCTGCCGCAACTGGGAATTGCTGCTCGAACAATGCCGGCGCTTCCGGCCGGCCGTGGCCGTGCTGGTGGAGCCCGAGGCCGCGGCCCGGCTGGCCGCGGCGGTCGCCGCAGAACGCTTGCCGGTGGAGGTGCTGAGCGGCGCAGACGCGTTGCAGGACGTGGCGGCGCGCGATGATGTCGACGCCGTCATGGCGGCCATTGTCGGGGCCGCCGGCCTGCTGCCGACGCTGGCCGCGGCGCGTGCCGGCAAGCGGGTGTTGCTAGCCAACAAGGAAGCGGTGGTCATGGCCGGCGGCCTGCTGCGCGCCGCGCTGGCGGCCTCGGGCGGCACGCTGGTGCCGATCGACAGCGAGCACAACGCCCTGTTCCAGTGCTTGCCGCCCGGCGGCAGCGCGGATACGGATGGCGCCGGCGTGGTCAGCCTGGTGCTGACGGCGTCGGGCGGCCCGTTTCTCGACACGCCGCTCGAGGCGCTCGAGACGGTCACCCCGGAGGCCGCCTGCCGGCACCCGAACTGGGACATGGGGCGCAAGATCTCGGTGGATTCCGCCACCATGATGAACAAGGGCCTCGAGATCATCGAGGCCTGTCGGCTGTTCGACGTCGGCCCGGAACGGATCCGGGTGGTGATTCATCCCGAGAGCATCGTCCACTCGCTGGTCGAGTACCGCGACGGTTCGGTGCTGGCGCAGCTCGGCAACCCGGACATGCGCACGCCGATCGCGCACGCGCTGGCCTGGCCACGGCGCATCGCCTCGGGGGTCGCGCCGCTGGACCTGGCGGCCCTCGGCACGCTGAGTTTCCGGCCGGCGGACCTCGCGCGCTTCCCCTGCCTGGCGCTGGCCATGTCGGCCGCCGAAGCCGGCGGCGGCGCGCCGATCGTGTTGAACGCGGCGAACGAGGTGGCGGTCGCCGCTTTTCTCGACGGGCGACTCGGGTTTATGACCATTTCCACGGTCATCGATGCGATTCTGGCACAATACGCGGGGCCCGAGCCGGGCGACCTCGAGGCCATCCTGGCGCTGGATTCGGATACGCGCCGCCTGGCAGAGGATAAAATCCGGAAATTGGCACTCTAATGCTCCCGACGGCCCCAAGCCGCCGGTCGGCCATCGTTACCCGAGGATCATGTTGAACGGAATTCTGACTTCAGTTGCCGCCTTCATCGTCGCCATCAGCGTGCTGGTGGCGGTGCACGAGTTCGGGCATTTCTGGGTCGCGCGCCGGCTGGGCATCAAGGTGCTCCGGTTTTCGATCGGCTTCGGCCGCCCGCTGTGGCGCCGCAGCGGCGCGGACGGCACGGAATATTGGCTGTCGGCGATCCCGCTCGGCGGTTACGTGAAAATGCTCGATGAGCGCGAGGGCAATGTCGCGCCGCAGGATCTGCCGCGTTGTTTCAACCGCCAGCCGCCGTCGCGCCGCATCGCGGTGCTGCTGGCCGGCCCGGCCTTCAATTTCCTGTTCGCGATACTTATCTACTGGGTCATGTTCGTCGTCGGCGTGCCGGCGATGAAGCCGCTGGTGGGTGCGATCGAGCCGGGTTCGCCGGCCGCCGAGGCCGGCGTGCAGGCGGGCGACCAGATTGTCGCGGTCAATGACACGGCGACCGAAACCATGATGGACGCGCAATTGCGGCTGCTGCAGGCGATGGTGCCGGCCGGGCGCGCGACGCTCGAACTGGAAGGGCGTGCCGGCGACCGGCGCACGGCGCGCATTGTGTACGACGGCGACGTCCATGCGCTCACCGAACCGGGCGCGATGTTCCCCGGTCTCGGTATCGGCCTGTGGCGCCCGGAAATCCCTGCCGTCATTGGCCAGCTGTTGCCGGAAGGTACGGCGGCGGCGTCGGGCCTGCAGGAGGGTGACCGCGTCATCAGCGCGGCCGGTGAGCCGGTGGCCGACTGGGACGAATGGGTCTCGATGGTGCGCGCCCGGCCGGGCGAGACGCTCGAGCTGGTGGTGGAACGCGACGGGTCGACGCGCTCCCTGGAACTGCTGGTCGGCGCCACCGATGCAGACGGCGAGCGCATCGGCCGGATCGGGGCCGGGCCACGGGTGACGCCCGAACTCTGGGACCCGGCGCGCACCGAGCAGCGGGCCGGCCCGGTGGGCGCCGTCGGCGCGGCCGTGACCGAGACCTGGCGGATGACTTCGCTGACCGTCACCATGCTGGGCCGCATGGTGGTCGGCCAGGTGTCGGTGAAAAACATCAGCGGACCGATCAATATCGCCCAGGTGGCGGGCTTTACGGCGACCGCCGGGGCGACGGCTTTCCTGGCATTTCTCGCCATCGTCAGCATCAGTCTCGGCATCATCAACCTGTTGCCCATTCCGATGCTGGACGGCGGCCAGATCGTTTACCAGTGCGCTGAAATCGTGAAAGGCAGCCCGGTGTCCGAGCGGACCCAGGTCGTCGGTCAGCAGGTGGGCATTCTGCTGTTGCTGATGCTGATGACGTTCGCGTTCTACAACGATATTGTCCGACTGGCCACAGGCTGAGGTGCGAGTGAAGCAAAGTTTCCGCGCGTGGATGGCGGTCCTGGCAACCGTCCTGGGCCTGGCTATGGGCAGTGTCTCGGCGCAGCAGGACGAGGCCTTCGTCGTTCGCGATATGCGGGTCGAGGGACTGCAGCGGATTGCCGAGGGCACGGTGTTCAACTACCTGCCGGTGAGCATCGGCGACGAGCTTGACGGGATGCGCGTGGCCGAGGCGATCCGCGCGCTGTTCGGCACCGGACTGTTCACCGATGTCGAGCTGCGGCGCGATGGCGGTACGCTGGTGATCGTGGTGCGCGAACGACCTTCGATCCGCAATCTCTCCATCTCTGGTAACAAGGACATCAAGACCGACGACCTGATGGAGTCGTTGCGCGGCGTGGGCCTGATGCGCGGCGGTACCTTCGAGCGCCCGGTGCTCGAGGAAGTCGAGCAATTCCTCACCGACCAGTACTACAGCCGCGGCAAGTACAGCGTGGCGATCGACACGCGGGTGACGGAGGATGAGGCCGATAACACCGTGGATATTTCCGTGCAGATCCAGGAGGGCGCGCGCGCCCGGATCCGCCAGGTTGCGATCGTCGGCAACGAAGTATTCAGCGACGAGGAAGTTCTCGGTCAACTGGAATTGCGCACGCGTGGCTGGCTATCCTGGTATCGCCAGGACGATCGCTACGCTCGCGAGACACTGGTCGGGGACCTGGAGGCGCTGCAGTCGTTCTACATGGACCGCGGCTATGCCAATTTCGAGATCGAATCGACCCAGGTACAGATCTCGCCCGACCGGCAGAGCATCTTCATTACGATCAATGTCAGCGAGGGCGAGCCCTACCGGATCTCGGAAATCCGGCTGGCCGGCAACATGGTAGTGCCCGAGGAGCAGCTCAGGCGGCTGGTACTGAGCAAGCCCGGCGACACGTTCTCGCGGCGCCTGCTCACCCAGACCGCCGACCTGATCAATTTCCGGCTTGGCGAGGACGGCTTTGCTTTCGCGCGCGTCGACCCGGTGCCCGAAGTCGATCCGGACAGCAACGAGGTGTCGGTGACGTTTTATATCGATCCGGGCAAGCGGGCCTATGTTCGGCGGATCAACTTCTCGGGCACCACCGGCATCAACGACGAAGTGTTGCGGCGGGAAATGCGCCAGCTCGAGGGCGGCTACCTGTCGAACCGGGCCGTGGAACGCTCCGAGCAACGCGTGCGCCGACTGCCGTTCATTGAAGAAGTGAGCAAGGACGTCAGCCCCGTGATCGGCAGCGACGACCTGGTCGATATCGAGTTCTCCGTGAAAGAAGGACTGCCGGGCAGCTTCGGCGGCGGCATCGGCTATTCGGGGTTGCAGGGCGTCATCCTGAACGCCAATTTTGTGCACACGAACTTTCTCGGCACCGGCAACCGCATCGAGGCCGACATCAACACCGGCCGTTTCAGCACCATCTACAGCTTTATGCACACGAACCCGTACGTGACGCCGGACGGCGTCGCTCGCACGACGTCCGCCTCCTACCGGGACATCACGCAATTCGTGTCCGGCGCGTCGGAATTCGGCACCAAGACCTTGTCGCTCGGCCTGGAGTACAGTTACCCGATCTCCGAATTTACCCGCTTGCGCTATGGCGTGCAGCTGCTGGATTCTCAATTGTTGACCAACCAGGCGAGCCCGTTCCAGTCCCTGCGCTGGGTGCAGTTGAACGGTGACGGGAAGATTGTCGACGTGCCGGGCGCAACCCTGTTCGAGACCCGCTTCCAGGCCTACGAACTGGTGCTCGGCTGGGTGTTCGATTCCCGTAACCGGGTGTTTTTTGCCGATCGCGGCGCGCGTCACCGCGTGTCGCTGAACTACACTGGACCCGGCAGCGATGTCGAGTACTACACGGTGCGCTACGACCTGTTGCAGTATCTCCCGTTCTTCGGGCCGACCTTCCTGGAGTGGAGCGGCGAAGTGATGTTCGGCGAGGCGCTCGGCGACACCACCGAGATCCCGCCTTTCAAGCGTTTCTTCGGCGGCGGCCCGGGCTCGGTGCGCGGGTTCCGCGAAGGCTGGCTGGGACCGCGCGACACGAATGAAAATCCCTTCGGCGGCAACCTGCGCGCCAGCAGCCAGCTGGAGATGGTGATTCCCGTGCCGGGTGCGCTGGGCGACACTACGCGGTTCAGTTTGTTCGTCGATGCCGGTAATGTATTCTCGACTGACAGCACGCCGTTTTTCGACCCGGCGACCGGGGAGCCCAGGAGCTTTGACTTTTCCGCCAGCAACATCAGGTACTCGACCGGTATAGCGTTCCAGTGGCTCGCGCCGCTTGGCTTGTTCAGGTTCAGCTACGGGTTCCCGCTGAACGACGAGAACTTCGACCGGACGGACCGATTCCAGTTTTCCATTGGTTCGGCGTTCTGATTACCCCATCGAACGACCGCCAGTGACCACCAACATGAAATCACTGAGGACAGCGTACCCATGAACGCAATCACTCGCACTTTCACCGCGCTCCTGCTCGCGGGGTTGCTCGCGGCCCCCACCGCCGCGTTGGCCGCCAACAAGATCGGCGTCGTCAAGTTGAATCGGCTTTTTGAAGAGGCCCCGCAGGCCCTGGCGCTGCAGCGTTCCCTGACCGAGGAATTCGCGCCGCGGGAACGCGACCTGCGCGCCAAGCGGGAGCAGCTGCTGGGCATCGAGGAGCGCCTGCAGCAGAGCGAAGGCTTCATGTCGGATGACGAGCGCCGGCGCCTGGAACAGAGTTTCCGCGACGGCCAGCGCGACTTGCAGCGCTCGCAGAACGAGTTTGTCGAGGACCTCAACCTGCGCCGCAACGAGCGGCTTGGCGACCTGCAGCGGCTGTTCATCGGTGAGATCCAGAGTTATGGCAGCGCGCAGGGCTTCGACCTGATCCTGGTGGACGGCATCGTGCACGCCAGTGACAAGATCGACATCACCCAGCAGGTGCTGCAAGTGCTGCAGCGCCGGCACCAGGGCGGTTGAGCCGGGCGGATCGCGAGCCGATGTCGCTGAGTCTCGGTGAGCTGGCGATTCGCCACGGGCTCGAGCTGAAAGGCGACCCCGAGGTGCGCGTCACGCGCGTCGGCACCCTGCAGGAGGCGGGCCCCGACGCGGTATCGTTTCTCGCCAATCCGCGCTACCGCAAATACCTCGGGTCCACCCGCGCGGGTGCGGTCGTGCTCGCGGCCGAACTGGTCCCGCAGTGCGCCACGGCGGCGCTGATTTCGCCCAATCCTTATGCCGCCTACGCGCGCATTGCGGCCGACCTGTATCCCGCGGCGACCTTTTCGCCGGGGATACACGCGGCTGCCTGGGTCGATCCAGGGGCCGTGGTGGCGGCGGCGGCCTGTGTCGCGCCGGGCGCGGTGATCGAGGCCGGCGCAGTGCTCGAGGCGGGCGTCTATGTCGGGCCTAACTGCGTTGTCGGCGCGGGCGCACGGCTCGGCCGTGACACACGACTGGTGGCCAACGTCACACTGTGCCACGGCGTGCAGCTCGGAGCGCGCGTGCTGGTGCACCCGGGCGCGGTGATCGGCGCGGATGGCTTCGGCCTGGCGCGCGAGCCGGAGGGCTGGATCAAGGTGCCGCAGGTCGGCGCAGTGATCATCGGCGACGACGTGGAGGTCGGCGCCAACACGACCATCGATCGCGGCACCATCGGCGACACCGTCATCGAGACAGGCGTCAAGCTGGACAACCAGATCCAGGTGGCCCACAACGTGCGCATCGGTGCGCACACCGTGATAGCCGGCTGCGTCGGTATTTCCGGCAGCACGACCATTGGCCGCAATTGCATGATCGGGGGCGCCGTGGGCATTGGCGGTCATATCGATATCGCCGACGGCACGGTGATTACCGGCCTGACCATGGTCAGCCGCTCGATCAACAAGGCCGGCGTATACTCGGGTGCGTTGCCGTTCGACGACGCGCCTCGCTGGCGGCGTAACGCGGCGCGTTTCCGGCAACTCGACCGGCTGGCCAGGCGGGTGGGCCAGCTGGAGAAACAAGGCGGCACCACGGATGATCCGGCGGCTGAGCCGACGGATCGAGGCGACGGAGAGGCGGAGAATGGCTGAGGACAGTGCGCTCGACTTGCAGCAGATCAAGGTTTACCTGCCGCATCGATATCCCTTTTTGCTGATCGACCGGGTGCTGTCACATACGCCCGGCGGCGAGATCGTCGCGCTCAAGAACGTGACCTGCAACGAGCCGTTTTTCCAGGGCCACTTCCCGGGCCGCCCGATCATGCCGGGGGTGCTGGTGATCGAGGCGATGGCCCAGGCGGCCGGTGTGCTGACGTTCCGGACAGCCGGCGTCGAGCCAACCGAGACGTCCACTTTTTATTTTGTCGGCATCGACAAGGCGCGCTTCCGGGCGCCGGTGGTGCCCGGCGACCAGCTCGTGCTCAAGGCCCGGCTCATGCGCCGCATCCGGACGATCTGGCGTTTCCAGACCGAGGCGACCGTGGACGGCAAGCTGGTCGCCTCCGCCGAGATCATGGTGGCGCCGGAGGGCGGCAAGCAGTGATACACCCGACCGCGATCATTTCTCCCGAGGCGCGCATCCACGAGGGCGTGGAAATCGGCCCGTACTCCGTGATCGGCCCGGGGGTGGAAATCGGTGCGGGTTCATGGCTTGGGCCGCACGTCGTGATCAACGGCCCGACGGTCATCGGGCGCGAGAACCGCATCTTCCAGTTTGCGTCGATCGGCGACGAACCGCAGGACAAGAAATACGCCGGCGAGCCGACCCGCCTGGTGATCGGCAACCGCAACACCATTCGCGAGTGCGTGACCATCAACCGGGGCACGGTGCAGGACCAGGGCGTGACCGTGATCGGGGACGATAACTGGATCATGGCCTATGCCCATATCGCCCACGACTGCGTGCTCGGCAACAACATCATCCTCGCGAACAGCGTGTCGCTGGCAGGTCATTGCCTGGTGGGCGATTACGCGATCTTCGGCGGCTTCTCGGGGCTGCACCAGTTCTGCCGCGCCGGCGCGCATTGCTTTATGGGCAAGTACGCCGGCGTCAGCCAGGATGTGCCGGCTTACGTGATGGTGGGTGGCGCGCCGCCGGCGCCGCACGGCATCAATGCCGAGGGCCTCAAGCGCCGCGGCTTCAGCGCGGCGCAGATCGCCAATATTCGTCATGCCTACAAGCTGCTGTATCGCGGTGGCCTGAAACTGGCCGAGGCGCTGGCGGAGATCGAGAAACTCGCGGCAGAGCAGCCCGAACTGGAGATCTTCGCGGCCTCGATCCGGGACGCCAGCCGCGGCATCGTGCGCTAGCCGGGCGCGGCGATGCCGGGCGACACCACGCATTCGGAGGCCTTGCGACAGGGCGGCTTGCGCGTCGGCCTGGTCGCCGGCGAGCACTCCGGCGACCTGCTCGGCGCAGGCCTGGTGCGCGAGATCCGGCGCTATTATCCCGATGCGGAATTCTTCGGCGTGGCCGGCCCGGCCATGATGGCGGAAGGCGTGCAGAGCTGGGCGCCCATGGACCGCCTGTCCATCATGGGAATTTTCGAGGTTCTCAAGCACCTGCCCGGGCTGCTGCGACTGCGCCGTAACCTGGCAAACGCCTTCGCGGCCATGCAGCCGGACGTCGTGATCGGCATCGATGCACCGGATTTCAACATCGGCCTCGAGCAGCGCTTGCGCGCCCGGGGCATTCGCACGGTGCATTACGTCAGCCCCACCATCTGGGCCTGGCGGCCGGGGCGGGTCAAGGGCATCGGCAAGGCCGCCGACCTGGTGCTGTGTTTTTTACCCTTCGAGCCCGAGCTCTACGCGGCACACGATATTCCGGCGCTGTTCATCGGCCACCCGATGGCGGACACCATTCCGATGCAGCCCGACCGGGCCGCCAGCCGGGCGGCGCTGGGCATTCCCCCGTCGACCAGCGAGCGTGCCCTGATCGCGCTGCTGCCGGGCAGCCGGATGGGTGAGGTGGAACGCCTCGGCGGCGAGTTCGCGGCTGGCGCTGCGCTCGTCGCGGCCCGTCATCCCGGCGTGCGGTTCATCGCGCCGATGGCGTCCGCGTCGATCAGGGAGCGGTTTACGGCGCAACTGGCGGCCCGCGCGCCCGGCCTGGCGGTGACCCTGGTGGACGGCCGCTCGCGCGAGGTGCTGGCCGCCGCCGACCTGGTCCTGCTGGCCTCCGGCACCGCGACGCTGGAAACCGCCCTGTACAAGCGGCCGATGGTCGTGGCCTATCGCATTTCGCCGGTGACTTTCCATGTGATCAAGGGGCTGCGGCTGATGCAGACCGAGCGCTTCGCCTTGCCCAACCTGCTTGCGGGTGAGGCGCTGGTGCCGGAACTCATCCAGCACGCGGCGACGGCGGAGCGGATCGCCCATGAAGTTGGCGCCTTGCTGAACAATCCCGGCCGGCGTGACGAACTCGAGAGCCGCTTTGCCGAACTGCATGACACCTTGCGCCAGGACGCCGACCGCAGTGCCGCCCGGGCCGTGCTGCGGATGCTCGGGCGGCTGCCGGAGCCGCTGGCGTGAGCGCCTTGCCGCTGTTCGCTGCGCAGCGCGTGGCGGGCGTGGACGAGGTCGGGCGCGGACCGCTGGCCGGGCCGGTGGTGGCGGCCGCGGTGATCCTGCGCCCCGACTGTGACATCCGCGGGCTCGCCGACTCGAAGCAGCTCAGCGCGGCGACGCGCGCCCGGCTGACGCAACTCATCATGGCGCGCGCCAGCGCCTGGGCGATCGCCTGGGCCGATGCCGCGGAAATCGACGCCCTGAACATACTGGGCGCCAGCATGCTGGCCATGCGCCGGGCCGTGGACCGGCTCGGCGTTGCGCCCGACCACGTGCAGGTCGATGGCAACCGCTGTCCGCGACTGGCGCGTCTGTGCACCGTCGAGGCCCTGGTGGGCGGTGACGCCAGCGTGCCGGCGATCAGCGCCGCGTCGATCCTGGCCAAGACCTGGCGGGACGCCTGCATGGAACGGCTCGAGCAGCGCTACCCGGGCTACGGCTTTGCGCGCCACAAGGGTTATCCGACCGCGGCCCATCGCGAGGCCCTGCTGCGACTCGGCCCCTGCGCAGCGCACCGGCGCTCCTTCGGCCCGGTGGCGCGCTTGCTCGACGGGGGCGGGCGATGAGCGCGGGCTTCGTGCACTTGCGGGTGCATACCGAGTACTCGCTGGCCGACAGCGTGATCCGCATTCCGGCGCTGCTCGACCGGGTTGCGGCGCTCAACATGCCGGCCGTGGCGGTCACCGACCAGGTGAACCTGTTCGCGATGGTCAAGTTTTACCGCGGCGCGCTCGGGCGCGGCATCAAGCCGCTGGTCGGCGCCGATATCTGGGTAGACGAGCCGGGCGACACCCGCCACCCGAGCCGGCTGGCGTTACTGTGCCGTAACCTCGTCGGCTACCGGAACCTGTGCCGCCTGCTGACGCGCGCCTACCTGGAGGGTCGGCGCCTCGGCCAGGTGCTGGTCGAGCGCGACTGGCTGGACGCCTCGGCCTGTGCCGGGCTGGTGGCACTGTCCGCGGCGCGCGAGGGCGACATCGGCCGCGCGCTGGTCGCCGGCCGGCGCGACACGGCGGCGGAACACCTGGCGTTCTGGCGCGCGCGCTTCCCGGACAGTTTCTACCTCGAACTCCAGCGCACCGGCCGCGAGGGCGATGAATTCCACGTCGCGGAGGCCGTCGCCCTGGCGGCGGCGACCGGCACCCCGGTGGTGGCGAGCAACGATGTGCGCTACCTCGATGCGGCGGACTTCGACGCTCACGAGGCGCGGGTCTGTATTCACCAGGGGCATACCCTCAGCGATCCGCGCCGGCCGCGCGATTACAGCGAGTCGCAATACCTGAAGAGCGCCGCCGAGATGGCGACGCTGTTCTCCGACCTGCCGGAGGCGCTGGAGAACAGTGTCGAGATCGCGCGCCGCTGCAGTCTCGAGCTGGAGCTCGGCCAGACCTTTTTGCCGGATTTCCCGGTGCCCGAAGGTGAGACGGCAGCCAGCCACCTGCGGACGCTGGCGGCGGCCCAACTGAGCGACCGCCTGGCTGGCCTGCTGCCGGTGGCGGGCGGCTATACCGCGGGGGATTACGAGGCCCGGCTGGCGCGTGAACTCGACGTCATCTGCAACATGGGGTTTCCCGGCTACTTCCTCATCGTCGCGGATTTCATCCGCTGGGCGAAGGACAACGACATTCCCGTGGGGCCGGGCCGGGGTTCCGGCGCCGGTTCCCTGGTCGCGTTCGTACTTGGAATAACTGATTTAGATCCATTACGTTACGATCTTCTCTTCGAGCGATTTCTCAATCCGGAACGCGTCTCGATGCCGGACTTCGACATCGATTTCTGCATCAACGGGCGCGACCGCGTGATCGATTACGTGGCGCGGCGCTACGGCCGCGACAGCGTGGCCCAGATCATCACGTACGGCAGCATGGCGGCCAAGGCCGTGGTGCGCGACGTCGGCCGCGTGCTGGGCCATCCCTACGGCTTCACCGACCGGATCGCCAAGCTGATTCCCTTCGAAGTGGGCATGACCCTCGACAAGGCGCTCGGCCAGGAGCCCGAACTCAAGCGGGTCTACGATACCGAGGACGAGGTGCGCGGACTCATCGATCTCGCCAGGTCGCTCGAAGGACTGGCGCGCAACGCCGGCCGGCACGCCGGCGGCGTGGTGATCGCGCCGACCGTGCTGACGGATTTCACGCCGCTGTACTGTGAAGAGGGCGGCGGCGCGCCGGTCACGCAGTTCGACAAGGACGACGTGGAAGCAGCCGGCCTGGTCAAGTTCGACTTCCTCGGCTTGCGCACCCTGACCATCATCGACCGGGCTGTGAAGCAGGTGAATGTGCTGCGCGCGGCCGCGGGCGAGGCGCCGCTGGAGATGGCGCGGATTCCGCTGGATGACACCCCGACCTTCGAGTTGTTGCGGGCGTGCCGCACCACGGCCGTGTTCCAGCTCGAGTCGCGCGGCATGAAGGACCTGGTGAAACGCCTGCAGCCCGACAGCTTCGACGACATCGTCGCGCTGGTGGCGCTGTTCCGGCCCGGGCCGCTGCAGTCGGGCATGGTGGACGACTACATCAACCGCAAGCACGGTCGTCACGACGGGCCGATCGAGTATTTCCACCCGCGCCTGGAACCCGTGCTGAAGCCGACGTACGGCGTGATCCTGTACCAGGAACAGGTCATGCAGATCGCGCAGGTGCTGGCCGGCTACAGTCTCGGCGCCGCCGACCTGTTGCGCCGCGCGATGGGCAAGAAAAAAGCCGAGGAAATGGCCGAGCAGCGCTCCATCTTCGTCGACGGCGCCGTGGCGCGGGACGTCGACCGCGGCACCGCGACGCATATTTTCGACCTGATGGAAAAGTTCGCCGGCTACGGTTTCAACAAGAGCCACTCGGCGGCGTACGCCATGTTGTCGTACCAGACCGCGTGGCTGAAAGCGCACTACCCGGAAGCGTTCATGGCCTCGGTGTTGTCCACCGACATGGACCATACGGACAAGATCGTCACGCTCATCGACGAGTGCCAGCACATGGCGCTGGTGGTCGAACCGCCCGACGTCAACGAGTCCGAGCACGCGTTCAACGTGGCCGGCCCGGGGCGGTTGCGCTACGGCCTCGGCGCGATCAAGGGCGTCGGCCAGTCGGCGGTGCAGGCGATTATCGGCGAACGGGAGACGGGTGGGCGGTTCGCGTCGCTGGCGAGTTTTTGTGCGCGGCTCGACTTGCACCGCGTCAATCGGCGCACCATCGAAGCCCTGATCCGCGCCGGCGCGCTGGACAGCATCGGGCCGAACCGCGCGACCCTGGTGCATCGCCTGCCGGACGCCCTCGGCCGGGCCGAGCAGGCTGCGCGCGCCGCGGCGGCCGGCCAGGAAGACCTGTTCGGCATGGCCACGGCGCCGGGCCCGGCCGCCGCCGCGGAGCTGGCCGACGAGGGCGAGTCGTTGCCCGACTGGAGTTCGGCCGAACGGCTGGCGGCCGAGCGCGACACGCTCGGGCTGTTTCTCACGGGCCACCCGGTGGACGAAGTCGCCGCCGATCTGAGGGCGTTGACCAGCGCGCGCATCGCCGATCTCGCGGCCGACCGGCCGGCGGAGGGCGAGCGCGGTTACGGCATGGGCCGGCGCGATGCCGTGGTCGGCGGGCTGATCGTCGATATGCGGCGGCGTGGGAACCGCATCACGCTGGTGCTTGATGACCGCAGCGGGCGGCTCGAGGTGACGCTGTTCGAAGAGACCTACCAGCAATGCCGGCATATCGTCGCCAAGGATGCGATCGTCATCGCCGAGGGCAACCTGCGCTTCGACGACTTCATCGACGACTGGCGCCTCACCGCCAAGCGGGTGGTCGATCTCGATACCGCCATGCAGGAGCGCGGCCGTCGCCTGTTGCTGCGTTGCCAGGCGCCCCGCGCCAACGGTTTCGTCGCCGAGCTGCAGCACGCGCTCGAGCCGTTCCGCGGCGGCCGTTGCGCGGTGCTCATGGTCTACTGCGGCCCGACGGCGGCGGTGCACCTGCAGCTCGGCGACGCGTGGAGCGTCCGGCCGAGTCTCGAGTTGCTCTACCGGCTCGGCGCGTTGCTTGGTCCGGCCAATGTGCGCATGGATTACGGCTTGCCTGGCACCGCACCGGACGGCGCGGCCGCGTAGCAGCAGCACGCCGGCCCGCTGTGATACTTTTAGCCTCCTGTCCGGTCGCGCCAGTTACGCTATGAACCTGAATTTCCTCGATTTCGAACAGCCCATCGCCGAGCTCGAGGCGAAAATCGACGAACTGCGCTTCGTCGGCGACGATTCACAGGTCAATATCTCCACCGAAATCCGCCGCCTGAAATCGAAAAGCGATGCGCTGACGCGCAATATTTTCTCGAACCTCGATGCGTGGCAGGTCGCCCAGGTCGCCCGCCATCCGCAGCGGCCGTACGCGCTCGACTACATCGAGCGCCTGTTTACCGACTTCGAGGAACTGCACGGCGACCGCAGTTACGCGGACGACCCGGCCATCGTCGGCGGGCTGGCGCGGCTGGACGGGCGGCCGGTGGTCATCATCGGGCAGCAGAAAGGCCGCGACACCAAGGCGAAGGTGCACCGCAACTTCGGCATGCCGCGGCCCGAGGGATACCGGAAAGCGCTGCGGCTGATGCACCTCGCGGAGAAGTTCGGACTGCCCGTGGTCACGCTCATTGACACCCCCGGCGCCTATCCGGGCGTCGGCGCCGAGGAGCGCGGCCAGAGCGAGGCGATCGCGCGCAACCTGCTCGAGATGTCTGGCCTCAGGACGCCGATCGTTGCCGTGGTGATCGGCGAGGGCGGTTCCGGGGGGGCGCTGGCGATCGGCGTGGCGGATCACGTGCTGATGCTCCAGTACAGCATCTACTCCGTGATCTCGCCCGAAGGCTGCGCATCGATCCTGTGGAAGAGCGCGGAGAAATCGGCGGACGCGGCCGAGGCGATGGGCATCACCGCGCAGAAATTGCACGAGCTCGGCCTGGTGGACGAAGTGGTGCCCGAGCCGCTCGGCGGCGCGCACCGCGATTACGACGCCACCGCCAAAGCGCTACGGGGCCGGCTGGTGCAACACCTCGCGCAGCTCGGCGATTTGCCGCGCGATCAGCTGCTGGCGGAGCGCTATGAGCGCCTTGTCGGCTACGGGGATTTCCGCGAGGGCTGATCCGGGTTCGGGGCGTTGGGACGGGCGCCGTGAATACATCCCTGCAGGCTTGCTCGCGCACGTCATGGGCGCGAGCGCTACGTCGCCGAATGCATAGCTTTGCGCGTTGACCACAACCTTCTGTTTTCCTAGGGTTTGGGCGTGATCCACCAGCCAAGAGAGGAATTGCGATTGTTCGGTTACATGCGTTCCGGATCGTTACGCTTGCTGCGGTTGGAACGGCTGCGGGTGCATTTCGAAGAGTGGGGCAAATGATCCGTATTGATAGTCAAGGACAGAGGCTGAATGTCACCCGGGATCGTCTTTGTTCGACTGCCGTTCCACCGGTTCCCCGGTGAGCCACCGCGGGAACCCTTGTTCAGTGGCAGAATGGCTGCGGTGTCGCACCTTCAACCTGCATCCCTCTGGTCCGCCCTGGCTGCCGCCGACTCGCAGGCCGGCTCGCGACCCCTGTGCGTCGCCCTGAGCGGGGGGTTCGACTCGACCGTATTGCTCGAAGCGCTGTGCCGGGTCCGTGAGCGGTTGCCGGCAGACGGCCTGCGGGCGATCCACGTGCACCACGGCCTCCATGCCGACGCGGATGCCTGGGCGCGGCATTGCGAAGCGCTATGTGCACGCCTGGGCGTGACGCTGTCGATCCTGCACGCGGACGCCCGGCCCGCGCGCGGCGAAAGCCCCGAGGCCAAGGCCCGCGAGGTGCGTTATGCCGCGCTCGCGGAGGCGATTGCGCCGGGCGAGGCGCTGCTCACGGCCCACCATGCCGATGACCAGCTCGAGACGGTGCTGATCCAGCTGCTGCGGGGCGCCGGGGTGGCCGGCCTCGCGGCCATGCCGGCGGCGACGGTCTTCGGCGCCGGTCTGCATCTGCGGCCGTTGCTCGGTTTCACGCGCGGCGAGCTGGCCGAGTGGGCTGCGCGCGAAGGGCTCGCGGGGTGGCTGCACGACCCCGCCAACGAGCAGCCGCGTTACGCGCGGAATCACCTGCGCAGCGAGGTGCTGCCGGCGGTGCGTGCGCACTGGCCGGGCGCGGCGGGCGCGGTCGGGCGCAGTGCGCGCCACTGCGCCGAGGCGGCGGGGCTGCTGGAGGAACTGGCGGCGCTGGATGCGGGGATAGCAGTGACCGGGGAGGCGATCCGGCTCCCGGCGCTGCGGCGGCTGTCCCCGGCGCGTCGGCGTAACCTCGTGCGCTGGCAACTGCGGCGGCTGGGCCTTGCGGTGCCCGACGAAAGCCGCCTCGCGACCCTGCTGGACCAGGTGCTCGAGGCGGCGCCTGATGCGCAGCCCAGGGTCGAATGGGGGGACGTCGTCACCCTGCGCCACGGTGATCTGCTCTGGCTCGCACGGGTGTCATCGTTGCCGCCGCCTGCAAAAGACGTCGACTGGCCGGACCCCCGCGTGCCGCTGGCGCTGGGCGCGGGCCTCGGGCACCTCGCGCTGGTGCCCAGCAGTTCTGGCGGGCTGGGGGAGGCGGCATTGGCGGCCGGGCCCTGGCGGGTGATGGCCCGGCGTGGGGGCGAGCGCCTGGCGCTGCCGGGTCGGGCGGGACACCGTGCACTGAAGAAGCTCCTGCAGGCGCAGGGCGTGCCGCCGTGGATCCGTGCGCGCCTGCCGCTGCTGGAGATCGGCGGGCAGCTCGCCGCAGCCGCCGATCTCTGGGTGGACGCCGCCTTCTGGGCGCCCGCGGGTGCGCCCGCCTGGCGTCTCGAATGGGCCGGTTCCACGCTCCCCGGGCATGAGACTTTCGTTGCCGGCGGGCGGGGCTTCTGATAGTCTGACTTCCCGTCGTTTTCTCGCGCCGGTGGCGCGTCATTCTTCCCGAACGGCGGTACTCCTTCATGACTCGTTACGTCTTCGTTACCGGCGGCGTCGTTTCCTCGCTTGGAAAGGGCATAGCCGCGGCTTCTCTTGGCGCGATCCTCGAGGCTCGCGGCCTCAAGGTCAGCATGATCAAGCTGGATCCCTACATCAACGTGGATCCCGGCACCATGAGCCCCTTTCAGCACGGCGAGGTGTTCGTCACCCAGGACGGCACCGAGACCGACCTGGATCTCGGTCACTACGAGCGCTTCGTGCGCACGACGACCTCGCGCCACAGCAATTACACCACCGGGCGGATCTACCAGAACGTGATCGGCAAGGAACGCCGCGGCGAATATCTCGGCGCGACGGTCCAGGTCATCCCGCACATCACGGACGAGATCAAGCGCAGCGTGCGCGCCGGCGCCGGCGACGCGGACGTCTGCATGGTCGAGATCGGCGGCACCGTCGGCGACATCGAGTCGCTGCCGTTTCTCGAGGCCATCCGCCAGATGGGCAGTGAGCTGGGCCGGGAGCGGGTGGCCTATATGCACCTGACGCTGGTGCCGTTCATCGCGACCTCGGGTGAGATCAAGACCAAGCCGACGCAACACTCGGTGAAGGAGCTGCGCAGCATTGGCATCCAGCCCGACGTGCTGTTGTGCCGCGGTGACCGGGCGTTGCCGGCCGACCAGCGACGCAAGATCGCGCTGTTCACGAATGTCGACGAGCGGGCGGTGATATCGGCCATCGATGCGGACGACATCTACAAGATTCCCCTGTTGCTCAAGGCGGAACATCTCGACGACATCATTTGCGACAAGCTGCGCCTGGAGGCGCCGCCGGCCGACCTGTCCGAATGGCAGGCCGTCGTGGATGCCAAGGCCAGTCCGCTGCATCGCGTCGATATTGCGATGGTCGGCAAGTACGTCGAATTGCAGGACTCGTACCTGTCGCTGAACGAAGCGCTGATTCACGCCGGCATCCATACCCGCACCAAGGTCAAGATTCATTTTGTCGATGCCGAGAAACTCGAGCGCGATGGCGACACGAGTTGCCTGCTGGGCATGGACGCGATCCTGGTGCCGGGCGGTTTCGGTGACCGCGGCATCGAGGGCAAGATTGCGGCGGCCCGCTACGCGCGCGAGCAGGGCGTGCCTTATCTCGGCATCTGTCTCGGGCTGCAGATCGCGGTCATCGAGTTCGCCCGCAACGTGGCCGGGCTGGCGGGCGCGCACAGCACTGAATTCCACCGGCAGACGCCGCACCCGGTGATCGCGCTGATCACCGAGTGGATGGATCGCACCGGCGCGGTAGAGAAACGCGACGAGGGCTCCGATCTCGGCGGCTCGATGCGGCTCGGCGGCCAGGAGTGCCAGCTCAAGCCGGGCAGCCGGGTGGCGGCCGTCTATGGCGCGGATCGCATCGTGGAACGCCACCGTCATCGCTACGAGTTCAACAACAATTATCGTGACCGGCTCGAGCAGGCCGGCCTGGTAATGTCCGGCTGGTCGTTGGACGGGCTGTGCGAAATCATCGAGTTGCCGGAGCACCCGTGGTTCATCGCCTGCCAGTTCCACCCGGAGTTCACGTCGACCCCGCGCGACGGTCACCCGTTGTTCAGCGGCTTTATCGAGGCGGCGCGGGCGCGCCGGCAGTACGCCGAGCCGGAGGTCGTCAACGAATGAAACTGTGCGGATTCGAAGTCGGCCTGGACCAGCCGTTGTTCCTGATCGCCGGACCCTGTGTCATAGAGAGCCGGGAACTGGCGATGGAAACCGCGGGTCGGCTCAAGGAAATCACCGCCCGTCTCGGCGTGCCGTTCATCTACAAGTCGTCGTTCGACAAGGCGAATCGCTCGTCGCTCGGCAGCTTCCGCGGTCCCGGGATCGAGGCCGGACTGCGGATCCTGGCGGACGTGAAAAAAGCGCTGGACGTGCCGGTGCTGACCGACATCCACGAGGACACGCCGCTCGGCGAGGTCGCCGCGGTGGTGGACGTGCTGCAGACGCCCGCGTTCTTGTGTCGCCAG
>JBLRWC010000027.1:0-14392 GCA_047921455.1 Gammaproteobacteria bacterium
CCTACCCCTTCGCCTGGTTGGCGACGGCCTCGGCGGCGCGCTTGGCGGCTTCGGGATCACCCAGGTAGCGGCTGCTGACTGCCTTCAGGTCATCATCCAGTTCGTAAACCAGCGGGATTCCGGTCGGGATGTTGACCTTGACGATCTCTTCCTCGCTGAGTCCGTCGAGCATTTTCACCAGTGCGCGCAAGCTGTTGCCGTGCGCCACGATCAGCACCTTGCGGCCAGCCCGGATCTGCGGAGCAATCTGCTCCTCCCAGTACGGCCGGACGCGCGCCAGCGTGTCCTTGAGTGATTCGGTCGCCGGCAGCTGGGCTGGATCGATAGCCGCATAGCGCGGTTCAAAGCGCGGATGACGCGGGTCGTCGTCGGCCAGCGGCGGGGGCGGCACATCGTAACTGCGGCGCCACGTCAGCAGTTGTTCCTCGCCGTGGCGCTGCAGCGTCTCGGTCTTGTCGAGGCCCTGCAGGGCGCCATAGTGTCGTTCGTTCAGCTGCCAGGCACGGGTCACGGGCACCCACATGCGATCCATGCCGTCCATCACGATCCACAACGTGCGGATCGCGCGCTTGAGCGTGGAGGTGAACGCGAGATCGAAATCGAGCCCCTCGGCCGCCAGCAGGCGCGCGGACTCCGCACCTTCCGCCCGGCCCTGCTCGGTCAGGTCCACGTCCACCCAGCCGGTGAACAGGTTCTTGAGATTCCATTCGCTCTGGCCGTGGCGCAGCAGGATCAGCGTGTGTCCCATTTTCCAGACTCCCTTTGATCGGGGCTTTGCGCGCGCCTCAGCGGGCGGTCGCGCTCACCAGGTAATTACCACGTTTTTCGTCGTATTCGAGCCGGATCAGCCCGCGCTTCTCGGCATCCTTGAGCAGGTCGGAAAAGCTGTTGTAACCGTAATAGCTTTCGCTGAAGCCGGGATGCACTCGCCGAATAGTTTGCTTGACCATCGAGCCCCAGAGCTGGTCGTAGTCGGTATCCATCGACTCGACGATTTCGACCAGCTTGTCCATGGCTTCGGATTTTTTGTCCTTCGGCTCGCTCTTGCTGCGGGCTCGCTTGGGTTTCGCCGCGACGCGCGCCAGGTCGTCGTAATAGATGAATTCGTCACAGCCGTGGATCAGCAGGTCCGAGGTGGAGCTCTTCACGCCGCAGCCGATGACCCGCTTGTTGTTTTCCTTGAGCTTGGACACGAGCGGCGAAAAATCACTGTCGCCCGACAACAGCGCGAACATGTCGATGTGCTGCTTGGCGTAGCACAGGTCGAGCGCGTCCACGACCATGTGAATATCCGCGCTGTTCTTGCCACTGTGCCGGCTTTGCGGGATGTCGATCATCTCGATGCCGTGGGAGTGGAATTCCCGCGTGTAGTCCCGGTAGCCGCTCCAGTCGCAGTACGCGCGCTTGAACACGAGCCGGCCTTTCTCGAGCAGCCGCTTGATGACGAGTTCGACGTGAAACTTGTTGTCGCCCTTCATGTCGCGCACGCCCAGCGCGAGATTCTCGAAATCTATGAAGACCGCGATCAGCGGTTCAGTGGCCATGTCTGCGTTCCTTGTGTTGTCCGGCCCGATGGTCAGTCCTGGACGAGCCGGCGGATTTCCTGGAGCGCGACCGACAGGGTGGCAAAATCATGCTGCCCGCCGTCCCGCATTTCCTCCAGGGTCTGACTGAAATGCGCCGCCCGGTCGGCGCGCGCGGCCAGCCACTGGTCGACGGCGGCGCGCGCACCCTGGTCGGGCTGCGCCGCATTGATCATCTTCGCGCAAAGGGCACGGTGCAGGCCATAGAGGTTATCCCTCAGGCTGCCGCGCGCCTTTGCCTGCCATACACCTTCGACCCGCAAGCCATCGATCTGGTCCGAAATCCAGTCCAGCCGCAGCGCGTCACCGACCAGGAAATAAACTTCCGCTGTATGTCGTACATCCACCGTGCAATTTTCAGCCAAGGCGATGATATCAAGCGCGGTGTGCATTGCCGACAGCGCTGCAACCTTGCGCGCCAGCGCCGGCGGCAGGCCGGTGTCGATGTACAACTGGGCTGCGCCCTCGTAGCGTTCGAGGCGGCTGCCACGCAGCACCTTGGGCAGATGGTTGATGAGTTCCATCGCACCCGGATTGAGGCGTTGCACGGCCGCGGCGATCTCGGGGAGTTCGTCGCGGCGATCCAGCACCCAGCGGGTCGCCTGTTTCAGCAGGGCCTGGCTGGCGCGTAGCATCGAGTGCTGAACGGAGGCGCTGACCTGGTTGTCCAGCGCCTCGATGGCTTCCCAGATGGCGCGTATCTCGAACACCTCGCGGGCGATCGAAAAGGCCCGTGCCACCGCGGCGACGTCCGCGCCCGTCTCATCCTGCATCCGGAACGCGAACACCGAGCCCATGCGGTTCACCAGGCTGTTGGTGGTCATGGTGGCGATGATCTCGCGCGCCAGCGGGTGCTCGCGCAAATAGTCCGCATAGCGGCGCCGCAGCGGGGTGGGGAAATAACGCTGCAGCTCCTTTGCCAGGTAAGGATCCTCGGGAACGTTCGAGCGCACCATCTCGGCGTACAGGGCCATCTTGGCGTAGCTCATCACTACGGCAAGTTCCGGCCGGGTGAGGCCCTTGCCGGCCTTGCGACGCAATTCGATCTCTTCCTCGTCAGGCAGGTACTCAAGCGAGCGATTCAGGCCGCCGCGTTTTTCCAGCTGGCGGATGAACCAGGCATGCTCGCTGGCGCGCTCCGCGGCGGTGGACTCTGCAATGCTGATGGCCTGCGTCTGGAGGTAATTGTTGCGCAACACCAGCGCGGCGACCTCGTCCGTCATGCCCACCAGCAGCTTCTCGCGCCGTGCCGGCGTGAGCGCGCGGTGCCGATTAGCGACGCTGATGAGGATCTTGATGTTGACTTCGTGGTCAGAGCAATCGACGCCCGCCGAGTTATCGACAAAGTCAGTGTTCAGCCGACCGCCCTTGAGGGCGAACTCGATGCGGCCCCGTTGCGTGCAGCCCAGGTTGCCGCCTTCGCCCAGCACGCGGCAGCGCAGCTCATCGCCGTTGATGCGTACGCTGTCATTGGCGCGATCACCGACCTGCGCGTGAGTTTCCGCCCTGGCCTTGACGTAGGTGCCGATGCCGCCGTTCCAGAGCAGGTCGACGCGCATGCGCAGAATTGCGCGGATCAACTCGTCGGGCGTCACGCTCGCTTGCTCCAGGCCCAGCAGCGCGCGTGCTTCGAGCGAGAGGTTGATCAGCTTGTCGCTGCGCGACCAGATGCCGCCGCCGGCGGAAATGAGCTGGCGGTCGTAATCGTTCCAGCTGGAGCGCGGCAGCTCGAACAGCCGCTGCCGTTCGGCGAAACTCGCTGCCGGGTCAGGGTTGGGATCGAGGAATATATGCTGGTGATTGAACACCGCCTGCAGGCGCATGGTAGGCGACAACAGCATGCCGTTGCCGAACACGTCGCCGCTCATGTCGCCGATCCCCGCGGCGGTAAACCGTTCGCTCTGGGTGTCCAGGCCGAGCTCGCGGAAATGCCGCTTGACTGCCTCCCAGGCGCCGCGGGCCGTGATGCCCATTTTCTTGTGGTCGTAGCCCATGGATCCGCCGGACGCAAAAGCGTCGTCCAGCCAGTAGCCATGTTCGGCGGCCACCGAGTTGGCGATGTCGGAGAAGGTCGCGGTGCCCTTGTCCGCCGCCACCACCAGGTAACTGTCGTCGCCGTCGTGCCGGACCACGTCGCGAGGCGGCACCAGTACGCCGTCGACGAGGTTGTCGGTCAGGTCCAGGAGGCCGTTGATAAACACCTTGTAGCAGTCCACCGCTTCTTTCATGACAGCGGTGCGATCGCCGCTGGGCAACCGCTTCGGCACGAAACCGCCCTTGGCGCCGACCGGCACGATCATGACGTTCTTGACCGCCTGGGCCTTCATCAGGCCGAGGACCTCGGTGCGGAAATCCTCGCGGCGATCTGACCAGCGCAATCCACCGCGCGCCACCAGGCCGCCGCGCAGGTGGACACCCTCGACGCGCGGCGAGTAGACGAATATCTCGAACATCGGTCGTGGCAGCGGCAGGTCGGGAATCTTGTGCGGATCAAGTTTCAGCGACAAGTAGCGCTTGGGTTCGCCCTGCTCATCGTGCTGGAAGTAATTGGTGCGCAGAATGGCCAGGATCAACGCACGAAAAGCATTCAGCATCCGGTCCGCGTCGAGGCTGGCGACCTCGTCGAGGGCATGCTCGACGGCCTGGCTGACGGTCAGCACGGTGCGCTCGCGGCGCTTGTCCGGCAGGTCAGGGTCGAAACGACCCTCGAACAGTTCGACCAGCATCCGCGCGATCAAGGCATGCTCCGCCAGTACCTGTTCCATGTAGGCTTGCGAAAATGGCAGGCCGGTCTGCAACAGGTAACGGCACAAAGCGCGCAACAGCGCCGCCTGGCGCCAGTCGAGGCCGGCCTTGAGGATCAGCCGATTGAAGCCGTCGTTCTCGACGCGTCCGAGCCACGTGTTTTCAAAGGCCTGCTGAAAGAGCTGGTTCACCTTGCCGGGATCGATCGGCTGGCCATCGGCCGTGCTCATCTCGAAATCCTGGATCCAGATTTCGCGCGGGCCTGCCTCGTTCGTATTGCGCACCCGGTAGGGCCGCTCACTGATGACGCGCAAGCCCATGTTCTCGAGCATCGGCAGTATTTCAGAGAGCGGCAGGGAGTCGCCGGCGTGGAACAGCTTGAAGCGCACATGGTCGGCCGCGAAACCGGCCGGGCGATAGAGACTCATGCGTAGCCGGCGCGGGGCGGCGCGGATGGCCTCGAGGCGTTCGATGTCGAAGGTGGCTTCGCGCGGCGTCACGTCCTCGAGATAGGCGGCGGGAAACATGGCTGCGTATTCCCGCAGCAGGGCGAGGCCTTCCTCTTCGCCGAAACGGTCCACCAGTTGTTCGCGCAAATGATCGCCCCAGGTACGGACCGCATCCGCGATGCGTCGCTCGAGAACGCTGACCTGCACCCTGGGGACGGTGCCCTGCGGCGTACGCACGATGAAGTGCACGCGGGCCAGCGCCGATTCCGAGATTTCGACGGCGGTTTCGACACTGATGCCGCACAGGGCGTCCAGCAGGATTTCCTGGATGCGCTCGCGAACCTGGGTGTTGTAACGGTCTCGCGGCACGAACACCAGGCAGGAAAAAAACCGCCGAAATGCGTCGCGGCGCACGAACAGCTTGGTGCGCTGGCGTTCCTGCAGGGCGTAGATGCCGGTGCTGATCCGGACCAGGTCTTCGATGGAACTCTGGAAAAGCTCGTCGCGCGGATAATTGTTGAGAATATGCACCAGCGCCTTGCCGCCGTGGCTGTCCGGCCGCAGGCCCGATTCCGCCATCACGCGCCGCAGCTTGTCGCGCAGCAACGGAATCTCGCGCGGACTGCGGCTGTACGCCGCGGAAGTCCACAAGCCGAGGAAGCGACGCTCGCCGGTGGCCCGCCCATCGGCAGCGAAGCTCTTGACACTGACATAGTCGAGGTAGCTGTTGCGATGCACGGTGGCCCGCGAGTTGGCCTTGGTAATGATGAGCAGGTCGCGGGAGCGAGCCTGGCGGCGGATATCGCTGCCACCCAGCGGCGGTGCGTTGGTGGAGCGTTCCGGCGGTGGGTGGCGCAGGATGCCCAGGGCGGTGCCAGGAATGGCTTGCAGCTGGTCGCCGTGGATGAGTTCGTATTCCCGGTAGCCGAGGAAGGTGAAGTGGTCGTCCACCATCCATTCGAGCAATTCACGGCCTTCCTTGATGATTTCCTCGTCCAGCGGCGGCGGCGCCTGTTCCAGTTCGACGCAGATGTCGCGCGCCCGGCCCCGCATCAAGTCCCAGTCCTGGCAGGCTGCGCGCACATCTCGAAGTACCCGTTCCAGCTCGCTGGAAATCGCCTGCAAGACGTCCGGCGCGGTTTCCCGGTCGATCTCTAAGTGCATGAACGATTCCAACCGGGCATCGGGTCCGGCCTGGTCCGGTGTGGGCACTTCGAGCAGCGTGCCCTGGTCGTTACGCCGCACGTGCAGCACGGGGTGCACGGTCAGGTGGATATAGCTGCCGCGCCGGTTGAGCACCATGCTGGTGGAATCGACCAGGAACGGCATGTCGTCGGTGACGATCTGCACGATGCTGTGGCCGGAGTCCCAGCCGTCAGTGTCCGGAGCGGGGTTGCCAACCAGGATGCGCGGCGTGCCGGGCTGGCGTCGCATGGCCAGCGCAAGGTGCGACAGCGCTGCCCCCGCAAGGTCCTCTACCGCGCGATCCTTCAGGTCATCGAGGGCGGTGTTCCGGTAGTACTGCTGGATATAGGCGGCGACGTCCAGTTTGAGGGTGTCGTCGGCCGCGCTCCTGGCTGCGGCCACGATCTTCTCAAGGAAGCGGCTGCGAGCGTCAGCGCTACGTCGTTGCATTGCGAGGTCCGTCAGTCATGCCTTTGCAGGTCTGCAATCACCGCAGCGAGAAACCGGCAGGCTTCGCCACCGGTTGCGCAGCGATGATCGAAGGTCAGTGATAGCGGGATGCGCTGGTGGGTCTCGATGCCGCCCATAACCGGCACCACATCGTGGCGGAGCCCGCCCGCGCCGAGGATCGCGATGGTCGGCGGCACCACGACCGGCGTGGCATACCGGCCAGCCATCATGCCAAAGTTGGACAACGTGAACGTGAAGTCACGCATGTCTTCGGGTTTGACGCTGCGTTCGCGCGTGGCGTGCTTGATGGCATTCAGATCGGCGCGCAGTTCCTGCGCGGATTTCTGGCCGACATCACGAATCACCGGGACCAGCAGTCCCTCGGGGGTATCCACCGCGATCGCGATGTCGATCCGCGATTCCAACTGGCGGCTGGTCTTGTCGCCATCGAAGAAGCCGTTCAACGCGGGTTCCGCCCGGCAGCCGGCGGCGATGGCGCGCAGCAGCCGGGCGGTAATGTCCTGGCCATGCGCCCAGTAGTGAATGTCCGCATCATCGAAAATGGTGCACTGGGAGACGTGGTCGCGGGCGGCGCTCATGCTTTGCGCCATGGCGCGCCGCGGGCCGCGGAGTTGCTCGGGCTCGCCGGGCGGTAACTTGAGCTTCGGCGCCTGGCGAGGGGCGGCGGGTGCAGTTCCGGCGGCTGCGGTGCGGACGTCGTTGGCGATGATCCGGTCGTGGCGGCCGGTGGGCCGGCAGGCCTCGAGCTCGACCCCCAGTCGCTTGGCGAGCGCACGCACCGCGGGTGCCGCCTTTATCCGGCCGGCTGTCTTGCGGCGCCCGCGGCCGGCAATATCGGCGTCTTCCAGCACTTCGTCGCTGCTCATCATCTTGCCGACCACGGTGCCGGAGTCTTCCCTGTCCGCGTCCGAACCCGCGTCCGAACCCGCGTCCGAACCCGCGCTCGAGTCCGCAGCCGCAGCGGACGGCGCTGGCGTCGCTTCCGCCTTGGCGCTCGCCGCCGCGGCAGGGTCGCCCGGCGCTGCGGCCTCGGCGTTCGTGTCGATATCCACGAGCGGGGCATGGGTCGGCAGGATCGTGCCGTCCGGCGCATGGATTTTCGCGATCCGGCCAGTGTAAGGCGCCGGGACTTCGACCACGGCCTTGGCCGTTTCGACGGACAGCATCGGCTGGTCGACCTTGACCATGTCGCCTTCTGCAACCAGCCAGCTGACGATCTCCGCCTCCGGGAGCCCTTCGCCGAGGTCGGGGAGATTGAAGGTTGTGACGGTCATGCAGCTAGTCCTCGAAGGTCTTTTTCACGCCGTCGATAATGCGGGCGACGCTTGGCAGGTATTCATACTCGAGCTTGAACAGCGGCATCACTGTATCGTAGCCCGTGACGCGCACGATCGGCGCTTTCAGATCCCAGATACCCTTTTCGGCGACACTCGCGGCCACTTCCGCGCCGACGCCGCAGTTGCGCGCCGCCTCGTGCACGATTACCAGGCGGCCGGTCTTTTCGACCGACTCGAGGATGGTATCGATATCCATCGGGCTGATGGTGGCCAGGTCGATGACTTCGGCGCTGATGCCTTCCTTGTCGAGTTCGGCGGCCGCTTTCAGCGTTTCGAAAGTCATGGCGCCCCAGGTCACGATGGTGACGTCCTCGCCTTCCCGGAGGATATAGCAGGTATCCAGCGGCAGCGCCTGGCCGTTGTCCTCGACCTCCTGCTTTTGCAGGCGGTAGATGCGTTTCGGTTCGAGGAACACCACCGGGTCCGGGTCGCGAATCGCCGCCAGCAGCAGCCCGTAAGCGCGCCGCGGCGAGGAGGGGATGACCACGCGGATGCCCGGCATGTGGGCGAACAGGGCCTCGGTACTCTCGGAGTGATGCTCGGGGGCGTGGATGCCGCCGCCGAACGGCGCGCGCAGCACCATCGGCACATGCAGGCGCCCGCGGGTGCGGTTTCGCAGCCGCCCGGCGTGGTTGATCATCATGTCCACGGTCGGATAGATGAAACCCATGAACTGGATTTCCGCCACCGGCCGCATGCCTTGCGCGGCCATGCCGATGGACATGCCGGCGATCATTGATTCAGCCAGCGGCGTGTCCATGACCCGGTCGGCGCCAAAGCGCTGCTGCAGGCCGGCGGTGGCGCGGAATACGCCGCCGTTGACGCCGACGTCCTCGCCCAGCACGATCACGCTGTCGTCATGGTCCATTTCCCACGCCAGCGCCATGGTGACGGCCTCGATGAGGGTAATGCGCGCCATCAGTGGTTACCCCCCGAGTTCATGAAGCGCCGCGCGGTCTCGCGCTGTTCCACCATGGCTTCCGGAAGCTCGGCGTACATCGAGTCGAACATCGATTCGACCGGTTGGGGCGCCGTGTCGAGATAAGCCGCGACGGCCGCGTCCACCTGCTGGGCACAGTCAGCTTTCAGGGCTTCCTCGTCAGCTTCGGACCATGCGCCGCTCTCCATGAGGTAACGGCGAATGCGGATCATCGGCTCGAGTTGCCAGGCGTCCTCGACCTCGTCTTTTTCGCGATAGCGGCTGGCGTCATCCGCCGTGGTGTGATCCGACAGCCGGTAGGTGACGGCCTCGACCAGCGTCGGTCCCTCGCCGGAGCGCGCCCGCTCGAGCGCTTCTTCCATGGTCTGGCGCACGGCGATGACGTCGTTGCCATCCACCTGCACGCCGGGCATGCCTGCGGCGATGGCTTTTTGCGCCAGCGTCTTGGACGCGGTCTGCATGGACAGCGGCACGCTGATCGCCCACTTGTTGTTGACTACGACGAACACCACCGGCAGGTCGCGCACGGCCGCGAGGTTGAGCGCCTCGTAGAAGTCGCCCTGCGAGGTGCCGCCGTCGCCGATGACGCTCACGGCGCAACGCGGCTCCTTGCGCAACTTGTAGGCCAGCGCCGCGCCGGCGGCGTGCAGGCACTGCGTACCGATCGGTACGCACCAGGGGAAGTCGTGCTTCGGCCCGGCAAAATCGTTGCCGCGCTCGTCGCCGCCCCAGTAGAGCAGCACGTCCTCCATGCGTACGCCGCGCCAGAATTGGGCACCGTACTCGCGATACATGGGCGCGAAGCAGTCTTCGGGCCGCATGGCCGAGCCGACGCCGACATGGGCGGCCTCGTGGCCGAGGCAGGATGCGTACGTACCGAGCTTACCCGTGCGTTGCAGGTTGATTGCCTTGGTATCGAAAGTGCGCGTCAACGTCATCAGTCGATACAGGCGCAGCAATTCTTCGGGTTGCTTGGCAAATTCGGGTAACTCGTCTACGAGCTGGCCTTCGGGGTCCAGTACCCGCCGGTACGGGATCCTGAATTCGGCGATGGTCTTCACCAGGTTCTCCTCCTGATACTCTGGTTGCAGGCCAACAAGTCGGACCGCAAATAGCTGAACATTATACACTCCGGCTGTGGCTGGAGACTGACGTGGCCGTGCCACTGGATGCTGCGCTGCCGCAGCGGGAGACGTCGATGCACAGCAGGGAAATCGAAGCCGGTATTCACCGCGACTTGCGCGACCGGTTGAGCTACTCGGGCTATCTCGGACTTGACAAGGTGCTCTCGGCGCAGCAGCCGCTGTCGGATCCGCCGCACCACGACGAGATGCTTTTTATTGTGCAGCACCAGGTCACTGAATTGTGGCTGAAGCTCATCATCCACGAGCTGGAGGCCGCGATTGCCTCGATTCGCGCCGACCGGCTCGAGCCATGTTTCAAGGTGCTCGCCAGGGTCAAGCAGGTGCAGCAACAGATGTTCCACCAGTGGGGCGTGCTGGAAACGCTTACGCCGACGGAGTACGCGCGTTTCCGCCACGTGCTTGGGCAGGCGTCCGGTTTTCAGTCCGTACAGTTCCGGTTGCTGGAGTTTTTGCTCGGCAACAAGGACAGGAATTATCTTGCAGTGTTCGAGCATGATCCGCCCGCGTTGGCCCGCCTGCAAGCCGCGGTCGAAGCCCCCTCGATTTACGACGAGTTTTTGCGTTTGCTCGCGCGGCGCGGTTTGCCGGTGCCGCCGGAACGCGTCGAGCGCGACTGGTCCCGCGCGCCGGGAGCGCACCCCGGCGTGGTGGCGGTCTTCAAGATGATCTACGAAGACACCCGCACCCACTGGGACGCCTATGACATGTGCGAGAAACTCGTCGACGTGGAAGTCAATTTCCAGCTGTGGCGGTTCCGGCATCTCAAGACCGTCGAGCGAATCATCGGCCACAAGCGCGGCACGGGCGGCTCCTCGGGTGTGAAATTCCTGCGCGCGGCCATCGATATCCAGCTGTTTCCCGAGTTGATCGACGTGCGTACCGCGATCGAGTAGCACGCTGTTCACGCGGCGCCGGGGCGTTAATCTATGTGCGGCGGTTCGAGCAGCGGCGCGCGCGCCTCCAGCCGGCTGAGCAGCCCGTCGAGCGCCTGGCGCTCCCGCGCGTCCAGCCCCGTCAGCAGCGCGGCCTCGTATTTGCGCAAGGCCGGCGTGATGCGGGTATAGATCCGCCGGCCCTCGGGGGTCAGCTCGAGCATGCTGCGGCGCCGGTCGCCGGTCGCCGTTTCGCGCCGGGCGCGCCCCGTGGCGAGGAGCCGGCTGACCGCGCGACTCACCGCAACCTTGTCCATGGCAGTACGCTCGGCAACTTCGGCAGCGGACAAGCCGGCCTCCCGGGCCAGCACGGCCATCACCCGCCATTCCGGGATGGAAAGCCCGAAGCGCCGCGAGTAGGACTCGGCGATTGCGGCGCTCAGGCGGTTGGACAGGACGGACAGTCGGTAGGGCAGGAAATTTTCCAGGACCAGTGAATCGTCGCTCATGGTGCGATGCAGCTTGTTGTGGAAACATCAGCCAGACTATAATAGTTTCACTTGTAACTAATCAACCCTTCTTGTACAAAATGTTGCGGAGGCAGCCATGACCGACGTTCAGGAAAATCCTCTGGGCATCGACGGTTTCGAGTTCGTCGAATTTGCGGCCCCTGATGCCGCGTTGCTGCACAGCCTGTTCATCCACATGGGGTTTACAGCCATCGGCAAGCATCGCGAGCGCAAGGTGACCCTCTATCGCCAAGGTGACATTAATTTTCTCGTCAACGAGGAACCCGACAGTTTCGCTGCGGATTTCGCGCGTGAGCACGGCCCCAGCGCCTGCGGCTTCGCAATCCGCGTCGCCGACGCCGCACAGGCGCGGGCCTGGGCCATCGATCGTGGCGGCTGCGCCCTGAGCAACAAGCCGTCGACCCTGCCGGTGCGTAGTCCGGTCATTGAAGGCATTGGCGGCAGCGCCCTGTACCTGGTCGATCGCTACGGCACGCGCGGTTCTGTTTACGACATGGATTTCGAGTATTTCGATGGCGTCGATCGTCACCCGGCCGGTTTCGGCCTGACCTTCATCGATCACCTGACGCACAACGTCTTCCAGGGCAACATGGACAAGTGGGCGGGATTTTACGAGCGGATTTTCAACTTCCGCGAGATCCGCTATTTCGACATCAAGGGCGCCAAGACCGGGCTGGTGTCGCGCGCCATGACCGCGCCGGACGGCATGGTGCGGATTCCGATCAACGAGGCGACCGACGACAAGTCGCAGATTGCCGAGTACCTGGACGAATACAACGGCGAGGGCATCCAGCACATCGCACTGTTCACCGACGACATCTATGCGACGGTGGAAGCCTTGCGCGCGGACGGCATCGAATTTCTTGATGTGCCGGATACGTATTACGAGATGGTTGATGGCCGCATGCCCGATCACGATGAAGACCTCGACCGGATGCGCGAAAACCGCATCCTGATCGACGCCGACAAGGAAACGAAACAGCAGCTGTTGCTGCAGATCTTCAGCCAGACCTGCGTCGGCCCGATCTTTTTCGAGATCATCCAGCGCAAGGGCAACGAGGGCTTCGGCGAAGGCAATTTCCAGGCGCTGTTCGAATCCATCGAGCGTGACCAGGAACGGCGCGGCGTCCTCTAGATTCCGGGAGAACCCTCATGAAGAAATGGATCGCCTTCCCGAAGGTGGAGGGGACCGCTTCGCGCCAGGCCCACGCCGATTTGCCGGCCGGCACCTTCGAGCGCGAGCTGGGCAAGGAAGGTTTTTTCGGTCCCGCAACCCACATGTACCATCGCCGCCCGCCGACCGGCTGGAGCGATTTCGAGGGACCGCTCAGGCCACGCGCTTTCGATACCAACAGGCTGGCCGGCGAGGCGGATTCGCCGTGGGGTGCGCGCCTGCTGTTGCATAATCCAGCGGTGAAATTCCGCCACTGGACGCTGGCGCGCAGCATGCCGGCGCTGGCGCGCAACTCCGACGGCGACGAGCTGCTGTTCCTGCATACCGGCCGGGCGCGCCTGTTTTGCGACTACGGGAGCCTGGAGCTGGTCGAGGGCGACTACCTGGTGTTGCCGCGCGGCACGATGTGGCGGCTGGAAGTCGATGCGCCGATCGAGGCCCTGCTGATCGAAGCCAGCAACGACAGTTATCGCCTGCCGGACAAGGGGCTGGTCGGACCGCATGCCATTTTCGACCCGGGCATGCTCGATACGCCGGCGATCGACGACGCCTTTCTCGCCCAGCAGGATGACCGCGAATGGCGCGTCGAGGTGAAGCGACGCGACGCGATCTCCGTGATCACCTACGCCTATAATCCGCTCGATGCAGTGGGCTGGAAGGGCGATCTCGCGCCGGTGCGCATCAACTGGCGCGCCATCCGGCCGCTGATGTCGCATCGCTATCACCTGCCGCCCTCGGCGCATACGACCTTCATTGCCGGCCGCTTCGTCATCTGCACCTTCGTGCCACGGCCCTTCGAGAGCGACCCGGATGCACTGAAGGTGCCGTTCTTCCACAACAACGACGATTTCGACGAGGTGATTTTCTATCATGCCGGCGAATTCTTCTCGCGCGACAACATTCATCCGGGCATGATCACCATGCACCCCTGCGGTTTCACGCACGGTCCGCATCCGAAGGCCCTGAAAAACATGCTGACCCAGGCGGCGCCGGCCACCAACGAAGTGGCCGTGATGCTTGATACGCGCGACGCGCTGGAGGTTGGCGATGACGCCGCCGCCATCGAGTGGACTGCCTACGTGGACAGCTGGAAAGGAGGTGGCATATGAAACTGGGCAGCTTGAAGACCGGCGGCCGCGACGGCCGGCTGATCGTCGTGAGCAGCGACCTGTCGCGCGCCGTGGCGGCCGGCGATATCGCCCCCACCCTGCAGGCGGCGCTCGACGATTGGGATCAGACCGCCGGCGCCCTGCGCAGCCTTTACCAGGACCTGGAGGCCGAGCGCGCGGCCGGCGCTTTTCGGGTCCGGATCGAAGACCTGGCGGCGCCATTACCGCGCGCCTACCAGTTCCTCGACGGCAGCGCCTATCTCGCGCACGTCGAGCGGGTGCGGCGCGCCCGCGGCGCCGAGATGCCGCCCAGCTTTCTCGAGGACCCGCTGATGTACCAGGCGGTCTCGGATGGCTTCCTGCCGCCGGTGGGCACCATCCCGGTGGGCAGCGAGGAGTTCGGCATCGATTTTGAATCCGAGGTCTGTGTGGTCACCGACGACGTCCCGATGGGCGTGACGCCGGACGAGGCCGCCAGCCACGTGCAACTGGTTTGCCTGGTGAACGATGTATCGCTGCGCAACCTGATCCCGGCAGAACTTGCCAAGGGCTTCGGCTTTTTGCAAAGCAAGCCGCGCTCAGCCTTGTCGCCGGTCATGGTGACGCCGGACGAGTTGGGCGACGCCTGGCGCGACGGCAAGGTGCACCTGCCGTTGCTGAGCTGGCTGGATGGCGAGAAATTCGGCGCGCCCGAGGCCGGCGTGGATATGCAGTTTTCCTTCCACGAACTGATTGCCCATGCCGCCAGGACCCGCCCGCTCGCAGCCGGCACCATTATCGGCTCGGGCACCGTCGCCAACCAGGACGAGTCGCTCGGGGCCTCCTGCATGGCGGAGAAAAGGATGCTGGAAA
>JBLRWC010000027.1:14492-37033 GCA_047921455.1 Gammaproteobacteria bacterium
GTCCTGACTGCGGAAAATCGGGATGTCGTGCGGCCGGAAAAGTCTAAAATAGAGACTGAAGCAGCCAGGGAAGCAAGCCATGAGTTATTTCAGCCTGAACAAGATTCCCGCCGCGCCCGGCGTCTACGCGCTCTTCGAGCAGGACCGGGCGCTGATGGTGGGCTCCGCGCCGAACCTGCGCACCCTGGCGGAAGAACACCTGTTCGGCAGCCGGGGCTTGAGCGAGGAGCTGCGCGAAGTGGTGCCGCACCCCGAGCGCATCAGCAAGATCAGCTGGTGGTTGCACCCGGCGCTGGAGGACGATGGCCGGCGTAACGCGGCGCGCTGGGTGGCGATCGAGGTGCTGGCGCCCCTGCACCGGCCGCGTTTCAACTTGTCGGACCTGGGCGAGATGGCGCTCAAGGATCCGGAGTTCGTGAAATCCATGAAGACCTTGTTACAGGGTCAGCCGGACGGCGCCTACGTGCCGCAGTCGCTGCACGAGCTGACGCGCAGCGTCTACGAGCTCAAGGACAAGGTCGCCGAGCTCGAACGCCTGCTCGCCAGGAAGGACTGAGGTCGAGTTACCTTACGCGGTGCTGCTGGGCCGCGCAGACACCTGGGCGTGCCAGCGGGAGAAGTGCTCGAGCCCCTCGGGTACCGGCAGCTTGATGGCGCGCGCAAAGTCCACGATACACAGCAGCGTGATATCGGCGTTGGAGAAGTCGGGTCCCGCGACGTATTCCGACGCGCCGAGACGATGCTCGATGGCCGGAAAAAACTCCGCCAGCCGCGCCTTGCCGCGCTCGACCAGTTCCGGGATAGCCCGGGTGCCTGCCCGGCCCGGGACTGCGCGTTCGGCATAGGGCGGGTAGCTGTTGCGAAACGCCTCGACCACCGCCTGGCCGGCGTCGAACTCGATGCGCCGGGTCCAGCATTCGACCAGCGCTTTTTCGAGTGCGGTGCGCCCGAGCAGCGGCGGCTCGGGCTGCAGCTCGTCAAAATATTTGCAGATCGCCGTGCTTTCGTCGATGACCGTCCCGTCGTCCAGCTGCAGCGTCGGGACGACGCCGCGCGGGTTGATGGCGAGAAATTCCGGCTGGAGATTCTCACCGGCACGAATATTGATCTCGACCCGCGGCACATCGATGCCTTTTTCGGCCAGGAAGATGCGCACCCGGCGAGGGTTGGGTGCAACGCGCATATCGTAGAGCTTCATGATGTCTTACCCCGTGTCGTCGAACGGGGAGCTTACCGCACTCCGGGCCGCCGGCGAGAGCCGCCCCGCCAGGCGGCTGGGTCAGTTGTCGTCCGCGACGGCGAGGCCGAGGTAACGGCTGCGATTCACGTCGAGCATGTTGTCTTGCCAGCCGAGCACACGCGGACTGACCAGGTTGCGGGCCACGTGGTGATAGACCGGGATGAGCGCCTGTTCGCGCACCGCGAGCGCCTCAGCTTCGCGGAGCAGCCGCGCGCGCGCCGCGGGCTCGGCCTGTCGAGCGGCCTCGTCCGCCAGGCGGTCGTAGGCCGGATTCGAATATCCGCCCAGATTGTTCGGACCGTTCTCGGTCTGCAGCAACAGGGTGAAGGTCTGCGCATCGTCGTAGACGGCCAGCCAGCTGGCCAGGCCGAGGTCGAAGTCGCCTTGCTGTAACGCGGCGTAATGGATGGCGGTTTCCGCGCGTTCGAGCTCGGCCGTCACGAAAATCGCGCGCCACATCGACTGCAGCGCGATGGCAACCCGCCGGTCGTTCTCCGATAGGGGATAGCGCACGCGCACCGTCAAGGGCTGCTGTGGACCGTAACCGGCCGCGCGCATCAGTTCGCGGGCGCGTTCCCGGCGGGCGTTCATGTCATCGTCGCGCCACGTGGCGCGCGCCGGCGCCGGGTAATCCGCCGTGCCGGGCGGCACGAGGCTCCAGGCCGGCCGCTCCCCGCTGCCCAGCACGCGTGCGGTGATGATGCGGCGATCCACGGCCAGCGACAGCGCCTCTCGTACGCGGCGGTCCTGCAAGGCTTCGCGAGCATGGTTGACGGCCAGGAAGGTCAGGCCCAGGTAAGGCGAGGTGCGCACTGCCTCGGGCAAGCGGTCCCGCAGCCATTCGGCCTGGCTGGCGGGAAAGTCGCGTAGCACATCGATTTCGCCGGCGCGAAACCGCAGCAGCGCGGCGTCGCGATCCTCCAGGCCGTCATAGCGCACACCCGCCAGGCGCACGTTGTCGGCGTCGAAAAAAGCGGGATTTTTTTCCAGCAGCACATGGTCGTTCGGCACGCGTGCCGCAAGCCGGAAAGCGCCGTTGGCGGGCATGCGACCCGGCGAAGTCCAGTCGCGCCCGTGGGCTTCGATGGCGTGGCGCGGCACCGGAAAGGCTGCAAAATGCATCAACAGGCCGGTGAAGTAGGGGGTCCGGCGCTCGAGGCGGATGACCAGCCGATCCGGCGCCAGCGCCTCGACGCCGAGCGCCGTCGGTGGTGCTGTGCCGGCGGTGACCGCGCGGCCGTTTTCGATGACCCAGAAGAACTGCGCATACGGCGAGGTCGTTTCGCCGGACATCATGCGGCGGAACGAGTAGACGAAGTCGTCGGCGGTCACGGCGGGACCGTCCGACCACCGGTGTTCGCGCAACTCGAACTCGTAGCGCAGGCCGTCCTCCGACACCTGCCATGCAGTGGCGGCCCCGCCGACCACTTCGCCACCCGGGCCCTCGGTGGTCAGCCCCATCAGCATGTCGCCGACGATGCGATTCTCCCAGACGCCGGTAATGCGGTGCGGGTCCAGCGAAGCCGGATGGCCGGGGTTGGCGACCCGCAGAATCTCACTGGCCGCCGTCGTCGAAAGAGCGAGGGTCGTGCATAACAGGGCGAGAGCCGCAAATCGGCGCATACATCTCTCCGTTGGCGCGGGGGACATTAGACTAGAATAACGACTGGCGCAGCCGGCTTCGACCCCCGGGCGCGCCGCCAATCACCAGGAGCAGGGCCGGGAGCAAGCACATGGATATCGGTGACCTGAGAAGCGAATACAGCGGTGAACCGTTGCGCCGCGAGGACCTCGATCCGGACCCGGTGGCGCAGTTCGCCAAGTGGTTCGAACAGGCGCGCGCGGTGGTGCAGCCGGAGGTCAATGCCTTTGCGCTGGCGACATCCGGGGCGGACGGGCAAGCCAATGCGCGCACGGTGTTGCTGAAGTACTTCGACGCGGACGGCTTCGTGTTTTTCACCAACATGGAAAGCTGCAAGGCGCGCGAGATCGCCGCCAACCCGGCCGTTGCATTGTTGTTCTTCTGGCATACCCTGGAGCGCCAGGTCACCATCCGCGGCCGCGCGGAGCGCATCAGTACGACCGAGGCGATGCGCTATTTCGCGCGCCGGCCGCGCAACAGCCAGCTGGGTGCGTGGGTTTCCGAGCAGAGCTCGGTCATCACGTCCCGCTCGGTGCTGGAGATGAAACTCGACGAACTCAAGCGCAAGTTCGCGGCCGGTGAGGTCCCGCTGCCGTCATTCTGGGGTGGTTATCGCGTGCGGCCGGCCGAGATGGAATTCTGGCAGGGGCGCGCGTCGCGGCTGCATGACCGGTTACGCTACCGACCGCTGGATGACGCCTGGCTTATCGAGCGTCTAGCGCCCTGAGGATTCCCACAAAGGCCTCCAGCGCTTCGCGACCGACCACGTCACGGGCGATCAGCGGCAGGTCGATGCGCGGCAGCGCCGGTAGCCCCTCGCGCAGTGTCGCCAGGTGCAGCTCCTCCTGGGCGCGCCGCTCGGCAAGAAATTCACCTGCTTCCAACGGCGCCCGCTTGTTGACCACCAGGCCGCCCACGGTGATGCCGGCGGCGCGCAGTTTCTGTTCCAGCTCCAGTGTCTCGAGCACCGGCAGCCGTTCGGCTGCCAGCACGATGATGAAAGCCGTGCGCGTAGCGTCCGCCAGCGTCTCGCGCAGCAGCGCCAGGCGTTCCCGGCGCCGATTGAGCAAGTGGCGAATCCGGTCGTCGCGTCCGCCACCTTCGCCAGGGTCGCCGCCGAGGATACGATCGCCAAGCTCTTCATCCGTCCGCAGGTTGGCCAGCCCGGTGTTGAAACGGGCCGCGCGATCGCGCCGCGCCAGCAGCCCCTCGGTCCAGGCTGCCATCATCTCCGGCAGGGCCATCAGGCGTGCCGTGTGGCCCGACGGCGCGGTGTCGAAGACCAGCAGGTCGTTCTCCTGCAGACCTTGCACGACGGTTTCGGCGATCCGCTCGAGCAGCGCCGCCTCCTGCATGCCGGGCGCCTCGCGCGACAGCCGCATGTGGCGGTCGACCTCCCCGGCAAGGTGTTCGGGCATCAGGCGGCGCAGCGCGGCACCGACCTCCGCCAGGTGTTCCTCGACGACCCGGTCGGGATCGAGCTCCACGCCATCGAGGCCTGGCGCCAGGCGCACCGCTTGCGGGCCGATCTTGCGGTTCCAGAGGTGGCCGAGATTGTGGGCCGGGTCGGTCGAGATGAGCAGCACCCGGCGGCCGGCCGCCGCTTCGGCTAAAGCGACGCTGGCCGCGACGGTCGTCTTGCCGACGCCGCCCTTGCCGCCGAAAAACAGCACCCGGCGTTGCCGGGCGAGGCTCAGCAGCATCGCAAGTGATCCAGCGGCGAATGCTCCATGCCCATGCGGCGATGCCAGTCGTGGAACTGTTCATAAAGCACCGGCATCAGCTCCATCGTGTACCACGAGGCGGGGTTCGGCACGCCGAGGGTCTCGGCGAACACCAGCAGCATGAACAGGTCTTCCTCGTCGCGTTGGGCGCGGGCGAAGGTCCGCCGGTAGGGCGCGATGTAGAACTCCCGCAAGGCGACGGAAATTTCATGCAGCACGCCCTTCCGGCGGTCTTCGTCCACCAGGCGCTAGCCTTCTTGCCTGGTGGGCAAGGCGCCCTTGGTACCGCGGCTCATGGCGATGGCGGCCTCCAGGGCGACCCACAAGGCCGCCAACAGGATGATGATGTCCATGAACAGCAACAGCCAGTTCTCCTGACGGTAAAACTGGCCGAGCTGCACCAGCAGCGCATACACCGACATGGTCAGCAGGAAGGCCAGCGGCACGCCGGTGAACCACGCAGGCCGCCCCTGGCGGATCAGGATCACCGTGATAATGGACAGCGTCAGGCCGGCCAGCAGCTGGTTGGTGGTGCCGAACAGCGGCCAGATCAGCATGCCGCCGGCGCCGTCCGCGCCCGCACCGAACGCGAGCGCCAGGCAGGCGGCGAGCGCAACCAGGGTGCTGGTGACGACGTTGACCTTGATACCGCCGAGTTCGGCCGCTTCCTGGATGACGTAGCGTTGCAGCCTTAAGCCCGTGTCCATGGTGGTGGCGGCGAACAGGATGGCCATGACGGCCAGCATGGTCGCACCAAGCTGGTCCGGCAGGCCGAAGCCGCCGCCGAGGATGGCGCCGCCGCCCTGCACGAAGGCGCCGACGCTGCCGGCGCCGAAGCGCGAGTACATCGCTTCCCAGTCTGCCAGGGTGGCAAAGCCCGCGGTGGTGCAGATGATGGCGGCGAGCGCCAGCATGCCTTCACCGACAGCGCCGCCGTAGCCGACGAGGCGCGCATCGGTTTCCTTGTCCAGCTGCTTGGAGCTGGTGCCGGAAGCGACCAGGCCGTGGAAGCCGCTGATCGCGCCGCAGGCGATGGTGACAAACAACAGCGGAATAAGGCCGGGCGTGCCGGCCGGCACGTTGTCGTTGAAAGCCGGCGCAACGACGTCCGGCGCAAACAACAGCACGGCGACATAGAGCAGGCCGAGGCCGAGAAATAATTGCAGGCCGTTGATGTAATCGCGCGGTTGCAACAGGACCCAGACCGGCAGGATCGAGGCGATGCCGGCGTAGGCGAACAACAGCACGATCCACTGCGACCGCGGCGGGAGTCCGAGCACGCTGTCCGGCAGCACGACCGGGTAGCCATAGCCGACGAAGATAAGCGCGTAGAGCGCCGTGACGCCGATGATGGACACCCACAGCAGGCTCAGCTTGTAGCGATACATCAGCTGGCCGATGACCAGCGCGACGAGGATGGCGCCCCAGGTCGGAATCACGGCGGTGGGCGTGGCGACCAGCAGGTTGGAGATCACCACCGCGAAGGCGGCATTGACCATCAGCAACAACAGGAAAATCACGACCAGGAACAGGTTGCGCGCCCGGGCGCCGATGACGTTGCCGGTGAGGGTGCCGATCGACTTGCCCTTGTTGCGCACGCTGGCCCAGAGGGCGCCGAAATCATGGACGCCGGCGAAGAAGATGGTGCCGAAAATCACCCAGGCGAAGGCCGGACCCCAGCCCCAGATGACGGCGATGGCCGGGCCGACGATCGGCGCTGCGCCCGCGACCGAGGTGAAGTGATGTCCCCAGAGCACATACTTGTTGGTCGGCACATAATCGATGCCGTCGCGGAATTCATGGGCGGGGGTGCGAAAGTCCGGATCCAGCCGGTAGATTCGTTCAGCGATGAATTTTGAGTAAAACAGGTAGCCGGCCGCCAGCATGGCGAGACCGAACAGCAACATCGTTACAGCGCCCATATCTTTGTCCCCTTGTTGTATTTCTACTCAACAGGCAGCCCCGAAACGCTCGGGGTCGATCTCGATCCAGGTGGCCCGGGCGAGCGCGCAGACGGTGCCGTCAGCCCGCCAGATTGTCGATCCGGAAAAGTACTTGCGGCCTTCATGCCCCATGCGCCAGCCGCCGACGATATGGGGTGCGCCGGCCAGCACCGGCAAATCGATCCGCGCCGCCAGTCGTCCCAGCACCAGCGGCCTGTCGAGGTCGGACAGCCAGGCCCATGCGCCCGGGCAGTCGAGCGCCGCCCAGATAAATTCCGGCTGCACCACGCCGGCGGCATCCGCCAGGCCGGCATCCGGTTTCCACGGGCACGCCACCAGTTCCTCACCGGCGATTTCGCCGGCAAACAGGCGCAACCCGTCGCCAGCCGATCGGGCGGGGCCGCAGACAAAACAACCAGGGAAAGCGTGTTGCTCGTGGCCGCGGTAGCGTGCCGCGGCAGCGGTGGCCGCGCCCAGTCCGGGGCACGGCGGCGGTTCCAGTTCCAGGGACACATGGCGTGCCTCGGCCACGGGCGCGTCGCCGTCCTGCAGCACCAAGCCGCCTGGGCTGCGCAGCACGGCCAGCGGGCGGTCCAGCGGGGGTGGTCGCCGCAGGGTGACTTCGACCGGTGGGCGCAGTCCGGCCGCGAGCCGGCCGCAGGTATAGCCGCCGTTGCCGGAGGCCGCGGGACCGCAGTAGCGTGCCGGGATGGTGATCGATGCGGGCAGCGTTGTTGCAGAGTCACGCATGCCCGGTCCGTCTAATCCAGGTCCCGGCCGCAACCCGCATAATTGCGGCCGTCCAATACGATCGCGACCGTCAGCGGGAATGTTGAGTCGCTCATGGTGTCTGAGCAGCCGCGCTCCTCGACCTCCACCAGCAGTTCGTTGTCTTCCGTGGTCACCTGCCAGCGCCTGATGGGCCGGTCCGGGTCATGGGTGACGCCCGGGTTGGGCGTCACGACGCGGCGTCGGCCGTACTGGTACACCACGACGATGCGCTCGGCATGAATGTCCACGTGCCAGCCCGGCTCCACGCCGTAGCCGCGTAACAGCACGCCGCGCGCGCGCGCATCGACCCAGGGCGTTTCGCGCCGGTCCAGCACGCAGGGAATGTCTTCGCCCGCCAGCGTCAGTACTGCGCTGTCGATACCCTTGCCCCAGAAGCCGTCGTCGCCGTCGACATAGCGGGCGCCCGAGGCCGCCTCGACCTGCGGCAGCAGGAGTTCGCGCTCCGGCAAAATCACCGCCAGTTCGTTGTCGCCGGCCCGCACGGTCACCTGCTGGCCGCCGCAGTCATATGCGTAGGCTTCGAAACTGAAGGAGCCGGAGATGGGCGCGCTGTCGATCAGGGCCTCGATGTCCGCGGGCGGCTCTTGTGGCGGGACGTCGGCCAGTGGCGTCACTTCGGCCCGCGGCTCGGTGGGCGTTTCGCTCTGGCCGCAGGCGGTCAGCCCGGCAAGGGCGAGCGCCAGTATCAGGACGGGGAGGGCAGCTGGAGGCATCCGGACCACTCGGTGGAAAGGGCAGGCGACAATGCTAACAAACCTGTCACCGTTCCCGCGAGGCCGCGACGCTCAAGTCGACGGATCCGGTGGCGTCGAGAATGCGTCCAGCCGCTGTTTGAGCGTATCGAGCTCGCGCTGCATGTCCTCCAGCTGCATCTCCAGGTTGTCGAGGCGCTCGCTGCGCGAACCGGCGCGCATGCCAGCATGGTCCCCAGTCGCCACGGGTTCCGGCGGCGTTTCACCAGTAAACAGCTGCATCCAGCGGGATTCCCGCCGGCCGGGTTCGCGCGGTAATTGCGCCACGAGCGGGTCTTCACGTCCGGCCAGGTGCTCGAGTGCCGTCTCGACCTCGCTGACGTCGCGCGTCGGCGCCATGCGATTGACCCGGCTGCGCAATTCACCGGGCGTCTGCGCGCCGCGCAGCAGCAATTCGCAGATGATTGCCAGTTCGCGCGGCGCGAGCTCGAGGTTGCCGAACTGGGTATTGCAGAAGCGTTGCCGGTAGCGCGTGACACGGCCGCCTACGCCGCCGCTGCGGTCGGTGACCAGGTGTTTTTTCATCAGCCCGTCGATGACGTCCTGCACCTCGTGGGTGCTCAATTCCAGCACGGGGTCGCGGTTGCTTTTCTGGTTGCAGGCGGCGGTCAGCGCGTTGAGCGTCAGCGGGTACTGGTCCGGCGTGGTGATTTCCTTTTCCACCAGGCTGCCGATGACGCGGGCCTCGAGGGGCGTAAGTTCGGTGCGCACGATTTACTCCAGTGGGGGCGGCCTTGATGAGCGAGCCTAAGCGATAATGACAAACTGCGGTAGCAGGCGCGATAGAATCCACCTCCCTCATTCGCCCGTAGACCGCCCATGTTGCTCACTTTCGACCAGGTTTCGCTGCGCTTCGGCGACCAGGTCATCCTGTCGGCCGCTGATTTTGGCATCGAGCCGGGCGAGCGCGTGTGCCTGATTGGCCGCAACGGCGCCGGCAAGACGTCACTGCTCAAGCTGATTTCCGGGACGCTGGCGCCCGATGACGGCGTGATCCAGGCGCGCGCGGGCCTCCGGGTCAGCCGGCTGGAGCAAACCATGCCGGATGATCTCGGCCTGACGGTGCGCGAATCCGTCATGGACGGCCTCGCGCCAGTGCGGGCGCTGGTCGAGGAATACCAGCGGCGGGCCGGCGAAGATCTTGGTGGGCACGCGCTGAAGGTGCTTGAGGACCTGCACCAGCGGATCGATGCTGTCGACGGCTGGCACATCGACCGGGTAGTCGACACGGTCCTGACGGAAATGCAGTTGCCTGGTGAGCAGCTGCTGGGTGAACTCTCCGGGGGGTGGCGCCGGCGCGCCGCGCTGGCGCGCGCGCTGGTCAGCAAGCCCGACCTGCTGCTGCTGGATGAACCGACCAACCACCTCGACCTGTCGTCCATCCAGTGGCTCGAGCAGCGGGTCGTCAACTGGCAGGGCGCTGTGTTGTTCATCACCCACGACCGCGCGTTCCTGCAACGGCTGGCGACACGGATCGTCGAGATCGATCGCGGCAAGCTCGTCAGCTGGCCCGGCGATTACCGGGATTACCTGCGGCGCAAGGCCGAGGCGATCGAGGAAGAGGATCGGCATAACGCCGAGTTCGACCGCAAGCTGGCCGAAGAAGAAGCCTGGGTGCGCCAGGGCATCAAGGCCCGCCGGACGCGCAATGAAGGTCGCGTCAGGGCGTTGCAGGAACTGCGGGAAATTCGCTCGCAACGCATCAACCGGCCCGGTACCGCCCGCATCAGCATCGGTGAGGCGGATAACTCCGGGCGCAAGGTCATCGAGGCCAAGAACGTCAGTTACGGTTATGACGACGTGCCGCTGATCAAGGGGCTGGGGCTGAAAATCATGCGTGGCGAGCGCATCGGGCTGGTGGGCAACAACGGCGTCGGCAAGAGCACCCTGCTCAAGCTGCTGCTGGGCGAGCTCGAACCGCAAACCGGCACCATCAAGCACGGCACCAATCTCGAGGTCGCTTATTTCGACCAGATGCGCCAGCTGCTGGACCACGACAAGAGCGTGGCCTACAACGTCGGCGACGGGCGCGATTACGTCACGATCAACGGCAAGCAGCAGCACGTCGTCGGTTACCTGGGCGGTTTTTTGTTCAGCGCCAAGCGGGCCATGACACCGGTGGGGTCGCTTTCGGGGGGCGAGCGCAGCCGCGTCATCCTGGCGAAACTGTTTACGCAACCAAGCAACCTGCTGGTGCTCGACGAGCCGACCAACGACCTCGATGTCGAAACGCTGGAAGTCCTCGAAGATCGCCTGGGCGATTACTCGGGGACGTTGCTCGTGGTGAGCCACGATCGCGAGTTTCTCGATAACGTCGTCAACCGGATCCTGGTGTTCGAGGCGGGCGGCAGGATCGAGTCTTACGTCGGCGGTTACAGCGACTGGGCGCGGCGCGGACGGGCCCTGGCGCAGATGGACGCGGCGCCGCCGGCGCCAGCGCTGGTCGCCCCGGTGGGCGCAGCACAGGCGCCGGGCGGGGAGAAAACGCCAGCGGCGCCACGCACGCGCCGCAAGTCCGCCAAGCTCGGTTACCTGGAACAGCGCGAACTCGATGCGCTGCCAAGCCGGATCGAGGCGCTGGAAAGCGAAATTGCAGTGCTGGAGGCGCGCATTGCGGCGCCCGAGTTTTATGCGCAGGCCTGGGAGCAGGCCCAGTCTGTGCTCGATGAGCTGGCGGCCAAACAGGCGGACCACGATCGGCTCGCGGCACGCTGGCTGGAGCTGGAGGAGCGCCAGTCGGCATTGGCCGAGGGCCGGGACAACTGACCCCCAGTCCGGGTGGATGGCACGACGGGTCCGATCAATAGTGCGGGGGTTTTTCGTCCGCGGCCGAGGCGTCCCCTTGTTCCTCAGTCATCGCACGCAGCTGGTCGGCAAGGCGTTTCAGCCGGGACTTGAGAGCATCCAGGTCCTGTTGCTGGCGATAGACGACATCGCTGAGCTCCTGGTTGCCGCGCTCCAGGTAAGCGAGCTTCAGTTCGAGTTGTTGGAGGCGGTCGTTATCCAATGGCTATGCTCGTGCGAAACGTGGCTGGGACTGCAGTTATTGTAGGGACGCATTTCCGGGCAATCCAGGCAGGACGGCCGTCGGTTGCGATGCGGGTGTGTCGCGGCGGGACTCCGGTGGCATTGCGATCCGGTTGCGGACGATGTCCAGCAGCATCTGCACCAGGTCCGGTCGGCGTGGGTCGACGTGCCCGCCCTCGGTCCAGATCAGTTCCCTGGGTTCTCCCGCAGCACGGTAAATATTTTCGACCTTGTGTTCCGGCAAGCGTTCGTCGTTGCGGGCGCCGATGACCACCACCGGGCGCGGGGCGATGCGCGCCACCCAGTCCTCGGTATCGAAGGACGCGCCGTAGACCAGCAAGTGAAGCAAGGAGGCCGCCACCGGGCGTAACCAGGCTTGCGGCACGCGGTCGCGCAGATTGTGTTCAATCCAGCCGCGGTTTCCGGCGCCGCCGTGAATCAGCCACACACGCTGGAAGCGCGGGTCGAGCGCGCCGGCCACCGCAGCGAAGGGCACCCCGAAACTGACGCCGACGAGTTCGGCGTGCTCGCTGTCCGCCCATTCGTGACGGGCCAGCCAGTCGAGCACGACGGAAGCCGCCGGCGGCGTATCAAGCAGGGCTTGCTGGATGTCGCGCGTGCCGCGCACGAAGCTGGCGGCGGAATCGATCCGGATTTCGCCGTGGTATGGATAATCGAGCGCCACCATCACCGCGGTGCCGGGATGTCCCACCAGGTCGACCGCATCGTGGCCCGTGCGATACCCGCCCAGCAGGACGACGACGGGCAACGGTCCATGTTGCAGCGCCGGCCGCAATACCCGTGCGTCGACCACCAGGCCGGAATCCGCGCGCAGACGGACGGCCTGGCTGATGAAGCCGCCAGGTTCGTGGCGCACTTCGTCGAGGTGCGCCGTGACCTCGTGGCCGCGGCGCTCGACAAAGACATCGTGCCGGGGGCGAGCATGATCGGCCAGCCACCAGGCGCCCCAGGCGGCCACCAACAGGACCAGCGCCAGCAATGACCAGGTAAGGGTTTTCATCGCCGGGCATTATCGCACGCGAAACCGTTTCCGATTGCGGAAAACCCCCCTGTTTTTCTTGTCGCCCGGGGTCCATTCTTTATCCAGGCGGGAGCGGGCATGGATTGCCTGTTAAGGAGTCCCGGAATGGAGTCCCGCTCTCGGCTGCCACCTTTTGCGGGCGACCAGTAGTACTTCGCTGGCGGCCTCGCGGGCCAGCGCATGCGCATCATGGCCCAGCTGATCGAGGCCGACACCGGCCTTTGGCTCTGGGTGGCCACGACCGATCTCGAGGTCTACGATCTCTACCTGCAGGCCCGTGAATCCATCTGCCAGCGCAGTCGCTCGGGAAGCGTGAGCCTGGAGAAGGTGTTGCCCGGCACCTTGGGACGCGGCCGGACAGGGGGTATCATCGGCTCTGGCCAACCTGTTGGAAGATCTTTTCCATGAATTCCAGGATGCTGTTGATTCCCGTGCTTGCGGCGCTGGCGCTGCTCGCCGGCGGGCTGCAGGGTTGCGGCCAGTCGGTCGATTCCGCGCAGGTCGGCACTTATGAACTCGACATGGCGACGGTCATGGAGGGCATGCGCGCCCAGGTCGCCGCCATCGAGGATTCCGAGGAGCGCAAGGCCATGGAAATGGGCCTCGCCATGATGAGTTCGGGCATGCTCGACAATATGAACATGAGCATCACTCTCAATGCGGACGGTACGGCGTCGAGCACTTCGAGCATCATGGGCCAGAGTGAAACCGTAACGGGCCGATGGTCCTCGAGCGGCGACAGGGTGCGGATCGAGGTGGCCGAGGGAGACCAGTCCGAAGCCGTTTCCGGCCGGATCACTGGCGACCGGCTAGAGTTGTTCCCGCCTGAAGAGGAAGACATCCCGTTCCGGCTGGTGCTGATCCGGCAGTCGCGCTAAGGCGCTGGACCGCCGGCTGATTCGCTGCCCTTGCCGGCGATGGCAAGTTTCTTACTGCATGCGTGCCGCACCGGGCTCGCCACGCCAATAGCCGTCGCATGTGCCGATAGGGGCGAGCGCCGCCAGTGTCTCGAGGACGCCCGGGCCGGCGGCGCCGCGCCGCAGCTCGTCGAAGTACGCCACGATGTCCGCCATGCCTTCCGATTGCGGACTGAGGCGCATCACCTGCACGCCCGCCGCGCGCAGCTCGTCCAGGTAAGGTGACAGATCCTGCGTGAGAGCCGACTGGGTCTGGATGCCGTTGAGCACCAGGAACGGCTGCTCTTCGCGCGTGCGCATCAGCCGGCCGTCGGGATCGGCAAGACAGGCCAGTTCGCAATGATCTTTCGGCAGGTTTTCGGCCCTGGCGGTGTAGCAGCGCGCGGACCAGGCGAGCGGCAGTCGGCCCCAGGCGAAGACCTCGCAGGGACAGTCAGCGGGCGCCGTCGCAACCAGGTCGGCCGCAGTGGCACCGGACAACTCGAGCGGCAGGACCCAGCGCCGCATGCCCTGGCTGGCCAGCACCGCCAGCGTGCGCTGGTTATAGATGTTCAGCGTCGGCCCGCCGACGAACGGCAGGCCCGCGCTGGCGAGCATGCCGACCGCAGCCATGTCGTTGGCCTCGACCTGCAGGCTGCCGTTACGGCACAGGCGCCGCAACGCACCGAGTTCCGAGCCGGCCTCCAGCAAAGTGAGGCTCGACAGCACCACTTCCTTGCCGGACTCCGCCAGCCAGGCGCCGATTTCCAGCCAGTCCTCGAGGCGCAGTTCGCGCCGCTTCGGGCAGACGACTTCACCGAGATAAATGATGTCTACCGGCCAGTTGGCGGCCTCGCTGTAGAAAGACAGCACTCGTTCGCGCGGCCAGAAGTACTGTAGCGGTCCAAGAGAGAGCTTCATTGCCACGACCTGTGGTACGCGCCGAGGGTGGTCTGGGTGCCTTCAGATACCGCGGCAAGCGTTTTCTGCCAGGCGGGCGTCGGGCGGAAGCGGTCCGGGTCTTTTTTGCATGCGTCGATGGCGGCCCGCATCACGGCCGTGACCTGTGCGACATAGGCCGGACTGCGTTGCCGGCCCTCGACCTTGATCGCTGCGACGCCGGCGCGATACAGCTCGGGCAGCAGCTCGATGGAGTTCAGGCTGCTCGGCTCTTCGAGCGCATAGTAGGTGTGCTCGCCGACCTGGAAACGGCCCTTGCACAAGGTGGGATAGGCGGCCTTTTCGCCCGGCCCGTAGCGATCGATGAGTACACCATTGAGGCGCGATTCCAGCCCGGCAGGTGTTTCCTGCCAGCGCACGTGCGAGCCGGGTGAACAGGCGCCGTAAGTATTCGGTGAGCGCCCCGTGAGGTAGCTCGACAGCAGGCAGCGCCCCTCGACCATGACGCACAGGCTGCCGAAACCGAACACCTCCACCGGCACCGGGGATTGTGCCGCGACCTGCACCACCTGGCGCAGCGACAACACGCGCGGCAGCACGGCGCGCGTGATGCCGAACAGCCGGTGATAGAGTTTCAGGGCCTCCGGGTTGGTCGCCGAGGCTTGCACCGAAAGGTGCAGGTGGAGGTCCGGCCAGCGCTCGGCGGCGTAGTCGAGCAGGCCGGTATCGGCAAGGATCAGCGCGTCCGCACCCAGTTCGGCGGCGCGGTCCACGGCGCGGGTCCACTGTGCCCAGCCCGCTGGCTGCGGATAGGTGTTCAGGGCGATCAGTACCTTGCGCCCCTGGTCATGCGCATAGCGAATGCCACGCACGATGTCCTGGTCGCTGAAATTCAGTCCGGCGAAATGGCGCGCATTGGTGGCGTCGCGGAAACCAAGATAAATGGAGTCCGCACCGGCATCCACAGCGGCGCGCAACGACGGCAGGTTGCCGGCTGGGCAGAGTAATTCCATGCGGTGTGTCCATGCAGCGGGATGTGACCGGCAGGATAGCCAGTCGGCCGCGCGCGGACCTTGATCGAGGTCAATGTCACCGCGCGCCGGTCGGGTATCTTTGGCGAGATCGAGCGGAGATCGACATGCTGCCATTGCCCGACTTCAAACTGGTCATGCCCATGCTGGCGCGGCCCTTGCGCCTGGTGCCGCATCCGCTGCAGCAGGGCGTGTTGCAGCGGGCCCTGGAGCAGGTGTTCCGCAACAGCGTCGCCGAGGGCGACCTCGAGTTCCTCGAGGGCCGCTGCCTGGCGATCGAAATCGAGGACGCCGGCTGGCGGTGGCCGATCATGCTCACTAGCGGCCGGCTGCAGGTGCGCGCGCGCGACTATCCCGCCGACGTCACTATCCGCGGGCAGTCACCCGCTTTCCTCGTGATGGCCGGCCGCTTCGAGGATCCCGATACCCTGTTTTTCCAGCGCCAGCTGGTGATCGAGGGCGACACCGAGCTAGGCCTGGGCGTGAAAAATTTCCTCGACGGCCTGGACGAAGAACGCTTGCCCTTGCCATTGCGGCATGCACTGGCGGTGTGGCGCCGCGCACACGCGCGCTTCGCCTGACCGTTCCCCCGCGAAACAGCCACTCGCGAAACAGCCACTCGTGAAACGGCCCGGTGCTGGTTCCCGGGCACCACGCGTCGTCCCGCGACGCGGCGATTTGGTGCACTGCGTTTTGACCGCTGCACCGGGCTCGGCTATGTTGCCGGGATGCTCCGCGTGGAGTCGCTGTTCCCATAACTAGAACCAGAGGATCGTCAATGATGAATCGGGATGAATCGCAACGCGCCGGATCGCGTTGGCGTCGCGGCGGAATTGCTGCGGCGCACATGGTCGCCGCCGTATTGCTGGTCGGCTGCAGCAGCAGCTCCGACGACACGCCGGTAGTGCAACCGCCGCCGCCGCCAGATCGCGTGTTTGCCGGCGCAGGCGGGCCGGTTGCGACTATTCGCCGCACCACCCATGGTATCCCCCATGTCCAGGGCGAAAACCTGGAGTCGGCAGCCTTCGGCATGGGTTATTCGCAGGCGCAGGATCTGGTTTGTCACCTCGCGGACGCCTTCGTGAAAGCGCGCAGCGAGCGGGCCAAGTATTTCGGTCCCGGTCCCGGCAACATCCATATCATTAACGACTTCAGCTATCTCGCGCAGCGTATTCGCAGCGGCGCCGCCGCGGACTTCGCGGCCATGACCGACGAGAGCCGGGCGATGGTGCTGGGCTTCACCGCGGGTTACAACAAGTATGTTCGCGACACGCCGCCAGGCGAGCTGCCGCCGGAGTGCCGCAATGGGCCGTGGGTGTTCGAGATCGAACCCGAAGACCTGGTGGCGCACTACCGGATTGTTGCGCAGTTCGCCAGCGGTGACTTGTTCGCCACCGGCGCCGTGTTCATCGCCGTGCCGCCGGGCGTCGATCCTACGCCGGTCCCCGTCGCGGCCCTGCATGACCCCGCGGTCATCGATGTCCTCGAGCAGACGCCGATGCTCGCGCACCAGAACGCCGCCGCGCGAACGGACTATGTTGATACCGGGCTGGCCAGTAACGCCTGGGGAATCGGCAGCGAGCTGAGCGCGACCGGGCGTGGCGCCTTGCTGGCGAATCCGCATTTCCCATACACCGGCGTGCGTCGCTTTTACGAGAGCCAGGTAACGGTGCCCGAGTTCATCAACATCCGTGGCGCCGGCCTGCATGCCACACCGGTGCCGCTGATCGGCTTCAACGAGAATCTCGGCTGGTCGCACACGGTCAGCACCAGCCGACGTTTCACCCTGTACGAGCTCAGCCTGAAAGACGGCGACCCGCTCACTTACATCAAGGCAGGCGAGGAGCGGCCGATCACCGTCGAGACTTTCCAGATCCAGGTCAACGTCGGCGCGCCTGAGCCGATCACGGTGGAACGCGATCTGTATTTCTCGGAGTACGGCCCGATGCTCGCGGCTGATGCCGTCACCCAGGGCGGGCTGTCCGCATGGGGTGGTCCCGGCACAGCCGGCCAACCCGCGGCCTACACTTATCGTGACGCCAATGCCGACACCAATGGGCTGCTCGACACCTGGCTGCGGATGGGCCAGGCGCGCAACCTCGAGGAGTTCCAGGACGTGTTCAGGCAGTGTGGCAGTACCCTGTGGGTCAACAGCACCTATGCCGATGACCAGGGCAACGCCTTCTACATCGACAGCAGTTCCGCGCCCAACCTGTCGCCGATCGCCCTCGGCGTGATTGCCGCCAAGCGTGCCGCCAGTCCGGCCTACAATGCCTTGTTCAATGCGGGTCTCACGCTGCTCGATGGCAACAATATCCGGGATGACTGGGTCCAGGGCCGATGCGGGCTCGGCCTCGTGCCCTATGAAGGCAAGCCGAGGCTGGTGCGCAGCGATTTCGTGCAGAACTCCAACGACAGCTTCTGGTCGACCAATATCGAGGCCCCGCTGGAAGGGTTCTCGCCGCTGTATGGCCCGGAGCGCGCGCCGCTGAATCCCCGCACGCGCATCAGCCTCACCATGCTGCAGAACCTGACCGAGACCGGTTTCGCCGCCACGGCGCCGGCCGGCCAGGACGGCAAGTTCGACGCCGCCGAGCTTGCGCAGGTGATTCACAACAATCGCAGCTGGTACGCGGAACAGTTCCGTGACGAGCTGGTGGCGCGCTGCACCGCCATCGGTGCGGGCGAGGTAAACCTGCCGGGCGGCGGCAGCCGGGGCGTGGCCAGTGCCTGTGCGGTGCTGGCCGACTGGAACGGGGTGTACGACATCGACAGCGTCGGCGCGCATGTATTTCGCGTGTTCATTGCCGATTATCGCAGCAAGTTCGGCACCCACCTGACCGCGCCCTACGATCCGGAAGATCCGGTGGGCACGCCGGGCGTGCCGGCCCCTGCGGATGCTGCCGATCTCGCCAACGACCCGATGCTCGTGTCGCTGGCGGCTGGCCTCGAGCGTCTCGACCAGGGCGGTATTGCCTATGACGCGGCGCTCGGCACCGTGCAGGTGTATCGGCCTTCCGGCGGCGCACCGCCGGGCGGCGCACCGGTGGCGCTCGACGCGCCGACCCCCTGGCACGGGGGTGACGGCACTATCGACGGTGCCTTCAACGCCATCGGCGTGGTGAATTTGCCGGTCGCCGAGGACACGCGCCTGCCGCGACTCAACCCGGCCCAGATCGGCGGGACTGCCGGCTTGTCGGCGACCGCGGGCGAAGGCTGGCAGATTGCGCGCGGCACCAGCTGGCACTTCGGCCTGGAGTTCACCGATGCCGGCCCGCGTGCCTATGGCTTGTTGAGCTACTCGCAATCCACGGATCCGGATTCGCCGTTCTTCAACGACCAGGCCCGCCGCTACTCGGACAAGGATTTCCGGTCGTTGTGGTTCACCGAGGCGGAGATCGCTGCCAACGTCTTGCCGGATGGCGAGATCACGATCAGCGACGACTGATTCCGCGGCGTGACGCCGTTGTTCATGCAGGGCCGGGGCGCAAGTCGTCCCGGCCCTTTTTCGTGGCAGCGTGCCGGGAGCGTGGCGGCTTGACCTGGCCGGCGGCGCTGGAGGGCGCGGCGGCTTGACCAGGCGGGCGGCGAACGTGTTAGCTGGACGCGTGAAAGACGTGCCGCACTATCTCGTGCTCGACCAGGGCAGTCATGCCAGCAAGGCCATGATTTTTGATGCGCAGGGCGGGGTCACCGCGAGCGCGGAGGTCGCCGTGGCGACGCATCGCTCCGGGAGCGACCGGGTGGAGCATGACGCGGACGAAATTGTCGCTTCGCTGCAGCAGGCCATTCGGGAAGCGCACCGGGCCAGCGGCCTCGGCGCCGTCCGCCTGGCGGGCGCGGGGCTGGCGACTCAGCGTTCCAGCGTCGTGTGCTGGGATGGGGCCGACGGCACCGCCTTGTCGCCCGTATTGTCCTGGCAGGATCGGCGCAATGCCGAGGGACTGGCGGCGCTGGCGCTGGATGACGCCCGCGTGGGCGAGATCAGCGGGCTGGTGGTCTCGCCCCACTACGGCGCGAGCAAGCTGCGCTGGTGCCTGGCAGAGCTGCCGGCAGTACGACGCGCCCTGTCGGCAGGGCGACTGCAGTGCGGGCCGCTGGCGAGTTTCGTGCTGCACCGGCTGCTCGAGGAACGGCCGTCGCTGGTTGATCCGGCGAATGCGGGCCGCACCTTGCTGTGGGACCTGGCCGAACGCGACTGGTCCGACGAATTGCTCGCGGCGTTCGATATCCCGCGCGCATGCCTGCCGCGCTGCGTGCCCAACCGGCATGCGTTCGGCACCCTGCGTGTCGGCGAACTCGAAGCGCCCCTGTGCGTGGCGACCGGCGACCAGCCGGCCGCGGTGTTCGCGTGGGGCCAGCCTTCCGCCGACACCCTGTTCGTGAATATCGGCACCGGGGCCTTCGTGCAGCGCCTGTTCGACGGCGCAGTGCCGGTCGTGCCGGGGCTGTTGCGAGGAATCGCCTGGGAGGATGAAACGCGCAGCTTTGGTGTGCTGGAGGGTACCGTCAACGGCGCCGGCGCTGCGCTCGACTGGTTGGCCGCCGAGCGGGGGGTCAAGGTCGATATGCTGCTCGAGAATGCACCACGCTGGCTGCGGGAGGTCAAGGACCCGCCGCGGTTCAGCAACGGCGTGGGCGGGTTGGGCTCGCCGTACTGGGATGCCAGCTACCCGGTTGGTTTCAGCGAGCGGGCCAGTCTCGCGGCCGAGACCGTCGCGGTGCTGGAGAGCATCGTGTCGCTGCTGCAAGCCAACATCGAGGCCATGGTCGGGGCCGTCACGGAGGCGCCGCCGCCGACACGGATCATCATCAGCGGCGGCCTCGCGCGGCTCGACGGCCTGTGCGAGCGTCTCGCCGAGCGCAGCGGCCTGGCCGTCGAGCGCCCCGCAGCGTTCGAAGCCACCGCCCACGGCCTCGCCTGGCTCCTCCACCCCGGGTCGGACCGAAATAAGTCCCTGAATAAAAACAAAAAACCGTCAAAAAACGGCTGAAAAACGGCCTTACACGACCGATTTACCGGCAAAATCGGTCGGCTAAGGAGTGCTCAGGGCCGGTCCAGCAGGGTTAAAATCCCGCAGCCTTTCACGCCAAGGATCCGCCCCATGCTCCGATACCTGCTCCTGGCCCCCGCCCTGTGGTTCGCTGCCACCGCGGGCGCACAAACCCCGTACCCCGCACCGCAACCGACGCCGCTCGCTGGCCTCGAGTACGCCGAGTCCGTCTATCCCCCCGGCGCGGATCACGACCCGGCGATCCCGGCCCCCGAAGCGGAGCTCGGTTTCCGCGTCGGCCAGCGCACCGCCAGCCCCGAGCAGATCGTCGCCTACGCGAGGACCATCGCGGCCGCTTCGGAGCGAGTACAGCTGGTGGAATACGCGCGCAGCTACGAGGGCAGGCCGCTGGTCTACCTGGCAATCTCGAGCCCGGAAAACCTGGCGCGCAGCGAAGAGATCAAGACCGGCATGGCCGCGCTGGCCGACCCGCGCGATCTCAACGCCGACCGCCGCGCGCGCCTGGTCGACACGCTGCCCGGTGTGGCTTGGCTCGCGTACTCCATCCATGGCAACGAGACTTCGGGCTCGGATGCCGCGCTGGCGGTGATCCACCACCTGGCGGCGGACCGCTCCGAGACCACGCGCCGGCTGCTCGACGAACTGGTGATCATCGTCGACCCCAGCATGAACCCGGACGGACGGCAGCGCTTCGTCGAGGGCCTGGCGCAAAAGCGCGGCACCCAGCCCAACGTGGACGACCAGTCCACGCTGCACACCGGCTATTGGCCGTACGGTCGCGGCAACCACTACCTGTTCGACCTCAATCGCGACTGGATCTATGCGCGCCACCCCGAGACGCGTGGCCGGATCCGGGAGTTCTCGGCGTGGCGGCCGTTATTGCTGGTGGACGCGCATGAAATGGGCTCGCAGGACACCTACCTGTTCTCGCCCGCCCGCGAGCCGCATAACGCCCACCTGCCGACGTATCGACGCGAGCGCGGCCAGCTCTTCGCCGATGACATGGCGCGCGCCTTCGACCGCTTCGGCTACCCCTATTACTCCGGCGAATGGCACGAAGACTGGTATCCCGGCTACACGGACAACTGGGCCAGCCTGCGCGGCGCCCTGGGCATTCTCTATGAACAGGCCCGCATCGCCGAGGACGGCGTGCAGCGACCCTCGAACCTGCTGAGTTATCGCCAGTCGGTTCACCACCAGGTACTGTCGTCGTTCGCTAACCTGGAGACGTTGCGCCGCGACCGCAAGGCCATGCTCGAGGGCTTCAGCAGCGATCGCGCCGAGGTCAGTTCGGCGCGTGGTCCCTATGCCAATCGCAGTTTCGTGATCTTGCCCACGGCTAACCAGGGGCGGATCAATGACCTGCTCGACCTGGTGCGCATCCAGGGCTTCGAGGCGCATCGCCTGACGCGCGACGTGCGCGTCAGCAGGGCGGTGGACCAGCTCGGCCGCCAGCTGCGTAATCACGACCTACCGGCCGGCAGCATCGTCTTGCGTAACCGCCAGCCGGAAGCCCGCCTGCTGGCCGCCATGTTCGAGTTCGATCCACGCATGTCCGACACGGCGCTGGCCACCGAGCGCGAGCGCGTGCTCAAGACCGGCCGCAGCACCATCTACGACACCACCGGCTGGAATATTTCCATGATGTTCGGGCTCGAGGCGCTGACCGTGCCGCAACACCTCGAGGCCGGTTTGGAGCAGCTGGACCTCGACTCCGGTATCGACGTCCCGACGCCGGCGCCATCCAGCGACGCGGCCGGCGTGATCGCGCTGGCCGTCTCCGGCGCCGACGATCGCGCGGTCGCGTTTGCCGCCCGCATGATGGAACGCGGCTATTTCGTGCGCGCCAACCGCGAAGCCTCGAGACTCGACGGACATGAGCTCCCGGTGGGTTCTGTCACGCTGACGCTGGACGACAACCGCGGTCGCGAGGACTGGCAGGCCGACGCGCGCACCGTGGCCCGGCAGCTGAACCTGCCCTTGCACGCGGTGACCCACGGCCGCGCGCCCGGCGAGCTGGCCGATCTCGGCGGCCGCCAATGGCGGCTGCTGACCAAGCCGAACATCGCCTTGCTGTCGCACGGCAGCACTAACATGCTCGACTTCGGCGCGACCTGGTACCTGCTCGATCACCGCATCGGGATTCGTCACAGCCACCTCGACGAGAACCGCGCCGGCGCGCTCGACCTGCGGCGCTACAACGTCATTTACCTGCCGGAGCGGTGGGGCGGCGGCGGCTTGCCTGCGCCGTTGACCGCGGCGCTCGGCGACTGGGTGCGCGCCGGCGGCACGCTCATTGCCGTGGGCCACGCGGCCCGCGCCGTCATGAACGCCGACTCACTCGAGATCGCCACGAAACCCATCGAGGCCGTGATCGAGGAGGACATCGCGCCCTACCAGGACGCGCTGCACCGCGAGTGGCTGGCGGCCCAACCCTTGCCCGCCGCTGAGTCGATCTGGGGCAATGCCGCGACGCCGGGCGCCGAGTATCCCTGGAATGGCGACGCCAAGCCCGCCGAGGCCAAGGCGCGCAAGCG
>JBLRWC010000028.1:0-8181 GCA_047921455.1 Gammaproteobacteria bacterium
AATAATCCGGGCTAATCAGAAGGTTTCAAATGGGTACTGGTTGCCCAACATTTCGTCCCGGACATGAGAGTGAAGCGACGTAAGGGAGAAACAAAGATGAAAAGGATGGTCATCGCGCTGGCGCTTTTATCCGTCAGTTTACCCGCAACTGCAAACTGGGAGTTTCGCGAGAATATTGATCCAATGACTGACGAGGATAAAAGCATCGCAGCTACCTTTAGTGGCCGGAATGAGTTTGTGGTAGTCCGTTGCAGTGGGGATTCAGACTACGAGATTTTTCTTGGCGTTGGCACTTACATCGGGAGCACTCGTGGACGCGGATCGCCTGTTGTCTATCGCGCCGATGCGGAACCGCCGGTAGAGGGGGGCACATGGAGTACCAGCACTGACGGCACGGCGGTATTCGTTCCTCGCGCATCAAAGGGTGCTTTTTTGGATATCCTGAAAACAGCTTCGAAGGTCACGATTCAGGTCACTGATTTTCGTGGCTCAAGGCATCATGCGGTATTCGATCTTTCCGGCGCCTCCGACGCGATCAGCAAATTGCATTGCATGAAATGAGTGCCGCTAAAATGGAGCCAGCTACGTTTGATCTACAGGCTTGTATTAGTGTCTAAAATTTTGCGGGGAGCAGAATTGACACGTGCATTGCAGAGAGAAGGAACTAAGCTGAGGCGGGATGCCTGGCCGGCTTGTTGTAACTGCGGGCCGCTGATCTCTAGGTGGGTGGTGTCTTTGACTACTCGCCGTTCTTTCTTGCGGCAGTTGCTCTTGTCTGTGCACCAAGTATCTGCGTAAGGTCGACTTCCACGATGCGATCTGCGTGGGCCTTCAAGTCTCGCTTGACGCCGTGGTCTAGGTGGCAAAGGAAGATACGCAATCCCTCGCGACGGGCAAACTTGAAGGCGGGAATTAGGTCGCTATCCCCTGTCACGGCGACTATAGACTGAACAGACTGAGTAAGGGACAGTCGAGCGATATCCAGCCCGATCCTTAAATCTACTCCTTTCTGTTCAATATTTGGGACTAGGTCGCGCGCTTCGATCGGTCTAGGCTTGCGAAAGAGCGAGCGCAAAGCCTTTTGTCCTAGCTTCCATTCGTTTGTGCTGGTCTCACCCAGTCGCAGCGCAAAATCGGCTCGAAGTTCCAGCGTTGCGAGGAGACTTTCTGATTGGGCGTGGATATCAGTGGCGCCGAGTTCAATTGTTTCGCCGCTGATAGGGTTCTTGAGCGGCCCGGTTGCAGGCCGGGCATGATAGAAATACGTCCGTAGGAGGGTTTGACCTTGGACGCACTCGTGTTGAGCAATAGCCTTTGCAATTGCCTCAACTTGGTCAGCGTTCGGGGGCGTTCCGCGATTACGTTCTTTGATCTTGTGAATTAAAAATCCACCATCAATCAGAATCGCGTATCGAAGGGGGAAAGACATTGAGGCTCCCCAAAACAAGAAAGACCCGACTCGCTGGTGACGCCTTGCGACGTGCTTGGATCAAGAACCAGCGAGGGGGTCAGCTTTCTATCAAGTCAAACACTACCACGAGTCGCCCGTAACTGGTTGTGGATAACTTCAAAAAACTTAAAAGAGGTCTGTGTGACAGAAAGCGCCAAATTGCCCAAGGCGAAAGCACCCTCGACCCGGCTATATTTTCTGGATGTAGGTCTGGATATGGGGCTGGGCCGGAAAGCGGCTCTAAGGTATTGATTTTGAATTGGTATTGGCGGAGGGGGTGGGATTCGAACCCACGGTAGGGGAGACCCTACACTTGATTTCGAGTCAAGCCCATTCGACCACTCTGGCACCCCTCCGAAGCTCGGGCATTCTCCGCGCCCCGGCGGGGGGTGTCAATGTTCGGCGAACCGCACTGGCAATCGCGCCATCTACCATCGACAATCTGCTGCCAGGCCGAGGCGGCGCCTGCTGCGCCGGGAGCGAGGACACGATGAGCGAACGATTTACGGTTTCCCTGGAAGCGGAGCTGGCGCAGCAATTCGATGCGTACATGCAGGCCAAGGGATCGCGCAACCGCTCGGAGGCGGTGCGCGACCTGATTCGCGAGGCGCTGGCCCGCGAGCAGCTCGACAAGGATCCGGACGTGAACTGCCTTGGGATCCTGACCTACCTGTACAACCACCATGAGCGTGAACTGAGCAAGCGCCTCACCGAGACGCACCACGCGCATCACGACCTCACGGTCACGACCCTGCATATGCACCTGGACCACGACCATTGCCTCGAGGCGGTGTTGCTCAAGGGACCGGGCTCGCAAATCGAGTCATTTGGCGACTCGGTGATGGCGCGGCCGGGCATTCGCCACGGCCGGCTGCACAAGATCCCGTCGCCCGCAGGTTCGTGACAATCCCCTATTGAGGGTTTCGGAACGGGCTGGTAAGAAGATTCCGGGAAAGATATTACCGGAGCTTGCTATGTCCCGTGACCCGTTCCGCGCCATGCGCCACGCGCTCCGTGCCGGCCTGCCGTTGGCCGGCCTCGCGCCGGGGCTCGCCGCCGCGCTGCTCGCGCTGCTGGCTGGCTTGTCGACGCCGGCCGCGGTGCAGGCTCATGCCGTGTTGCATGAAGTGGTGGCGGGCGACACCGTGGTGGTGCGTTTTTCTTTCGCGGGTGGCGAGCAGCCCTGGTTCGAACCCTACGAGGTCTTCGCGCCGGGCGCCGAGACGCCGTTCCAGTCCGGCCGGGTGAATGCGCTCGGGGAAGTCAGTTTTCGACCTGATCGTGCCGGTGCCTGGCGCGTACGTCTCTTCACCGCCGATGGCCACGGCGCCGACATCGAACTCGAACTCGATGCGGCCGGCAAGGTCGCCGCGGTGCACGCCCAGCACGGCCATGCACACGGTTACTGGGCGCGCGTGCTGGCGGCCCTGGGCTACCTGCTCGGCATTTTCGGCCTGCTGGTCATCTGGCGGCAGCGCCGCGCGCACCGGGCGCCGAACTGAGCCATGCATATCCCCGACGGGCTGATTTCGCCGCAAACTTACCTGCCGGCCTTTGCGCTGGCGGCGCCGCTGTGGGTGCTGGGTGGACGTCGCCTGCGGGCCCGGCTGGGCGATGAGGCGTTACCGCGGCTGGCGGTGTTCACCGCGCTGGCGTTCCTGTTGTCCACGCTGGTGCTGCCCTTGCCCGGCGGCACCTCGGGACATGCGATCGGCGTCGGCTTGCTGGCGCTGGTGTTCGGCCCGTGGAGCGCGTTCATGGCCTACAGCCTGGTGCTGTTGTTGCAGGCGGTGGTGGTCGGCGCCGGCGGCATTACGGCGCTGCCGGTGAACGCGCTGGCGATGGGCCTGGTCGGCGCCTGGGTGACGGTGGGGTTGTATGGCTTGCTGCGTCGCTTCGGCGAGGGGCCAGCCGTGGTGCTGTCGGTGTGGCTGGCGGTGATGATCGCGGCGCTGCTCGTCGCGCTGGTGCTCGGCCTGCAGCCGTGGCTGGCGCAGGCGCCCGACGGCACGCCGCGGTTTTTCCCGTTCGGCCCGGCCATCACGATCCCGGCCCTGCTGCTTCCGCATGCTTTCATCGGCGCCGGCGAAGCCGCCCTGACGCTGCTGGTGTTTCGCCATGCACGCCGGCGGCGCTGGCTGGAGGCGACCGGGTGAAGCAGCGCGCGTGGCTGGTCTGTTGGCTGCTCGCCGTGTTCGCCGTGACGCTGGTGCATGAGCCGGCGTGGCTGGGCGGCGGCGTGGCGGCCGTGGCACTGCTGTCCGGCCACGGGCGGGGCCGGTTGCTGGGGCGCGCGCTGCGCGTCGTGTGGCCGGTCCTGCTGGTGATTTCAGTCGGCTACGGGGTGATGGCTGGCCTGGCTGGCGAGCTGTCCTGGCGCTACCTGCTGTTGCTCAACCTGCGGGTGTTCTTGCTGGCCTTGCTGACCAGCTGGATGGTGCGCGACGTGGACCTGGATCGCGCGCTCCAGGGTGCGCCGGCGGCGCAGCGCTGGCTGAGCATCGTGCGCAGCCAGGTGGCGGTGTTTCGCCGCCTGGCCGGCGAGTATCGCGCGGCGCTGCAAAGCCGCAGCACGGTGCCGCCGACGCTCGGTCAACGTTACCGCGCCGGCGCGGCGACGGGGCTGGCGGCGCTGGACAAGGCCATGTACAACTCCGAGGCCCTGACCCAGGGAATGCGTTCGCGCGGGGCCCTCGATGACTGAACCTCTCTACCGGCTCGACGCCGTGGCCGTGGATTACCCGGACGGGCGCAATGCGCTCGACCAGGTGAGCCTTGATGTCCAGGCGGGCGAGCGGCTCGTGTTGCTGGGCACGAACGGCTGCGGCAAGACGACGCTGTTGAAATTGCTTGATGGCCTGGTGCCCGCCACCCGGGGCACGGTCTACTTCGATGGCCAGCGCCTGGATGCGGCGCGGCTGAAGCAGCGCGAGTTCGCCGGCCACTTTCGGCGTCGCGTGGCGCTGATGTTCCAGCATCCGGAGGCCATGTTGTTCAACCCGACCGTTGCCGAGGAAATCGGTTTCGGGCTACGTCACCTGCCGGAAAGCGAGGCGCGCGAGCGCGTGGCGCACTGGGCCGGCGTGATGCGCCTCGAGCAACGCCTGGACGAACATCCCTCGCAGCTCTCGGGCGGTGAAAAACAGCGGCTTTGCCTGGCGTGCCTGCTGGCGCTGGATCCCAGGGTGCTGTTGCTTGATGAACCGACGGCGAACCTCGATCCACGCACGGTCGGCTGGCTGATCGACTGGCTGGCCGAACGCGATATCACGACGGTCGTCGCGACGCACCACATGGCGCTCGCGCCGGAACTCGGCCACCGGGCCGTGATCCTGTCGGAAGCGCACCGCATCGCTTTCGACGGTCCGGTCAGCGACGCGCTGGCGGATCTCGACCTGCTGCTCGAGAATAACCTGGCGCACCGCCATCGCCACGAGCACGGCGGCGTCGTCCATGAACACGTCCATGGTCACCCGGTGTGGGGCCCGGCACGGGAATAGGTATGTCGAACAACCTCTACATCGCGGCCACCGAACCGATGAGCGGCAAGTCGCTGGTCGCGCTGGGGCTGATGGAAATGCTGTCCCGCAAGCGCGCGCGGCTCGGTTTTTTCCGGCCCGTCATCGCGCACGCCGACCGGCCCGACAACGACATCCAGTTGATTGCCGAACGGTATGGACTGGAGATCGGTGTCCGGGCGGTGCATGCCTTCACGCACGACGAGGCGCAGCGCGAACTCGCGGCCGGTCGCCACGGTGAAGTCCTCAAGGCCATCCTCGACCGCTACAAGCAGCTGGAAGCCGAGTGCGACTTCGTATTGTGCGAGGGGACCGACTATACGGGCGTCTCCTCGGCCTTCGAATTCGATTTCAACGCCACCGTCGCCAAGAATCTCGGTGCGCCCATCCTGCCGGTGATCAGCGGCCGCGCCCGCACGGCGGACGAGATTCACAACGCCATCCAGGTAGCGCGGGAAGTGTTCCAGGCGCGGGGATGCGATGTGGCGGCCACGATCGTCAACCGGGCCACCGCAGCCGACATCGATGACTTGCGCGGCATGCTCGCGGGCGCACGCGCCCAGGGTGAACCGCTGTTCGTGATCCCCGAGGATGCTGCGCTGAGTCGTCCCTCCGTGGCGGACGTGGCCCGGGAGCTCGGCGCGGAACGGCTGCACGGCTCAGCGGAGTCCATGCGGCGCGATATCAGCCAGGTGACGGTGGCCGCCATGAACCTGGCGCATTTCCTGGAGCGGCTCGCGCCCGGTTGCCTGGTACTCACGTCCGGGGATCGCGCCGATATCCTGCTCGGCAGCTTTGTCGCCAACCGTTCGGTCGCCGCGAGCGGGCTGGCCGGCATCATCCTGACCGGTGGCCTGGCGCCCGCAGTGCCGATCCAGCGCCTGGTCGGCGGCTTGTCGGACGAGTCGCTGCCGGTGCTCGCCGTGGCTGCAGACACGTACGAGACGGCGACGCGGGTACACGAGGTGCGCGCCTGGCTGACCGCCGACGATGAAGCCAAGGTGGCGCGCGCGCTGGGCCTGTTCGAGGCATGTATCGATGTCGAGGCGCTCGAGGTCCGCATCGACCTGACCCGGCCGACGCGCATCACGCCGCTGATGTTCGAGTACGAGCTGATGCGACGCGCGGCGCGCCATCGCAAGCGCATCGTGCTGCCGGAGGGCGAAGAAGAACGCATCCTGCGCGCCGCCGATATCCTGCTCAAGCGCGGCACCGTGGACCTGGTGCTGCTCGGCGACGAGACGCTGGTGCGGCGGCGGATTTCGGCGCTGGCGCTGGACCTGGGCGACGTGGAAATCATTGATCCCACCGGCGCGCCGCAACTCGAGGCCTACGCCGCCGAGCTGCATCGGCTGCGCAAGCACCGGGGCGTCACGCTCGAGCGGGCCCTCGACATGGCGCGCGACCGTAGTTACTTCGGCACCATGATGGTGCAACTCGGCGACGTCGACGGCATGGTGTCGGGCGCCGTTACCACCACCGCGCACACCATCCGGCCGGCCTTCGAAATCATCCGCACCCAGCCGAACGTGTCCATCGCATCGAGCGTGCTGTTCATGTGCTTGCGCGATCGTGTGCTGGTGTATGCGGATTGCGCCGTGGTGCCGGAGCCCAGTACCGAGGAACTCGCCGATATCGCCATCAGCTCCGCGGCCACCGCGCGCATGTTCGGCATCGAGCCGCGCATCGCGATGCTGTCCTATTCGACCGGTGATTCCGGCGCCGGCGCCGAGGTGGAGCGCGTGCGGGCGGCCACCGCGCTGGTGCGGGCGCGCTGTCCGGAGCTGCCGGTGGAGGGGCCCATCCAGTACGACGCCGCGGTCGATGCCGCGGTCGCGCGCACCAAGATTCCCGAGAGTGCCGTCGCCGGGCGTGCCACGGTGCTGGTGTTCCCCGATCTCAACTCCGGTAACAACGCCTACAAGGCAGTACAGCGCTCCGCCCGGGCCGTGGTGGTCGGCCCCGTGCTGCAGGGCCTGAACAAGCCGGTCAACGATCTTTCGCGCGGCGCCAGCGTCGGCGACATCGTCAAGACGGTCGCCATCACCGCCGTCCAGGCGCAGGAAATGGCCAAGTGAAAGTGCTGGTGCTCAATTCCGGCAGTTCGACCATCAAGTACGGGCTGTACCTGATGCCGGCGGAAACCGTGCTCGCTGCCGGCCGCATCGAGCGCATCGGGGAGCACGAGGCGCGGCTGCTGCACCGGGACGAGCACGGCGAGCGCAACGAGCCGGTGGCGGCGCCCGATCACGCCAGCGGTTTTGCGGTCTTGCTCGAGTTCCTCGCCGCGCACGGCCAGCCGGACGCCATCGGCCACCGCGTGGCGCACGGCGGGACGCGCTTCCAGGCGCCCGCGCGGATCGACCCGGCAACGCTCGACGCCGTGCGCGAGCTGGTCCCCCTGGCGCCGCTGCACAATCCGGCGAACCTCGACGGCATCGAGGCCGCGATGAGTGCGTGCCCGGGCGTGCCGCAGGTGGCCGTGTTCGATACGGCCTTCCACCAGTCCATGCCGGAGCGCGCGTGGCGTTATGCGGTGCCGGCCGCCTGGCAGACGGATTTCGGCGTGCGTCGTTACGGCTTTCACGGCACGTCGATCCGTTATGTCAGCCGACTCGCCGCCGACTGCCTTGGCCGCGACCTCGCCGCGCTGTCCATGGTGGTGCTGCATCTCGGCAACGGCGCCAGCGCGACCGCGGTGCAGGCCGGGCGCAGCGTCGATACCTCGATGGGGTTGTCCACGCTGGAAGGGCTGGTGATGGGCACGCGTTGCGGCGATCTCGATCCGGCGGTGCCCGGCTACATGGCGGCGCGCGCGGGTCTCGGGCTCGCGGAGATCGACCGGGCGCTGCACCAGGACAGCGGCCTCAAGGCGCTGTGCGGCGCCAGCGACATGCGCGAGATCGAGCGCCGCGCCGCGGCCGGCGATGCGCGCGCCGAGCTGGCTATAGAGCTGTTCTGTTACCGCGCCCGGCGCCATGTGGGGGCCCTGGCGGCCGCCATGGGAGAACTGGATGCCGTGGTGTTCACCGGCGGCATCGGCGAGCATTCCGCCGCCGTGCGCGCGCGGATCTGCGCGGGCCTGCAGGTGCTGGGCGCGACGCTCGACGCTACGAAGAACGCCGCCCCGGGCGCACTGCCCGCAGCGATACAGGCCGGGGACAGCGGCGTCGCCGTGCTGGTGATCGCCACCGACGAAGAACTGGAAATCGC
>JBLRWC010000028.1:8281-15061 GCA_047921455.1 Gammaproteobacteria bacterium
CGGCGCCTGGCAGTGCCTTCAGGCGCCGCCGTTCGCAAAGATCGGCGTGGGCTTGCCCGCCTCGTCGATCGACACCATGGTCACCTCGGCGCTGGTCACGCGCACGTCTTCGTCGATGTAGCGGGAGCGCGCCAGCACGTCCACGCGTACCCGGATGGAACTGCGGCCGATCTCGATGGTGTCGGCCCACAGGCTGACGATGTCGCCCATCTTGACCGGCTTGTGAAACTCGACCTTGTCCATCGCGATGGTGACGAACTTGCGCGCGGCCTGGCGGCTGGCTTCGACGAACGCCGCCTGGTCGATCAGTGAGAGGATGACGCCGCCAAAAATCGACCCGAGGGCGTTGGTGTCCTTCGGCATCATCATCATGCGGATGGCGGGTTGCTGGGCGGGTGCTTTCAAGGCGGATGCTCCGTAGCGTCAGCGGGCAGGCGAATGCCACCAGGCCATGCGTCCGGCATGGCTTGCGGCGCGATCCACGACCAGTTCCAGCAGGCTCGCGCGGCCGCTGGCGAGCGCCTCTGCAATGGTCTCTTCCAGCGCAGAGCTCGCGTCGAGCCGCACATGTGCCAATCCGAAGAGCGCCGCGGCCTGGCCGAGATCGAGCGCCGGCGGCGTCAGCCACAGGGCCTCGAACTCGGGCAACTCCGCCTGCGGCAGCTGGCCAAAAATCGCGCCGCCGCCATTGTTGATGACGACCAGCACCAGCGGCCGGTCGCGGCACAGCGAGAGGGCATTCAAGTCATGAAACAAGGCCAGGTCGCCGAGCACGGCAATGCCGGGCCGGTGCGCGGCCGCGACCATGCCGGCGGCCGTCGAAAGGTTGCCGTCGATACCGCTGACGCCGCGGTTTGCATAGAGCGCCAGCGGCGCCGCGCGCAACGGCAGGAAACTGTCGAAGTCGCGCACGACCAGCGAGTTCGCGACAAAGACCGGTGTATCCGCAGGGGCCGCGGCGGCGATGGCGCGCACCAGGGCGGCCTCCGCCGGTGGCGCCGGGAGCGCGGCGAGCGACTGCAGCGCCGCCGTTTCGCACCGGTCCAGCGCGTCCCATGCGGCGGCGCGCAGCCCCGCGCGCGTCACGGCGGCGGCGAGCACCGACAAGCTGGCCGCCGGGTCGCCGAGCAGGACCGTGCGCGCGGCACGCAGCGGGTCCGCCCACGCCGGCGTGGCTGCAAGCAAGTATGACTCGGGACAGCGCGCTGCCCATTGCTCGACATGGCGCGATACCGGTGGCGCGCCCACCCGGATCAGCCAGTCCGGCGTCGGCGCATCCTCGTCGCGCAGGAATTTATCGGCCGCGCACAGGATGCGCGCCTCGGGATCGTGGCCGGCGCGCAGGCCGGAGAGCGGGTCGGCGATCACGGCACAGTCGAGCGCCCGGGCCAGGCTGACCACGGCGCGGGCGGCGGGGTCGCCGGGCGGCAGCCGGCCCGCCAGGATCGCGCCGCGCCGGCCGCCGAGCCGCGCAGCCGTCGCGGCCACCACGCCGAGATCGGGCGTGACCTTGCCGGGCAAGTGCATGTTCGCGGTGGTGCTTGGCGACCAGGCTGCGTAGCTTGCCAGGTCGGCCGCCACCAGCGGTTCGCGGAACGCCGCGTTGATGTGCACGGGACCGCGCCGCGGCCACAGGCACGCCGCCGCGGCCCGGCGGCCGACATCCCGTGCATGACCGGGCGTGGCGTCGGCGGGCAGCGCGAACACGCCGCGTGCATGCGCGGCAAACAGGCGGCCCTGTTCAGTCGCCTGGTTGGCGCCACAATCGAGCAACTCGGCCGGGCGGTCGGCGCTGATGAGCAGCAACGGTTGGGTATCTTCGCTGGCCTCGATGGCGGCAGGCAGCCAGTGCGCCGGCGCCGAGCCGGAGGTCGCGACCAGGGCCGGCGGGCGGCCAGAGACCCGGGCCAGGCCGAGCGCGAAAAAGGCCGCCGAGCGCTCGTCCGCAATCACGTGCACGGTCAGGCGGGCACAGCGCGCCGCGGCCAGCGCCAACGGCGTGGAGCGCGAGCCCGGCGACACGACCACCGCCTCGAGTCCGCTCGTTGCCAGGCCGTCGAACAACGCCACGGCCCGCTGGAAAGAACTGTCGCCGTTGTCCGTCGGGGCGCTGCGCTCAGTCAACGTTCAGCGCCTCGATCATGGCCTGCAATTTCCAGCCGGTTTCGCGGAATTCCTGGTCCGGGTCGGAGCCGGCCACGATGCCGGCGCCCGCGTGCAGGCTGGCGGTCTGATCACGCAGCGCCGCGCAGCGCAGCGTGACCCAGACGTCGCCCCCGGCGGTATCCAGCCAGCCGACCCCGCCGGTATACCAGCCGCGGTCGGTTTCCCCATGCGTGCGCAGCCACTCGAGCGCCCCCGCGCGCGGCGCGCCGCCGACCGCCGGGGTCGGGTGCATGCGCTCGAGCAACTCGAACACGCCGACATCCGCTTTCACGCGGCCGTGCACATGGCTCGCCAGGTGTTGCACATTCGGCAAGCGCAGCAGCGAGGGGGATTGGGACGCCACCAGCGCGCTGCACAGGGGGTCGAGCGCGGCGAGAATTTCGCGCACCACGACCGCGTGCTCGGCCAGTTCCTTGGGATCGCCCAGCAGCGTGCCGCCGAGCAACTGGTCGGCATCGTCGCAGGTCGCGCGCGGCGCGGAACCGGCCAGCGCATCCGCCACTACGAGACCGTGTTCAAGCCCGAGCAGCCGCTCCGGCGAGGCGCCGACCAGGCTGATGCCCGGGCGCCGCACCGCGAACACGGCCGCGTCCGGATAACGACCCGCCAACCAGCCGAGAATGCGACCCAGCGACGGCGGCGTTGCCAGGGCGAGCTCCACGCGGCGTGTCAGGACGAGCTTTTCCAGCGGTTGTTGCACGATCGCGTCCAGCGCCTGGCGGACCCGTGCCGCCCAGGCTGGATCATCGCTTGGCACCACGTCGTCCGGTACGTGGTGCGGCACGGGATCCATGGCGAGCGAATCGGGCCAGGCACTGGCAAACAGTTCGTGGACGATCCGGACCCATTCATGCACCAGGAAGTCCGGGTCCTCGTCGGCGGCGCCGTTGAAATGCATCACCGTCGTGTTGCCGTGGCGCTCCGTCGTCACCCGCGGCACCGACAACAGCGCATTCGGCAGCGTGCCGTCGCTGAAATCCGGGCTGAAGGCAAAGCCGAGAAAGGCGGCGCGCGATGCGACGCTGCCGTCCAGGCTGGCGACCTGCCAGTCACGCATCAGCTCGCGATGCGCGGCGGCCAGGGCGGGGAAGCGAGCGTCGCCCTGGGCTTCGAGCTCCCACGCGGCGCCGGCGCCAAGCCGGAAGCGGCCCTGGTTCGTGCGGCCCCACCAGATTGCCGGACCTTCCGCCGGCAGGCCCGGGCAGCCGGGAAAACCCTCGGCGCGCAGCGCCAGGCTGAAGAAGCGATGCCGGCCCACGGCGGCAAGGCCCCGCGCGAGCTGGTGCGGCAGCTCGTCGAGGAAGGCGTCGCGAGAGTGTGCTTGGAGGGGGGTGGATTCCACGGTTTACCAGCCATTTTCAGCCCCAAAATTGTATCACGCAGGCGGCGGGAAGCTTTTGCGGCTTACCGCAGTGCGCACGGACGGCTGGACGGGCTCCAGCCCCCAAGTACAATGAGCGACTTCCGTGCAGCAGGCCGATGAAAAAATGAATTGGAAAACCGTCAAAGGACTTGAGCTCGAGGACGTGCTGTACCAGCACTCCGATGGTATCGCGCGAATTTCGATCAACCGGCCCGAGGTGCATAACGCCTTCCGGCCGGAAACCGTCATGGAGTTGCAGCGCGCCTTCACCCATGCGCACCACGACCCGTCAGTCGGCGTCATCATTCTGACCGGCGAAGGCGGCAAGGCCTTTTGTTCCGGCGGCGACCAGCGGGTGCGCGGTGAGCAGGGCGGCTACAAGGACGCCGGCGGCACCCAGCACCTCAACGTGCTCGACCTGCAAATGCAGATTCGCCGCCTGCCCAAGCCCGTGGTGGCGATGGTGGCCGGTTGGGCGATTGGCGGCGGCCATGTGCTGCACCTGGTGTGCGACCTTTCGATTGCCGCGGAAAACGCCCGTTTCGGCCAGACCGGCCCGATCGTCGGCAGCTTCGACGCCGGTCTCGGCGCGGGCCTGCTGGCGCGCACCATCGGCATGAAAAAAGCCAAGGAAATCTGGTTCCTGTGCCGCCAGTACGACGCTGCGCAGGCGCTCGACATGGGCCTGGTCAACACGGTGGTGCCGCTGGAGAAGCTCGAAGAGGAAACCGTGGCCTGGTGTCGGCGCATGCTCGAGCTCTCCCCGACGGCGCTCAGGATGCTCAAGGCGGCATTCAATGCCGATACCGACGGCCTGGCCGGCATCCAGGAACTCGCTGGCAATGCCACCGCCATGTTCTACATGACCGAGGAAGGCCAGGAAGGCCGCAATGCATTCCTCGAGAAGCGCACGCCGGATTTCGGCCGTTTCCCGCGCCGCCCCTGACGCCATGACGGCCGTGCCCGCGTCCGCGCCGACCCGGCTGCGCTACTGGCTGACCGCAGTCAGGCCGCGCACATTGCTGGTCGCCGTGGTGCCGGTGCTGGTGGGCACCGTGCTGGCCTGGCACGACACCGGCGCGCTGTCGGGCCTGGTTTTCGGGGCGACCATCCTGGCCGCGCTGCTGATCCAGGTGGCGACTAACCTGCATAACGACGTGGCGGATTTCGAGCGCGGCGCCGACGATCCGGGCACGCGGCTCGGACCGCGCCGGGCCACTGCCGAGGGCTGGCTGACGCCGGCCCAGGTCCGCCGCGGCACGACGTGGTCCTTCATCGGCGCCGGCGTCGTCGGCCTCTGGCTGACATGGCAGGGCGGCTGGCCGATCCTGGCCATCGGCGTGGCCTCGATCGCATGCGCGTGGGCCTACAGCGGCGGCGCCAAGCCGATTGCGTATTCCAGCTTCGGCGAACTGTTCGTCTGGCTGTTTTTCGGCGTGGCCGCGGTCGCGGGCAGCTACTACCTGCAGGCCGGTCGCTTCGATACGACCGCCCTGGTCGCAGGCGCGCTGCTGGGCATGCCGGCGGCGGCCGTGCTGGTGGCCAACAATTACCGCGACCTGGAGAACGACCGGCGCGCCGGGCGCCGCACCTTCGCGGTGGTCCACGGCCCGCGCGCGAGCCGGATCGAGTACGGTGTGCTGATGTTGCTGCCGTTTTTCTTGTTGCCGGTGCTCGCCATGGCCGGCGGTCCCGGCTGGTTGCTGGGCCTGCTGGCGCTGCCCTGGGCCGCGCTGCTGGTGCGGCGCTTTGCCACGCAACCGGTCGGCCCGGAGTTCAACCGCTTGCTGGCCGAAACCGCGCAACTGCAACTGGCTTTCGCCGCATTGATCTGCGTCGGGGTATTTATCGGTGGCTTGCGTGGCTGAACAGAAAATCGCCAGGCTGGAATTGTTTCCCTACGCGATTCCCCTGTCGCGGCCCTGGAAGTGCGCGCGCGGCGACACGGTGGTGCGGCGCGGCTGGCTCATCAGGATCGAAGACCAGGAAGGCGCGCACGGCTGGGGCGAGACCGCCGGGCTGCCCGGCGCCGGCACCGAAACCGCCAGCCTCGCCGAGGCCGCGCTGGCGACGGCCGTGGCCAGCTTTCCGGGCCTGGGGTTCGACGCCGCGCGCGCGCAACTGCCGGGGCGCGAGCGGCCGGCGGCGCGCTGTGGCCTGGAGTGCGCCATGCTCGATCTCGCCGCACGGCGCGCCGGGCTGCCCCTGTATCGTTACCTGCGTCCGGACGCCGTCGGCGAAGTGCGCGTCAATGCCTTCGTCGGGGCGGTGGATGACGGGCTCGGCGAGCGTCTCGTCGCCGCCCGCGCGCAGGGCTTTGAAGTCGCCAAGCTGAAACTGGCCACCGCACCGCTGGCCGAGGAGTTGCCGCTGTTCTTTGCCGCCATGGAGCAACTGCCGGCCGGGCTCAGCCTGCGCCTGGACGTGAACCGCGGCTGGACCACCGCGGAGGCCGAGGCGACGTTGCCGTTGTTCGCCGAACTGCCCATCGAGGCGCTCGAGGAACCCGCCGCGGACGCGGACCGGGCAGCCCTTGAGCGCCTGCAGGCGATGGTCGATTTCTCGATCGCGCTCGATGAGTCGCTGGCCAGCTGGCCGGAGGACGGACCGCTGCCGGTGCGACGCCAGATTCTCAAGCCGATGGTGGTCGGCGGGCCGTCGCGCGTGCTCGGCCTCGCGCTGCGGCCACGCACCGAGAGCATCGTCACCAGCAGCGTCGACACGGCGGTCGGACTCTGGCTGTCGGCCAATATCGGTGCCGCCCTGGGCAACGGGCTCGCCCACGGGCTCGACACCGCGAGCTGGCTAAGCACGCTGCTCGGACCCGCGCCGACGCCCGGCGGCATGTTGCGGTTGCCGGCGGCGCCCGGACTCGGTTTCGAGCCGGAACTCCCTTAGTTCCCGCTTACTTTCGATGGCCCGCGGGCGCGGACCGCCACAGGCCCGCCTCGCTCGGTCACTTGAAATCTCGCTGCGGCGGGCCTGTGACGTCCCACTCCCGCTATCGCGTCGATGGCGCCGGCGCCTACCGGGAACGCTCGCCGTGGCGCGTGGCATGGGTTTAGCGCTCACGAGCGTCGGCGGCGGCGAGGAGACTGCGGGCGGCGATGCGGCCTGGTGGGGCGGCAGGGCCCAACGCCGCCGGGATCGGCAGGGCGGCAGCGGGCGGGGTATGACAGGGTCCACGCAGCGAGATTTCAAGTGACCGAGCGAGGGGACCCTGTCATGGCCCGGCCGCGGTGACCCGCGGT
>JBLRWC010000028.1:15161-36545 GCA_047921455.1 Gammaproteobacteria bacterium
TTCCCCATGGCGTTGCGCGGCAGCGCCGCCACCCGCCGGAACTCGCGCGGCCGCGATGCGGACGGCAGCTGCGCCCGAGCCCAGGTGTCGAGGGCCGCGGGGGCGGCCTCACCGGTGTACAGGGCCACGAGCGCCATGCCCCAGCGCGCATCGGGCCGGGCAGTCAGCGCCACTTCCCCGATGCCGGGGCAGGCTGCCAGCACGCGCTCGACGTCCTCGGGATGGACATTGACGCCGCCCGTGACGATGACGTCGTCGGCGCGACCCAACAGGCGCAGCCGTCCGTCGGGCAGAAATTCGCCGCGATCGCCGCTGAGCAGCCGGCCATCGGGTTGCAGCCCGGCGCCCGGCTGCAGGCCCGGGCTGGCATAGCCGGACATCAGCATGGGGCCGGCGATCACCAGCCGGCCGCTGGCGTGGTCGAGCGCGAGTTCGACGCCGGTCAGCGGCGTGCCGGCGACGCCTTCGTGCCAGTCGGCGTCCACCGGGCCGGCGGCGACGTGCGAGGCGGTCTCGGTCATGCCCCAGCCGTTCCACAACGGCCAGCCCCTGGCGAGGGCGCAGCCGGCCGCCTCCATGGACAAGGGTCCGCCGCCGCTCAACAGGCAGCGCAGCCCTTGGGGCGCCGGCGCGCGCGCGGCTGCCAGTGGTTCAAGCATCGCCGGCACGACCGACACGTGGCTGGCGCCACTGGCCATCAGGGCGCGCGCCTCGACCGGGTCGAAACGCTCGAGCAAGGCCAGGCAGGCGCCGGCCGCCAGGCTGCGCCACAGCGCCGCCAGCGCCCCGATGCTGGTCATGGGCAGGCACAGCAACCAACGATCGCCGCTGGCCAGGGCGGGTAGCCGCTGTGCGCTGGCCGCGACGTGCGCGTCCATGGCGGCGGCCGAGAGCATGGCGATGCGGGTCGCGCCGCCGGTGCCGCTGGTCGGCACGAGCAGTGCGAAGTCCGGGTACTCGTGGTGATCCGGCGGACCCTCAGGCGGGAGGGGAGGCGGCATGGCAGGCGCGCCCCGGGACAGGGTGGCGGCGCTGAACGGGGCGCGCGGCAGGGTTTGCGGTAGGACGGCATCGGGATCCGCAAGGGCGCCGCCGGGAGCGACCGCCGCCAGGCAGTCGCCCAGGTCGGGGCGCGCCGGGTCGAGGGGCAGGGCGGGTCGCCCGAGGCGGCGCGCGGCCAGCACGCCAAGCACGATGTCGATCCGCGAGCGCGAGACGACGGCCAGCGGGCTGCGCGCGGCGCCCGTGTCGCCGGCGCCCAGGGTACCGGCGACACGGGCCAGCGCATCGACCCTGGCGCGCAGCTCGCCGTAGTTCATGCCACCGCCCGGCCAGGCCAGCGCCGGGGCCGCATCGGGCCACCGGCGCAGCGCGGCCAGCGTGGTGTTCATGCCGGGCGTGTGCCCGAGTGCAAGGCCGCGACGCCGCAGCCGAAATTACGGTAGCCGACCGCGGTGAAACCGGCCTCTGCGAGGATGTCGGCAAATGCCTGCTGGTCGGGGAAACGCTCGATTGACTCGACCAGGTAGCTGTAGGCTGACCGGTCGCGCGCGAGCACCATGCCCATGGTCGGTACGATGCAGCGGTTGAACATTTCCACCGGGCCGCGCAGGGGTTTTGCCACCTTCGAGAACTCGAGACACAGCAGCCGTCCGCCGGGTTTCAGGATCCGCAGGATCTCGGCCAGCGCGGTGTCGATATGCGTGAAGTTGCGAATGCCGAAGGAAATGGTGACGGCATCGGCGCAGGCGTCCGGCAGCGGCAGCTGTTCGCCCACGCTGGCGACCCAGTGCAGCGCGTGGTGCCGGAGGGGCTGGCCCGCGGCCATCATTTCGACGCTGGGGTCGACGACCATGACCGTGCGGCCATGACCTGCCAGCCGGTGGGCGATGTCGCCGGTGCCGCCGGCGAGATCCACGATCAGCTGCCCGGGGCCGGCGTTGACGGCGCGCACCATGGCCCGCTTGCCGAGCCGGTGCATGCCGAGACTCATGACGTCATTCAACAGATCGTAGCGCCGCGCGATGCGGCGGAACATCTCCCGGATGCGTCGTTCGCGTTCGCGCGGATCGACGGTTTCATTGCCAAAGGTGCGGGAAAGGTCGGACACAGGCCGGCTCCGTTTTTGCGGCTGGCGTACCATACGGTAGCTTCCTGGCAGCGGCAAGAAGGCGAATCCGCGCCGGGCACGTCAAGCGAAGACTGCTGGCAAGCAATTGATAATCTACTTTGACAGCGGCAATCCAGGCCGCTGTTCAATGATGGCCGGAGGGCCGGGAGAGAAACATGAAAGTCGCAATGTTCGGCGCCACCGGGTTTGTCGGTAGCTACCTGGTGGATCGCCTGCTGGCGGATGGCCACACGCCGCGACTGCTGGTGCGCGCCGGCAGCGAGTCCAAGTTGCGCGAGCCGGAGCGCTGCGAAGTGGTCAGCGGCGAGATCGGCGATGCGGCCGCGGTGGCACGCTGCCTGGAGAGCGCCGATGCGGCGATCTATAACATCGGCCTGCTGCGCGAGTTCCCGGACAAGGGCATCACCTTCGAAGCGATGCATTACACCGGCGCGGTCACGGCAATCGATGCCGCGGTGCGCGGCGGCGTGCGACGCTTCGTGCTGATGAGCGCCAACGGCACCAAGCCGGAGGGCACCGGCTATCAATCCACCAAGTACCGCGCCGAGCAGTACCTGGCGGGCAGTGGCCTGGACTGGACGGTGTTCCGCCCTTCGGTCGTGTTTGGCGATCCGCGCGGCCTGCAGGAGTTCTGCAGCCAGCTGCGCGATGAAATGATTTCCCCGCCGATTCCCGCGCCGTTGTTTCATGAAGGCCTCTGGCCAGGCGGCGCCGGCCGTTTCCGCATGTCGCCGGTAGCCGTGGAAGACGTGGCGGCCGCATTCGTTCGCTCGCTGGAGGAACCAGCGAGTCATGGCCGTATTTTCCCGCTCGGTGGGCCGGAAGCGCTGGAGTGGCGCAAGATTATCGAGATTATCGCGGCGGCCAGCGGCAAGAAAAAAATGCTGGTGCCCGCGCCGGCCGGCGTGGTCGGCGCCGTGGCCGCGGTGTTTGATCGCTTTGCGTGGTTTCCGGTGACTCGCGAGCAATTGCAGATGCTGATGGAAGGCAACACCTGTGACGGCAGCGAAGCCTGGCGGCTGTTCGGTATCGAGCCGCAGCGCTTCACCGTGGCGGCGCTGGATTACCTGGCGGAGGCGTCCCGATGAGCAAGGCGTCCGGCATCAACCTGGTATTTGGCGCCAGCGGATATATCGGCGGCCACCTCGTGCCGCGGTTGCTTGCCGCGGGGCGGCCGGTGCGCGCTGTTTCGCGGGATGCCGCGTCGCTCGATCGGCCCGGCTGGGAAGAGGTCGAACGGGTGTCAGCGGATGCGTTGCAGCCCGAGACGCTCGACCGGGCGTTGTCCGGCGTCGATACGGCCTATTACCTGGTGCACTCGATGCTGGCGGGCGGAAATTTCGGCGCGCTCGATCTCGAGGCGGCGGATAATTTCGCGGCGGCAGCCGCGCGCGCTGGCGTGCGGAAGATCGTTTATCTCGGCGCGCTGATGCCGGCCGGCAAGGCCTCCGAGCACCTGGCCTCGCGCCGCGAGACCGGTGAGCGCCTGCGGGCCGGGCCGGTGCCGGTGGTTGAACTTCGCGCCGGTATTATCGTTGGCCCGGGCTCGGCCGCCTTCGAGGTGATCCGCGATCTCGTCAACACGCTGCCGGCGATGGTCACCCCGCGCTGGGTGCGGGCGCGCACGCCGCCGATTGCGCTGGAAAACCTGCTCGAGTATCTCGTCCGGATTCCGGCCTGCGAGACGCCGCCCAACGCCATTTACGATGTCGCCGGCCCGGAGGTCTTGTCGTACGAGAACCTGATGCGGATTTTCGGCGACGTGGTCGGACGCAAGCCGCGTATTCTGCCGGTCCCTGTGCTGAGCCCGATGCTGTCGTCGTACTGGCTGGGCCTGGTGACGACGGTGCCCTCGCCGGTGGCGCGCGCCCTGATCGGCGGCCTGGCGCATGATCTCGATGCGAGCCCGGAACCGCTGCGCGCGCTGGTGCCCCAGGTGCTGCTCGACTATCGGCAGGCCGTCGAGGCGGCGCTGGAGGCCGAGCGGCAAAATGCGGTTGCGGCGCGCTGGACCGAGGGCGCGTTGATGTATCGCAACTACCGCCAGGACTATGCCTTCTACGCGAAACAGGCGTCCGGTAGCTCGATTTCGTCGGCGCCGCCCGAGGACGTGTGGCGCATTGTCATGGCGATCGGCGGCAAGAATCGCTATTACGCGCTGGACGTGCTCTGGACGGTGCGCGAGTTCGGCGACTGGTTGTTCGGCGGACCGGGCTTCAATCGCGGTCGGCGTGACCCAGCCGCTCTGCGGGTGGGCGATGCGGTGGACTCATGGCAGGTCATCGGTATCGAGCCGGGCCGGCGGCTGACGCTGTTGTTCGGCATGAAGGCGCCGGGCGCCGGCATCCTGGAATTCCTGGTGGCGCCGGACGAAAGCGGCGGCACGCGCGTCACCGCGACGGCCTACTGGCACCCGCGCGGCGCGCTCGGCCTGCTCTACTGGTATCCGCTGGCGCCGTTCCACGGCTTGATATTCAGGCGCATGACCGGAGCCATTGCGCGGCGGGCCGAAGCGGACGATGCCGCAGACGTCCCGGCACGCACGTAGCGGGGGCTAGTCGCCGGGCGTCTCGTCCGGCGGTGCTTTTTCCCGCGCAGCCTTGTGTTTTTCCGCGGCCTTGCGCGTGGCGAGTTCGTGCATCTCGCGGTCGTAGGCGTCGGCAAACTGGCCACCCACGAGGGTCGCGACCTTCTCGTCGCTGAACCCGGCCAGGCCCCGGTAGGCTTCCCGGTACATGTCCCAGTACTTCGCCCTGGGTGGGGATGACAGCATTCCGCCGGGCTTGGCGGTGCGCTCGAAACGCTCCTCGAGCTGGTCGGGCTCGAGGCGATCCAGCAGGGCGCGGAACGCCGCCTGCATGGCCTTGATCACCGCGGTCTCATGCGCCTGCACGTCTTCGAAGGCGTCTTGCAGCGTTTCAACCGGACCGAGATAACCTTCCGCATGCTCGTAGAACAACTGTTCCAGGACTTCCTGGCTGGTGTCCAGGAATTTCAGCGGGTTGTTGCCAGCCGGCTGGATCGTGGCCGGGCTGAGGCGGAACTGGGCCTTGATGTGCGCCCGGTTACGCAATACGGCTTGCAGGCCATCCACCGTGGTGCGGATCATCTGTGCGAGGACGGCAAAGACTTCTTCCTCGTCCTGGTCGCGCGACAGCTGGGTGGAATCCAGGCCGATGCATTCCATCAGCAGCCGCAGGGCTTCCGTGAGGTCCTGGTGACCCGGCGAGGCGAACACGGGCGAGTTACTGCGCCTGTTCGCCTCGGGGTCGACGACCGTCGATTCGTCGAGCCGTAGTTCGCTGTCTACCTTGATACGCGCCGATTCGGCCAACCGGAGGTCATCGACGCGGCGGGCCGATGCAGCCGCGGACAAGGCGCCTTCGAGGTCGGTCTGCTGGGCGATGAATTCCTCTGACATGTGCACGGTGGTGGCGAAGGCGAAGCTGTCCTCGGCGCCGGACTCGCTGTTCCCGGCCCTGGCCGCATCCTCGAGCTGGTCGGCCGCGTCGCCGAGCAGCTTCAGCGAGGCTTCTGGCGCGGTTTGCTGCGGCCCCACGGCGTCCGCACGCGCGTTGGACGGCGTGCCGGCGCCTTGCGCATCGCCGCTGTCGTCGGTGCCGTCGCGGCTGATGTTGACGACCGTGACACTGAACAGGTAGTCGCCCATGCGCAGTTCGTCGCCATCGTAGAGGCGGATCGGCGCGCCGCGTCCCACCGGCTGTTCCGACTGGTTGACGAATACGCCGTTGGTGCTGTTATCCCGCAGGTAATAAGCGCCGTCGCGGTAGTCGATGGCCGCGTGGTGGCCCGAGATATAGCGGTCCGGATCCGGCAGCACCCAGTCATTATCCGGCGCCCGCCCGATCGAGCCGCCATGCACGCCGAACACGCGCAGGCTGTCGGCGCCGAGGATATGCCGCTGCTTGCTGACGATTTTCAATGTCAGGGGCATGCGCTATCCCGGTGAAACATTGACTTGTGTGATCATCCGACAAAAATAGTGCAAGTCATGCCGCGCTACAACAGCGCATAATGCGCAGCCTGTCACGTTTCGTCCCGCGACCTCCATTTTCGCCGTCCAAAGTGGTCCATCCCATGTCAGCCAGCCATGTTTACAAGATCCTGTTCATCAACCAGGGCAAGGTTTACGAGATTTATGCCCGCAGCGTGTCCCAGGGCGACCTGTTCGGTTTTCTGGCTGTCGAGGAACTGGTGTTCGGCGCTCGCAGCGCCGTGGTCGTCGACCCGGCGGAAGAGCGCATAAGGTCGGAGTTCGCCGGAGTTAAGCGAAGTTACATTCCGTTGCACGCAGTTCTGCGGGTGGACGAAGTCGAGAAGCAGGGTGTCAGCAAGATCAGCGCGGTCGAGGGCGGCAACGTCGCCCAGTTCCCGATGTCGGTCTACGGGCCGGGCGGGGACGCCGGCAAAGGGAAGTAGGGCCCCGGGTGCGCTTCGCCTGGCTGGGCAGCGGCAGCCGCGGGAATGCCGCGCTGGTAGAGGCCGACGGCCGTTGCCTGATGATCGATTGTGGCCTCGGGCTGAAGGCGACCGAGACCCGCCTTGCGCGCCTTGGCCGGACGCCCGCCGACATCGACGCCATCCTCGTGACCCACGAGCACAGTGACCACCTGGGCGGCGTGGCCCGTTTCGCGAACCGCCATGGCGTCCGGGTGCTGGCGACGCCGGGTACGGCGCGCGGTTTTCGCCACGGCTCGCCGCCGCAGCTCGAACAGATCAGCCCGCACGAGCCTTTTGTCGTCGGCGCACTCGAGGTCGCGCCGATGCCGGTGCCGCACGATGCCCACGAACCCTGCCAGTTCGTGTTCAGCGACGGCGCGCACAAGCTCGGCATCGTGACCGATCTCGGTCATGTCACCGCCCACGTGGTAACCAGCCTGCAGGGCTGTGACGCGCTCGCGCTGGAGAGCAACCACGACGAGGCGATGCTGGCCAACGGGCCCTACAGCGCGCACCTCAGGCGACGCGTCGGCGGCCAGCTCGGCCACTTGTCGAACCGCCAGGCGGCGGGGCTGCTCAGCGCCCTCGACACCTCGCGGCTGCAGCATTTTGTCGCCCTGCACTTGTCCGAGATCAACAACACCCCGGCGCTGGCCCAGGCGGCGCTCGCCGATGCCCTCGGCTGCCGGCCCGACGAGGTCGATTGCGCCGCCCAAAGCGACGGCCTGGACTGGCGCAGCCTCTGAGTCCCGGGCCGCGGGTGGGTCCGCGGGTGGGTCCGCGGGTGGGCAGCGAGGACCGTCTGCAGTAGAATTCCGCTGCCTTAAGCTGCGTGCCTGCCCTGAGAAAACATGCTGACTCTGCCCGGTGCGCCGGCCTTTTCCCGTTTTCGGCTCGACAAGTTCCTCGGGGACTTGAAGGGCCTGTCACGCGTGGTCACGTCGGTGGCGGCGCGCTACACGCATTTCGCCGACCTCGATCGCGAGCTCGCGCCGGACGAACTGCGCCTGTTGAAGCGGCTGCTCAGCTACGGGCCGAGCCGCAAGGGAGCATTTCCCGAGGGCGCGTTCCTGCTGGTCGTGCCGCGCTTCGGCACCATTTCCCCCTGGTCCAGCAAGGCCACCGATATTGCGCGCAACTGCGGGCTGGGCGCCGTGCGCCGGCTGGAACGCGGCATCGCCTGGCATATCGGCTCGCGCCGGCCACTGGACGACGAGGAATTGACCGACCTCGCGGTGCTGTTGCATGACCGCATGACCGAGTCGGTGCTGTATCGCGCCGATGATGCGGCTCGATTGTTCGAACGGCACGCCCCGGCGCCGCTGGGCTTCGTCGACGTCCTCGATGGCGGCCGCGCGGCACTGGCCGAGGCCAACGGGACGCTCGGGCTGGCCTTGTCCGGCGATGAAATCGATTACCTGCTGGCGCATTACCTCGACATCGGCCGTAACCCGACCGACGCGGAACTGATGATGTTCGCGCAGGCCAACAGCGAGCATTGCCGCCACAAGATTTTCAACGCCGCCTGGGTGGTGGACGGCGCGGCCCAGCCCAAGTCGCTGTTCGCGATGATTCGTAACACCCATGAGAAATCGCCGGCCGGGGTGTTGTCGGCCTACAAGGACAACGCCTCGGTCATCGAGGGTTGGACCGCGGAACGCTTCTTCCCGGCGCCGGCGGATGCACGCTACGAGTATGTCGAAGAGCCCGTGCACATCCTCATGAAGGTCGAGACGCACAATCACCCGACGGCGATCTCGCCCTTTCCCGGCGCCGCGACCGGCGCCGGCGGGGAAATTCGCGACGAGGGCGCTACCGGCCTGGGCGCCAAGCCGAAAGCCGGGCTGGCTGGTTTTTCGGTCTCGAACCTGCGGATTCCCGGCTTCGAGCAGCCGTGGGAGCAGGGCGGACCGGGGTTTCCGGGCCGCATTGCCACGCCGCTGGAAATCATGCGTGACGGCCCGCTCGGCGCGGCGGCCTTCAACAACGAATTCGGTCGGCCGAACCTGGCCGGTTATTTCCGCACGTACGAGCAGCCAGTGGCTGGCGTGGTGCGCGGCTATCACAAGCCCATCATGATCGCCGGTGGGCTGGGCAACATCCGTGCGCCGCATGTCGACAAGGGCGAGGTGGCGGTCGGCGCGAAGCTGGTCGTGCTCGGCGGGCCGGCCATGCTGATCGGCCTGGGCGGCGGCGCGGCCTCGTCCATGTCGAGCGGTGAGAGCACCGAGGACCTGGATTTCGCCTCCGTGCAGCGCGGCAACCCCGAAATCCAGCGGCGCGCGCAGGAAGTCATCGACCGTTGCTGGGCGATGGGCGATGACAACCCGATCATGCTGGTCCACGACGTCGGCGCCGGCGGCCTGTCGAACGCGCTGCCGGAAGTCATCGACCACAGTGCGCTCGGCGGTCGCATCGAACTGCGCGAGGTGCCGAACGCCGAGGCGGGCATGTCGCCCATGGCGATCTGGTGCAACGAGGCGCAGGAGCGCTACGTGCTGGCGGTGGCCGCCGACCAGCTCGAGATTTTCGGCGCGATCTGCGCGCGCGAGCGCTGCCCGTGGGCGATGGTCGGCGAGACCACGCGCGCGCGGCGGCTGCTGGTGAGCGATCGCATGTTCGATAACGCGCCGGTCGATATGCCGGTCGAGGTGTTGCTCGGCAAGCCGCCGCGCATGACGCGCACCGTCGAACGCGTGGCCAGTCGCGGCGACGCCTTGCCCGTCGTGACCGACCTGCGCGAGGCGGCGCTGCGCGTGCTGCAGTTGCCGGCCGTGGCGGACAAGACCTTCCTGGTCACGATCGGTGATCGCAGCGTCGGTGGACTCACGGCCCGCGACCAGATGGTCGGACCATGGCAGGTGCCGGTGGCGGATGTGGCGGTCACCACCACGAGTTATCGGGGCTACACGGGCGAGGCCATGGCGATGGGCGAGCGGACCCCGCTGGCGGTGCTCGACGGGCCGGCGTCCGGGCGCATGGCGGTCGGCGAGGCCATCACGAATGTCGCCGCGGCCGCGATCCCGTCGCTGGCGCACGTGCGGCTGTCGGCCAACTGGATGGCGGCCTGCGGCGAGCACGGCGAGGATGCGGCCCTGTACGACACCGTCCGCGCCGTGGGCGAGGAACTGTGCCCGGCGCTGGGGATCGCCATCCCCGTCGGCAAGGATTCGCTCTCCATGCGGACCCGCTGGGAGAGCGGGTCCGGTGAGCGTGCAGTCATTGCGCCGCTCTCGCTGATCGTGTCGGCTTTCGCGCCGGTCGAGGACGTGCGCCGCACCCTGACGCCGCAACTGCAACTCGACGCGGGCGATTCAGTGCTGCTGCTGGTCGATCTCGGCGGCGGCCGCAACCGCCTCGGCGGTTCCGCGCTGGCGCAGGTCTACGGGTGCACCGGCGTCGAGCCGCCCGACCTGGACGACCCGGCGCGCCTGGCGGCCTTTTTCGCCGCCATCCAGCAACTCAATGCTGACGGCCGCCTGCTGGCCTACCACGATCGTTCCGACGGCGGCGTGTTCGCCACCCTGGTGGAAATGGCCTTCGCCGGCCATTGCGGGCTCGAGGTGGATCTCGGTGCGCTGGGCGACGATCCGGTCGCCGCGCTGTTCAGCGAGGAACTCGGCGCGGTGCTGCAGCTGCGCGAGAGCGAATTGCAGGACGTGCTGGCGGTGTTTGCCGCCGGCGAGCTGGCTGGCAGCGTGGCCGTCATCGGCCACCCGACGCAAGAGGAACGGGTGCGGATCCGTTTCGGCACGCAACTGTTACTCGACGAGCCCCGCCGCGAGTTGCGCGACGCCTGGTCGCAAACCACGTTCCGCATGCAGGCCTTGCGCGATCATTCCGACAGCGCGCGCGAGGAACATGCCGGCCGTATCGATGACGACGATCCGGGCCTGTGGGCGGCGCCGACGTTCGACCTTGGCGAAGATATCGCGGCGCCGTTCATCGCCACCGGCGCGCGGCCGCGCATCGCCATCCTCAGGGAGCAGGGCGTCAACAGCCAGGTGGAAATGGCCGCCGCCTTCCACCGCGCGGGCTTCGCGCCGACCGACGTTCACATGAGCGACCTGGTCGCCGGTCGCCGCTCGCTGGACGAGTTTGCCGGCCTGGTCGCCTGTGGCGGGTTTTCTTACGGCGACGTGCTCGGCGCCGGCGAAGGCTGGGCCAAGAGCATTCTCTACAACGCCCGCACCCGCGATCAGTTCGAGGCGTTTTTCACGCGCGCCGACACGTTCGCGCTCGGGATCTGCAACGGTTGCCAGATGATGTCAGCGCTCAAGGACATCATCCCCGGCGCCGCGCTCTGGCCGCGCTTCGTGCGCAACCGCTCCGAGCAGTTCGAGGCGCGCTTCGGCCTGGTGCGCGTGGATGAAAGCGGCTCGGCGCTGACCGCCGGCATGGCCGGTTCGGTGATGCCCATCGTGGTGTCGCATGGCGAGGGCCGCGCGGAATTCCGCGACGCCGCCCACCAGCAAGCCTGCAGCGAGGCGCAACTGGTCTGGTTGCGCTATCTCGACAACCACGGGCGGGTTGCGGTGCGTTACCCGGCCAACCCGAACGGTTCCCCCGACGGCATCGCCGGGCTGACCTCCGCCGACGGGCGCGTCACCATCGCGATGCCGCACCCGGAGCGCGTATTTCGGAGTGTCCAGCATTCCTGGCACCCGGCCGAGTGGGGCGAGGACAGCCCGTGGCTGCGGCTGTTCCAGAACGCCCGCGCCTGGCTCGGCTGATGGACGACGCCAGGCCGGCCACCGCCACAGGTACCCGTCGCCGCGACGGCGTGGTCCGCGCCCCGCGCGGCAGCGAGCTCAGTTGCCGCGGCTGGGTGCAGGAAGCTGCGCTGCGCATGCTGATGAACAACCTCGATCCGGAGGTGGCGGAGAATCCGCGCGAGCTGGTGGTCTACGGCGGCATCGGTCGCGCCGCGCGCAACTGGGAATGTTTCGATGCGATCGTCGCGACACTGCGGCGACTGGCGGACGACGAGACGCTGCTGGTGCAATCGGGCAAGCCGGTCGGCGTGTTCCGCACCCACGAATTCGCGCCGCGCGTGCTGCTCGCGAATTCCAACCTGGTCGGCAAGTGGGCCGACTGGGATCATTTTTTCGAGCTCGATCGCAAGGGCCTGATGATGTACGGCCAGATGACGGCCGGCTCGTGGATCTACATCGGCTCGCAAGGCATCGTGCAGGGTACGTTCGAGACCTTTGCCGAGGCGGTGCGCCAGCACTACGACGGCGACGCGCGCGGCCGCTGGCTGCTGACCGGCGGGCTCGGCGGCATGGGCGGCGCACAGCCCCTGGCGGCGGTCTTCGCGGGACTGTCATGCCTGGCGGTAGAGGTCGATCCGGCGCGCATCGAGAAACGCCTCCAGACGGGTTACCTCGATCGCCGTGCGGACAGCCTGGACGACGCGCTGGCCATGCTGGCGACAGCGGCCGACAACGGCACCCCGCTGTCTGTCGGGCTGCTCGGCAATGCCGCGGAAGTGTTCGCGGAGATTGCCGCACGCGGGATTCGACCCGACCTCGTCACTGACCAGACCTCGGCGCATGATCCGCTCAACGGCTATATCCCGGTCGGCTACGACGTGGCGGCGGCGGCGGAATTCCGCCAGCGTGATCCACGCGGCTACGTGCAAGCAGCCAAGGACTCGATGGCGCAGCAGGTGCGCGCCATGCTGGCCCTGCAGGCGGCCGGCGCCCCGACGTTCGATTACGGCAATAACATCCGCGCCATGGCGCAGGACGCCGGCGTCAGTAACGCCTTCGACTTCAAGGGTTTCGTGCCGCTCTATATCCGGCCGTTGTTCTGCGAGGGCGTCGGCCCGTTTCGCTGGGTCGCGTTGTCGGGTGCGCCGGAGGACATCTGGAAAACCGACGCCAAGGCGCGCGAGCTGTTCCCGGACAAGGTCGGGTTGCATCGCTGGCTCGACGGCGCGCGCGAGCGTATCCAGTTCCAGGGCCTGCCGGCGCGCATCTGCTGGCTGGGCTACCAGGAACGCCACCGGCTCGGGCTGGCGATCAATGACATGGTGGCGAGCGGGGAGCTGCAGGGTCCGGTAGTGATCGGCCGCGATCATCTCGATTCGGGTTCAGTGGCCTCGCCGAATCGCGAGACCGAGGCCATGCGCGACGGTTCGGACGCAGTGGCCGACTGGCCGGTGTTGAATGCGCTGCTGAACACCGCCAGCGGCGCCTCCTGGGTCAGCTATCACCACGGCGGCGGCGTCGGCATGGGGTATTCGCTGCACGCCGGCGTGGTGGTGGTCGCCGACGGCAGCGCGCGCGCCGCCGAGCAGTTAGCGCGCGTGCTCGTCAACGATCCGGGCACCGGCGTGATGCGCCACGCCGACGCGGGCTACGAGCGGGCGCTCGAGGTGGCGGCCGAGCGGGGCCTGGATTTGCCGATGCAGCTCAGTCAGCAAACCACTCGGCGCCCAGGCTGACGGCCGACAGGGCGTCCGGCGCATAGCCGTCGGCGCCGAGCTTGCGCCAGACTTCGGGGGCGTCGTCGAACGCCAGCCCACCCACCATGATGCGTACCTTGCGATCCTCGATGCGCCGGATGGCGCTGATCGCTTCGGCCACCTTCGGCAGTTGCACGCTCAGCGCCGCCGACAGTACCAGCAGGTCGCCGTCGAAGTATTGCAGCGCCGTGGCCATTTCGCCCGCCGGCACGCTGGCGCCGAGATGCACCGCGCGCCAGCCGGAAATATCGAAAAAGTCTGCCAGCACCCGCACGGCGATGTCATGTACGTTGCCGGCCACGGCCGCGCACACGACGGTGCGTCCGTTGGCGGGGGCGCGCGCGGCGCGATGCGCCAGCAGGGCCATCAGGCGCTCGGTCGTGTACGTGACGACGTGCTCCTCGACGATGCCGAGTTCCCCGGCGTGCCACAGCCGGCCCACCTCGCGCTGCGCGGGCACGAGCACGTCGAGATAGGCGCTTTCCACGGCCAGGCCGGCGTCCACCGCGGCCAGCAGCCCCTCGGTTGCCTTGCGGCTGTCACCTTCGAGCACGGTGGCGAGGTATTCCAGCGACAGGCGCCCGGCGTCGCTGTGCGGGTCCAGGCAGGAATCGGCGTCGGCCACCGGCTGATCGAGGGTCGCGATCCCCTCGGCCAACAGTGACGCCACGCCCGGTCGCGCGGCCTCGGGCAGTTCCTCTGCCAGCACGGCGGCCAGCGCCACCAGGCTGGCGTGCAGATCCTCCTCCGGCACGTGGCGCGCCCCGAATGCCCGGCGCGCCCAGGTGACGCGTGCCACGAACAGCCGCGGTTCGCCGAGCCGCAAGGCCGTCGCCAGTTCCACGATGCGCTGGCTGAGCGACGCCTGCCATGCGCTGACGGCGTCGGACCCGAAGCGGGTTGCGACCGCGGGGTTGTCCGCCAGCAGTCGCTCGGTGGCGAGCGCCGCGTAGCCGGTGGCGCTGATCTCGAGTAGCTCGGCAGCAAAGTTATCGGACTGGCTCATGCGTTGCCCCTGGTCAAAAATAGTGGCGCCCGGCGCCCTGCAGACGGTTTCGCTGCGGTGCCGGGTCGCGGATTCGATTATAGCGCCGTGACCATGGCCATGCTGCGGGGCGCTCGCTAGAATCAGGGGCTAGCCACCGTGCGTGCTGCTGCGCGTGCACCGCCGCGGCGCAGCGCGACCCGATGTCCACTGCGACCCACCGCGACCCGTCGCCACATGGAGTGATTCGATGCCGAGCCAGGCTGCCGCCGCATCCCTCGACGCCCTTTATCCCGCGCATCATGCCGAGCTGACGGCCCGCTACGCGTCGGTGCTCGCCGCTACGCCGCTGGATTCGATTGCCGTGTACTCCGGCGCGCCCCGCCGGCGGTTTCGCGATGACCAGCACTGGCCGTTTCGCGCCGGCGCCTGTTACCAGCAGTGGGTGCCGTGCGAGGACCATGCGGGCAGCGTGCTGCTGTTTCGCGCGGATGCTACGCCGCAGTTGATCCTGCAGCTGCCACGCGATTACTGGCATTCCGTACCCGCAGCGCCGGACGGGGCCTGGACGCGCCATTTTGAAATCATCGTGGTGGCCGACCTGGCCGGCGTGCGCGCGGCCTTGCCGCGCGATCTGTCGGGCTGTGCATTGCTTGGCGAGCCGGACGACGAGGTCGCCGCATGGGGATGCGGCGCCATCAATCCCGCCGGCATGGTGACGCGGCTGGAGTTCGCTCGCCTCTACAAGACAGCGTACGAGGTCGAATGTATAGCCGCTGCCAACCGGATCGCCGCGCGCGGGCACCTGGCGGCGCGCGACGCCTTTCGCGGCGGCGCCAGCGAATTCGATATCCACCTCGCGTACCTGGCCGCGACCGCGCACAGCGAGGCCGAGCTGCCGTACGCGAACATCATCGCGCTGAACGAGCATGCGGCGACGCTGCATTACGGCCGTTTCGACCGGCAGCCGCCAAACCCGCCGCGCAACCTGCTGATCGATGCCGGCGCGCGCTGCCGCGGTTACGCCGCCGACGTGACGCGCACTACGTCCACCGGCGATGACGCCGAGTTCGCTGCGCTGGTGCAGGCGCTGGACCATGAGCAACAGGCGCTGGTCGCGGGGCTGCACATCGGCAGCTCCTACGTGGACGTGCACGAGGACGCCCAGCTGGCGGTGGCCGCGATCCTGGAGGATTTCGGCATCGTCACGATGTCGCCGGACGACATGGTGGCCACCGGGGTGAGCAATGTTTTCCTGCCGCACGGGGTCGGTCACCACCTCGGCCTGCAGGTTCACGACACCGGCGGCAAGCTGCTGGGACCCGACGGCACGGCCTTGCCGCAACCGGAAGCCTGGCCTTTTCTGCGCAACCTGCGGCCGGTGGAGCAGGGCAACGTGTTCACCATCGAGCCAGGCATTTATTTCATCGATTCGTTGCTGGCGCAGTTACGCGCGACGCCGCTCGGTGCACAGGTGGACTGGGACCTGGTCGAGTGCCTCAAGCCGTACGGCGGCGTGCGCATCGAGGACAATGTCTGGATGGGGCCGGGCGGGGCGCGCAACCTCAGCCGGGAGGCGTTTGCGGCCCTGGAGGACTCGGGCGGCTAGCCGTGTGAGCCGTTCTGCAACGGCGGCTCGACCTGCTCGGCGACATAACGGCGCATCATCATGGCCTGCTGCAAGCGGCCCTTGCGCACATAGCTCTCGTAGAGGATGTCGCGCATGAACTCCATCAGCACGCCGGCCTCGACCGGTGTCACCAGCGGCATGCCTTCGCGCGCCGCGTCGGTGTCGAACAGGACCCGGCGCACCACGTTGAAGGTGGCGCCCTCGACCTCCGCCAGGTCGCGAATTTCGTTGCACTGCTCGAAGATCCGCATCTTGCCGGTTTCGCCGAGGTCCACGAAGACGCGTTGCATGGTGCGCCGGCACATCGACGCAAAAGCGTTCAGCGCGTTCATGCTGTAGCACTCGAGCGCCTCGCGGAACAGCGTCTCGGTCTCTTCGGGCAGGTAGGTGAAGTCGAAGCTTTCGCGCGGCCGCTCCACTTCCATGAAGTTGGTCGACAGCTCGATGCTGTCCTCGCTGTAGGCCTTGACCGGGAAGCGCAGGAAGACCGGCGAATTGCAATTGTCGCAGCGAAACACCAGGCCGGTTTCGGACGGCTTGAAACGCGTCAGCTCGTTGAAATCGGGTACCGCCACGGGCGTCATGTGCGCGAATACGCTGCAGGAGGCACAGGTCAACGCAAAGTGCTGACCGTGGTCGTGCTGAAAGCCCTTGTTTTTATCCACGAACATGGGCATTTGCCCTGCTCCCCCAACCGCGTAATCTCCCCTGATGTTCCGCAGTGTAGCCGAATAGCAAGCGGCCACGCCAACCGTCCGGTTATGTAAAATCAATGCCTTGGGAGCGAAACCTCGTCGGCGTGCCAAGTCGGGTTCAGAGGGCGCCGGCGCGGTCGTCAAATGCGCCTTGTGCGACCAGCGCGGCGATGGCGGCCATGTCCCGATCGAGGCGCCGGTCGCCGCGCACGAAGGGCGCGTGCGCACGAATCTGCGCGTGGGCGGCCGCCAGCGGCGGCGTGGTGGCGAGCGGCCGCTGCTCGTCGAGCGCATGCGCCGCCGCCAGCAGCTCGATGGCCAGCACCGTGGTCGTGTTGTCGCAAATGTTCAGCAGCTTGTGGCCGGCCCAGGGCGCCATGCTGACGTGGTCTTCCTGGCCGGCCGACGTCGGGATCGTATCGACCGAGGCGGGATGCGCCAGCGTCTTGTTCTCGGACGCGAGCGCCGCGGCGGTGACATGCGCGATCATGAAACCGGACTCGACCCCGGGTTCGTCGGTCAGGAACATCTTCAGGTTGGGGTTGACCCGGCGCGCCAGCAGGTCGATGCGCCGCTCCGACATACTGGCGAGCTCGGCGACCGCCACCGCCATGAAATCCGCCACGAAACCGATCGGCGCGGCGTGGAAATTGCCGCCCGAGAGCACCTCGTCGTCGCACACCAGCGGGTTGTCCGAGACGCCGTTGCATTCGGCCTCCAGCACCGCGCGCGCGTGCGCCAGCGTGGCGGCGACGGCGCCGAAGACCTGCGGCATGCAGCGCACTGCGTAGGGATCCTGGACGCGGTCGCAATCCACGTGGCTGGCGTGTATCTCGCTGCCGCTCAGCAGTCGGCGCAGGCGGCCCGCGACATCACGCTGCGGCGCCAGGCCGCGGGCGGCGTGAATACGGTCGTCGAAGGGCGTGTAGCTGCCGGCGAGTCCCTCGACCGTCATGGCGCCCGCGGTAATGGCGGTGCCGAGCAGCGCCTCGGCGCGGAACAGGCCCTCGATCGCGAGCGCGGCGCTGAGCTGGGTGCCGTTGAGCAGCGCCAGTCCTTCCTTGGCCTCGAGGCGGACGGGCGTGCAGCCGGCGGCGGCCAGCACGGCTTCACCCTCGAGCCGCGTGTCACCCTGCGTTGCTTCGCCTTCGCCGATCAGCGCGAGCGCCAGGTGGGCCAGCGGCGCCAGGTCGCCCGAGGCGCCGACCGAGCCGCGGCCCGGGATGACCGGCAGGACATCGGCGGCCAGCAGCGCGAGCAGCGTGTCGACGACTTCCGGGCGGATCCCCGACAGTCCGACCGCGAGGCTGTTGGCCTTGAGCAGCATGATGCGGCGTACCAGCCCGGCGGACAGCGGCGCAGCCACGCCGCAGGCATGACTGCGCACCAGGTTGTATTGCAGTTGCGCCAGTTGCGGGGTTGAAATCCGCTGGCTGGCAAACGCACCGAAGCCGGTATTGATGCCGTAGCTGGCCTGGCCGGAGGCCACCACGCGCCGCACGGCGGCGACACTGTGATCCATGCGGGCGCGCGCCGCAGCCGCCAGCGTGACCTGACCGGGCGTGCGTTCCCATTGTTGCAACGTGTCCAGCGCCAGCGCGCCATCACCCAGCTGAATGGATTGGCTGTCGTTCAAATCTGTTCTCCCGCGATGAAGACGGCGTCCGGCCGGAGGCCGCCCAGCTGGTAGCCAAGCAACGCCGGCCGCGCCATGTCCCAGCTGCTGAAATCAGCCGGCCCGCCGGGCGCTAGCGTGCCGCCCGGTGCGCCGAGCACGCGGGCCGCGTGCCGGGTGACGCCCGCCAGCGCTTCAGCCGGCGTAAGACCGAATAACACCACGCTCATGTGCAGGGCCGTCAGCAGGCTGACCAGCGGCGAGGTGCCCGGGTTGGCGTCGCTGGCTACCGCCATGGGGACGTGGTGATCGCGTAGCAGCGCCACCGGCGGCAGGCGTGTCTCCCGCAGGCAGTACCACGCGCCCGGCAACAACACCCCGACCGTGCCGTGCGCCGCCATCGCCGCGACGGCGTCCTCGTCAGCGTACTCGAGGTGGTCGCAGGAGCGCGCCCCGAGGCGGCAGGCCGCCGCGGTGCTGCCGCCGTCCGACAGCTGGCCGGTGTGCGCCCGCAAGTCCAGGTCCAGCGCGCGCGCCGCAGCGAACAGCGTTTCCATGTCAGCGATGGAAAAGGCGATGTCCTCGACGTAGATATCGACGGCGTCCGCCAATCCCTCGGTGGCGATGGCGGGCAACATGCGGGTCACGATTTCGTCCAGGTAGTCGGCGCGCTCCCGGCCCTGTGGCACCGTGTGCGCGCCGAGGAAGGTGGCATGGACCCTGAGCGGTTGCTCGGCGTCGAGCCGCCGGATGGCGCGCAGCATTTTCAGTTCGTTGTCGAGATCCAGGCCGTAGCCGCTCTTGATCTCGACCGTCGTCACACCTTCCGCGGCGAGCGCGCGCAACCGCGGCCGGGCGAGCGCCACCAGGGTGTCCACGTCGGCCGCGCGCACCGCCTCGACCGTGGCCAGGATGCCGCCGCCGGCGCGCGCGATCGCGGCATAATCTTCGCCGGCCTGGCGCCGCGCGAACTCGTCGGCGCGATCGCCGGCCCACACCAGGTGCGTGTGACAATCGATAAAGCCCGGCAGCACCAGGCGGCCGCCGAGATCGACCCGGCGCGCGGCCGCCACGGGCTCGCCGAGCGAGACGATGCGACCCTGCTCGACAGCGAAGCAGTCCACGACTTCGTCGCCGTCGGCCTTCGGGTAGACTCTCGCGTTGTGAAAAAACAGCTCTGCCATGGGGTCGCCGGTTCCGCCGGGGGTTGAATCGATGTCGCGCACACTCAGCTTCGAACATATTCTCACGCCCGCCGGCATCGAGCGCCAGCGCACCCTGCACGTGGACGACCATGGGCGCATCAGCGCCATCGAGCCGCTGGACCCGGCGAGCGCGACTGACGGCTGGCTGGCGCTGCCCGGCATGCCGAGCGCCCACAGCCATGCCTTCCAGCGCGGTCTCGTGGGCCACGGCGAGGCGACGGGTGGCGCGGACAGTTTCTGGAGCTGGCGCGAAGCCATGTATCGCCTCGCGGCCGGGCTGGACGCCGAGGCCCTCTACGAGGTCGCGTGGCGTGCCTACCGCGATATGCTCGCCGCCGGCTTCACCTCCGTGGCCGAGTTCCACTACCTGCACCGGCGCGCCGACGGCGAACGCGCCACCGAGCTGGTCGAAGCAGTCATCCGGGCCGCCTCCGACGCCGGCATCCGGCTCGCCTTCATCCCGGTGTTCTACCAGCGCGCGGATTTTGACGCCCCCGCAGGGCCGGGCCAGGCGCGCTTCCTGCATCGCGACGTGGAAGATTTCCTCACGCTGGTCGCCATGTATGCCGATCACTGCGCCGGCGTGGCGGCCCACTCGCTGCGCGCCGTGCCGCCGGCGATGCTGGCCGACATGGTGCTCGGCGCGAGCGAGTTGCTGGGCCCGGACCGGCCGGTGCATATCCATGTCGCCGAGCAGCCGGCCGAGGTCGAGGCGTGTCTCGCGGCGACCGGTCGCCGGCCCGTGCAATTGCTGGCCGAGACGGTCGAACTCGGGCCGCGCTGGAGCCTGGTGCATGCCACGCATACGGACCGCGCGGAGCGCGAGTTGATTATCAGTAGCGGCGCCACCGTGGTGCTCTGCCCGCTGACCGAGGCCTATCTCGGCGACGGCCTGTTCCCGGCCGCCGAGTTCGCGGCGGCCGGCGGGCGCCTGGCGATCGGCACGGACAGCAATGTGCGCATCGACGCCATTGAAGAGCTGCGCTGGCTGGAATACGGCCAGCGCCTGCTGACCGGCCGGCGCGGCTGCTTCGCCGGCGCGGCGGGACTGGGCGCGGGCCTGTGGGACCGGCTGGCGCGCGGCGGCGCGGCAGCGCTGGGTCAGCCGGTCGGCGCGCTCGAGGTCGGCGCGTACGCCGACCTGGTGACCATCGACATGGCGAACCCGCTGTTCGCCGGCGCAACGGGTCCGGCGTCGGTGCTCGATGCGCTGGTGACGGCCGGTGATGGTCGCTGCATCGACCAGGCCTGGGTCGGCGGACAGCGCTATGCGCCGCTGGCGGAGGGGGATTTCGGCAGCGCCGTGCAGCGCATCATGGCGGCGGACGGGAACGGCGCCGCGCCATGAACGCGCCCTATGGTTTGCGTTTGCCGACCGTGACCGCCGTGCCGCTGGTGGTCAGCATCCCGCACACCGGCACCTGGCTGCCCGACGCGGTCCGCGCCGGCCTGGCCTCGCGCGCCATGCTCGCCCAGCCCATGACCGACTGGCACCTGCACCGCCTGTACGATTTTTTGCCGACGCTCGGCGCGACCACGATTTTCGCCACCGTGAGTCGTTTCGCGGTCGATCTCAATCGCCCGCCTGAGCCGCGCGCGCTCTACCCGGGACGCTTCGAGACCGGCCTCGTGCCGCTGCAGACCTTCCAGGGCGAGCCCGTATTCAGCGAACCGCCCGATGCGGCGGAAGTTGCGGCGCGCCGGCAGGCCTGGCACACGCCGTACCATGCGCGCTTGCAGTCGTTACTCGACGAAGCCCGCGCACGGTTCGGTCACGTGGTGCTGGTGGACGCGCACAGCGTGGCCTCCGCGCCGAACCAGCTGCACGACGCGCTGGAAGACGAGATCTACCTGGGTGATCGCGACGGCGCGACGTGCGGCGCCTGGCTGCGCGAATTGCTGTGCGAAGCGTTTCGTGAAGCGGGCCTGGCCGTCGCCGTCAACGAACCCTACAAGGGCGGCTACATCACGGATCATTACGGTCGCCAGGACAACGTCGAAGCGATCCAGATCGAAATGACCCAGCGGGTCTACATGGATGAAGATGACCCCGCGGGGGGGCCGGACCATCCGCGATTTGCTGCAGCACAACAGGTATTGTTGCGCGTTCTCAGCCGCCTCGCCGAGCGGGTGGCCGACACCGCTTGAGCGCGGTCGAGGGTGACGGGAGCACGCCAGGCCCCCGTCACC
>JBLRWC010000029.1:0-35838 GCA_047921455.1 Gammaproteobacteria bacterium
GTTATCGCCAGCTTCTACGCCGTCTTAAGTTCGTAGCGCCCGGTCACGCGCGGCGCCAGGCTAACCCGCGGCCTCTTCTTCCTGCCCTTTCGCATGGCTATGGTCATGCGCATGCTCGTGCTTGCCATGCCCCGCCGCACGGCATCGCTCGCAGTCGACCCAGGCGGACTCACCCTCGATGTAGTGCTCTTTTTTCCAGATCGGCAGGCGCTGCTTGAGTTCATCGATGACATAACGGCAAGCCTTGAAGGCTTCATCACGGTGCGGCGCGGCGGCACCGACCCAGACGGCGAGTTCACCCACCGCCAGGTCGCCGATACGGTGCACGCATGCCAGCCGCACCGGACCGAATTGCTGTTCTGCCTCGGCCAGGATCTTGAGGCCCTCGGCCCTGGCGAGATCGGCGTACGCTTCGTAGTGCAGGCCGGACACCGCCCGGCCCTGGTGGTGGTTGCGAACCCAGCCCTCGAAGGCCGTGTAACCACCACAACCGGAATCCATGAGGCCACGCCGCAGCGCATCCACATCGACCTGCTCACTACTGATCTCAAACATGCGTTGTTAGCCTCCTGAAACCGGTGGAATGAACACTACCCGGTCGCCATTTTCCAACTGCGCATCCCAGGTGGAAAAAGCGTCGTTGACAGCCACCCGCAGGTGCCGGCGTTCGGTGGCGAAATCGTGGCGCGCATCCAGCTCAGTCCAGAGTTGCGCGGGGGTCGTCGCAGCAGTGGTTACGGTCTCTGTTTCACAGCCAGCCCGCTCCCGCAGCCATGCGAAATAGTCGACTTGAAGTTCCATTGTCATGCCGCCCGCCAATCGCCGCTTTTGCCGCCGGTCTTCTCGATTAGGCGGGCTTCGCGAATCACCAGGCCCTTGGACAGGGATTTGCACATGTCGTAAACGGTGAGCGCCGCCACGCTCGCGCCAGTCAGGGCTTCCATCTCCACCCCCGTACGGCCATGCAGGCTGACCCGGCAGTCTATGACGGCCTCGTTGCCTTCCATGGTGATTTCGATGCCGCAGTCCTCGAGGCCGAGCGGGTGGCAGAAGGGAATCAATTCGTGGGTGCGCTTGGCGCCGAGTACCCCGGCGACAATCGCCGTGTGGAAAACGGGACCCTTGGCGGTCGAAAAATCATTCGCCGCGAACGCCGCCGCTGCCTCCGCCGGAAACATCACGGCGACTCTCGCGTGCGCAGTCCGATGCGTCACCGCTTTACCGCCCACGTCGACCATTCGCGGTCGCCCGCTCTCGTCCAGGTGGGTGAGCTTGTTCTGCGCCATGTCGCTCATCCGCCGATGTAATACATCTCGATTTTTTCCACGCGAACTTCACGTCCGCCCTCAGCGCGCAACTCGCTGTAGCGATCGCCGCGGTTGGTCCAAACCTGGTCGATCATCCGGCCGAGCGCCTCGTCCTCAATACCCTCACGCAGCGGGCCCCTGAAATCCGTGCCACGGGCCGCGAACAGGCAGGTGTACAGGCTGCCGTCGGACGACAGCCGCGCCCGCGTGCAGTCGCCGCAGAAGGGTTGTGTCACCGAGCTGATGAAACCGATTTCGCCGCCGCCATCGGCGTACTCCCACCGTTCCGCAACCTCACCCCGATAACTCGCCTCCACCGGGCGAATAGCCCAGCGGCGCTTGACATGCTCGACCAGTTCCGCCGAAGGGACCAGTTCCTTCTCGTTCCACTTGTTCAGTGTGCCGACGTCCATGAACTCGATGAACCGCACGACGACGCCGGTATGCCGGAAACGCTCCAGCAGCGCATAAATACCATTCTCATTGAGACCGCGCTGTACCACGGTATTGATTTTCAGCGGGGTCAGCCCGGCTTCGACCGCAGCATCGATACCCTCGAGCACGCGCTCGGGCGTGCCGCGACCGCCGCTCATGCGACGAAAAGTGGCTTCGTCGAGCGCATCCAGACTGACCGTCACCCGGTCGAGTCCCGCGCCTTTCAGCGCAGCAGCGTGCTGGGCGAGCAAAATGCCGTTGGTGGTCAGCGCCAAATCCTCGACACCGTCGATGAGACTCAGTTCGCCGATCAGATCGACCAGGCCTGGCCGCAGCAGCGGTTCACCGCCCGTCAGGCGCAGCTTGGTCACGCCGCGCTCCACGAACAGGCGTGCAAGTCGCGTGATTTCGTCAAAAGACAACCTTTCGTCCGCATGCAGGAACTGGAAGTCGCGGTGATACTGGTTTTCGGGCATGCAATAAGGGCACCGGAAATTGCACCGATCCATGACCGAAATGCGTAAATCCTTTAGCGGACGGCCGCGACGGTCATCCAGGCTCACGGTGTGCATCGACTGAAGCCCTGGCGCACTGCTCTTTGGATCCACTAGCTATCCCCTCAGTGAAATTGCACAAATTATCGCATGGCCCGCCACGAGCACGCCACCGGCCAGCATGCTTTCATGTTTTCATGTGGCAATACAAAATATTTGCAGCATAAAAAGGCGCCCCGTGGGGCGCCTTTTTATCCTCGATGCCTGGACTGGTGACGCTTATTCTTCGTCCTTGACAAAGTTGTAGCGGAAGCCAAGCAAAAACACGTTGACGTCATAATCGAGCGTCTGCGACCCAAACGTCAGCACGTTCGCGATCGTCGCCGGCTCCACGCCATCCTTGGACCAGTCATCCGCCGAGAATTTCTCCCATCGCCAACCGGCGTTCAGCGTCCAGCGAGCATTCAGGTGATAGTCAGCCATCAACTGCGCACCGGTGAGCTTGGAACGCAACTCGGGGAACGGCGTGCCCGCCGCACCGAGCGGATTCTCAATGGTAATGTTGCCGGTGGTGTCCGCGCGGCTCCAGTCGGCCCGCAAGTCGAGCTTGCCATCCGCCAGCCCCGGCCAACGGAAGGCCAGGCCGTGCACATCATGCCGGTCGCGCGTCCGCCCTTCCCAGTTCGGCGCTGCGGTATTGGGCGCCAGGAAACTGCCCGCACCCACCGTCGCTGAATCGTAGTTTGCGCGGCTGAAATAGGCCGACAGCATGGTCGATTCCCACAGCCGCAGGCTGGCGTCGGCAGTGAACTGGTCATAATCCGAGGCTGTCAGGCCAACTTCGCTGGCGTCGTACCGGTCCTTGGCGTCCTCGTAACTCAGGGAAACGCTGCCGCGCGCCCCGGCCACGATATCCGCCTGCACCTGCACGAGATCACGATCGCGATCGGTCAGGTAGTACTTGCGCAGCAACGGGTTCTGTTCTGCGCCGGCGCCCGTCGTCGGAAGCTGCTGGTACTCGGACGCATCACGCGACGATGTCTCGACGCGGGCGCTCATCGTCAGTTCGCTGAAGGGACGGAAGCGCAGGCGCGCCCAGTAGCTGTCTTCTTCCGTGCGATCGACGTTCTGGTAGTCCCGCTTGCGGACTTTCTGGCCCCAACCGGCTGCGCCCGACACCAGGCTGCTGAAACGATAGTCGGCCATGAACGACAGGTCGCGATTCTCGAAGCTATAGGCTGGATTCACGAACGGGATTGTCGCGAACGCATCGGCCTGCACGGCGGCCCATTCGTATTGCCCGGACTTGTTGTCGCGCTCGTTATAACGGTATTCGCCCGACACGCGCAGGCGGTCCACTGGACGCGCCGTCCAGCGAAGATTCGCCGCCGTGGTGTCGGCTCGGCCGTCAAAGCTATCAAGCGGCAGGGGCTGCGACACGAGCGCCGGGTTGATGGTGTACGCGAGCAGGCTGTCGTCCTGCTCCATCCGGCCGCGCGCATAACTCGCATTCAGCGTGCTGTCCCAGGTAGAAAACTGGTATGCGCCGGAAATGATCGCCTGGTTGTAGCTATTGTCCGGCGCCAGGGCAGCCCGGCCACGGTCTGGCCCGTTAAACGGGTTGTCCCAGGTCAGGGAGGTGTCCTTGTTGCTGAAAAAAGAGCCGTAATAGGCAAGGCGCACATTCCAGTTGGACGCCGCATAGATCAGCGCCGCATCCACCTGGTTGGTCTCGTAATCCAGCGGCTTGGCCAGGTCCGTCGCGGTGCCAAGGAAATTACCCCAGGTCAGGCCGCGGCCCTGCTTCGTCTGGCGAGTCCATTCGGCCTCATAGCGCAGCCGCTCTGACTGGATGAATTCAATCCCGAGACCGGAGGTCTTGCGATCCCAGCCGAGGTTGAAATTGCGCAGGTTAGCGTCCAGGGCACCGAGATCCGAGGTGAAATTTCCGCGTACCCAGCCGCTCGGCAGGGTCAGCGTGTCACTGCCCAGTCCGCTGTAGACCGTGCGGCCCGAGTCATCGAGGCGCCGTGGAATCTCGTCCCACGCCAGGTCGACCACCCAGCTGCCCTGTCGGCCCGCCTGCAGCTCGATCGAGCGCGAGTCGAGTCCGACGTCGCGGGCGTTCAGCGAAACTGCGTAGCCGCCGCCAGCGCGATACATGATGTCGGCGTTTGCATTGCCATAGACACCCTTCTCGTCCAATCCGGTGTAGTCGCCGAAACGCGCCGAGTCTTCCGAGACATGCAGCACCGCGGCGTCGACGTTGCCTTCAGTGCCCTTCTCTGGAAACGGGCAGAAACGGCATTGCCATTGTTCGAAATCGGGCATTTCCTGGGCCAGCGCCAGCGGCGCAGCCGTCGTGCCGGCGCCCAACAGAGCCGCCACGATCACCTTGAGAGTATTTCCGTTCATGTTCTGCGCCTCCTGCGATGCTTAGCGCATCAGCGCCTTGCCAGACGGGTGATTCGAGCCGTGCACCTGCGTATGACAGCTCAGGCAGTTACCGGCGAGCACGTACGGCGAAGCCGTACCGCCGGCCAGTGAGCCACTGTCGTAGGCCACGGAGGGATGTCCGCTCGGCGTGTGACAGGACTGGCACAGCAACGGCGCGCGCCGCGTCAGCATGGAGCCGTGCACTGCGCCATGCGGATCGTGGCAAATGGTGCAGTCTTCCATCACCGGCGCATGCTCCCAGACCAGCGGGCCGCGTTTCTCGGTATGGCAGCTGTAGCAGGTCTCGTTCAGCGTGGCGCGAACCAACAAGCCTTCGTTATTGGTGCCATGCGGATTGTGGCAATCGGTGCAACCCAGCTGTCCCTGGCGGACGGGGTGGGCGGACGGCTTCAGGAAATCGCTCTTCACGTTCGCGTGGCAGGCATAACATGCGTCGGCCTGGGTGCGCTTCTCGAGCACGGCGTCCTTCGGGGTGTGCAATTGGTGACAGTCCGCACAGGCGACCGTGTTGATGTCGTGCGCGCTGCCGGCCCACTGTTCACCGACATGACCGGCGTGGCATTCCATGCACATCGCGTTTTGCTGCGGAATCGGCGTCCAGGCGTCGGAACCGAAATTGATGATCGGCGGACGAGCCTCGCCCCGCGGCACCCGGCCGCCATGCGTGGCGCCCGGACCGTGGCACGCTTCGCATTGCAGCTGCTGCTCGCCAAATGGACTGCGCGCATCGTGGGGATTGCCATGCGGCGTCTGGAACAGGCCCATGATGGGCGGATCCCAGCTCCTGTGACAGCCGATGCAACCATCGGCGCCACGCCGGCTGAAGCTGGGCTCGTCATCCGCCGCCCGGGCGAAGTCGGCAAAGCCAAGCAGCAGCACGGCCAATGAAACAACGCTTGCTCTGAACAGCATTTTGCTTCCCTTTCGGTGAACTTGTTTATTCATCATCGCAGGCCATGCACGACGTCGACGCCAAACGGTGAGCCCGGTCCGTGGCAGATACCGCAGGTCTCGATGAACCCCGAGACGCCGTGCGATTCAAGCGTCTCCTTGGTCACGCTGGTATCGGTCGGGGATGACGGCAGGTAACCGCCAGTTTGCAGGATGTGCAACCGGGTCAGGTTGGCGATGAAGTCCGGTGCCGCCTGGTGACATGACCAGCAGGCCGCCGCAGTAGGCGTGATCGCTATATCGTCACGCCAGTCGGAACGATCCGTGCCCGTGTTGATAGTCACCGAGCGCGCCGTCAGCGGTGTCGGGTAGTAGGTATCCGGCAGGTGGCAAGCATCGCAATTGCTGGTCGACTGCGGATACGTGACGCCGCGGTAATCATGCGGAGTATTGCCGAAACCGTACAGCACGTTTTGCGACGCATGAATCGCGTGAATCATGTAGCGCATATCGATGCTGTCCTCGCCCTTCCCGTCCAACGGCGACGGGTCGGCCCAGCTGAAACCAGCGCCGTCGCGGCGCCGCACATCCGTCGCATCCGGGTTATGGCAGGCAGCGCACAGCGCAATGTCGTCCACCCGGTTGTTGCCGTGGAAGGCGACTGATTCATGGCAGGCATTGCACTTTTCTATGGCAACGATTTCGCGGCGCGGCGCGCCGAAGAATGCGGTGTCGCCCTTGACTGGAATATTGCCGAGAGTGCCGGTCGACGGCAGCACGACCGAGGGACGCCCCTCGAGCGACACGCCGACGCCGCCGGTGACGCTGGCCGGCAACGCGTCCGGCGCCGTCACCGTATAACTCCCGTCAGCGTTGCGCGTGGCATTGGCCTTGAGGAAGGCGAGGCCCAGCGAAACCGGCTGCGCGGGCGCACCCGAATCCGGCCCGGCGCTGCCGCTGCCCTCGTTGGAGTAATCGCTGGTGTTCCAGGCAATGTCGAGCGTCAGGCTGGCCGCACCCTGGTTGAATGGCGCGTCGGTCGTGATGTCGTAACGCTCGCCGGTGGCGGGGTTATTGACCGCGAAGGTGATGACCGGCTGTGCGCCGGCGATCGCATCTGCAATGTCGATGACCTCGTAAGCAAACTGCTCGCGACCAATTTGCGTGGCCTCCTTGACGCCGCGCAAATGGTTCGCCGCATTGCCGCCGCCGGGACCGCCGGGGGCATGGCAACTGACACAAGTACCGTCGGCCGCGGGGCCAAAATCGTGCTCGTAGGCATACTGGACCCGGCCGGTGATCGAATCGGGCGGGCTTGCCGCCAGGCCCTCGATGTGACAGCCGCCACAGGACGCTGCGGTCGCGGTAGCCATCCATGCGTCGCCCTGCGGCGCGGCCTCGCTGGCTTCATGGCAGGTTTCGCAGAACAGCACCGACTGCGGATAGGTGACGTCGGAATAGTCATGCGGCGTACCGCCGAAACCATACACGACGTACGGCTCCGCCCGGTTTTCGCCCAGGTGGATGGCATGCGCCATGTACGCCATGTCGACGGATTCACCCGAATCAGGATCGATCGTGCTGGGGTTGTGGCAAGTCACGCAGTATTCGACCGTGACGCGCGGTCCCCCGTGAAACTCGAGCCGTTCATGACATGCGGTGCAGTTCGCGTTGTCGGCGATGGTTTTCGCCAGCGGCACCGCAGTGTTGGTGGCCGGAATAAAGTCGAAGACCGGGTTGTCCGGGAAAATCTCGTTGCCGGGCGCCTGCAGGCGCATCTCCAGTCCAACACGATGTATCGCGTTCGGTTCATAAGACACCGCCACCGGACTGGTGACGTTCGCCGGGTCCGTCGCGAAGGTATAGCGGTATTTACCGCTGCCCAGTTCGACCAGTGTGCCGGCCGCGCCCGATTCCGTGGTCGCCTGTAACGCCTGCTCAAGCACCTGTGGGGTACTGCTGCCGGCCACCTGGATCCGGTTGATGTAACTGACCCACTGTTCGCCGGCGGCGGCCACACTGGGCGACAACTTGGCGAGCGTAAAGCCGAACACGTTCGCCGGCACGCCGACCGCGTTAAACCCGCTCTCGGTCGTCAGCGTGAACTCGACCACCGGCGCGCTTTGTACGGTGACCGAGGTAATTTCGGCAACGAGTCGGCCGATGCCCGCCACTTGCGCGGCAGTTAGCGTACTGCCGTTACCTATGAAGATGGTTCCAGGGGGGCCAGGCGGACCTACGGGTCCGGGCTCGCCGCCAGCCCCCGGCGGGCCCGCGGGGCCGGCAGGCCCATCGCTGCCGCTGCAACCTGCCACAGCCAGCGAAAAACAGGCTAGCGCCAGCAGCGCCGCCAGAGCGGAGAAACGTCGGTTGATACCGGTCATTGATTGTTACCCCATTGCCTGTTTTCAGGTCGCGCGCGGACACGGGCACCACGACGCCCGAAGATCTTTCGTAAATATACGTGGCATTTCAGTCCAGATCAGCCCGAATCCATATCCGGGGATATACCTAAGTCACGGAAAATTATACATTCCCGCAGGCGGAAGGCGTCGTCAATAGAAAAAGGATCCCGGGTTGCCCCAATCTCCTTGCAACGACTTCCCGGAAAGTGCCCAGAAAGTGCCCCCAGAAAGTGCCCCCAGAAAGTGCCCAGAAAGCACCCGGGCATCCGGTCGCCTGAATTTAGAACTGCCCGTGGGCTGCCGCGCTATCGGCAACCCGGCGGACCATCCGGCCCCTGCCTGCCGGAAAGTAGATGTGTTCATTATTCGGTGTTCCCCTGCGTAGCAAGGATCACACGGCTTCCAGCGCCACAGTCTGCGCGGCCCTGGGCGCACGCAGAGACGTCCGCGTCGCAACCATCGTCCCATGCAGACCGACCCCAGCCATCGGTCCCGACGGGAATAAGCAACTCGTTGTTTCAGTGGGGTTATTAGATACTTCGGAAAAAGTTCCGGGCTATCAGGGAGAGCCGCAAGCTACTGGCCGCGATGCGGCGAATCCAGGGCAAGATGCCTGGTTCCGCCTCATGCTGTGCTACCTGGGTCGGCTGGTGTGCTTAGAGCGCCAGTCCGCGCAGGTGGGCACGGAAGTCATCGGCCAGTTCGGGGTGCTTCAAGCCATAGTGCACGGTGGCCTGGAGATAGCCGAGCTTGCTGCCACAATCGAAACGCACGCCGTCAAATTCGAAGCCGTACACCGGCTCTTCGAGCAACAGGCGCGCAATCGCATCGGTCAGCTGAATCTCGCCGCCCGCGCCAGCGCGAGTTTCCTCCAGCAGGTCGAAAATTCGCGGCGTCAGAATATAGCGGCCAACCACCGCCAGGTTGGACGGAGCGTCGGCCGGCTGCGGTTTTTCGACCATGCCGCGTAAGCGCCGCAGTCCGTCCTCGCTCGGCTGCGCATCAATAATGCCGTACTGGCGCGTCTGGTCCCTGGGCACTTCCTCGACACCGAGTATGCTGCCGCCGGTAGCGGCGAACTTGCGCGCCATCTGCGCCAGGCAGGCTTCCTCGGCGTCCACCAGGTCGTCGGCCAGGTGCACGAAAAACGGCTCCTTCCCAACCACCGGCCGCGCACAGAGAACCGCATGCCCGAGACCGAGCGGCTCACCCTGCCGTACATAAATACAATTCACGTTCGACGGTACGATGTTGCGCACCATCTCCCGCAGTGAATCCTTGTCCTTGCTGGCCAACAGTTGCTCGAGTTCCGGCTCGACGTCGAAATGGTCTTCGATCGCCCGCTTGCCTCGCCCGGTGATGAACACCAGGTTGGTTGCACCCGCTTCGATCGCCTCCTCCACCGCGTACTGGATCAGTGGCTTGTCCACCACCGGCAGCATTTCCTTGGGGCTGGCCTTGGTGGCCGGTAGAAACCGCGTGCCTTTGCCCGCCACCGGGAATACGGCATATCGAATTGCGTTACTCAAGAGACGCCTCCTGCATCACTGGCTCCATGGGAACCATGGAATGCTGGCACATCGACCCCGGGCAAAGCAACGCGCCGGGCGGCGGCCGATCCCGAATCCGCCGCCCGGCCGGGCACTTACTCCGGGTCTTGAGGCGTCGAGACGATGAGTAGCGCCCGGTTATCCTCCAGGACGCGTTCGCCGATCCCCTGGACCAGCACCAGGTCCTCAGGCGATCTGAACGGGCCGTGGGCCTCGCGCCAGGCGATAATCGCCTCGGCCCGCGCAGGGCCGATTCCTTTCAGATCCCGCGCCAGCGTCGCGGCATCGGCGGTGTTGAGATCCACGGGTCCCGCCCACGCGAGGACGGGCAGCAAGGCCAGCGTGGCAAGCAGGTTTTTGGCAATTCGAATCATGGCTAACTCCCTAACTGTTGAAGATGCGCGACCCAGGCGGCCGCACAACCAATCGTCCGCGTTTTATTTCGCGAACGGCAGGAGGGAAATTCAGTGCTTATGCGTGGATTCAGCCGGCACAGCTCTTGGATCGAGCATCGCTTCGAAACGGAACTTGGTCACCGGGCGGGTCGTGTCCCAGGAACGGCAGCTTGGGCATTGCCAGTACAAGGCGTTGCCAGAAAAACCGCAGACATTACATCGATAACGGGGACTTGCCTTGGCGATGCGGCGCATGGCCCGGCTGATGCGCCGCACGGCCGCGTCCTTGCCGCCCTCGCCTTCAAGTGTCGGGCGCAAGGTTTCCAGGATCTCCGTCAAGATCGGGTTACTACTGACAAAATCGGCAATGCACTGGCGCGTGACCGCATCGTCAAACCCCCCGTTCGTGATTGCCGCGAACGCCACCCCCGGGCGCCAGTCGGGATTCCGCGCCAGCGCCTCACCCAGCCAACGCTCGAATACGGGGTTCTTGCCTAGTTCCGCATAACTGAAGCGCAGTTCAGGCAAGACGTCGACCAGGAACCCGCCGTCGCGCTCCAGCGCCTGTTCATATAGCCGTACCGCAAGCCGATGGTCGCCTTCTCGCTGGGCGACCGCGGCCCGCATCATCGCGCCGCGGACACTGCGACGGTCCGCGCCTTGTGCACGCTTCAGCCAATGCCTGGCTGCCAGCAAGTCGCCCCGGTCAAACGCCTCCTGCGCAAGCTCACAACAATAATGGGCCACCACTGTGCCGTTGGCATCCCGAGAGCTTGAGACCAACTGGTCCATCGCGCCGATGGCTTTTTCCCAGTCGCGCTGCAATTCGTAGATACGCACCAGGCCACGCAGGCCCTGTTCACGCTGCGCCGAACCGCGCGCCACTTGCGTGTAGACCTGCTCGGCGCGATCGAACAGTCCCGCCTTGAAATAATCCTCCGCGAGCTCGTTCAGCGCCCGTGCACGCGCTTCGCGGGGCAGGTCAGGCCGCGCGACGAGATTCTGGTGCACCTTGATGGCGCGTTCGGTTTCGCCGCGACGGCGAAACAAGGCGCCGAGGGCAAAGTGCGTATCAACGGTATCCGCATCCATGTCGACCATGCGAATGAATACTTCGAGCGCCTTGTCAGGCTCTTCGTTCAGAAGATAATTCAGGCCCTGGAAGTATTCGGCGCTGACCGGCCGTGCGATGCCCTTGCCAGTCCTCGGGAGGCTGCGGCGGGCGAAATACCAACCCAGCCCGGCCGCCGCCGCAAACAGCAACAGCAGTAGAAAAGTATCAGCCGCGCTCATCCCGCACCGCGAGGCTGCTGGCAGACGCTTGTGCTTTCCTCAGTTCCGCGCGCAGCCGCCGCCGCTCCGCGGAAATCCGCATGATCCACGTCAACGCGGACAGAACGCCAAGCACCCAGCCGATCGCCAGCGCGACGACGAACGCCAGCCCGAGCGGAGATGTAATGCTTGTGAACGCCAGGTCGAGTTGAATCTCGCCGGGATTCAAAGAGGTAAAAAACGCCGACACCGCAAGTGCGACGACGAGGACAAATATCGTAAGGATCCGCTTGATCATGACAACCCGGCTAACAGCGCGCCGCAGCGCGATCCAGCGCCGATTGTATCAGTGGTAGCGGGTTTGCAGGGACTTGCAGCGGAGCGAAAACGGTTCAAGCCTTGATCGGGTGATGCCGGCCGTCGTTGACGCGCTCGCGCAGGTCCTTGCCCGGCTTGAAATGAGGCACGTACTTGCCTGACAGCGCGACAGCTTCACCGGTCTTCGGGTTGCGCCCGATCCGCGGCGGCCGGAAATGCAGGGAGAAACTGCCGAAACCGCGAATTTCTATCCGCTCCCCAGTGGCCAGGCTGTTGCTCATGACCTCGATCAGGTACTTGACCGCCAACTCGACATCCTTGGCGTTCAAGTGGCTCTGCCGGCGGGAAATTGCTTCAATCAGTTCAGATTTTGTCATTGGTTTTGATCCGTCAGCGGCCCCACTGTTTTCCCGCTGGAATACCGAAAACGGCGGGCCGCCCGAGAGCGGCCCGCCACGGCTTCCGTCAGGAATTTTCCTGGCTGGAGATCTGCTCCTTGAGCAGATCGCCAAGACTCGTTCCCGTCGTCGTATCAGACTTCTTGTAACTCTGCATGGCCTCGGCCTCTTCCCAGACTTCCTTGGCCTTGATGGACAGGGCGATCTGGCGGCTCTTGCGGTCCAGGCCGATGAACCTGGCCTCGATTTCCTCGCCCTGCTTGAGTACGGTGCGGGCGTCCTCGACGCGTTCACGCGACAGTTCGGAAGCACGCAGGTAACCTTCCAGTCCACCGACGTCGACCACGGCGCCCTTCGCATCGACCTCGGTGACGACGCCCTTGACGATGCTGCCCTTGGGATTTTCCGCCAGCCAGGCCGACATCGGATCCCGGTCCATCTGCTTGATACCCAGCGAGATACGCTCCCGCTCCGGGTCAATGGACAACACGATCGCTTCGACTTCCTCGCCCTTGCGGTAATTGCGCACGGCGTCTTCTCCGGCCAGGTCCCATGACAGGTCGGAAAGATGCACCAGTCCGTCGATGCCGCCGTCGAGCCCGATGAAGATACCGAAGTCGGTAATCGACTTGATGACACCCTTGACCCGATCGCCCTTGTTGAAGCTGGTGGCGAATTCGTTCCACGGGTTTGGCATGCACTGCTTGATGCCGAGGGACACGCGACGGCGTTCCTCGTCAATTTCCAGCACCATGACTTCGATTTCGTCGCCGATCTGCACGACCTTGGACGGGTTGACGTTCTTGTTGGTCCAGTCCATTTCGGAGACGTGCACCAGGCCCTCGACGCCGTCCTCGATTTCCACGAACGCGCCGTAATCGGCCAGGTTGGTCACTTTGCCGAACAAGCGGGTATTACTCGGGTAGCGGCGGGCGATATCCTGCCAGGGATCCTCGCCAAGCTGCTTCAGGCCGAGCGAGACACGATTGCGCTCACGATCAAACTTGAGCACCTTGACCTGGATTTCGTCGCCCACGTTGACGACTTCCGAGGGGTTCTTGACCCGGCGCCAGGCCATGTCAGTGATATGCAGCAAGCCGTCGATACCGCCGAGGTCCACGAACGCGCCGTAATCGGTCAGGTTCTTGACAATACCCGGCAGTACCGCACCTTCGGTCAGGTTCTTCAGCAACTCTTCGCGCTCGACACTGCTCTCGGCCTCGACGACCGCACGGCGCGACACCACGACGTTATTGCGCTTGCGATCGAGCTTGATGACCTTGAACTCGAGCATCTTGCCCTCGAGATAGCTCGGGTCGCGCACGGGCCGCACGTCCACCAGGGAGCCCGGCAGGAAGGCGCGCACCAGTTCGAGTTCGACGGTAAAACCACCCTTGACCCGGCCGGTGATCATGCCCTCGACGATCTCGCTCTTCTCGAACGCCTCTTCGAGGACTGTCCAGGTGCGGGCGCGCTTGGCTTTCTCGCGCGACAGGCGGGTCTCCCCGAAACCGTCTTCCACCGCGTCCAGCGCGACTTCGACTTCGTCGCCGACGGCGACTTCCCACTCGCCTTTCTCATTTTTGAATTGTTCGGCGGGAATGACGGACTCCGACTTGAGTCCGGCCGAAACGATCACGACATCGTCGTTGATCTCGACAATCCGTCCCATGAGGATGGCGCCGGGACGAATCTGTTGACTGGCGAAACTTTGCTCAAAGAGCTCTGCGAAACTTTCTGACATGGGTTGTTGATCCAACGGCTCAGGGCCGACCAATGGTAATCCGACTGCGCATCCTTGCCTCGTCGGGCTTTCACGAAAAAAGGCCCCTGTTCCGTCGGGACCGCTTGATAAATCAGTCTTCCTGCATCAGCCGCCGCTGCCGCAACTCGTCGACCACCACCTCGACCACCTCATCGATGGTCAATTCCGTGCTGTCGACCACGCACGCGTCGGGCGCCGGACGCAACGGCGCTACTGCGCGCTCGGCATCTCGCCTGTCCCGGGCGGCCACCTCCGCAGAAAGGTCGCGAAGATTAACATCAAAACCCTTTTCCTTCAACTGCTTATACCGACGCATCGCGCGTTCTTCGGCGGATGCCGTGAGGAACACTTTCAACTCGGCGTCCGGAAATATGACGGTACCCATGTCGCGGCCGTCGGCGACCAGTCCCGGTGGCCGACGAAAACCTCGCTGCAGGCCGACGAGCGCCGTGCGCACCGCCGGCAAAACCGCCACGCGCGAGGCCCTGGTGCCGCACTCCTCCGTGCGGATTGCTTCGCTGACGTCCCGACCCCCGAGCAGTACCCGCGCCCCGGAAAACTCGACCGGCAGATCGCGAGCAAGCGCCGCCAGTCCTGCCTCGTCGTCCAGCGCCGTGCCGGCGTCTGCGGCGGCCAGGGCCACCAACCGGTAGAGCGCGCCGCTGTCGAGCAAGCGCCAGCCGAGGCGTTCCGCAATCCTGCGGCACAGGGTCCCCTTGCCGGCTCCGCCGGGCCCGTCGACGGCAACGACCGGCGCCCCGCTCATGCCGTGGCTCCAGGGGAAACTGCCTCGATCGCCAGGCCAAGCGATGCGGCTGCCGACGCAAATCCGGGGAACGAGGTCGCCACGTTCGCGACGTCAAGGATATGTAACGGCTCGGCGGCCCGCGCCGCCGCGACCGCAAATGACATGGCGACCCGGTGGTCGCCGCCGCTGTCCACAGTTCCGCCCATCATCTTGCCACCCTCGATCAGCAGCCCGTCGGGCTGTTCGACAACACGCACCCCCACCGCCGCGAGGCCGCGAGCCATGACGGCAATCCGGTCAGATTCCTTGACCCGCAATTCTTCGGCACCACGGACTCGCGTCGTGCCGTTCGCCAGGGCGGCCGCCACGAACAAGGCGGGAAACTCGTCAATGGCCAGCGGGACGAGCTCCGGCGGCACATCGATGCCATTGAGTTCGCTGCGTCGCACCCTGAGGTCGGCGACCGGTTCGCCGCACGCCTCCCGCAGGCGTGTAATCTCGATTTGCCCGCCCATCAGGCGAAGCACGTCCAATAAACCGGTGCGCGTCGGATTCAGGCCGACACCGCGTAGCTCCAGCGGCGCGTCACCTCCGGCCAGCAGGCCCGCGATGATGAAAAAAGCAGCCGAAGAAAAATCGCCGGGTACGTGCACGCAGCCGCCGCACGGGCGCACCGGGCCGGTCACCGCGGCGCCCCACTCACCGGCTTCGATCGGGCAACCCAGCGCAGCCAGCAGCCGCTCGGTATGGTCCCGCGATATACCCGGCTGGTGCACCACGGTCCGCCCTTCCGCCGAAAGCCCCGCGAGCAGGATCGCAGACTTCACCTGGGCGCTCGCGACCGGCATCGAGTAATCCAGCGGCCGCAACGGGCCCGCGGGCAGAATTTGGACCGGCGGGCGGCCATCGGCAGTTTCCAGGCGCGCGCCCATGCGTCGTAGCGGCGCGGCCACCCGCTCCATCGGTCGCCGCCGCAAAGATTCGTCACCCGTCAGCAGCGCTGCCACGTTGCGTCCGGCGAGCAGGCCAGACATCAACCGGATACCGGTCCCGGAATTGCCGAAATCGAGCGGCGCTGAGGGCGACTCGAGATATTCCGGCGGCCAGACACGCAACGCGCCGCCGGGCAATTGCTCGACCTGGGCGCCAAGCGCCTCGATCGCCCGCCGGCTCGCCAGGCAATCCTCGCTGGGCAAAAAGCCATGCACCTCGAGTGGCGCCGACCCGATCGCGCCCAGCAACATCACGCGGTGTGAAATTGATTTGTCGCCGGGGATCACGAGGCTGCCGGACAGCGGGCCGGAAGGACTTACCCGCCAGGCTGCGTTGCTCATGCGCCCAGCACCTTGCCGAGTGCTGCGATCAGGCGGTCATTCTCGCTCGGCAGACCGATACTGATCCGCAGATGTTGCGAAAAGCCGTAGTTGGCAACTGGACGAACAATCACGCCCTGGTGCAACAAGGCCTCGAACAGCGGTTGCGCATCACGGCCCATGTCGACCAGCACGAAGTTGCCGACCGAGGGGATGACGCCGAGGCCGAGCTGCTCACACCCGGCCGCCACCCGCGCCAGCTCGGTCGTATTGAGATCGATGCTGTGCGCCAGGTGCGCTGTGTCCGCCAGCGCGGCCAGCGCGGCCGCCTGGGCCACGCAATTGGTATTGAACGGCTGGCGGATGCGATTGAGGATATCCGCGATACCAGGGTTCGACAGCCCATATCCCAGCCGCAGCCCCGCAAGGCCATAGGCCTTGGAGAATGTTCGGGTCACAACCAGGTTCGGATAGCGCACCAGCCAGCGGCTCGTGTCGGGATACGCCGGTTGCCGCACGTACTCGAAATAGGCCTCGTCGACTACCACTATGACATGCGCCGGCAAGGCCGCAATGAAGCGCTCCAGCGCCTCGGCCTCAAGCCACGTTCCGGTGGGATTGTTGGGATTTGCGACAAACACCATGCGGGTTTGTGGGCCGACCAGCGCCAGCATGGCGTCGAGATCATGACCGTAGGGCTGCGCGTGCGTCGCCGGCAGCGCTGGTGCCACCCGGTGTGTGGCGCCGGTCGCCTGGACTGCCAACGCATAGACCGCGAAGGCATGGCGCGAGTAAACCGCCTCGAGGCCCACGCCGAGAAAGCTCTCCGCCAGCAGCACCAGGATATCGTTTGACCCGTTGCCCAGCGTGATGCCGTCCGTTGCGATGCCGTGACGGGCCGCCAGCGCGCGCTTCAGTTCAAAGCCATTGGCATCAGGATAACGCGCGCTCTCGGCGGCCGAGGCGGCGATGGCCGCGAGGGCGCCAGGGCCCGGCCCAAGCGGATTTTCGTTGGACGCCAGCTTGACGATGTCCGTCACGCCATATTCGCGCTCCAGTTCGGCAATTGGCTTGCCTGGCTGGTACGGACTGAGGCCGGCGATTCCGGGCGCGGCCAGCTCAAGGAACTTGCTAGTCATGAGACCTCCTGAACGGAGGTCGCAAGTTTACAGGATCGCCGTGGGGTACGAACCCAGTATGCGACACCAGGCCGCGGTGGTCTCCAGGTCCTGCAATGCCGCTGCCACATTCGCATCCTCCCGATGACCTTCGACATCGACGAAAAATACATAGTCCCACTTGCCGCGTCGCGACGGACGGGACTCGATCCGCGTCATGCTGACCTTGTGTTTCGACAGGGGATACAACAGTTCCTGCAGCGCGCCGGCCGCATGCCGCGACGACAACAACAGGGAAGTCTTATCGCGTCCGCTCGGCCCCGGGGATTCCCTGCCCAGCACCACGAACCGCGTCGTATTATCCGGCCGGTCCTCGATATTCGCCATCAACGGCTCGAGTCCGTAGACCTCCGCCGCGGTGTCCCCGGCGATGGCTGCGGCGCCCTCTTCGACCGCGGCGAGCCGCGCGGCTTCCGCATTCGAGGCCACCGCGATCTGCTCCACGCCGGGCAGGCGCTGCTCCAGCCACGCGCGGCATTGCGAGAGCGACTGCTGGTGGGAGTACACTCTTTGTACTTGCTCCAGCGAGGACATTTTCCCGAGCAAATGCTGGCGGATGCGCAGTTCGACTTCGCCGCTGATCAGCAGCGGGGTGGTCGCCAGCATGTCGAGGGTATTGCTCACCGTCCCCTCGGTGGAATTTTCCACGGGCACTACGCCGAAGTCCGCGATACCGGCCTCGACGTCGTGAAACACCTCCTCGATGGAGGGTACGGCCAACGTGCGCACCGAGTGCCCGAAGTGCTTCAACACCGCCGCTTGCGAAAAGGTGCCCTCGGGACCGAGGAAAGCGACTTTCAACGGTTCCTGTTGCGCGAGGCACGCCGACATGATTTCGCGAAACAGGCGAACGACTTCCTCATCCTTCAGCGGCCCGTTATTACGCGCCAGCGCCCGCCGCAGGATTTCGGCCTCGCGCTCGGGCCGATAATAATCACGCGGCGTATTGGCGAGCCCGACGGGCTCGGGAAACTTGGTTTCACCAACCGCCTGCGCCAGGCTTGCACGCTCGCTGATCAGCACCTGCAAGCGCTCGTCGATCGCGTCGATCTGGCGCCGGATCTGGTCGAGCTTGCCGTTGGTTCCCGCGTCGCTCATGGGCCGGTCAAGCCGCGTCGGGAGTCACCCGCAAGGACAGGACCCCCGGAATCGAACCGATTTTTTCCAGCACTTCGGCCGGCACCTGGCCATCCACGTCGGCGAGCGTATAGGCGACATCGCCACGCGACTTGTTCAGCAGGTCCGAAATATTCAGCCCGGCTGATGCCAGTGCGGTCGAGATCTGGCCGACCATGTTCGGCACGTTGGCGTTGGCAATGGCCAGCCTTACACCACCCTCGACCCGCGGCAATACGGCTTCCGGAAAATTTACCGAGTGGCGGATATTCCCGTTTTCCAGGAAGTCGCGCAGGTTTTCCGCAACCATGATGGCGCAGTTCTCCTCGGCCTCGCGGGTGGATGCACCCAGGTGCGGCAGGGCGATGACCTTCGGATGGCTCTTGTTGGCTGCAGTCGGGAAATCCGTCACGTAACGGCCCAGGTGCCCCGCATCAAGCGACGCCAGGGCTGCCGCATCATCCACGATGGCGCCGCGCGAAAAATTGAGCAGCACACCGCCGGGCTTCATCAATGCCAGCCGCTCGGCGTTGACCAGGCCGCGCGTGCCGTCCAGCAACGGCACATGCACCGTGATGAACTGGGAACGGCTGAACAGGTCGTCCAGGCTGACCGCCTCGCGTACACCTGAATTCAGCTGCCAGGCCCGCGCGACAGTCATTTTCGGATCAAAGCCGATGACCTGCATGCCGAGCGCCAGTGCGGCATTGGCCACCTCTACGCCAATGGCACCGAGTCCGATCACGCCAATACTTCGGCCAGGGAGCTCGGAGCCGACAAACCGCTTCTTGCCGCTCTCGACCGCGCGATTCAGTTCATCCTCTTGGCCGTCGAGCGTGCGGACATAATCCCACGCCTCGCAAAGATTACGCGCGGCGAGCAGCGCGCCGCCAAGCACGAGTTCTTTTACCGCATTGGCATTGGCACCGGGGGCATTGAAAACCGGCACGCCGCGGCGGCTCATTTCCTCGACTGGAATATTGTTCACGCCGGCGCCAGCGCGCCCGACGGCCTTGACGCTCGGCGGCACCTCGGCCTTGTGCATATCGGCGGAGCGCACCATGATCGCATCCGGGTGGCCGATTTCCGACGCCACTTCGTAACGGTCACGCGGCAAGCGCTCCAGGCCCGCCAGGGCAATATTGTTCAGCGTAAGGACCTTGAAAGTCATCGGGATCTCCATCGGCGTTGGGTCATCGGCTCGATACTGACAGATTGATACCGCAATGCAACAGACAGCTCACCCGTGGCGGCGCTCAAACTCCTGCATGAACGCGACCAGTGCGTCCACACCCTCCTGCGGCATGGCGTTATAGATGCTCGCCCGCATACCGCCGACGGAGCGATGCCCTTTCAGGGTCAGCAGGCCAGCGGCCTTGGACTGCTCCAGGAACTTGCCGTCAAGCCCGGGATCGGCCAGCGTAAACGGCACATTCATCCAGGACCGGCTCGGTTTCTCGACCGGGTTCGCGTAGAAATCCGACGCGTCGATGGTCGCATACAGGGTTTCGGCCTTTTTCTGGTTGCGCCGCTGCATCTCGGCCAGTCCGCCCTGCTCGAGCAGCCAGTCGAATACCAGCCCGGCAACGTACCAGGCCCAGGTCGGCGGCGTATTCAACATCGAACCATTCTCTGCCTGCTGCAGGTAGTCCATCATCACCGGCGTACCCGCGCGCGCACGCCCGAGCATGTCTTCGCGAACAATCACGATCGCCAACCCGGCCGGGCCGATGTTTTTCTGCGCCCCGGCATAGATCATGCCGAAGCGGCTCACGTCGAGCGGCCGCGACAATAACGTTGAGGACATATCCGCTACGAGTGGCGCCCGCGTCTCGGGAATGAAGTGAAATTCGACTCCGCCAATCGTCTCGTTCGGCGTGTAGTGCAGGTACGCCGCGTCCGGGCTGAGTTGCCAGCCCGCGGGATCCGGGATGCCGGTATGGCGGTTATGGGCCGAATCGGCCGCGACCTGGGCATCGACGAAGCGCCGCCCTTCGGCCAGCGCTTTCTTGCCCCAGGAGCCGGTAACGACATAATCCGCCTTGTCCTGCGGTCCCGCAAAATTGAACGGCACAGCCCCGAACTGCGCCGATGCACCGCCCTGCAGGAACAGGACACGGTAGTCGGCGGGTATGTCGAGCAAGCGTCGCAGGTCAGCTTCGGCACGTTCGGCAATCGACAGGAACTCCTTACCCCGATGGGAAAGTTCCATGACCGACATGCCGCAGCCCTGCCAACTGGCCATTTCCTCGCGGGCGCGCTCCAACACCGGTAAAGGCATGGCCGCGGGACCCGCGCTGAAATTGAAAACGCGCTCCATATCGATTCTCCCTGTCGCTTGAGTTTTAGTCTGCTTCATCCGGCACGGCGCCGGTTTCGTCCAGTGATTCGTCGTCCAGGTCGTCGGACTGCTCGGCCGCGACTCGCCCCATGCCGACCAGCCGGCCGCCTTCATCGAGACGAATCAGGCGAACGCCCTGGGTATTGCGGGAAAGCGTCGGAATCCCGTCGATGGCCGTGCGCACAAGGACCCCCGTACTGGAAATCATCATCACCTGGTCGTCCTGCTGGACCAGCAAAGCGCCCACCATCAGGCCGTTGCGCTCATTGGTCTGGATGCCGATCACGCCCTGCCCGCCACGACCATGGATCGGGAAATCCTCGACCGGGGTCATCTTTCCGTAGCCGTGCTCGGTGGCCAGCAGTAACTGGCCTTCGTCAGCAATGATCAGGGCGATGACGTGATGCTCATCGGCCAGCTTCAGACCCCGGACACCGCCCGCAGTCCTTCCCATGGGTCGCACATCGGCCTCGCGGAACCGGATGGCCTTGCCGTTGGAAGCACACAGCATGATCTGTTGCTGGCCGTCGGTGATGCCGACGTCGATCAGGTAGTCGTCGTCGCGCAGGTCGATGGCAATGATGCCGTCGCGGCGCGGCCGGGAAAATGCCACCAGCGGCGTTTTCTTGACCGTGCCGCGACTGGTCGCCATGAAAACATAAGGGCCCTCGGCAAATTCCCGAATCGGCCGGACCGCGTTGATGCGCTCGCCCTCCTCCAACGGCAACAGGTTGACGATCGGCTTGCCGCGCGAGCCGCGCCCGGCGAGCGGCAGGTCGTAGACCTTCAACCAGTAAACCTTGCCGCGACTGGAGAAGCACAGCAGCCAGTCATGTGTATTGGCAATGAACAGCTTGTCGACGAAATCTTCCTGCTTGACGCGCGTCGCCGTCCGGCCGCGCCCGCCGCGCCGTTGCGCCTGGTAATCGGTGACCGGCTGGGCTTTCGCATAACCGCCATGCGAGAGCGTCACGATGACGTCCTCCTCGCTGATGAGATCCTCCATGGAAAGATCCAGGTGGTCTTGAAGAATCTCGGTGCGGCGCTCGTCCCCGTACTCATCCACCACCGCCAGCAATTCTTCGCGGATGACCTCCGAGAGGCGGTCAGCGCTTTCCAATATCTCAGAATATTCTTTAATTTTGCCTATTATCTCTTCGTATTCCTTAATTATTTTTTCTTGCTCCAGCCCGGTAAGGCGGTGCAGACGAAGATCCAGGATGGCTTGCGCCTGGGCCTCGGACAGGCGGTACCGGCCATTCTCCAGGCCGAGGTCCGCCGCCAGGCCGGCAGGCCGCGTGGCTTCCGCGCCGGCCCGTTCCAGCAGCGCGGTAACGACACCCGGTGCCCAGCTTCGACCCGTCAGGGCGAGCCGTGCCTCGGCCGAGGTCGGCGACGCCTTGATGAGCGCAATCACCTCATCGATATTGGCCAGCGCGACCGCGAGCCCCTCGAGAACGTGGGCGCGCTCGCGCGCCTTGCGCAACTCGAAGATGGTCCGCCGGGTCACCACTTCGCGGCGATGACGAATGAATGCCTCGAGGATTTCCTTGAGGTTGAGCAGCCGGGGCTGGCCGTCCACCAGCGCCACCATGTTGATGCCAAACACGGTCTGCAGCGGCGTGTGTTTGAACAAGTTGTTCAAAATCACCGCGCCATTCTCGCCGCGCTTCAGCTCGATGACGACGCGCAAACCGTCCTTGTCGGACTCGTCACGCAATTCGCTGATGCCCTCGAGCTTTTTCTCGCGTACCAGCTCGGCAATCTTCTCCACCAGGCGAGCCTTGTTGACCTGGTAAGGCAATTCGGTGACGACGATCGCCTCGCGGCTCCCGTCGCGAAACGGCTCGAAATGGGCGCGCGCCCGAATATGAACACGGCCGCGACCGGTACGATAGGCCTCGTGAATGCCCGCGGTGCCGTTGATGAGCGCCGCGGTCGGGAAGTCCGGACCGGGCACATGCGCCAACAACTCGTCGAGCGTTAGCCCTGGCTCGTCGATCAGGGCGATACATGCATTTACGATTTCGCGCAGGTTGTGTGGCGGAATATTGGTCGCCATTCCGACGGCAATACCCGCAGAGCCGTTGATGAGCAGATTGGGCACGCGCGTCGGCAGCACCGACGGCTCATACTCGGACTCGTCATAGTTTGCGACGAGATCCACCGTCTCCTTGTCGATATCGGCAAGCAGTTCGTGGGCCAGCTTCGCCATGCGAACTTCCGTGTAGCGCATTGCCGCCGGCGAATCGCCGTCCACCGAGCCGAAGTTACCCTGCCCGTCCACCAGTACGTAGCGCATCGAGAAGGGCTGAGCCATGCGCACAATCGTGTCGTAGACAGCCGAATCGCCGTGCGGATGATATTTACCGATCACGTCGCCGACGACGCGGGCCGACTTTTTGTAGGCCTTGTTCCAGTCGTTGCCCAGCACACGCATGGCGAACAAGACGCGCCGGTGCACGGGCTTGAGTCCATCGCGGACATCCGGAAGGGCGCGCCCCACGATCACGCTCATGGCGTAATCGAGGTACGACTGCCTCATTTCATCTTCCAGGTTGACCTGGAGTATCTCTTTTGCGACTTCTGACATGAGGTACCAGCCCGATTCAAATCAACGGGTTAGAGGGCGCGCCCGGCCACATGCTGCAACGCGGTATAGCCCCCGATATAAGCGCGTAATGGTACCACAAGGGGCCGCCGCGGACCCCTGCACGAAGCCTCTTCAGGCGCCGCGCAATGCCTTTATTGTGGCTGCGGAAGGCGGTGCGGCCACGCCGCGCTCGGTGACCAGCGCATCGACCAGTTCCGCAGGCGTGACGTCGAAGGCGGGATTGGATGCATCCGCCCCAGCCGGGACGCCCCCCGCCGCCGCCCAGATCTCGGCGGGGTCGCGTTGTTCGATCGCGACGTCATCCCCGGAGGCTGTGGCCGGATCCAGCGTCGAACCGGGGGCCGCCACCATGAAACGGACATCGTGGTGGCGCGCCGTCACGGCCAGCGAGTAGGTGCCGATCTTGTTCACCACGTCACCATTAGCGACCACGCGGTCGGCGCCGACGATCGCCCAGGTTGGTGGCTCGCGCCGCATCAACTGGGCCGCCGCCGAGTCGGTGATCACCGTGGTCGGAATGCCCTCGCGACCCAGTTCCCAGGCGGTCAGGCGCGCCCCCTGGAGCCACGGCCGGGTTTCATCCACCCACACCCGGGTGATGAGCCCACGCCGCCAGCCCTCGCGTATGACGCCAAGCGCCGTGCCGAGGCCACCGGTGGCCAACGCACCGGCATTACAGTGCGTGATGACAGTGCCCGGGGCATCCAGCAACTCGGCGCCGTGCTGCGCGATCGCCAGGTTCATGGCAATGTCTTCGGCGTGGAGCCGGCATGCTTCCTGTAACAACGTCTCGACAGGATCATTCGTGGCTTCCGCGCCGACGGCCAGCATCCGGTCGACCGCCCATGCCAGGTTCACCGCCGTGGGCCGCGCCTGCCGTAAACGGGCAAGGTCATGCCGGTAATACGCCAGCCAATCGTCGCCATGGGAGGCGATCCGCATACGGGCCGCCAGTACCGAACCGTAAGCCGCGGCGATGCCAATCGCCGGCGCGCCACGCACCACCATGTCGCGAATGCTATGGATTACGGCATCGACATCCTCACAGACTACGCGCCGCACGTCGGCCGGGAGGCGTCGCTGGTCCAGCAAATCCAGCCGCCCACTGCGCCAGGTGACGGCATGGATACCAGTCGGATCGACAGGTTCGATGTTTTTATTCCGGTTGCCCAAGGTTGCAAACTCGTTCGCCCGCGCGCGGGACGCTAGAATGGTTGGCTTCGACAGGCCCCGGTGCCCGGGGCCGCCGCCGCACGAGAGCTTAGAGCATGGAGAAAGTTGACACGCTGATCAAGGCCCGCTGGATCGCACCGGTGATCCCGGAAGGCCCGGCGCTCGAGCACCATGCGGTCGCAATCCGGCAAGGACGCATCGTCGCGCTGCTGCCAGCCGTGGAGGCGCTCGCGCGTTACGAGGCGGTGGAGGTGATCGACCGGCCCGGCCACCTGCTGATCCCCGGGCTGGTCAATGCCCATACGCATGCCGCGATGTCCCTGTTGCGCGGGCTCGCTGATGACCTGCCATTGATGGCCTGGCTGCAGGACCATGTCTGGCCGGCCGAACAGCGCTGGATGAGTGCCGAATTCGTCGAGCACGGCAGCGAACTGGCCATGGCCGAAATGCTGCTGGGCGGCACTACCGCCTTCAACGACATGTACTTTTTCCCCGACGTCGTCGCCCGTTCGGCAGCGCGGATCGGCATGCGCGCCTGTGTCGGCATGATCCTGATCAAGTTCCCGACGGTGTGGGCCCGCGATTCCGCGGATTACCTGCGCAAGGGCCTGGAGCTGCGCGACGAGTACAAGGGCCACCCGCTGATTTCGACCGCCTTCGCGCCGCATGCACCCTACACGGTGGACGACGAATACCTGGTAAAGATTCGGCGCCTGGCCGATGAACTCGAAGCGCCGGTCCATATGCACCTGCACGAAACCGCGGATGAAGTGTCCACCAGCATGGCCGAATGTGGCGTCCGGCCGCTGACCCGCCTCGATCGGCTTGGGCTGGTTTCGCCCATGCTGATGGCCGTACATATGACCCAGCTCGAGGACTCTGAAATCGAGCGCGTGGCGGCCGTCGGCGCCAGCGTCGTGCACTGTCCTGAATCCAATCTGAAGCTCGCGAGCGGATTCTGTCCAGTGGCAAAGCTGATCGACGCCGGGGCGAACGTCTGCCTCGGCACCGACGGCGCCGCCAGTAACAACGACCTGGATATGCTCGGCGAAATGCGTACCGCAGCGTTGCTGGCCAAGGGCGTAGCTGGCCAGGCCGACGCCGTATCGGCCCGGCAGGTGCTCGCCATGGCGACCATCAACGGTGCGCGGGCGCTCGGCCTGGCGGAGGAAATCGGCTCGATCGAGCCGGGCAAATGGGCTGACCTGAGCTGCGTGCATCTCGAGCGACCGACGACCTGGCCGGTTTACGACCCGATTGCGCAGCTGGTCTACGCCGCCAGTCGCGACCAGGTCGAGGACGTCTGGGTTGCGGGACGCAGGATGGTCGCGGACGGACGATTGGTACGGCTGGATGACACCGTGATGATGGCCCGCGCCGGCGCATGGCGTGACAGGATTGCAGGAACCGATAAACATGACCGACACAACTGATACACACACGGCAAACGTCGACGCCGCCGAGATTGCGCGCTTCGAAGCCCTCGCGGACCGCTGGTGGGACAGCGAGGGTGACTTCAAGCCGCTGCATGACATCAACCCGGCGCGGCTCGAATTCATCGACGAACGCGTCGGGCTGCAGGGCAAACGCGTGCTCGACATCGGCTGCGGCGGCGGCATCCTGGCGGAGTCCATGGCCGCACGCGGCGCCACGGTTACGGCGATCGACATGGCGCCAGCGCCGCTTGCAGTAGCCCAGATCCATGTGCGCGAATCCGGGCTCGAGGTCGAGTACCTGAAATCCACCGCCGAAGAACATGCCACCGCGCGGCCCGGCGGCTACGACGTCGTCACCTGCCTGGAGATGCTCGAGCATGTTCCCGACCCCTCGCTGGTGGTGGCCGCCTGCAGCCGCCTGGTGCGTCCCGGCGGACATGTTTTTTTTTCCACCATCAACCGCAACCCGAAAGCCTGGGTAATGGCCATCTTCGGCGCCGAATATGTGCTGCGGCTGCTGCCCAGGGGAACCCATGAATACGCCAAGCTGATCCGGCCTTCCGAACTGGCCGAATGGATCCGCGCCGCCGGGCTCGAGCTGACCGGCTTTACGGGCATGCACTACAACCCGTTCACGCGCGACTGCACCCTGGGCGGCAATGTGCATGTAAATTACCTCGCGCACAGTCTGAAGCCAGCGGCCTGAACATGGCGCACACCGCGGTCCTGTTTGATCTCGACGGTACCCTGGCGGACACCGGGCCGGACCTTGCAGCGGCGCTCAACACGATGTTGTCCAGCGACGGCCACGCGCCGCTCCCGTATGAAACGATTCGGCCGTGGGTCTCCTGGGGCGCCCTGCGACTGATCCGCCTGGGCTATGGCGAACAACTCGATGCAGGGCGGACGGCGGAATTGCGCCGGCGATTCCTGGCCTGTTACGAGGTCTGCGTCTGCCGGGAGTCTCGCCTGTTTCCGGGGATCGACGAAAGCCTGGAGGCGCTGGAGTTGGCCGGTGTGCCATGGGGTATCGTGACCAACAAGCCGGGCTGGCTGACTGAACCGTTGCTCGCCGGCCTGGGGCTTCACGAGCGGGCTGGCACGGTCATCAGCGGCGACACCTTGCCGTTCGCCAAGCCGCACCCGATGCCGTTGTTGCACGCCGCCCGCGAACTGGGGGTGGCGGCGGAACGCTGTGTCTATGTGGGTGACAATGTGCGCGATGTCGAGGCCGGGCGTGCTGCTGGCATGTACACCGTGGCGGCGGCCTGGGGCTATATTCCGCCGGATGACGATCCGGCCGAGTGGCTGGCCGACCACCTGATGCTCGCGCCCGACGGGCTCGCGCCGCTGGCTCGTCGACTGGGCGTTCTCCCGGGGGTCGCATGACGGGACTACCGCCGGACGCCTGGATGCTGGCGTTGCTGCTGCTCGGCGGCGTCGTGCTCGGTGTCATCGGTGCATTGCTCGTGTTGCAGCCCCGCGCCGGCCGTCTCCGCGAACGGCTTGCGGTGGCCGAAAGCCGCCTCGAAGCACGCGCCCTGGCCGACGAGGAGCGCGACGCAGCGCTAGCGCTTGCCGAACAACGCCTGGCCCAGGTCTTCAACGATCTCGCCCGGCGTTCCCTGCAAGACAACAGCCGTAACTTCCTCGAGCTCGCGCGACAAAATCTCGACGTCCATCGCACGCAGGCTCAAGGTGAACTGGAGGCCCGGGAGAAGGCGGTCGAAACCCTCGTCGCCCCGATCCGGGAAGCATTGCAACGCACCGAGCAACAGATCGCGACAATCGAGAAAGAACGCCACGAGGCCTTTGGTAACATCCGCGGTCTGCTGGAATCCATCAGCCTGAGCCAGCAGACACTCAGCTCGGAAACGCGCAATCTCGTGACGGCCTTGCGGCGGCCGGAGGTGCGTGGCCAGTGGGGCGAGATGACGCTGCGGCGCCTGGTCGAGCTGGCCGGCATGGTCGAACATTGCGATTTTACCGAACAGGAACATACCTCGTCCGAGGACGGCGTGTTGCGGCCTGACATGATCGTGCACCTCGCCGAAGGCCGACAGCTGGTGGTGGACGTGAAAACTCCGCTGGATGCTTACCTGGCCGCCGTCGAAGCGCCGGATGACGAGGCCCGAGAGCTCGCCTTGCAGCGCCATGCCCGCAAAGTGCGCGAACGCGTTCGCGAACTCGCGGCCAAGGCCTATTGGTCCCAGTTCGAGCGCAGCCCGGAATTTGTCATCCTGTTTATTCCGGGCGACCAGTTCCTGAGCGCCGCCCTGGCCCGTGATCCGCGCCTGCTCGACGAAGCACTCAACCAGCACGTCATCCTTGCCACGCCCACCAGCTTCGTTGCACTGCTGAAAGCAGTGGCGTACGGCTGGCGACAAGTCGCGCTGGCGGACAACGCCAAGCAGATTCGCGATCTCGCAAGTGAGCTCTACAAGCGCCTGGCGACCTTCAGCGGACACATTGCGCGGGTCGGTCGGTCGCTCTCGGGGAGTGTCGACGCCTACAACAGTGCGGTCGGCTCGCTCGAGCGGCAGGTATTGCCGGGCGCCCGTCGCTTCACCGAAATGGGAGTCCAGGCCCGCAAACCAATCGAGCCCTTGCCGGAGGTCGACGCCGTCCCACGCACCGTGCATGGCCCCGAGGCACTCCCGCAGGCTGATAACGATTCGGCGAGTGGCTCCGACACGCCCCGAGATCCTGAACCGTCATGAACAGCGCAACTCCGGCCAGCGAGAAAGCCGTACCGCAGGGTTCCCCCCTCTGGTATGCGCTGTTATTCACGCCGTCGCAACACAAGGAGAAGGTCGCCTTGTTGCTGGATCTGCGCGCCGAAATCCTCGCAGCTGCCCGTGAGCCGTCGGAACCGATGGTCGCCCAGGCACGGCTGGACTGGTGGCGTGCGGAATTGAGCGGTTTCGGCAGCGGAAAAGAACAGCATCCCTTGACCCGAAAATTGGCCGCGGTGGATACCCGGGCGGCCGTGCAGGCCGAATACCTGCTGGAACTGGTCGATGCAGCACAGAGTGAGTTGACCGCTTCGCCCTGCGGCAATTACGCCGAGCTATCATTGTATTGCTACCGTAGCAGCGGCGTGCTGCATGAAATGCTGGCCGGCCTGCTAGGCTTGAGGGATCCCGCCAACGAGCGCGCCGTGCGGCGCCACGCCCAGCGTCTTGGCACCGGCGTGGCCCTGGTGGATATCATCGCAACCCTGCGCAGCGATCTCGCTGCCGAACGACGCCTGCTGCCGCGCGACTGGATTGCGGAAACCGGCGCTGTCGAGCAGGTCGAGCCGGATGGCCGGATGGACGTTGCATTGGCAACCTGTCTCGACCGTATCGCCGGCGAGGCCCGCCGAGCGCTTGACGAAGCAGAGGCCTTGCTGCCGCCCGGCGAATGGCCGCGCCAACGCCCCGGGCTAGTGCTGGCGGCGCTCTATCGCCGCCACCTCGCCAAGCTGCACGCCCACGAATTCAATCCCCAGGCGCTGCCCGGGAACCTGCAAAACACCTGGCTTGCCTGGCGCGCGGCGCGGCGTGCAGCAAAGGCACGTGTCTGACAAGGAGGACTCGCCATGAACATCGAAAAAATGACCCACTACGATGCCAAGCCGGGACTGCTGGCAGACCGGGTGATCCTGGTAACCGGCGCGAGCGCGGGGATCGGCCGAGTACTGGCGAAGTCCATCGCAAGCCTCGGCGCAACCGTGATTCTCCATGGCCGGACCGTGAGCAGGCTGGAGTCGGTTTATGACGAGATCTGCGCGGCGGGCGCGCCGACGCCGGCCATTTTCCCGCTCGACCTGGAACGCGCCAGTGGCGAGGATTACGACCGGCTCAGCGGCGCCATCGAAGAACAGTGGGGCCGCCTCGACGGGCTGGTGCAGAACGCCGGCGTGCTCGGCGGCCGCACCCCCATCGAGCACCATGACGTCGGCGACTGGCAGCGAGTGCTGCACGTCAACCTGACGGCGCCGTTTATCCTTTGTCGTTGCCTGTTGCCCCTGCTGATGAAGTCGCCGGACGCCTCGGTGATCTTCACCTCGAGCGGCGTCGGGCGCCGCGGCAAAGCTTACTGGGGCGCCTATGCGGTTTCAAAGTTCGGCGTTGAGGGCCTCAGCCAGGTATTGGCGGATGAACTTGCCAACAGGCCGAACATCCGCGTCAATGTCATCAACCCGGGCGCGACCAGGACCGCCATGCGGGCCGCGGCCTACCCGGCTGAAGACCCGAATCGACTCAAGACACCCGAGGAGATCATAGGCGCCTGGCTTTACCTGCTGGGACCCGATAGCCGCGGCGTGACCGGGCGTAGCTTCGACGCGCAGTAGCGCCGGCCGGGCAACGCCAGGGCTTCGCGCTAGGGTGCGGACGAACGCTTGCGGCGCGGCTTCAACGCGCGCGCGTCCACCGCTCCGACATTGGGCACCGGCAGGCCCACACACTCGTACAGGGTACGAATCTCGCTCGCATCGAGATCGCGAAACCGGCCCCGCCTGAGCTCGCGTTCGAGCGTCACCGGCCCGTACGAGACACGTGACAACCTGCTGACGGTCAGACCGACGGCTTCCCACAACCTGCGAACCTCGCGATTGCGACCTTCGCGCAGACTGACGTGATACCAGCGGTTTCGACCTTCGCCACCTGCCGGTTCAATTTTTTCGAAGGACGCCATGCCGTCGTCGAGTTCGACGCCGGTGATCAACTTGCTGATCATTTCGTCGTCCGGTTCACCCATGACGCGCACCGCGTACTCGCGCAACACCTCGCCCGAGGGATGCATCAGTGCATTGGCCAGCGCGCCATCGGTAGTGAACAGCATCAGCCCCGTGGTGCTGACATCCAGCCGACCGACCGCGATCCAGCGTTGGCCACGCAGGTGCGGCAGCGATTCGAATACCGTGCGGCGGCCCTCGGGGTCATTGCGTGTGCATACCTCGTCTGCCGGCTTGTGGTACGCCAGGTAACGATGCCTGGACGGCTCGTTAATCCGCACGGGACGACCATCGAGCGTGATCTTTTCGACGCCGGTCAGGCGTTCGCCGATTTCAGCGGGCCGGCCGTTCACGGCGATGCGACCCTCGCCGATCCAGCGCTCGATCTCCCGCCGAGACCCGATCCCGGCATCGGCCAGCAGCTTGTGGATTCTGACGGGCTCCGCTTCAGGCGCGGGTGTCGTCTTGCGGCGCGTCAGTGTCGGTCGTTTCTTCATGCTCATCGGCCTCCTCCGGTAATGCTGCGGACGGTTGCTCCGTGAGCCCGAAATCCAGTTCTACACTGATAGCATCGAGGTCGCGAAGCTCCGCGAGAGGCGGCAGTTCATCCAGCTTCTTGAGCCCGAAGTAATCGAGAAAATCACGCGTTGTGGCGTACATCCCTGGCCGGCCCGGTACGTCGCGATGGCCGACGATTCTTACCCAGCCCCGCTCCATCAGGGTACGCATAATGTTCGAGCTCACGCTGACGCCACGTATGTCTTCGATCTCGCCACGTGTAATCGGCTGCCGATACGCGATCAAGGCGAGCGTCTCGAGCAAGGCGCGCGAATAGCGTGCCGGCCGATCCTGCCAAAGCCGCGCCAGCCAGGGCGACATTTCCTCGCGTACCTGGATACGCCATCCGCTCGCTACTTCGAGCAGCCTGACCGGGCGATCCGCGTAGTCTTCACCGAGCGCTTCGAGTGCGGCTTTCAAGTCGGTTCGCGCCGGTTGTTCGTGTTCGGCAAACAAACCCTGCAACTGCTCGAGGCTGAGAGGTCGCCCGGCTGCCAGCAGGGCGGCTTCGACGATATTCCTGAGTTTCCTGGGATCCATGATTGTCTTCAGCCCTGGAGACCGGGGAGCGGCTGCGGCGACGGCTCGCCAGCAGCCGTCTCAACGCCGCGTGATTTGACATGAATCGGCGCGAATGGCTCGGACTGGACGATATCCAGCAGTGCCTCGCGGATCAGTTCGAGGATCGCAAGAAAAGTCACGACCACGCCCATACGTCCCTCCCCGGGCGTAAACAACGAGGTAAACTCGGCGAACTTGCCGTCCTGGATGCGCGCCAGTACATCGGACATTCGCTGACGCACGGACAGCGTCTCCCGATGTACTTGGTGATGCGCAAACATATCCGCCCGGGAAAGAACCTCCTGGAAGCACAGCAACAATTCCCGCAGCGTCACCTCCGGCAGGATTTCAACTACCTTGCGCTCGCACATGTCGGCGCTGGCCTGGAATACATCACGCTCCAGGCGCGGCAGGCTGTCAATTTCCATTGCGGCCTTCTTATACCGCTCGTATTCCTGCAACCGACGCACCAGTTCCGCGCGCGGGTCCTCGCCCTCCTCGTCATTGGATGACGGTCGGGGCAGCAACATGCGCGACTTGATCTCCGCCAGCATCGCCGCCATCACGAGGTACTCCGCGGCGAGTTCCAGCTGCAACTCCTGCATCACCTCGATGTACTGCATGTACTGGTGGGTGATCTTCGCAATCGGAATATTCAGAATATCTATGTTTTGACGCTTGATCAGGTACAGCAACAAGTCCAGCGGCCCCTCGAAGGCATCGAGGATGACCTCGAGAGCGTGCGGCGGGATATAGAGGTCCATTGGAATCGCCGTGAGCGGTTCGCCTTCGACGATGGCGAACGGCATTTCTTCCTGGCCGGCGCCCATCGGCACATTGCCGACCGCGGCGATTTCAGCCCCATCCCCGGCCACGGACGGCTGAGACTGCTCGTTCATCGATACTCCAGCCCCATGGCTTCGCGCACGTCGTCCATCGTTTCCCGCGCCGCATCGCGCGCACGCTCACGGCCCTCGGCCAAGATGATATCCACCGTGGAAGAATCTTTTTTGTATTCCAGGATTTTTTCCCGAATCGGCTTCAGTTCCGCCAACACCGCATCTATGACGGGCTGTTTGCATTCAATACAGCCGATCCCGGCACTGCGACAACCCTGCTGGACCCAGGACTGGATGCTTTCATCCGAATACATGCGGTGGAATTGCCAGACTGGACACTTCTCCGGCTCGCCAGGGTCAGTGCGGCGTACACGTGCCGGGTCGGTCTGCATGGTGCGCAGCTTCTTCTCGACGACAGCCGGTTCTTCCGCGATCCCAATCGTGTTGCCGTAGGACTTCGACATCTTCTGCCCGTCCAGTCCCGGTACTCGCGGCGTCGGCGTCAACAACGCATCTGGTTCGACCAGGATCGTACGACCGACGCCCTCCAGGTAACCCAACAGGCGCTCACGATCAGCGAGCGTCAGGCGCGGATGATTCTCGACCAGGGCCTGGCCGGATTCCAACGCCGCTTCATCGCCGCGTTCCTGGTAACTCTTGCGGAACTCGCGGTAAAGCCGGCCTTGCTTGCCGCCGAGGTGCCGCACGGCGCGCTCGGCGCGCTGCTCGAAATCTGCCTCCCGGCCATAAAGATGGTTGAAACGCCGGGCGATCTCGCGAGTGATTTCCACATGCGCCACCTGGTCCTCGCCGACTGGCACATGCCCGGCTCGATAGATAAGGATGTCGGCGCTCTGCAGCAGCGGATAGCCGAGGAATCCATAGGTTCCCAGGTCGCGTTCCTTGAGCTTTTCCTGCTGATCCTTGTACGTGGGTACGCGTTCGAGCCAACCGAGCGGCGTGATCATCGACAACAACAGGTGCAGCTCGGCATGCTCCGGGACATCCGATTGCACGAATACCGTTGCGGCTGCCGGGTTGATACCGACAGCAAGCCACTCGATGAGCATCTCGCGGACGCTCGGCGCAATCCCGGACGGGTCCTCGTAATGGGTTGTCAGGGCATGCCAGTCCGCCACGAAAAAAAAGCAATCGTACTCGTATTGCATACGCAGCCAGTTGTTCAGGGCCCCGTGCAGATGGCCGAGGTGCAAGGCGCCGGTAGGCCGCATACCAGACAATACACGCCGGTTAGGCCCAGAAGTAATACTCAATGCTCGCTCCGTACAGACACTAGGGGATCACACGCCGGCAATCGAAAAAAAGAAATCCCTGACCGTAAAAATCACCGGCTGAAAGTACCTCCAGCCAAGAAAAATGAAGGCCAGCACGATGATCAAACCATACGGCTCGATCGCATCCAGGCGGGTAGATGCCCGTGGCGGCAATAACCCGCTCAACACGCGACCGCCATCGAGCGGAGGAATCGGCAGCATGTTGAAGATCGCCAGAATGACATTGATGAGGACACCTATATACCCCATCGCGACAAGAAACTGCGCGGTCATGCCGTCGATGCCACTCAACATGGTGAGCTTGATGAACACGGCCCAGAACATTGCCATTACCAGATTCACGCCCGGACCGGCGGCAGCCACGAGCATCATGTCCCGGCGGGGGTTGCGAAGGTTGCGCATGGCCACTGGCACCGGCTTGGCCCAGCCGAACAGAAAACCTGTCGTCATGAAGGCAATCGCCGGCACCACTACAGTGCCGATCGGATCAATATGCTTCAGCGGGTTAACCGTCAGGCGGCCCAGCATTTCGGCGGTGCGGTCGCCAAAATGGCGGGCCACCCAGCCATGGGCAACCTCATGAATGGTGATCGCAAAAAGCACGGGGATCACTGCGACTGCGAGTAACTGGAGCGAGGTGAGTTGTTGCATCGGCCTATTATAGAGAAGGGAATACGCGCTGAGTCACGCGGAACGAAGATGACTGACATCGCCGAGCCCGGCACGAGTAACGACGGGCACAGGTCCAGTAAGGTCTATCACGGTGGTCGCCTCCCGTGCGCATGGCCCGCCATCCACGATTGCCACCAGTTCATGCTCGAGGGTTTCCTGGATTTCCCAGGCTTCGTTCATGGGATGATCCTGCCCGGGCAACTGCAAAGTAGTGCTCATCAGCGGCTCCGGCAGCTCCGCGAGGATAGCCAATGCAATCGCGTGATTGGGAACCCGAATACCGATGCTCTTGCGCTTCGCATGCTGGAGGCGGTTGGGCACCAGCCGTGTCGCCGGCAGAATAAATGTGTAGGGCCCCGGCGTCAGGGCCTTCAGAAGACGATAGGCCTGGTTGTCCACGCGGGCATAGGTAGAGAGTTCAGAAAGGCCCGCGCACACCAATGTAAAGTGATGATGCTTATCAAGATTTTTCAGGCGGCGGATACGTTCCTGCGACAATTTGTCACCCATCGCCCAACCGAAGGCATAGGAAGAATCCGTCGGGTAAGCGACAATTCCGCCGCCCTCAATAAGCCCAGCGACCTCCCGCACCAGCCGGGGCTGCGGATTCTGGGGATGGATTTCGATGAACTCGCTCATGGAACGCCATTCTAGCCGAGACAACCTATTGAATTGGGAGTTATCCAAGTGAATGAGACACGGGTTGAATTGATCAGGGCGCGCCTCCTGGATGCACTCGAGCCGGAGTTGCTTGAAATTGAGGACGAAAGCCACCTGCACGCGGGACACGCCGGAGCCCGGGATGGGCGTGGACATTTCCGGGTTACCGTGGTCGCTGCGGCTTTTGCTGACCGCCGCGCCATCCAGCGCCACCAACTTATCTACAAGGCGCTTGGCTCTCTGATGGAGACAGATATTCACGCTCTGTCTATCCAGGCCTTCGCTCCAGGAGACATTTGAGCGGCGCGCAAAGCCGGGTGCTGCGCTGCAACAATTTTTTCCCCCGCATATCGGCACGATTGCCCTTGTGCGGCTTCTACATCTGAAACTGTGATGGAATCCAATCTCTTGCAGAAACAACTGTGAGTTATTTCACGGTTTTTTCCAGGGCGCCCCTGGTATAGCGCCTATCGCGGGACACGCTCCCGCAGGTATCTGGCCCCTACCAGCCCCTTGCCCGGTGGTCATTTCGAGACCCCAATTCCCTCCCGGCAAGTCCATTCCGTTGTGAAGAATCGACAGATTAGCGCCGAACCGCGTCTATTCTGCTCTCTTATTCCACGATCTCCGCCCATCTGCCGACTTCCTCACCCACTCTGCACGCAGCCAGGTCGCAATTGGTTGGCCTGGGACGACGAGAGCTTCCGCAGGTCACGGCCATTGTTTAACATAATCTGGCTTCGTCTTGCGGTTCAATTCTGTGATATCGAAATTAACTATCCTTGCTTACCCCATGAGTTTAAAAGTTTTTTATTCAACACACCCCCCTACCCTACCTGGGGCTGATCACAAACCATGCCCCGATTCAAGCCAGAATATGTTGAATAATTGACCGGAAACTCGGGCTGGTTATAGTCAAATTCG
>JBLRWC010000030.1:0-3468 GCA_047921455.1 Gammaproteobacteria bacterium
GATCAGGCTTTCGCCCATTGTCCAATATTCCCCACTGCTGCCTCCCGTAGGAGTCCGGACCGTGTCTCAGTTCCGGTGTGGCTGATCGTCCTCTCAGACCAGCTACGGATCGTTGCCTTGGTAGGCCTTTACCCTACCAACTAGCTAATCCGACTTGGGCTCATCCAATAGCGCAAGGTCCGAAGATCCCCTGCTTTCTCCCGTAGGACGTATGCGGTATTAGCCAGGGTTTCCCCTGGTTGTCCCCCACTACTGGGCAGATTCCCAAGCATTACTCACCCGTCCGCCACTCGTCAGCACCCCGAAGGGCCTGTTACCGTTCGACTTGCATGTGTTAGGCATGCCGCCAGCGTTCAATCTGAGCCAGGATCAAACTCTTCAGTTCAAAGTATTGAGCTGAAAATGCCGATCCACCTTCTCAATCGGTTAACTGACTGATTTGGTGCTCGACCAATGTCTGCGACTGCAGGCATCGACACGAGCCCCCACACAAATTACTTGGTCCAAATTGTTAAAGAGCGGGCCGTTGCACTGGGGCAAGGCAGACCGACAAGTATACGCGAAGAACCCGGGCTGTCAACAACTGGAAGCGACTATTTTCGCTTCCCTCGAGCCCCCGATCCCTTCGCTTACTCGTCGGTGGGCCGCGCATTATAGGCGACCAGTTCCGTCCGTCAACCCCAATTATAGTAAGTTCTCGAAACGCCGTTGACAGGGGACGATCGCATGCAGGCGAAGCTGGTCTGGGACATTCCCCTGCGGCTGTTTCACTGGCTGCTCGTGCTGCTGTTTGCGGCCTCCTGGCTGACCGCGGAACTGGGCCTCATCGAGCTGCATTTCTACGCCGGCTACGGCATCGCGACGCTGGTACTCTTCCGGCTCGCCTGGGGCTTCGCAGGCCCCCGCTATGCGCGCTTCAACAGCTTTGTCGCCGGGCCGCGGCGCGTGCTCCGGTACGTGCGCAACTGGCACGCCGGCACGGCTACCGAACCAGCCGGTCACACGCCGCCCGGCAGCTGGATGATCTTGCTATTGCTGGCGCTGCTGGCGGCCCAGGTCGCCACCGGCATGGTCAACAGCCACGACGGCGCCGACGCCGGGCCATGGTACTGGGCGGCGCCGCGCACGCTGCGGGATTTCGGCAGCGCCTGGCACGGCCGCCTGTTCGACCTGCTGCTGCTGCTATCGGCGGCGCACATTATCGCGGTGCTGTTGTACCGCTGGCGCCCGGGCGTCGACCTGGTCGGACCGATGTTCAGCGGCCGCAAGCGCACCGCGGAACCGGCGATTCCGGGCTCGCGGCTGCCGCTGGCCGCCGCCCTGTTACTGGCCGCGGCGGGCGCAGTCTGGTTGCTGGTAAGTGCAGCGCCACCGCCGACGCTGGCCGACCTGGGGATTTTCTAGCGGCGCCGCTAGTTGTCGCGGAAGTCGTTGTGGCACGCGCGGCAGTCATCGAGCAGCGCACTGATGGCGCGCTTGGTGGCCGCCTCGTCGCCCCCAGTCGCAACCTCGACCAGGCGCTCTGCGCTGGCCTGCGCATTGGCCGCGAGTTCCTCGAAGCGATCAAAGCGCTCCCAGATCACCGGCCGCGCTTCCGTGTCGAGCGCATGACCGCGCGTGTCGCCCCGAAACGCATCGGGGAGCATGGTCGTCATCCACGCAATCCGCTGTGCATTGCGCTCGACCAGGGCATCGTCCCATGGCACCAGGCCGCGAGCCATGGCGTTCAGGGGTGTGAAATTCCAACCGACAACCTTCAGCAGTCCCTGGCGGGTTTCGGTGACCTTGCCCGCCTGTTCGGCGTCCAGCGCGACCACCGGGGCCGCGAGCAAGAGTGCGGCAAGGCCCGCCGCAAGTTTCCCAAAATACATCAAGACTCTCCCTTTACTGTTGTTCTTGCGGACCCAGTTTACCCCCTGCGCAACTCTACCTCGAGGATGCGCCGCTTGCCGATGGCGAGCACATAGGCCTGGCCAGCCTGCAACCGCAGGCGCTGGTCGTCCACCCGCTCGCCGTCGATGCGCACCGCGCGCTGGCGAATTTCGCGAAAGGCTTCCGAATTGCTCGCCGTCAGGCCGGCTGCCGTGAGCGCTGCCGCCAGGCCGATCTCTTCGCCCTCGATCGTGACCACGCGACGCTCGAGATCGTCGGGCATCGCGCCCGCGCGGATGCGCTGGTCGAAATCGCGCCGGCCGGCGGCCGCGCCCGCATCGCCGTGGAACCGCGCCGTGATTTCGTGGGCCAGCTCGAATTTCACTTCCATGGGATTGCGGCCTTCGTTCACCGCCGCCTGCAGCGCCGCGACCTCGCCCAACGGCCGGAATGACAGCAACTCGAAGTAGCGCCACATCAGCGTGTCGGCGATCGACATGAGCTTGCCGAACATGGTCGCCGGCGCTTCGTTGATACCGACATAGTTGCCCAACGACTTGGACATCTTCTGCACGCCGTCGAGACCCTCGAGCAACGGCACCGTCATCACGACCTGGGGCGCCTGGCCCCAGGCCTGCTGCAGCTGGCGCCCCACCAGCAGGTTGAACTTCTGGTCGGTGCCGCCCAGCTCCACATCGGCCTGCAGCGCCACCGAGTCATAACCCTGCACCAGCGGATAAAGGAACTCGTGGATCGCGATCGGCCGCTCCTCGCGGTAGCGGCGGTTGAAATCGTCGCGCTCCAGCATGCGCGCCACCGTGTGCTTCGCGGCCAGCTGGATCATGTCGGCCGCGCTCATGGCCCCCATCCAGCGGGAATTGAACTCGACCCGGGTCTGGTCGGGATCCAGGATCTTGAAGATCTGCGCCTCGTAGGTGCGTGCATTGTCGGCAATCTCCGTCGGCGTCAGCGGCGGGCGCGTCGTGCTCTTGCCGGTCGGATCGCCGATCATCCCGGTGAAGTCGCCGATCAAAAAGATCACCTCGTGGCCGAACACCTGGAACTGGCGCATCTTGTTGATCAGCACCGTGTGGCCGAGATGCAGGTCGGGCGCGGTCGGATCGAAGCCCGCCTTGATACGCAGCGGGCGGCCCGTGGCGAGCCGTTCCTCGAGTTCCTTCTCGATCAGCACATCCTCGGTGCCGCGCCGCAACTCGGCGAGCTGTTCGTTCGCAGGTTTCATTAAGACTCCAGGGTGACTTACTGTTTTTCTTATCGGTACTTATGGGCACTGGTCGATTGACCGGGACGCCCGGTGCGGCTAGGGTAACCTCAATTTTGCAGCCTGCGGCACGGTGGGTCGAGTGGGAAGCGGAGTCCGACACGATTACAAGGAACAAGGGCGCGCCGGCCAGGTGCCGCGCGGGCCGTTATCGCGGCGCATAAAGCATTCGTCCGCAAGCTTCCTGCAGGCAGCGCGCGAGGCCTTGCGCAAGGCCTCGCGGCGCCAAGTAGCCGCCGCCGTGAGTGTCACCGTCGCCGCCGGGCTGGTCGTCCTGTGGATGGACGGGTCCGCGCAAGGCAAGCCGGCGCCGG
>JBLRWC010000030.1:3568-26935 GCA_047921455.1 Gammaproteobacteria bacterium
GCCGGGCTGGTCGTCCTGTGGATGGACGGGTCCGCGCAAGGCAAGCCGGCGCCGGCGCCGGAGCGCAGCGTGAACAGCCAGCTGCTGCCGCTCCCCGCCCCGCGCGGTGCGATCCTCGAGGACGTATTACCGACGCTGACGCCGGCCCCGGCTCCGGCCGCGACTCCGGCGGCAACTCCGGCCGCAACTCCCGCCATCGAGGCCGCGCTGCCGCCCGCGCCTGAACCCGCGGCTGAGCTGTTCCAGCGCACCGTGCTGGAGGTACGCTCCGGCGACAGTCTCGACCGCTTGTTTCGCCGCCACGAGCTTTCGGTCGGCGACCTGCATCGCCTGCTCAGTGTCAACGATGCGGCCCCGCACCTGCGCCGCATCCGCCCCGGCGATACTTTCGAGATCGTCCACGACGGCCCCTCGATCCTGTCGCTGTCGCGCCGTATCGACGAAACGCGCAGCCTCCAGGTCAGCGCCGGCGACGAGGGCTTTGTCGCGACCTTCCTCGAGCATCCCGTCGAGGTGCGCCTGGCGCGCAGCACGGGACAGATCACCAGTTCGTTTTATGCCGCGGGGCTGGCCGCCGGGCTGAGCGACGCCACCATCATGCGGCTGGCCGGCATCTATGCCTGGGACATCGATTTCGCGCTGGACATCCGTCGCGACGACTGGTTCGCGGTCGTCTACGAGGAAGTCTGGCAGGACGGCGAGAAGTTGCGCGATGGCGCGATCGTCGCGGCCGAGTTCAGCAACCGCGGCCGCTCCTACCGCGCCGTGCGATTCCCCGACGAGGATGGTCGGCCGCGCTATTACACGCCCGAGGGCAACAATATGCGCAAAGCCTTTTTGCGTGCCCCGGTGGACTTCACGCGCGTCAGCTCGAACTTCAATCCCAACCGGCTGCACCCGATCCTGAAAACGCGCCGGCCCCACCAGGGCGTCGATTACGCGGCGCGCACCGGCACCCCCATCATGGCAGCCGGCGACGGCCGGGTGATCTCCGCCGGCCCACGGGGCGGGTACGGCAACACCGTGGTCCTGCAGCACGGCGGCAACGTCACGACCCTGTACGCTCACATGTCACGCATCGCGCCACGCGCACGCGTCGGCCAGCGGGTTTCGCAGGGCGACGTCATCGGCTATGTCGGCATGACCGGGCTCGCCACGGCGCCGCACCTGCACTACGAATACCGCATCAACGGCGTGCACAAGAATCCGCGCACGGTGGAACTGCCGCATGCCGAGCCGGTGCCGGCCGCGCGCCGCGCCGAGTTCGCCGCCGTGACCCGGCCGCTGGTCGCCGAGCTCGACGGTCTCGGCCCCACGCGGCTCGCCGCCGCTGACCCGCGCTAGCGCCGCGGCGCACCCCGGCAGTGTTCCCCGGCCTGTACATCGGCCTCATCTCCGGAACCTCCATGGACGCCGTGAACTCGGTACTGGCCGAGGCGGCCGCGGACGGCTTTCACCTGCTTGCCACGCGCACCGTGGCGTTGCCGGCCCCGCTCGTCGACCGGCTGCGCCGGCTGGCGATCCCGGGCGGGCATGCCGCGGCGGACGGCGACGCCATCGATGAACTCGGCGATCTCGATTATCTCGTCGGCGAGCTGTTCGCCGGCGCCGCGCTGGGGCTGCTGGCCGCCAATGGCCTCGTGCCGGCGGCCGTGCGCGCCATCGGCAGCCACGGTCAGACCCTGCGGCACCGGCCCCGCGGGCCGCGGCCGTTCACGCTGCAGATCGGTGATCCGAACATCATCGCGACCCGCACCGGCATCCCGGTGATCGCCGATTTCCGCCGCCGCGACATGGCCCATGGAGGCCAGGGCGCGCCGCTCGTGCCGGGCTTCCACGCCGCCGTGTTCGCGGCGCCTGGCGAGTATCGTGCCGTGCTGAACCTCGGCGGCATCGCTAACCTGACGACCCTCGCGCCGGGCCGGCCTGTGACCGGCTTCGACACCGGTCCGGCCAACGGCCTGATGGACGCATGGACCCGCCGCCACCTCGGCCAGCCGTACGATGCCGACGGCGCCTGGGCTGCTTCCGGGCAGGTCTGCGCACCGCTGCTCGAGGCGCTCTGTACCCACCCGTTCCTCGCTCTGCCGCCGCCGAAAAGCACCGGCCCGGAAGACTTCACCCTCGCCTGGCTTGACGCGCTAGTGGCCGCGGCAGGCGACCCGGCGCCGGCCGATGTACAAGCGACGCTGTGTGAATTTACGGCCGCGACGATCGCGGCCCCGCTCGCGGCCGAGCCGCCGCAGCGGCTGATCGTGTGCGGCGGCGGGGTCCACAACAGCCACCTGTTGGCACGCCTCGCGGCGCAGCTGCCGCGGACCGACATCGCGAGCAGCGCGGCCTACGGCATCGACCCGGACCAGGTCGAGGCGACGGCGTTTGCCTGGCTTGCCGCGCGCACCGTCGCCGGCCTGCCCGGCAACTTGCCGTCAGTCACCGGGGCCGCGAGCGCGGCGGTGCTGGGCGGTACCTGGCCGGGCGCGCCCGGCGGCGGGGGCCACGCCACATGAGCGACGGCGCCAGCGACGCGGAAACCCTGCGGCGCCCCGAGTGGTATCTCAATCGCGAACTCGCGGCCCTGGAATTTCACCGCCGGGTCCTGGAGCTGGCCAGCGACCCGCAGGTGCCGCCGCTCGAGCGGCTGCGCTTTTTGTGTCTCTCCTGCACAAGCCTGGACAAGTTTTTCGAAATCCGCGTCGGCGGCATCAAGGGGCGCATCGAGCGCGGCACATCGTTCCTGCGGCGCGACGGGCTGGGGCCGACCGAAACCCTGGCGGGCATCGCGCAAATTGCGCGCGACATCGTCGCCGAGCAATATCGAACATTCAACGAGTCACTCGGCCCGGCCCTGGCCCAACAGGGGGTGCGTTTCGTGCCGCGCGGCGAGTGGAATCGCGCGCAGCATCGCTGGGCGCGACGCTTCTTCCGGGACGAGGTATTGCCGGTGCTCACGCCCATCGGCCTGGACCCGGCCCATCCCTTTCCGCGGATTCTCAACAAGTCGCTCAATTTCATCGTGGAGCTGGCCGGCCACGATGCCTTTGGTCACGAGGCGCCGCTGGCCGTGGTGCAGGCGCCACGCGCGCTGGCACGCATCATTCGCATTCCCGCCACGGTAGACGGCACCGGGAGCGACGATTTCGTCTTCCTGTCCTCGATTATTCATGCCTTCGTCGGCGAGCTGTTTCCCGGCCTCGACGTGCTCGGTTGCCACCAGTTCCGCGTCACGCGCAACAGCGACCTGTTGCTGGACGAGGAAGACGCGGAAGACCTGTTGACCGCCGTGGAAGGCGAGCTGGCGTCGCGTCCCTACGGCGACGAAGTGCGCCTGGAGGTCGCGCAGGGCTGCCCGGCGCACCTGCTCCGGTTCCTGTTGAACCGCTTCGGACTGGGCGACGAGGATCTTTACGAAGTGAACGGCCCGGTCAACCTGAACCGCCTCTCGCAAGTCATTGCACTGGTGGACCGGCCCGAGCTGAAATACCCGGTGTTTGTGCCGGGCCGGCCGCCGGAACTGGTGCGCGCCGGCAGCGTCACCGCCGCCATGCGGCGTGGCGACCTGCTGTTGCAACATCCCTACCAGGGCTTCGCGCCGGTGCTCGAGCTGTTGCGCGAGGCCGCCACCGACCCCACGGTACTGGCCATCAAGCAAACGCTCTATCGCACCGGTCCCGATTCGCCGGTGGTCGATGCGTTGGTCAATGCCGCCAGCGCAGGCAAGGAAGTCACCGTCATCGTCGAATTGATGGCGCGCTTCGACGAAGCGGAGAACATTGCCCTGGCTTCGCGCCTGCAGGCCGCGGGCGCGCATGTCGTCTACGGGGTCGTCAGCTACAAGACGCATGCCAAGATGCTGCTGATCGTGCGCCGCGAGCAGGGCCGGCTGCGGCGTTACGTGCACCTCGGCACCGGCAATTATCACCCGGAAACGGCGCGGCACTACGTGGATTACAGCCTGTTGACGTGCAACAGCCGCATCGGCCGAGACGTACATGCGGCGCTCATGCTGCTGACCAGCCCGGGCGCTCGGCCGACCACCACCGCGCTGACGATTGCGCCGCTGGCGCTGCACGAGCAGATCCTGGCACTGATCCGGCGCGAAACCGGGCATGCCGCCGCCGGACGGCCGGCGCGCATCGTCGCGAAGATGAACGCGCTGGTGGAACCCGAGGTCATCGAAGCGCTGTACGCAGCGTCCTGCGCCGGCGTCGCCATCGACCTGGTAGTGCGCGGCACCTGTTGCCTGCGGCCGGGTGTGCCGGGCGTCTCGGAGAACATCCGCGTGCGGTCGCTGGTGGGCCGCTTCCTCGAGCACGCGCGCGTCTTTTTGTTCGGCAATGGCGGCGCGGCGGAAGTCTACCTGTCGAGTGCCGACTGGATGGAGCGCAACTTCTTCCATCGCATCGAGATCTGTTTTCCGGTCACCCGCAAGCATCTCAAGCGCCGCCTCGCGGCCGACCTGGAACTGGATTTGCGTGATAACCAGCAAGCCTGGCTGCTGCAGCAGGACGGCCGCTGGACGCGGTTGCGCGCACCGGATGCGCCGCCGGTGTCGGTACAGGAAATGCGGCTCGCCGCGCTGGCGCAGACGCTCAGCTGAAACGCAGTTTCAGGTCGAGTACGGCCAGGTAGCGGGCCTCCTGCTCGAGGTCCGCATACGTCAGCGGGTGCGCCGCCAGCCAGCCGTCGGGCAACTCGAGGCGGAGCTTGCGCCTGGTGGCGCTGACCTCGAGGGCTGGCGGCGGCGTCGGCCCTCGACTCCGATGCAACAGCACCGCCAGCCGCAGGATGGCCAGCAGGTACGGCACCCGGTCCGACCACGGCGGTTGCAGGCCTTCGAGCAACGTCGCGTGAATCTTCCTGCGGTGACCGCCCGCCAGCACCGCGAGGCGGCGTTGCTGGTCGAAGGAAAAACCCGCCAGGTCGGCATTGCGCAGCAGGTAAGCTGCATGCTGCTGGTGATGCGAATGAGCGATGTCCAGGCCGACCTCGTGCAAGCGCGCCGCCCAGCCCAGCAAGGCGGCACACTCGGGATCCTCCAGCGCCCACGGTTTTGCGAGCTGCGCCAGCACGGCCAGCGCGGTGGCCTCGACGCGCTCGGCCTGCGCGGTGTCGACATGGAAACGCTGCTGGAAGCCGCGCACGCTGCGGTCGCGGGCATCCTCGTGCGTCAGCCGCCCGACCAGGTCCCACAGCAGCCCCTCGCGCAGCGCGCCCTCGGCCGGCACCATGGTGTCGATCTCGAGCGCCGCGAACACCTCGGTGAGCACCGCCAGGCCGCCGGGGTAGACCGGCGCGCGCTGGGCGCTCAGGCCCGGCAGGTCGTGGCGCTCCACCGAGCCGGCCGCCAGCAGGCGCTCGCGCAACAACGCCAGGCCCGCGGGGGTAATTTCGCCGCCGGTGACGCCGAGCAGCCGCAATACCCGCCCGGTGGCCCGAATGGTGCCGGAGGTGCCGACCGCCTGCTGCCAGTCGATGGCGCGAAACGGCCGGCGCACGGGACGCAGCTCGCGGCGCGCATGCAGGCTCGCGTCGCGAAAGCCCTGCTCAGTAATCCGGCCGCCGGGGAAAAAGGTTTCGCTGCTGCTGACGCACCCCATGTAAAGACTCTCGAGGCGCAGCGTCTCGTAGTCCTCGCCGACGATCAGCTCCGTGCTGCCGCCGCCGATATCCACCACCAGCCGGCGGCCGGATTGCGCGGGCAGGCTGTGGGCCGCGCCCAGGTACACCAGGCGCGCTTCCTCGACGCCGGAAATGACCTCGATGGGATGGCCCAGCGTCTGGCGGGCACGCGCCAAAAAAGCGTTGCGGCGCCGCGCGCGTCGCAGGGTGTTGGTGCCGACGGCCCGGACCTGGCCAGCCTCGAGCGCGCCCAGCCGCTCGCGGAAACGCGCCAGGCAAGCCAGCGCAACCTCGGCGGCGGTGTCGGAAATGCGCCCGTTTTCCTGCAGGCCGGCGCCGAGCCGGACCATTTCGCGGATGCGATCGATAATGGTGAGGCCGCCGTCGTGACGGCGCGCCACGACCATGTGGAAGCTGTTCGAGCCCAGGTCGACGGCCGCGATGACGTCCGGCTGGCTGTCCGCCGTCACCTGGATGGGGCCTCAGGAAATACGCTGGCGGCGGGTCAGACTCCGAACGACGATCCACACCCGCAGGTGGTGGATGCGTTCGGATTGCGGATGACGAACTGCGCGCCGTTCAGGTCCTCGCGATAGTCGATTTCCGAACCTTCCAGGTACTGGATGCTCATCGGGTCCACCAGCAGCGTGACGCCGCATTTCTCGACCCGGGTATCGCCTTCGTCCACGTTCTCGTCGAAGGTGAAGCCGTACTGGAAGCCCGAGCAGCCGCCGCCCTGGATGAAAACGCGCAGCTTCAGGTTGGGATTGCTTTCTTCCTTGATCAGCTCGCCGACCTTGGTGGCCGCGGCGTCGGTGAACGCCAGCGGCTGGCCCGGCGGTTGGGCAGGAGCGCTCGTATCGGTCATGTTCGTTGCCATGAGATTAATCCTGACGGCCGGAGTTGGGTGACTATTCTAACGCAGGCCGGCAAGCTCGTCGCCATCCGGCCCGGACGAGTCCCCCGCGGCCGCCTCGGCCGGCGCCGGCAGGGCTTGCTGGCCACCGGCCTGGTGGATCATGCGCCCGTTGACGCGCGCCCCGGCGGCCATCTGCAGCACATGGTAGGTGACGTTACCGTCGACCTGGGCCGATGTGCCGAGCGACACCCGCTCGCGGCCCGTGACGTCGCCTTCGACCGTGCCGTTCAGCACCAGTTCGTCCGCCGTGACCGAACCCTCGACACGGCCGTCCGCGCCAAGGGTCAGCTTGCTGGCCGCGCCGGCCTCGCCACGCACCTCGCCGACGATCCGGCCGTCGAGATGCAGGCCACCGCGAAAGGCCAGGTCGCCGGTAATGGTCGTGCCGGCCCCGATCAGGGTCGCGATAGTGGAAATATCAGGTTTTTTCTTGCCAAACATAGCTTCAGTACGCCTCAGCCGCGGGGCTTCCAAGGAAAACTCGTGGTCACGACACGGCTATTGCGTTGCCCCGAGCGCAGTTCGACCTCGGCCCTGTCGGGCACAAAGCCCACCGGCAGGATAACGTCGATGTCCACGTCCTGGAAGTACAGGAATTCGAACGCCAGCGGCTCGGCCGCGATCTCGTCGAGGCCGAGGGTGACCTCTTCGCCGTCCAGTGTACCGTGAAGATTGAGCGCCAGCTGGCCATCCGCTCGGCCGGACCGCTGCGGTGATTGCACCAGCAACAACCGCAAGCGGTACTCGTTGTCCGCGCCACCCGGCACAATCTCGAACGTCTGCACCCGCAAACCGGCGTGGCCTTCCGGCGGCACCACGATGCGGCGGTAGAACTCCAGTTCTTCGTTGAGCTCGGCGACCCGCGTCTCGCTGGCCGCCAGCGAATCCGCCAGGCGCGCCCGGGCCTCCCGGTCCACGTCCAGGCCGGTACGGATGCGGGCCAGTTCGTTTTTCAGTTGCTGGTTTTCCGCGCCGAGCTGCCGTACCTCGGCCCGCAAAGCCTGGCGACGCTCGTCGCTCTTGAAAACGGAATGTCCCCCGGCCCGCTGCCCGAGCTCGTACAGCCCGAAGCACAACAGCAGCGCCAGCGCGACGACGAGCGCCACCACGAGCCGGAAACGGCGCGGGTCATGCAGCCTGACGACGAGGCGTTGTGCGTCCAAGAATCCTCCGGCAGACGAGTAACGGGAGCTTATTCCGCCATGTGTTCGCGGTCCGGCGCCGGCCGGGGCGGCGGGCCGTCGGGGAAGACTACCCGGCCAAATTCCCGCAAGGCGCGCAGGTAGACGCGCCGCTTGAAGTAGATCACCTCGTTGACCGGTTGCCACCACTGTACCCAGCACCACCGGTCGAACTCCGGACGCTCGCAGCAATCGAATCGCACCCGGTCTTCTGCCGACACCAGCCGGAGCAGGAACCAGCGCTGCTTCTGGCCAATGCACATCGGCAAGCTGTGGCGGCGGATATAGCGACTCGGCAACCGGTAACGCAACCAGCCGCGCGTCGCGGCAAGCACGTGCACGTCGTCTCTTGTCAGCCCGATCTCCTCCTCGAGCTCGCGGAACATCGCATCCCTGGGGCTCTCGCCCGGCAGGATCCCGCCTTGCGGAAACTGCCAACCGGGGCGGCCGGCCCGTCCGGCCCAGAAAACGCGACCCGTTTCGTTCGTGAGGATGATGCCGACGTTGGCCCGGAAGCCGTGTTCGTCAATGCAATCCGTCATCGGGTGCCGTAATAAATTAAGTTGGCATCGATTCTTCCACAGGGGCGGCCGGAAACCAAGCGCGCGGCGCGACGAACAGCCGCGGCCGTGCTAGCCTTTTCGCCCGTGACGACCCGCCCCGCCACCCCGACGCTCAGTCCCGCCCTTGCGCGGCCCGCATGGCTGTCGACGCGTGCCCTGGCCGCGCTCGGCATGCTGGCGATGCTGGCGGCCGGCGCGCTGCTGATCGCGCTGGCGGCCGGCAGCGTGGCGCTGGCGCCGCTCGAACTGTGGCGCGGCCTGACCGAGCCAGACGCCGGCCTGGCGACCACGCTGGTGCGTGAACTGCGCTTGCCGCGCGCACTCAGCGCCTTCGCCATCGGCGGGCTGTTGGCGCTCGCCGGCGCCCTGATGCAGATCCTGTTGCGCAATCCGCTCGCGGATCCTTACGTGCTCGGCGTATCGGGCGGCGCCGCGACCTTCGCATTACTTGTGCTGTCCGCCGGCCTGGGCGGTATCTGGGTGCACGGCGGCGCCTTCGCCGGCGCCCTGACCGCAACCCTGCTGGTTTTTGCGCTGGCCCACGGCACCGGCGCGTGGACGCCGCTGCGCCTGCTGTTGACCGGGGTGGTGGTGGCCGCGGGCTTCGGCGCCGCGGTGAGCCTGATCCTCGCGCTCGGGCCGGACTCCAGTCTCCGCGGCATGCTGTTCTGGCTGATGGGGGACTTGTCGTTCGCGCGCGACCCGGCGCCCCTGCTGGGTCTGCTCGCAGTCGCCATGGCGGCCGGCATGTTGACCGGCCGGCACCTGAACGTGCTGGCGCGCGGCGAGGCGCGGGCCGAGACGCTCGGCGTCGCCGTGCGGCCGCTGCGCATCGGCATCTACATCGCCAGCTCGCTGTTGACCGCGATCGCCGTGGCCACCGCCGGCAGCATCGGCTTCGTCGGCCTGGTGGTGCCGCACCTGGTACGCCGCATCGTCGGTCCGGACCACCGCCTGCTGGTGCCGGCCGCGGTGCTGGGCGGCGGCACCCTGCTCGTGCTGGCCGATACCGCGGCCCGCACCATTGCCGCACCCCGCCAGTTGCCCGTGGGCGCGCTCACGGCCGCGATCGGTGTGCCGTTGTTCCTCGTCCTGATGCGCCGGCCGCGCCGGGAACAGCGCTAGCCCTCGCCCCGCTTGAAAACCACCACGTGGTCGGCCTCGAGGCGGATGCCGATGCGCTCGCCGATGCGGTGGTCGTGGTGGCTCGGCACCAGCGCCAGTACCCGGCGCCCGCTCGGCAAGCCGAGCGTGTACAGGATGGCCGCACCGCGAAACGCCTTGCGCAACACCGTGGCCGTCAGCGGGCTGTCGTCGTCATGCACGATATCGTCGGGCCGCAACAGCACGTCCACGCCCCGCTCACCATCCAGCACCAGCGGCTCGGTCGGCTCCAGGCAGCCCAGCTCCATCTGGACCTTGCCGTCGTCGATCGCCTCGCCGGGCACGAAGCAGCCCTCGCCGACGAACTCCGCCACGAAACGGCTTGCGGGCCGGTGATACAGATTGTAAGCCGAGTCCCACTGCTCCAGCCGACCCTCGCGCATGACGCCGATCTCGTCGGCAACCGCAAACGCTTCGGCCTGGTCGTGCGTCACGAGCAAAGCGGTGATGCCCTGCTGCTTGAGAATGTCGCGGATTTCCGAGCCGAGCCGCACGCGCAGCCCCGTGTCGAGGCTGGAAAACGGCTCATCCATCAGTAGCAATCCCGGCCGCGGCGCCAGGGCCCGCGCCAGCGCCACGCGTTGCTGCTGGCCGCCGGACAATTCGTCCGGGAACAGGTTGCCGCGGCCGCCGAGCCCGACGATCTCGAGCACTTCGCTGACGCGCCGGGCCCGCTCGGTGGCGCTGAGGCTCTTCAGGCCGAAACCGACGTTCGCTGCGACGTCCAGGTGCGGAAACAGGGCATATTGCTGGAACACCATGCCCAGGCCGCGCTTTTCCGGCGGCACCGAAAAGCCGGGGCTGCTGAGCACCTCGCCGTTCACCAGGATCCGTCCCGCGCGCACGCTCTCGAAGCCGGCGATGCACCGCAGGGCCGTGGTCTTGCCGCAACCGCTCGGCCCGAGCAGGCAACCGATCGAGCCGGCTGCAATACGGAACGACAGGTTCGACAACACCTTGTTGTCGCCATAGGCCTGCTCGATGCCTTCAACGGTCAGCCACATATCGCCGGTCTCAGCCAGTCGCGCCGCAGGTACGGTTGCGGCCTTCGGACTTGGCACGGTAAAGCTGGACGTCGGCTTCCGCAATCAGCCGGTCGCCGCGCGGCTTGAATTCTTCGCTCGTCTGCAACGGCGCCGCGCAACTCACACCCGCCGACACGGTCAACTGCAGCGCTGCGCCGCCGGGCAGCACGAACTCGCTGGCCGCGACGGCTACGCGAATGCGGTCGGCCACCGCGCCGGCCTCCGGGGCCGTAGCGCCCGGCAACAGCACGGCAAACTCCTCGCCGCCGTAACGCAGCGGAATGTCGCACTCGCGGCACTGCTCGCGGATGACCTGGGCGATCTGCGCCAGCACCTCGTCGCCGGCCTGGTGTCCCCACTGGTCATTGACCGACTTGAAATGATCGACGTCCAGCATCAGGCAGGCCAGCGGCCGTTGCTCGCGATGCGCGCGCGCCAGTTCATCGACCAGGCGATACTGGAGGTAGCGGCGATTGTAGAGCCCGGTCAGCACGTCGGTGATGCCGCTGCGCACCAGCCGGCTGCGGTTGATGACGTTCTCAAGGCAAATGGCGGCGATATCCGACAGCTGCTGCAACGCATCCACCGCCTGGCCGCGCTGGAAGCGCTGCGGGTCGCGACTGCCCAGGTTCAGGCAGCCGGCCAGCTCGCCGTTTCGGCGCAGCGGCAACAGCGCACAGCTGGCCAGGCCGGCGCAGTCGGGAAACACCAGCGAATGGTCGGCGGCGGCAAACGGACCGGCCCAGGGCTGCCAGAGATTGTTGTATTGCGGCGCCAGCACCTCGAGCGACTCGACGAACAACAGCCCCGGCGGCAAGGCGCCCTGTGGCGCCTCGGCCTGGCACAGCTGGCGAACCTCGTGGCGCATGTCGCGCAGCGCCAGGGTCACGGCATCCAGCGCGTAGTCGCGGGCCAGCGCCACGGTCATGGCGTCGAGCAGTTCGGGCAGCGAACCCGCCTGCAAGAGCTTCAGATTACGCTGGTGGGCGCGCCCAAGAGCAGTCTCCATCGCCTGCGCCTGCTCGGCAAGCTCGGCGCGTAACCGCGCGATTTCGGCCTGTTGCTGCTCCATGGCGCCTGGATCGGCTATCGCAGGTACAGCCAGTAGATCAGCCGCTGCAACCAGCCGCCATGGGGCGCATACAACACCTTGCCGGTGTTCAGGCGCGGCCGCTGGAATACCGCTTTCTGGTGCGAAAAAGTCAGAAAACCTTCGTAGCCGTGATAATGGCCCATGCCCGACTCGCCCACGCCGCCGAACGGCAAATCCTCGGCGATGAACTGGCTGACCGCATCGTTGATGCAGACCCCGCCGGCATGCGTTTCCTCGAGTACGCGCTTGCGACGCTCGGCATTAAAATCAAACAGGTTCAGCGCCAGCGGGCTCGGCCGCGCATTGATGAAGTCGATCGCTTCCTGGAGGTGATTGTAAGTGACGATCGGCAGGATCGGGCCGAACACCTCCTCCTGCATGACGGTCATCTCGGGGGTCGCGTTCTTCACGAGGTACAGCGGCAGCTTGCGGCTACCCGGCTCCGGCGACAGGTCGCCCGGATTCAGCTCGATCACCTCGCCGCCCTTGCCGCGCGCGTCCTCGAGATAGCCCTTGATGCGCCGAAAGTGGCGCTCGTTGACCACCGCGCTGTAATCACTGTTGCGCAGCAGCCCCGGGTACATGGTGGCGAACGCCGCGCTGAAGGCCGCCACGAACTCGTCCACCCGCGGCTCGGGACACAGCACGAAATCAGGCGCCACGCAGGTCTGCCCCGCGTTCAGCGCCTTGCCGAAGCAGATGCGCTCGGCCGCCAGCTTCATCGGCACGTCCTGGGAGATGAGGGTCGGCGACTTGCCGCCGAGCTCGAGCGTCACCGGTGTCAGGTTATCCGCCGCCGCCCGCATCACGGCGCGACCGATGTCGGTGCCGCCGGTGAACAGCAGGTGGGCGAACGGCAGGCTCGTGAAGGCCCGCGCCGTATCCGTTTCGCCGAGCACCACCGCCACCTGGCGCTCCTCGAAGGCCTCGGACAACACGTTGCGCATCAGCTCGGCGGTGCGCGGCGTGGTCTCGGACATCTTCACCATGACCCGGTTGCCCGCCGCCAGCGCGAACACCAGCGGCCCGGCCGACAGCGCCACCGGGTAATTCCAGGGCACCACGACCCCGACCACGCCCAGCGGCTGGAAATAGACCATCGCCTTGGTGGTCGCCATGAGCAGGCTGGTACCGCGGCGTTGCGGCTTCATCCAGCGCTTGAGGCGCCGCAGGCAGTAGTTGATATGGTGGACGACCGTGAGAATCTCGGCCATCGTTTCCGGGCCCGCGCGGCCACCGAAATCCGCCGAAACGGCCGCCACGAAACGCTCGCGGTTGGCGATCAATACTTCCTTGAGGCGTTTCAGATCGGCGCGACGGTCTGCATACTCCGGCATGCGCGCGGCCTTGAACGCCGTCTGCTGCTTATCGAACAGGCGGCGCATCCGCGCGATCTCTTGCTGTTCAGCGATATCGGCTGGCTCTGCGGCCATGACACTGTGCCTCCATTCGGGTCTGACCTCCAAATGTAACCCGTTGCAGTGCATCGGTGCCATTCCGGTGGCCGCAAACCCCTTCCCGCCGGCGCGGCCAGCCGGGTTATTCTTGCCCACTCATGAGATTGCCAGCGACATCATTCCGCCTCCGCCGCCTGCCGCTCGCGCTCCCTGCGGTGCTTGCGCTGGTCACCGTCGCCAGCTGTACGCCGATCCCGCGCCATGGTGGCCCGCCCAGCGATCACTTCGACGGTAAACGTTTCTTCCACGACCCGCCGGTCCACAAGAGCTTCGCCACCTTCCTGCGCTGGCGGTGGACGCGCACGCCGCAGGACGACTGGGTTGTCGACATGAGCCCGCCGCCGGCGCCCCCGCCACCGCCGCGGGTCACGGGCGACGCCTTGCGGGTTACGTTCGTCAACCACGCCACGGTGCTGATCCAGGCGCGCGGCCTGAACCTGCTCACCGACCCGATCTGGTCCGAACGCACCAGCCCGTTCCAGCACATCGGTCCGCGCCGCCACTTGCCGCCCGGCGTCGCCTTCGACGACCTGCCGCCCATCGACGCCGTGTTGATCAGCCACAATCATTACGACCACATGGACCTCGAGACGCTGCGCCGGCTCGCCGAGCGCGACGACCCGCTGTTCCTCGTGCCGCTGGCGAATTGTATTTACCTGCGCTCGGTCCCCACCGAACGCTGCCTGGAATTCGACTGGTGGGACACCACCGACCTGTTACCCGGCCTGCGCATCCATGCCGTGCCCGCCCGGCACTGGTCGCGCCGCGGCCTGTTCGACACGAATCGCGCGCTCTGGGCCGGCTGGGTCATCGAGGGTGCGCAGCGGATCTACTTCGCCGGCGACACCGGCTATGGCGAGCATTTCGCCGCCATCCGCGCCCGGCTCGGCCCGCCCGACCTGGCCATGCTGCCCATCGGCGCGTACCTGCCGCGCTGGTTCATGGCGGCGCAACACATCAGCCCCGGCGAAGCGGTGCTCGCCAGCGACGTACTCGAGGCCGGCGTGTCCATGGCGATGCACCACGCCTGCTTCCCACTCGCGGACGACGGCCAGTGGCAGGCGCAGGAAACCCTCGAGGCGCTGCTGCTTGACAGGGACGACCGGGAGGAGGCTTTCTGGATCCCGGCGCACGGCGATGCTCGCCGCTGGAACTGAGTCAAGCCATGCCCGATACCGACCCTGCCCTGCTCGCCACCCGCGGTCTCACCGTGACCGCCGGCCAGCGCTGCCTGGTGGAAAACCTCGATCTCGAGTTGTGGCCCGGCGAAGCGCTCGCGGTGCTCGGCCCGAACGGCGTCGGCAAGAGCCTGACCCTGCAAACCCTCGCCGGCTTGCGGGCGCCGGCGCGCGGCGAGGTGCTGGTGGATGGCCGGCCGCTCGCGGGCTGGCCGCGGCGCAGCCTCGCGCAACGCCTCGGCTTGCTGCCACAGGGCACCGAGGACCCCTTTCCCAGCACCGTGATGGAAGAAGCGCTCATCGGTCGCCACCCGCATCTCGGCTTCTGGCAATGGGAAAGCCCCGACGATTTCAAGATCGCGCGCCAGGCCCTGGCCGACGTCGACCTGGCCGGCCTGGAGGAACGTGCGCTGGAGACGCTCTCCGGGGGCGAACGCCGCCGGCTCTCGGTCGCCACCCTGCTGGTACAGGATCCGGCCGTCTGGCTGGTGGATGAGCCGACCAACCATCTCGACCCACAGCACCGCCTGGCGGTCATGCAACTGTTGTCGGCCCGGGCCCGGGCCCGCCGCGCCGTGGTGGTAACCCTGCACGACGTCAACCTCGCGGCGGGCTGGTGCGAACGCTGCCTGTTGCTGTTCGGCGACGGCAGCTGGGAGCTCGGCCCCGGCGACGCAGTGCTGTCGGAGGATGCGGTGTCCCGGCTCTACCAGATGCCCATCCGGCGCGTGGAGTTCGAGGGCCGCGCGCTGTTCCTGCCGCTGTAGCCGGCACGCGAACGGCGCCGCCATGACTGCGCGGCCATGACAGCGCTGCCATGCATGCTAGACTCCTGACCGCCTTCAACCGAGGGACGGCCCCCTGACCGTGATCATCAGCGCCACCAACAAGTTTCCGTTCAACCTTGGCTGCGGCATCGGCCTCGCGATCAGCCTTGCCTGCTGGCTGGCGGCAGCGACCCCGGCCCAGGCGCAGCCGCGGTTGGACTTGAACTATGCCGCAGCCTGGGACCGGCTGCTGGCGGAGTCCGATCAGCTGCGTGCAGCAGAGGCCGGGGTCCGCGGCCGGCAGGCCCAGGCAGAGGCCAGCCGGAAGCTACGCCAGCCCGAGGTCGGGCTTGACCTCCGCCAGCTGAATTACCAGAAATCGCTGGACTTTTCGCTCGGATCGCTCGCGCCGGTGCTGGGGCAAATCGGTATTCCCGACCCCCTGGAGTACCAGCTCGATGGCTGGCGCACGCGCCCGGTCGTGACGCTCAACATGCCGCTCTATACCGGTGGCCGGATCACGGCAGCGCAGGCCGCCGCCGAGGCCGCGGTGCGCGGCGCCGAATCCGAGCGCTATGGCGCCACCGAATCGCTCGCCAGCCTGCTCGCCCAGGCCTATTTCGGCCAGCAACTGGCCGCGCGCGCGCTCGGCGTTCGCGCCGATGTCCTGGCCGGGCTCGAACAACACCTGCAACGCGCCGAGGCGCTGGAGCGGGAAGGCCTGATCAGCCGCGCGCCGCGACTGCAGGCCCAGGTGGCCCGCGACGAGGCGGCACGCGAGCACGCCCTGGCACAGAGCCAGCTGGCGGTCGCCGAGGCCGTGCTCGCCGGGCTGTTGCGCAGCGACGCGACCATCGCACCGACCACGCCGTTGTTCGTGCTGCCACAGGGGGTCGAGCACACAGCGGCGCCGCCGCCGCCCGGCCCGCACCCGCGGCTCCAGCAACTCGACGCGCTGGTGGACCAGTCGCGGGCAGGGATCCAGGCGGAAGCGGCGCGCTTGCGACCGACCGTGTTCGCCTTCGGGCAGTACGACTTTTACCGGGACGACGCCCTGTTCACCGAGCCCGACTGGATTTACGGGATCGGCCTGCGGTTCACGCTGCTGTCGAACCAGGGGCGGCGCGAAAGCTTGCGCGCCGCGCGGGAGCAGGCGGCCCAGGTGGAATCGGGCCTCGAGGAAGCTCGGGTGCAGCTGGCGATGCTCACCACGCGCACGGCAAGCGGGCTGGAATCCGCCCGGATTCAGTTCGAGTTGCTCGAGAGTTCACTGGCGCTGGCGCAGGAGAACCTCCGGCTGCAAGCCATTTCTTTCCGCGAGGGCCAGGCCACCTCGCTGGACGTGATCGACGCCCAGCTCGGCCTCGGGCGCGCCCGGATCCAGCGCGCGCAGGCGGCCCATGAGTATGTACTCTCCCTCGCCGCGTGGCTGGAAGCCACCGGCCGCGCCAGCGCGCTGGCGTCATTGGTCAACCACCCGGACAGGATCATCGTCGAATGAGCGAACAAGCGGACGTGGCGCAGGAAAACGGGCGTGAGCGCGGCGCCGGGCGCGCCATCATGGTCGTGGGCATCCTCGTGCTCCTCGCGGTATTGATCGTCGTGGTCGCAACCTGGCTGGCTGGCCGGCCCGTCCCGCCGCTGCAGCAGGGCATGGCCGATGCCGACGAGATCAAGATCGCAGCGAAAATCAGTGGCCGCATCGAGGCGTTCGCGGTGCGCGAGGGCGACCGCGTCGAAGCCGGCCAGGCCCTCTATACCATCGACAGCCCGGAGCTGAACGCGCGCCGCCGACAGGCGGAGGCTGCGCTGGCGACCGCGCAGGCCATGCTGGACAAGGCCGAGGAAGGCGCGCGCAGCCAGGAAATCACTGCGGCCCGGGCGCAGTGGGAGCGCGCTGAAGCAGGCGCCGTGCTGGCCCGCGCGACCTACGCACGCATGCGCAACCTCTTCGAAGAAGGGGTGATCAGCCGTCAGCAGCACGACGAGTCGGAGGCCAACGCCCTGGCCGTAACTGCCCAGGCAAAGGCTGCACGCGCGCAGTACGAGCAAGCGCTCGAAGGCGCGCGCGACGAAGACCGGCGCGCCGCGGCAAGCCAGGTCCGGCAGGCTGAGGCGGCCGTCGCGGAGATCGCGGCCATGCTCGAAGAAACGCGTATGCGTGCGCCGTTCGCGGGACTGGTCAACAAGCGGCTCGCCGATCCCGGTGAACTGGTGCCGGCCGGCTACCCGGTGCTGACACTGCTCGATCCCGCCAGCACGTGGGTGGGCCTGTATGTGCGCGAGGACCGTTTTTCCGGCTGGCGCGTCGGCACTATGCTCGAAGGCGAGGTCCCCGCGCTTGGCCTGCAGGGCGTGCCTTTCGAAGTCTATTTCATCAGCCCGGCTGGTGACTTTGCGACCTGGCGCGCGACGCGTTCATCCGACGGTTATGACGTCAAGGCTTTCGAGATCCGGCTGCGCCCCGTGGACGCCCTGCCAGACCTGCGGCCCGGCATGAGCGTGCTGTTTGGCGACCCCGGCTAGCCGGCTTGGCGGCCTTTCTCACCTCCTTGCAGCGCGAGCTCCGCTTTCTCGGGCAGAGCAGGCCGGAGCTCTTCGCCGCGACTGCGCTGCCGTTGTTGCTGGCCGCACTCATGGCCTGGATCTTTTCTGCGGGCGTGCCGCGAGAGTTGCCTGTTGCGCTGGTTGACCAGGATCGCTCCACGACATCGCGGACGCTGGCACGCATGCTCGATGCCGCGCCGGGCGTGAGGATCGCGGCGCAGCCCACGGAGCTCGAGGCAGCCTGGACGCTGATGCGACGACTCGAGGTCTACGCGACCGTGCACGTGCCGGCCGATACTTACCGTCGGCTGGCCCACGGCGAGACGGCTACGTTGTTTGCCTACTACAACGCCGCCTACCAGACGCCGAGCGAAGCCGCGTTCCGGGAAATCCAGGTGGTCGTGCAGGCGCTTGGTGCCCGCGTCGCGTTCGAGGAAGCGGGCATGGCGCGCGGCCCGGCGGCGGTGCGCGCGCCCCCGATCGAGGTCCAACGCACGGTGCTCTACAACCCGCAGGGCAGCTACGAGCAGTACCTCGGCCTGCTGGTGAATGCCGCCATGTTGCACTTGCTGCTCTGCGTGTGCGTCATCACGGCCATCGGACGCGAACTGCGCGACGGCACCGCCGCACACTGGCTGGCGGATTGCGACGACCGGTTCATCCCGGCCCTGCTCGGCAAAATCGCGCCGTATGTGCTGGCGTTTACGCTCTACGGAATGCTCTCGCTGTGGTTCATCCGCGAGTTGCGTGGGCCGGGCATCGCCGGGAGCAGCGCCCTGCTGCTGCTGGCGCAGTTCGCCATGTACGCCGCCTATGCCGGCGTCGGCCTGCTGTTCGTCGGGGTGACGCGCAACATGACCGTCTCGCTGTCACTCGCCGCCTTTTATGCCGGCGCCTCGCTGGCCTTCGCCAACGCGGTGTTTCCAGTGGAGACCGGCTCGCTGTTCACCCGGACCTGGAGTGCATTGCTGCCGTTCAGCCAGTATGCCGCCATCCACGAGCAGCAAGTCTATTTCGGCAGCGGCAGCGCCGCCGCCCTGCCGCACCTCGGCGGGCTGGCCCTGTTCGCGCTGCTTGGCGGCGGCCTCGGCATGTTGCTTTACGCCCGCGCAGCCCGCGACCCGGCAAGCTGGGGACGCCGATGAGCTTCAGCGACGCGTTCATCGACACGCTGCGCGACACGCTGCGCGACCGGGCCGCGGTCGTCACCATCATCGTGGCCGTGCTGATCTACGGCTTCTATTACCCGGAAGCCTATCGCCACCAGGAAGTCGATCGCTTGCCGCTGGTGGTGATCGACCACGACGACAGCGTGAGCAGCCGCGAGCTGCTGCGCAAAGTAGACAGCCTGCGGGGCGTCCAGACCGTGGCCAGGTTGGCAGCGATGCCAGCGGCAGAGCACTGGATCACGAGCCGGCGCGCCGATGCCATCCTGCTGATCCTGCCCGGCTTCGAGCGCGACATCCTGCGCGGTGACCGCGGCCGTGTCGCGGTGTACGGGAACGGGGCCAACCTGCTCCGCGCGAGCAACGCGCTCGCATCGCTCGCGGAGGCCCTCGCCAGCTTCGGCGCCGCGGCGACCCGCGAACAGGCGCAATTCCTTGGCGCGCCCGCAGGACCGGCCTTCGAGCTGGTGCAGCGACCGCTGTACAACACGCGGGTCGGTTATGGCAGCACCGTCGTGCCCGCGGTGGGGCAGCTCATCGCCCAGCAGACCTTGCTCATCGGCATGGTGCTGGTGCTGGCCTGGCGGCGCGAGCGGCTCGGCTGCCGGCCCCGCATGACCGGCCGCGCCCTGCTCGGTACCGGCGCCTTTTTCGCGCTGCTGGGCATATTCTCCAGCGCCCATTTTGCGGGCTTTGTGCCCTGGTTCCATGACTACCCGCGCGGCGGCAACCTGGCCGTGCTGGCGCTCGCGATTCCGGTCTTTATGCTGGCGGTGACCGCTTTCGGGCTGTTCATCGCCAGCTTCTTCCGCGTGCGGGAGCGCGCCATGTTGTTCCTGCTGCCGTCGGCCTTGCCGATGTATTTTGTCTCGGGGGTTTCGTGGCAAGCCGAAGCCATACCGACTGCGGCACGCGGGCTCGCGGCGCTGTTACCGAGCACGCACGGCATCCCGTTGATCATGAAGCTGAACCAGATGGGCGCCAGCCTCGAGGAAGTCGCGCCCGAATTCGCGGCGCTGGTCATGCTCACCCTGTTCTACAGCGCACTGGCCTGGTGGCGCTATCGGCCCCGTCACGCGCCGACCGGCACGCCCATCAACCCGGCCATCGCGGCGTAGATCGCCGTATTGCCGGCCAGCACGCTGGTGGTCTCGAGCGTGATTGGCCGGCCGTCGAGGTCGGTAAAGCGCCCGCCGGCTTCCGTCACGATCAGCGACAGCGCCGCGATATCGAGGATATTTACGTCCGACTCGAGCACGCCGTCGATGCGGCCACCGGCGAGCAGGTGGTAGTGGTAAAAATCGCCATAGCCGCGAATCCGCGCCACGCGCTGCACGACCTGCGCCCAGTCCGCCCAGCGTGAACCCGACGCCAGGGTCCGCAGGTTGCCCGAGGACACCGCGGCATCCTCGAGCCGGGCGACGCGGCTGGTGCGGCAACGATGGCCGTCGAGAAAGGCGCCATGGCCGCGTTCCGCCCAGGCGATCTCCTCAAACGCCGGGGCGCTGGATACGCCGACAACCACCTGGCCGCGGTGCATCAGCGCGATCTGGGTGGAAAAAAACGGGTAGCCGCGCACGAAACTGCGCGTACCGTCGATGGGATCCACCAGCCAGAGGTACTCCGCGTCGAGGCCATGGCTGCCGGTTTCCTCGCCGTAGAAGCCGTGGTTCGGGAACGCCGCCGACAGTATCCGGTGGATGATTTCCTCGGACTCGACATCGGCGCGCGTCACGGGCGTGGCGTCCGCCTTCAGGGTGATCTCGACATCGTCACGGTAGTAATGACGAATGACCTCGGCCGCGGCATGCGCCGCCTCGAGGGCTACTTTCAGGTACCGGCTGCGTTCCATGCGCCCCAATTTGACACCCCGGCGCGCTGGAGACAATATGCCGGCGTCAGGTGAGCCCGCCGCACAGGCGTCGGGCTGGGTGTTTCGCAAGAAATTCCCCGGGAAGCCGGTGACTCGACGGAGCTATTCCGCGACAGTCCGGCGCTGCCCCCGCAACGGTAAGCGAGTCAAGCGACATCCCCCGTCCGCCCGGACGGGAGCCACTGCGCCAGCGAGCGTGGGAAGGCGATGCCGCCGGGACGAAGTCCCCCTCGCAAGCCCGGAGACCGGCCTGGCGAGGTTCCGGGTGCTCGGCGGGAGCACGCACCGGCCGCGTGGCCGACCGACTCCCCCCGAAATCCGGCTGATGTCGTGATAACAGCGCATGCGGGCGTGCCTGCGCGGGGGATCAAAATGAAATGCTTTGCTACGCGGCTGGCCCTGGCCGTCACCTTCCTGTTACTCGTTCAACCCGTGCTGCTCGAGCCAGCGCGCGCCGATGCGGCGCTGCTCGACGACCTGTTCGTGACCGCGACGCGACGCGCGATCAGCGCCGACCTGGCGCTGCCGCCGGTCACGGTCATCGACCGCACTGAAATCGAGCGCAGCGGCGCGCTCGACGTGGCCGAATTGCTGCGCTACCAGGCCGGCATCGAAATCGCCCGCAACGGCGGTCCCGGCCAGGTGACCTCCGCCTTCATGCGCGGCGCCAACAGCAACCACACGCTGGTGTTGCTCGACGGCATCAAGATCAACCCGGGCACCGCCGGCGGTGCGGCGCTGCAAAATATCACCCCGGAACTCGTCGAACGCATCGAGATCGTCAAGGGACCACGCAGCTCGCTCTATGGCTCGGAGGCGATCGGCGGCGTCATCAATATCATCACGCGCCGTGGCGCTGCCGGCCAGCAACTCGGCGCGCGCGTGCAGACCGGCCGCTACGGCACCCGCGGTGCCAGCGGCACCGCCTCCTGGCAGGAACCCGGCTTCGGCGCCGGCATCTCGGCGACCACGCTGCGCACCGACGGATTCCCCACCTTTCAAGACAGCGACGATGCGCGCGGCTTCGAAAACGACGCGCTCAATGCCTGGGCCCGCGCCAGTCTCGGCAGCCTGGAGCTGGCGGCCAGCCACTGGCAGGCGCGCGGCAACACGGAGTACTCGGACTTCTTTCGCGCGCCGCAGGACCAGGACTTCACCAACCGCCTCAGCCGCCTGCAGGCCGCCTGGCAGGGCCGCGACTGGGGCACGACGCTGACCGTGTCGCGCTTCGTCGATCGGATCGAGCAGGGTGAGCTGGCCTTCGACCCGGACGACTTCGTCGAGACCGAGCGGGACCTGGTCGACTGGCAAACCGATTTCGACCTGTTCGCTGCGCTGGAATTGACCGCGGGCGTCACCCTGGAACGCGAGCGCACCGCGGGCCAGAGCTTCGGCGCGCCGCTCGAGTCGACGCCCGGTCGCGGCAACGCCGATCGTGACGAGGACGCCGTCTATCTCCAGGTCGGCACGCAGCTCGGCCGGCATCGCCTGCTGGCGGCCGGGCGGCGCACCGACCACGATGTGTTCGGCGGCGTGAACACCTGGAATCTCGAGTGGGGCGCGCCGCTGGGCACAAGCTGGTCGCTGGCCGCCGGCGTCGGCCGCGGCTTCCGCGCCCCGAGCACCACCGACCTGTATGCATTCGGCGGCAACCCCGACCTCGAGCCCGAGGTGTCCCGCAGCTGGGATTTCGGCCTCAAGTACCAGCCCAATGCCCAGCATATGCTCGAACTGGGGCTGTTCCGCACCGAGATTACCGACCTCATCCAGTACTTCGATCCGGATGGTTTCACGGGGCCGTTGCCCGGCCGCAACGAGAACATCGGCGACGCGCGCATCAAGGGCGCCGAACTGACCTGGCGCGCCCACTACGGTGACTGGCGGGTCGTCACCACCATGCTCACGCAACGCCCCGAGGACCAGGCCACCGGCCAGCGGCTACTGCGGCGCGCCGAGCGCAGCGCCACGGCGCTGGTCACCCGCCAGGTCGGCGCGCACGAATTCGGACTCCAAATGCTCGCCACGGGCGAACGCAAGGACTTCGGCGACGTCCGGCTGGCCGGCTACGTGCTCGCCAACCTGACCGCCAGCGTGGCGCTGTCCGACCGCTGGACACTGCGGGCGCGACTGGACAACCTGCTCGACCAGGACTACGAACTGGTCGAGGGCTACAACAGCGCCGGGCGCGGCCTCTATGCCAGCCTGGCGTACAGTTACTGACCAACAGGATTCGATATGGGCAACAGACTCAGCCGCATCTACACGCGCACCGGGGACGACGGCACCACCGGCCTCGGCGACGGCACGCGCATCCCCAAGGACGATCTGCGCGTCGAGGCCTTCGGCACCGTGGACGAGGCCAACAGTGCCGTCGGCATGGTGCTCGCGGCACCCCGCCTGCCCGAAGCCATCGCGGCCTGCCTGACGCGCGTCCAGCACGACCTGTTCGACCTGGGCGGCGAGCTCTGCATCCCCGGTTACACCGCCATCACGTCCGGCTACGTGGCGCGGCTGGAGCGCGAGCTGGACGACTTCAACGAGCCGCTGCCGCCGCTGAAGGACTTCATTCTCCCCGGCGGAGGGCCCGCCGCGGCGGCTTGCCACGTGGCCCGCACCGTCACGCGGCGGGCCGAGCGCCGGGTCTGGACGCTGGCGCAACGCGATCCGGTCAACCCGGAGGCCTCGCGTTATCTCAACCGGCTTTCCGACCTGCTGTTCGTGCTCGCGCGCGTCATCGCCCGCCACGAGCAGGGCTCCGAGGTATTGTGGCAGAAAGGCCTCAACCGGGATTAGCGTGGGATTAGCGTGGGAT
>JBLRWC010000030.1:27035-35743 GCA_047921455.1 Gammaproteobacteria bacterium
GGGATTAGCGTGGGATTAGCGTGGGATCAGCGCGCCCGGTCGAGCGCCGCGCAGACCTGCTGGATCCCCGCGATGATGCGCGGCGACGGCCGCACCACCAGGTCGCCGTCGACGCTGTAGAGATGTCCATTGGCGACCGCGCTGACCGCGGGCCAGCGGCGCCACTCCGCCAGCTCCGCCTGCTGCACCCGCGCCGCCAGGATGACCTCGGGATCGCGCGCCAGCACGGCCTCCAGGCCCACCGCGGGCGCCAGCGCGCCCAGGTCGGCAAACACGTTACGGCCGCCGCACAACTGGATGACCTCACTGATAAGTTGGCGGCCGCCGACCGTGTAGAGCGGGCGCCACGACACCTGGTAGAACACGCGCAGCGGCGCCTTGCCGGCATGCGCTTGCCGCAAGGCCGCGAGCTGCTGCTGGTAGCGCGCCGCCGCGGCGCGCGCGGTGTCCAGCGTACCGGCCAGCCGCCCGATCTCGACCAGCTGCGCGCCGATGTCGTCGAGCTGCTGCGGCGCCAGCGCCACGACCCGGTAGCCACGCTGCGCCAGTTGCTCCAGCAGGTGATCGGGGTTGCCGCCTTGCCAGGCCAGCACCAGGTCGGGGGCCAACGCCGCGAGCGCCTCGAGATCGAGCCGAAAAGCATCGCCGATGCGCGGCAGTGCCGCCGCCGCCGCCGGGTAATCGGTCCACTCGACCGTGCCGACCAGGCGCTCGCCGGCACCGGCCGCATGCGCCAGCTCGGCGAGGTGCGGCGCGAGCGTGACGATGCGTTGCGCGGGCGCGGTCGGGTTGGCGTCCACCGCATCGGCGCCCACGGCGCTGCCGGCGATGCACAGCACCGCCAGGGCCACCGCCAGGCGACTCACGTCGCCCAGCCGACCAGCGTCAGCACCGCAATCACCGTAAACCAGATATAGACCGTCCGGCGCAGCAACTGGTACGCGGCGCGCACCGCCGATACCGGGTCATCCTCCGGGCAGCGACGCCGGATCGCGCCAATCCCTGCGGCCGCAAGAATATTCTCGCAAACGCTGAAAAACCCCGCCGTGGTGCGCTGGTAATAAGCGCGCCAGTCCTCGAAGGCATCATCGAAACTGCCGGCGATCGCGTACGACAGGGCGAGCAGCCGCGCCGGCACCCACGCCATCAACCCGAACAGGGTCTCCACCAGCTGCGTGGCCTGGCCGTCGTTGCCCGTCGCCCGCATATGGCGGCGGAACAGGTCGCTGACCCGGTAGGCCCAGGCGCCCGCCGGGCCGAGCAACAAGAACCAGAACACCACGCCGAAAATGCGGTGGTTGGCCTGCACGAAAATAGCGGTCTCCAGCGCCCACACCGTCGGTTCGGGCCCCGGCCGGCGGTCCGAGCGGCGGATGGCGGCGGCGATTTCTGCGGCCGACTGGTCGTCGCCGCGCGCGCGCGCATCCAGCCAGTCTTTCAGCTGCGCCAACAGGTCGTACGGACCCAGGCTGAAAAACAGCACGGCGGCGGCAAACACGATGTACGCCACGCCGGCCAGCGCATCGTGGAACGTCCAGGCCACCCAGGCGACCGGCACGACCGGCAACAGCATCACGACGAGCGCAATCCAGAGGCCGGCCCGGCCAGGCGCGCCCCGGATCCAGCGCGCGCCGCGCCCGAACCAGTCCTCCAGCCAGTTGAGCTCACGCAGGTGCAGCAACCGTGTCAGCAGCCGCTCCAGCGCAAACGCGAGAATCAATGCGATCAGGTTCATCTGTCCCTCTTGCGGCCTGGCCCGTTACGGCCCGGATTATAGCGACGCGGCGCCAGCCAGCGCGCGAGCCGCGCGCGGTCGAAGCCGGGGCCCGGGTCGGTCTTGCGCCCCGGCGCGATGTCGCTGTGCCCGGCGAGCCGCACTGGCGAAAGCGTCGGATAGGCGCGGCACAGCGCGCGGATCGCGGCGGCCAGGCGCCGGTACTGCGCCGTGGTGTACCCGCCCTGGTCGGTGCCCTCGAGCTCGATGCCGATGGAGAAATCGTTACATGCGCCGCGCCCACACCAGCTCGAGACACCGGCGTGCCAGGCGCGGCGATGAAACGGTACGTATTGCAGCAGTGCGCCGTCGCGCCGGATGAGCAGGTGCGCAGAAACCCTGGCGTCGGCGATAGTCGCGAAATAAGGATGCGCACCGGGCTCCAGCCGGTTGGTGAACAGCCGGTCGATCCATGGACCGCCGAATTCGCCGGGCGGCAGGCTGATGCAATGGATCACCAGCAGTTCCGGCGCAACACCGTCCGGGCGCGCGTCCTGGTTGGGGGAATGCCGCTGGCGCGCCGCTGCCAGCAAGCCGGTGGCCGGATCGATGTGAAAGCGGGGGCGGGACTGTGGCGCCGTCATGGCGGACAGTCTGCCCTGTGCGGCGCCCGCTTGCACCCGCCGCGACGCCGCCGGATCATGGCAGGAATGACAACCGCGCTCCCTCCTCTCCAGGACATGATCCGGCAGCTGGTCGCCACCCCGTCGGTCAGCAGCCTGCAGGCCGAGCTCGACATGGGCAACCACGCGGTCTGCGCGCTGCTCGCCGACTGGCTCGAACCGCTCGGCTTCGGGGTCGAGTTGTTGCCCGTGCCCGGCATGCCCGGCAAGTTCAACCTGCTGGCGCGCAGCGGCGCCGGCGCGGACGGCCTGGTGCTGGCGGGCCACACCGATACCGTCCCCTGCGACGCGGCGCGCTGGCAAAGCGACCCCTTCGGCGGGGAGGTCCGCGACGACCGGCTCTACGGCCTGGGCAGCGCCGACATGAAATCTTTTCTCGCCGTCGTGGCCCACGCGGCCGCGCGGGTCGGACTGGACCGGCTCGAGCGCCCGCTGGTGATCCTCGGCACCGCCGACGAGGAAAGCGGCATGGGCGGCGCCCGGGCGCTGGTCGCCGCCGGCGAGCGGCTCGGCGCCCGCGTGCTGATCGGCGAGCCGACCAGCCTGCGGCCGATCGATCGCCACAAGGGCGTACTGATGGAACGGATTCGCGTCACCGGGCGCAGCGGCCATGCCAGCAACCCGGCCGCCGGGCTGAACGCCATCGACGGCATGATGGCGGTGATCCAGGCCATCGAGGCCTTCCGCGACCGGCTGGCGGCCGAGTTGCCGGAGCTCGGCTTTCCGGTGCCGGGTCCGACGGTCAACCTTGGCGCCATCCGCGGCGGCGACAACCCGAACCGGATTTGCGCCAGCTGCGAACTCGACGTGGACCTGCGCCTGGTGCCCGGCATGACCACGGTTTCCGCCCGTGCCGGACTGCGCGAAGCAGTCCGCAACGCGCTCGCGGGCAGCGACTTCGGCCTGGAATTCGCGGCACTGTTCGAAGGCGTCGATCCGCTGGCGCCGGGCACCAGCCGGGTGTTGGCCGGCGCCTGCGAACACGCCGCCGGGCACGCCTGCGGGGCAGTGAATTTCGGCACCGAGGGACCCCTGTTCCAGCAGCTCGACATGGAAGTCGTGGTCTGCGGCCCGGGCGAAATCGCCGTCGCCCACCAGCCCGACGAATCCGTCGAGCTGCGCGAGGCGGTCCGCGCCGTCGACCTGGTCGAACAACTCATTCATCGTTTCTGCAAGGCTTCCCCATGACGACGCAACGAGACCCCAACGCCGAACTGGTCGCGCGCGACCTGGCCTGCGTGTGGCACCCCTGCTCGCAGATGAAAGACCACGAGTGGCTGCCGATGGTGCCCATCCGGCGCGGCGCCGGGGCGTGGCTGGAAGATTTCAATGGCCGTCATTACCTCGACTGCATCAGTTCCTGGTGGGTCAACCTGTTCGGTCATGCCAACCCGGTCATCGGCAATGCCGTGCGCCGCCAGCTGGAGACGCTCGAGCACGTCATGCTGGCCGGTTTCACGCACGAGCCGGTGATCGAATTGTCGGAGCGGCTGGTGGCCGCGACGCCCGCGGGCCTGGACCGCTGTTTTTACGCCGACAACGGTTCCTCCGCCGTCGAAGTCGCGCTGAAAATGAGCTTTCATTACTGGCTCAACCAGGGTGAACCGCAACGCAAGCGCTTCGTCGCGCTGGAAAACAGCTACCACGGCGAGACACTCGGCGCGCTGGCGGTGGGCGATGTGGCGCTCTACAAGGAAACGTACCAGCCCCTGCTGATGGATTGCCTGCTGGCGCCGACGCCCGACGCCTACCAGCGCGAAGCCGGCGAAAGCCCGGCGGACTTCGCGCGCCGGCGCGCCCGCGAGCTCGAGGCCCTGCTCGAGCGGCATGCCGGCGAGGTCTGCGCGGTGATCGTCGAGCCGCTGGTGCAGTGCGCCGGCCACATGCGCATGCATGACCCCGCCTACCTGGTCGAATTGCGCGCCATCTGCGACCGCCATCGCGTACACCTGATCGCCGACGAAATTGCCGTCGGCTTCGGCCGCACCGGCACCCTGTTCGCCTGCGAACAGGCCGATATCTCGCCCGACTTCCTGTGCCTGTCGAAAGGCCTGACGGGCGGTTTCCTGCCGCTGTCCGTGGTACTCACGTCGAACGAGGTGTACGAGGCGTTCTACGACGACTACACGACACTGCGCGCCTTCCTGCATTCCCACAGCTACACCGGCAATCCGCTGGCCTGCGCCGCCGCCCTGGCGACGCTCGATTTGTTCGCGGCGAGCGACGTGCTCGGCGCCAACCGCAAGCGCGCCGCCCTGATGCGTGCCGGCGTCGCGGAACTCGAAGACCATCCACACGTGGCGGAGATCCGCCAGGCCGGCATGATCCTGGCCATCGAGCTCGTCAAGGACCGCGCTACACGCCAGCCCTACCCGTGGCAGGAACGCCGCGGCCTGCGGGTCTACCAGTACGGGCTGCAGCACGACATGCTGCTGCGCCCGCTCGGGCACGTGGTGTACTTCATGCCGCCCTATGTCATCGATGCGGAGGAGATCGCGCTGATGACGCGGGTGGCGATCGAGGGTATTGACGCGGCGACGCGGGCGGACTGATGGCGCGCATCCCGAGAGTTTTCGTGCATGCGCCGCTGGTCGCGGGCCAACGCCTGACCCTCGAGGGGGAGGACGCCGCGCACCTCGGCCGGGTGCTGCGGGTACGCGCCGGCGCGGCGGTCACGCTATTCGATGGCAGCGGCAGCGAATTTGCCGGCGAAGTGCTGGCCGCCACGCGCCGCAGCATCGAGCTTGCCGTCGGCCGGGGCCGCGCTATCGACCGCGAGTCGCCGCTGGCGCTGGTCCTGCTGCAGGGTGTGTGCCGCCACGAACGCATGGACTGGGTGGTGCGCAAGGCCACCGAGCTCGGCGTCACGACCATCCAGCCGGTGCAGACCGAGCGCTCCGTGGTGAAGCTCGACCCGGCGCGCATCCCTAGCCGCATCGAGCACTGGCGCGCCATCGCCATCAGCGCCTGCGAGCAATGCGGCCGCAACACGCTGCCCGACATCCTGCCGCCCCTGCCGGTGGTCGCGGCGCTGACCACGCACCGGGGCGGGACCGGCGTGCTGCTCGATCCCGAGGCGGCCGGCGGCCCGGAAATACTGCCGCGCCCGGAGGGTCCACTGTGCCTGCTGGTCGGCCCGGAAGGCGGCCTCGATGAGCGCGAGCGGGCTGCCGCGCACGCCGCCGGCTACCTCGGCATCCGGCTCGGCCCGCGCATCCTGCGCACCGAGACTGCCGCACTTACGGGCGTCACCTTGCTGCAGGCGAGATTCGGCGACTTGCGCTGAGCGGACGCTTGTCACCTAGAGCACACACCCGGGCAGGGGAAGGAGCTGCTATGAAACACTGTCGCACAGAACGGGAAATTCCTGGTGTCGGTGGACCTTGGGGTGAGAACCTCCAGGGTGCAGCAGCGACGTCCTGCAGCGCGCTTACCAAGCTGAACGGTTTTCCGGCGAACAAGATCACCGGGATTCAGGGCGTTATCGATCCGACCACGGCCGCCGCGTAGCAAAGGTCACGCCCGGTGGCGCGCCCGACCCGTCAATACTATGCCCGCGATGCCGTCAGCCTCGCTCGCGCCCTGCTCGGACAGGTGCTGGTGCGGGTGCTGGACGACGGCACGCGCCTGGCGGGGCGGATCATCGAGACAGAGGCTTACGTGGGCGTCGAGGACAAGGCCGCGCACTGCTACGGCGGCCGGCGCACTGCCCGCAACGAGGCGATGTGGGGGCCGGCGGGCCATGCCTATGTCTACTTCGTTTACGGCATGCACTATTGTGTGAACGTGGTCGCCGAGGGCCCGGGCCGGCCGGCCGCGGTACTGGTACGCGCGCTGGAGCCCCTCGAGGGGCTGGCGCAGATGCGAGTCCACCGCTCCGGCAAGATCCCGGCGGAACGCCTCGGTGTGCGGGATCTTTGCTCAGGGCCCGCCAAGCTGGCCCAGGCGCTCGCCATCGATCGCGCTTTCGACGCAGCGGACCTCGTCAGCGGCGATACGCTGTTCATCGAGCGTGGCCTGCGGATCCGGCCGGCAAACATCCGCTCCGCACCGCGCATCGGGGTGAACTACGCTGAAGAGTGGGCGACCAGGCTGCTGCGCTTTTGCGCGGACTAACCGTGTCAACCCACATTCGCGGGAACTGGCTTGCGTCAGTGCTCTCGTAACGGGCTTCGGGCAGAAATTTCGTCGATGAAGGCGATGGAGTCCGCCAGCGTCGCGTCGATAAACTGCAGTGGCGGGGCCAGCGCCGCGACGACCCGGGCGTGACCGCTGTTCTCATACATTTTGAGCGTCACCGGCACATCGTGCGCGGCCAGCCCGGCCGCCAGCCGCCGGCTGTGCTCCGGCAACACCCGCCGATCGCCGGTGCCGTGAATCAGCAGCGTGGGCGGTGCTTGCGCCGAGACGAACTCGATCGGCTGGCTGAGCGCGCGGGTTTCCGCCGGAAAGACCTCTTCCATGTAGCCGGGCTCGAGCGGCAGAAAATCATACGGACCGGACAAGCCGATGAAGCCCGCCACCGGCGGCGACGGCGCCACGCCATCCAGGTAACGCGGGTCCATGGCCAGCAATGCCGCAATCTGCGCCCCGGCCGAGTGGCCCATGAGAAACAGCCCGCGCCGGCCGTCGGCCACGCCGGCGATGTTCGCGGCCGTCCAGGCCACCGCCTGCGCGCCGTCCTCGACGAAGGCCGGAAACGAGACCTCCGGGTAGGCGCGGTAATCCGGAATCACCACGATGATGCCGGCCGCCGTCAGCGCCGCGGCAACAAACTCGAAATCGGCCCGTTCCGCCGGACGCCAGCCGTTGCCGTAGAAAAAGATCACCACGGGCGCATCGGCTGCAGCCTCCACCGGCCGATACACATCGAGGCGCTGGCGCGATTCATCGCCGTAAGCTAACCCGGCCTCGTGGCTGTAATGCCCTGAGGGGCTGAGCACGTTGACGAGCGTCGTCGCGCTGCAGCCGGTCGTGAGCGCCGCGGCCAGCAGCGCCAGCAACGCCCGTGCCGCCCGCGTCGCCCTTGCCGCCGTCGTTTCGCCGCGCCCGGGTGAGCGCGGAGCGTTGTTTTTCCTGCTGTGCATGACGACTACCATACCGCAGCGGGCCGCTTGCGTGAGCCGCTGTCGCGCGCCGGCTTCGTGAGCGGCGGCCAGGCCGCCCTATACTGCGGGCATGTTCACCCACCTCGACATGGACGCTTTTTACGCGTCGGTGGAAATCCGCGAGCGCCCGGAACTGGCTGACCGGCCGGTGGTCGTGGGCGGCACGCCCGCGGGCCGCGGCGTCGTGGCCGCCGCGAGCTACGCGGCGCGACGCTTCGGCATCCGTTCCGCCATGCCCATGGCGAGTGCGCTCAAGCGCTGCCCCGAGCTGGTGATCCTGCGCTCGCGCATGTCGCTGTACGCCGCCGAGTCGCGCCGCATCCACGCCATCCTCGAGCGCTACACCCCGCTGATCGAGCCGCTCTCGCTGGACGAGGCCTTCCTCGATCTGCGCGCCAGCGTCAAGCTGCTCGGTCCCGTGCCCGAGATCGCCAGGCGCATCAAGCGCGAGATCAAGGAAGAGCTCGGCCTGACCGCCTCCGTAGGCATCGCGCCGGTCAAGTTCGTCGCCAAGATCGCCTCTGATCTCGACAAGCCCGACGGCTTCCTGGTGGTCGAGCCCGACGGGCTGCACGCCTTCCTCGACCCCCTGCCCGTGGGCCGCCTGTGGGGCGTCGGCAGGGTGGGTGAACAGGCGATGCACCGCCTCGGCCTCAAGACGATCGGCGACGTGGCGCGCCGCGACGCGGACTTCATGACACGGCATTTCGGCCGCCACGGCCTGCACCTGTTGCGACTCGCACGCGGCATCGATCCCCGCGAAGTCGTCCCCGACCGGGACATCAAGTCCGTGTCCAACGAGACGACTTTCGCCGTGGACATCGCCGACCGCGATGAACTGCGCGCCATGCTGTTGCAACTGGTCGAGCAGGTCAGCTGGCGCCTGCGCCACAAGAACCTCGCCGGCCGCACCGTGCACATCAAGGCCCGCTACGCCGATTTCACCACCGTGACGCGCGCCCAGACCCTCGCCGCGCCGACCAATGCGACCGCCGACGTCTGGCGCGCCGCCAGCGCCCTGCTCGACCGCTTGCCGCGCCCCGGGCAAGCACTGCGGCTCATCGGCGTCGGCGTGAGCGGCTTCGACGACGACAGCATGCCCCAGGGCGACCTGTTTGCGCCGGCCGCAAAGGAAAGGGCCAAGGTGGACGGCGTCGCCGATGCGATCCAGGAGAAGTTCGGGGTCGGCGTGGTGCGGCGTGG
>JBLRWC010000031.1:0-12955 GCA_047921455.1 Gammaproteobacteria bacterium
AGCGCGGCACTCATAATGCTGAGGTCGGTGGTTCGAGCCCACCCGTAGCCACCATTTCCCGGCTTGCGATGCTGTCCCGGTGAGCCTGTGTCGGAATCGACGCTCCATGAGGCGAGAGAAACGGCTGATGTCTGACCAATACGATCTAGCGCCGGATCGCTATGTCCTGATCAGCGCGTTGCTGGCCTTGCACGAGGAGGCGCCGTCGCTGGACGAAAGCGGTATCGGTCAGCGCGCCGTGGAACTCGCCGAGCAGGTTACCGAGAGTCGTTCATCCTACCTGCACGTGATGGAACAAGCCGGCGACATTCGCCTGGCTTGCTGGTCGGCCCGCACGCTTGCCAAGTGCGCCATCCAGTCTGAAACGCATTATTCCCTTGATCACGCCGGCATCTGGGCCGATTGCGTGCGTGAAGGCCGTCCGGTGATTCACAATGAACTCGAGGCGGGAGACTTCCGGCGCGGGCTGCCCGAGGGCCATTCGCCGTTGGCGCGGCATCTCGCCGTGCCCGTGCTGGAAAAAGGCATTCCGGTCATGGTGCTGGGGGTGGGCAACAAGCCCACGCATTACACGGACGAGGATATCGACCGGGTGCGACTGCTGGCGGAGAGCGCCTGGGGGCTGCTGCGCCGCAAGGCCCACGAACAACGCGAAAGCCGCCACCTGCAGTTTCTCCAGGCCAACATGCTGGCGACCATCGACGTGGTCAGTACCATCGTCGAAATGCGTGATCCGTACACTGCGGGTCATGAGCGGCGCGTTGCAGATCTCGCGCGGACCATAGCGGCTGAGCTTGGGCTGGACGAGGAAATGCAGGAGCGCGTGGCCATGGCCGCGCGGGTTCACGATGTCGGCAAACTCGGTGTGCCGCCCGAAGTGCTCGCCAAGCCCGGGCGTTTGACGCACATGGAAATGGAAGTCGCCAGGAGTCACAGTCGTCATGGCTGCGAGATTCTTCGCAAGAGCCGTTTTTCCTGGCCGTTGGCCGATATCGTGCTGCAGCACCACGAGCGTTACGACGGCAGCGGTTATCCCGATGGGCTGCGCGGCGATAAAATACTGCTCGAGGCGCGCATTATCGCGGTCGCGGATGTTGTCGAGGCAATGACCAGCCGGCGGCCCCACCGTCCCCGGCATACCATCGTCAGCGCGCTCGAAGAAATCGAGACGGGCGCCGGTACACGCTACGACCCCCGTGTTGCGGCTGTCTGTCTCGCTTTGTTTCGTGACAAAGGCTATTCGCTGCCCGCTGCCTGAACTGGCCGGCCGGCCTGGTTGCCGGCGCCCATCAGTAGCGTGTAGAGCGCCGGAATGACCACCAGGGTCAATAGCGTGGAAGCGAGCAGGCCGGAGATGATCGCCCAGGCGAGCGGCGGCCAGAGCGTGGAACTCGTGAAAGTCAGCGGCAGCAAGCCGGCTACCGTGGTCGCCGTCGTCATCAGGATGGGCCGCGTGCGGCGCGCGACGGCGCCGATAATCGCCGTGGCGGTATCGAGTCCGTCGGCCTCGAGCCGGCGAACAAGGTCGATCAGTACGATGGCGTTGTTGACCACGATGCCTACCAGGGCGACGATCCCGAGCGTGGCGGAGAAGCTGAACGGCTGCCCCGCAAGCAGCAAGCCGGGCGCGACGCCGACGACCGCCAGTGGCACGGTGATCAAAACGATGCCCAGCAACCGGAAGGAATTGAACTGGTAGAGCAGGAATACCAGTAACAGCAAGATCCCGATGGGCAGGCTCCTGAACAGCGCGGTGTTGGCCGCGCCGGCCTCCGCCGCCGCGCCGCCATAGACCAGGCGTACGCCCGGCGGCAGCGCGAGTTGCGCCAGTTGCGGTGTGAGCTCCGAGAGTACCTCGGCGTAAGTGACGCCCTCCTCGGTTTCCGCCAGGACGGTCGTCATGCGTTGCATGTCCCAGTGCTGGATGACGGCCGGTTGCCATTGCACGCGCATGTTCACCAGGTGGCCCAGCGGCACCGAGCCGCCCCCCGGCAAGGCGAGGGGGAGGCCCTCGAGGGCCTCGACCGGGAATGCACGACCCTCGGGGGAACGCAGCAACATGGGCAGCGGTTCACGCCGGGCGCGCCAGGTCGAAAATTCCTTGCCGAGGCTCACTGCCGACAGCAGCGTGGCGACATCGGCCCGCGACAGGCCCAAGCGCGCGGCGGCGGCGTCATCGATATCCAGCGAGAGGGTGGCAAGGCCAGTGCCGAGGCTGTGCCGCACGTCCACCGCGCCCGCCGTGTCGCGCAGCAAGCGCATCACTTCCTCCGCGACGGCGACCAGCTGCGCGGGATGTTCGGAAAAAACCCGGATTTCAATCGGCGCATCGACCGGTGGCCCCTGGCCGAGCCGTGCGGCCACGATGTGCGCATCCGGCAGGGTTTCGCCGGCCCGCTGGCGTACCCAGTGCATCAGTTCGGGCAGGTCACGGTCGCGTTCAGTCACGACCACGATACGGCCGAGGTGCGGTGTGCGGGGTATTTTCAAGAGATTGTAATAAAAGCGCGCCCCGCTGAAGCCTGCGAATACGTGCACATCCATGACGTTCGGGCGTTGCGCGATTTCCCTTGCCAGTGCGTTGGTCTGCAGGGCGGTATGCGCGAGTTCGGTGCCCTCTGAGAAGCGCAAGTCGACGATCAGCTGGTTGCGATCAGTACTGGGGAAGAAATCCCGCGGGATCTGGTTCGACAGCAGGACGCCGATCCCGACGAGCACCGCCGCGATGCCGAGGATGGACCAGGGCCGGCCGACGGCCAATGCGCCAAGGCGGCCGCCGACGCGGGCCATCAGGTCCCGCCCGGTACCGGCCTGTGGGCGCAGGACGAGGGTCGCCATCACCGGGGTCGCAACCACTGCGTAGATATAACTGGTAGCCAGCGTCAGCATGACGAGAATCGGGATGCCGCGCGTGAAGTCCGCGGTATCACCGCGCGCGAGCAAGAGCGGCGTGAAGGCGGCGAGGGTGGTGCCGGTGGCTGCCGCCAGCGGTCCGGCGAGTTCGCGCACCGACAACGCGGCCGCCTCGTGACGGCTCCTGCCCTGGTCGAGGTGCCACTGCAGGTTCTCGACCATGACGATGGCATTGTCCACCAGCATGCCCAGCGCGATGACCAGGCCCGCTACCGCCATCTGGTGCAGGACACCACCGCCCATGGCGTAGATCGCGAGCGATGACAGCGTCACCAGCGGCAGCACGCCCGCCACCAGCAGGCCAAGCCGTGGCCCCATGAAGGCCAGCAGTACGAGCACGACCACCACCACGCCAATGAGCAGCGAACGGGCCAGCTCGGCAAGCCGGTCTTCCACCCATTGGGGCTGGTAGAACATCTCGTGGATCTCGAGCGGCGCATAGGCCGGCCGCAATTCGTCGAGCAGGGCACGCACGCCCTGTCCGAAACGCACGGCGTTGAGCCGGTTTTCGGGGATCACGATGCCGAGCCCCACCGCGGGCTGGCCCTTGAACCACATGCGCTCAGTCGGCGGGTCGGCCGGCTCGAGACGCACATTGGCGATCTCGCGGAGCGGCAGCAGGGCCCCCGAGGGCAGCCGGATCGGCGTATCGCCGAGTTCTTCCAGGTCATCGAATTCCGTTTTCGGGCGTAGCACGAGCGAGCGCGCGTCGCGGCTCATCGAGCCGCCGGGCATGGTCACGTTGCGTGCCGCAAGCTGAGTGCTGATGTCGGTGGTGCTGAGCTCCCAGTTGCTGGCGACCGACGGATCCAGTTCCACCACGAGCTGCTCGACCGGATCGGCGATCAGTTCGACGCGCGCAATGTCGTTCATGCGAAACAGGTCTCGACGCAAGGCGCGGGCGGCCTCGTTGAGCACCAGCAGGTCGTTCGAGCCGGTGATGGCCAGCACGATGCCCTCGGTATCCATCATCCGGTCGAGCACTTCCGGCTGGCCGGCGCCTTCCGGAAACTTGCGCTCGGCCCGTTCCACGGCCACCCGGACGCGCTGCCAGACGTCGTCCGTGTCGTAAACATGCTGGTGCATGCCAATGATGAGCTGGGCGAAGCCGAGGCGCGTCGTGCCGCGCAGCTCGTTGATTTCCTCGATCTGCGCGATTTCTTCTTCGAGCGCATTGAGGATCAGTCGTTCGACCTGCGCCGCGTCCGCTCCCGGCCAGACGACGCGCACCTGGCCATAGCGGTAGGGGAAGAACGGATCTTCCTGGCGATCCATTTCGAGCCAGGCGAACAGGCCGATCAGGGACAGCGTGGCGACCGCCGCGAGGATCAGCCGCCGTCGCTCCAGGCTGGCGAGGATGGCGTTCAGGGCAGAATCCTTACGGCCTCGCCGTCGAGCAACTGCTGATGACCCGCCGTCACGACGCGGTCGCCCGCTTCGAGCGCGCCCCGGACCATGACACGTTTACCGACGATACGTCCGACCGTGACCGCGACGACGACGGCACGATTGTCGACGACGCGGAACAGTCGCGTCTGGCCGGTGCCGGGATCAACGATGGCGCTGATCGGCACGGTCAGCGCCGGTTCCTCGGCAAACGTCACGGCCACGTGTACCGAGATGCCAGGCTCCCAGCCGGCCGTCTCCTGCAGCATGATGACGGCCGGCGCCGGCCGGCCCTGGCGCGCCAGGCCGACCTCCCGAATGTTCCCCCGGGCGCGTTGTCCCGACTGGACCGCGCGGACTTCGACGACGGCGCCCGGCGCCAGCTGGCGCGCCAGGCCTTCCGGCAGCTGGATCTCGACCTCGAGGCCGCCGTCGCCCGCCAGCACCAGCACCGGCTGGCCGGCTTGCACGAAGTCCCCGGGCTCGACCAGCAGGTCGCTGACCGTCGCTTCGAAGGGCGCGCGCAGCACCGCGTCGGCCAGTTGATCCCGCGCCTCGGTGACGGCGGCCAGCGCCTGTTGCCGTGCCTCGCGGGTGGCGTTGCGGTCGGCAAGGGTGCGGTCGAGTTGTTCGGCGGATGCCAGTCCCTGCGCATGCAGTTCGCGTGCGCGCTCGTAGTCAGCGGCGAGTTGCCGCAGGCGTTCGTCGAGTTCGCGCACGCGCGCTGCGGCAGCGGTGAACGAGGGACCGAGTGCCGGGTTTTGCAGGCTGGCCAGCGCCTGGCCGACTGTCACGCGTTCACCGCGCACGACAAAGCGCTCCTTGAGATGCCCGGCATGCAGGAAGGCCGGCTCGATGCGTTGCGCGGCGCGCAACACGCCGGGCAGCCGCAATTCCCGCGTGGCTGCCGAATAATCGACCGTGGCGACGCGCACCGGCCGGACATGCTCGGCCGGCGGCGCGACGGATGGTGCGTCACGCGGAATATCGCAGGCGGCGAGCATGAGTACGAGGAATGCAATGCCCGCCACGGAGAAGCTTTTTGCCATGGGTTTGCCTGTCAGGAGCGGGGCGTGAGCCCCTCGAAGAATATTTTCAGGAAGTCATCCAGGTACTCCGCATCATTGCCGACGCCGGGCCACTGGGCGTGGTGAGCGTGCGCTGTGAACCATTGCGTGCATGCGTTGACGAACATCGTCACCACGTGGGCGGGGTTGACGTCCAGACGCAACAGGCCGCGCGCCTGGAGTTGGCGGACGCGCGCGGCGCCCAGGCGCACGAGTTCCGCGTCCAGGCGGCCGTAGCTCTGGTCCTTGTCGAGGTGGGTCCATGCGAACAGCCGCACGACCTCCGGATTGCTTTTCAGAAACCCGAAATAGCGGATCACGGCATTTTTCAGGAGGTTCGCATCCGGTTCCACGGACGCACGCAACTCGGCCTCCTGGCCTTCCGCATAGCTGGCGATGGCGCGCTCCTTGACGAGTTCCCAGAGTGCTTCCTTGTTGCCGAAATGGTGATGAATCAGGCTCTTGGTGACATCGGATTGCGCGGCGATCTCGCGCATGCTGACAGCCGCAAAGCCCTTTTCCACGAACAGGTCGTGGGCGGCCGCGAGTATTCGTTCCCGGGTCAGGTCGGGATCCCGGGTACCGGTGGGCGTGGTCATGGGCGCAAGATTATAAGTAACTGGCCGACCGGTCAATTCATGGCGTCGCCCCGGCGTGGCTCGGACGGGCAGGGCGTATGCTCAGTCCTCGGTGACGGAAAAGTCCTGTGCAAAGGGATTGATCTTGGCCGGCGCCACGCGCAAGTATTCAAAGCCAGTGACGAGGTGACAGGCGTTACACGCACGGATCACGTCCACGAAACGCATATCGCTGGTGGACCACTCGCCGGCCTCGACGGCGTCCTCGAGGCGTTCTATGGTCGGCAGCAGCATCTCCCGGGTCAGCTGCCCGACCGGTGCGTCGCCGTAGTGGGGGATGTTGTCCGCCACGTGCTCCGCGGTTTCTTCAAGCTCGTGAATATAAAAGTCCACCAGTGGCTGGTTGCGCGCCTCGATCGACAGCTGCAGCTTGTGGGTATAGGTCTGCATGCGTTCCATCAGGACCGCGAGTCCGGCTTCGGCGCCGAGGGCGGGCGTCGCCACGAACCCCAGGAGCGCGACCATCGGCATTAACCCGCGGCGCGCATTCGTCCTTGCATTCATTCCGTTCTCCTTGTTGGCGATGGCCTGGTTGTGCGAGGCCTGATCGAGAATCATTTGCGTTAAGTCCTTATCTACAGCCAGCAAGCGCTTGCTTATACTGGCGCCGTTCGAGACACACTTGTTCCGCACTTCATAGCAGCTGCCAGATTAGCCACAGGTTCACGCCTTGACCAGTGCCAAAATCACCGCCCTGAGCGATCTGCCCGCAGGCTTCTGCGGTATTGTCGCGCGCGTGAACGGGGGCCACGACCTGGCGGCCAGGCTGGCCGCCATGGGACTGACGGCGGGCACCGAGATTGTCGTGCTCCAGAACCGGGGTTTCGGGCCGATGCTGGCGCGCGTTCGAGATACCCGCATTGCCCTTGGCCGAAGCCAGGCCGGCCTGGTCACCGTTCATGAATGCCAATCCGAAAACCCTGTCCCCGCGGCCCGTTCCTCCGCGTCCGGCTGAGGCGCGGCGGCTGGTCATCGGGCTGGCCGGTCAGCCCAATGTCGGCAAGTCGACGGTCTTCAGTATCCTGACGGGCCTGACGGCGGAGGTGGGCAACTGGCCCGGCCGCACGGTCGAGCGTCGCGAGGGCTCGGCGCGCATTGGCGGCCGCGAATTTCACGTGGTCGACCTGCCAGGCACCTACAGCCTCACCTCGAACTCCGAGGAAGAGCGCATCGCGCGCGAGTTCATTCTCCAGGAGCGCCCGGACGTCATCGTGATGCTCGCGGACGCCGCTGCGCTGGAACGCAATCTCTACCTGCTCGCCGAGTTGTTGCTGTTGCCGATCCCGGTGGTGCTCGGCGTCAACATGGTGGACGTGGCCCGGCGCGAGGGTGTCGAGTTCGATGCCCATGTGCTCGAGGCGGCGCTCGGTTTGCCGGTGGTGCCGATGGTGGCGAGCCGCAACGAAGGCGTGGCCGAGGTGCTGGCCGCGGCGGCGGCGGTGGCGGACGGCCACCGGGAATTCAGCCCGGATCGCCCCGAGATTGCCACGGCACACCGCGAGGTTTTCCGGCAGGTGCTTGCACTGGTCGAGCCCTCGGTGCCGGCCGGGCTGCCGGCGGACTGGGCTGCCTTGAAACTGCTCGAGGGCGACCGCGAAGTCACCGAGCGTTCAAAAGAATGGCTGCCGCCCGAGTCCTGGGCCCAGGTTCATGAACTGTTGCGCGAGCACGAGGACGCGGTGCTGGACGTGGCGGGCGCGCGCTACGAGTGGATCGGGCGCATGGTGCGCGCGGCCGTGCGGCGGCCGCGGCTGGGCCAGATCAGCTTCACGGACCGTTTCGACCGGATTGCCACGCATCCTGGCTGGGGGCTGCTGCTGCTGCTCGCGGTATTCGGCATGGTGTTCTGGCTGACTTTTTCGGTGGCTGGTCCGGTCCAGGAGTGGCTGGAAGAGTCTGTCGTCGTCGGGGTCTCGGGCGTCCTGGCGGGGGCCTTGTCCGGAGCGCCGACCTGGTTGTCGGGCATGCTGGTGGACGGGATGCTCGCCGGAGCCGGGATTGTGGTCACCTTCGTGCCGATCCTGTTTGTCTTTTTCCTGGCGCTGGGCTTTCTCGAGGACACCGGCTACCAGAGCCGCATGGCCTACGTGATGGACCGTTTCATGCATCGCATCGGGCTGCACGGCAAGAGCTTCCTGCCGCTGTTCCTGGGGTTCGGCTGCAACGTCCCGGCGGTGATGGGCAGTCGGGTGATCGAGTCCCGTCCGGCGCGCCTGCTGACCATCATGCTGACGCCGTTCGTGCCCTGCAGTGCGCGCCTGCTGGTGCTGGCCTTCCTGGTACCACTGTTTTTCCCAGGCTATCCGGCGCTGGTCGCCTGGGGGCTGGTGGTCGGGAACCTGGTCGTGCTGGTGTTGATCGGACTGCTGCTTGATCGCTTCGCTTTTCGCCGCGAACGTCTCGCCTTCGTCATGGAGATGCCGCTCTACCACGTGCCGAACCCGCGGACGATTGCGATCTTCGCATTCAACAATGTCTGGACCTTCATGAAGCGCGCCGCCACGATCATCGTGCTTGCCTCGATGATCATCTGGCTGCTGGTCAGTTATCCGGGCGAACACGTCAACGACAGTTATCTCGCGATGTTTGGCAAGAGCATGGAGCCGATCGGCGCGCTGATGGGCCTGGACTGGCGCCTTATCGTTGCGACTCTGTCCGCGTTTATCGCCAAGGAAAATGCCATCGCAGCGCTGGGCATCATTTTCGGCGCCGATGGTGAGGGCCTCGGCAACACCCTGGCCATGGTGGTGACGCCGGCTTCCGCACTGGCTTTCCTGGTGGTGAATATGTTGTTCGTTCCCTGTATCGCGACCGTGGCTGCGGTTCGCCAGGAGACCCGCAGCTGGGCCTGGACCGCGGCCAGTACGGGCCTGATGCTTGCCAGCGCTTTGCTGTTTGGTACGCTGGTGTATCAGGTTGCGGTGTTGCTCGGTCTCGGAGGGGCAAGTGCTTAGAAAGTTGTTGTCTACGGTGGCTGCGGGCCGGGTCGGGAATACGGCTGAGCTGGCGGTGGCCATCGACGCCTCGCCGGCTATGGTCGACGTCATGGTAGGCGAGCTGGAACGGCGTGGGATGTTGCAACGTGCCGGGGATTGCGGCGCGGTGTGCACCGGGTGTCCGACCGAGCCGGTGTGCGGGTCCAAGGCGGCAGGGAGCGCCTGGATGCTGACTGCTGCGGGACGTCGCTACACCGAAAGTTGATGCGCGCGGCACCCATCGCATTAGCCTCGTGGTTGCTGCCGAGCCTGGCAGTACTGATCACCTACCTGGTGTCGGCCGCGCAGGGCCAGGTGCCGACCTGCATACCATTTTTCGAAGGCTGCACGTCGATCAGCGGCGCCGCGCGCCGCGATCCCTCGATCCATATTTTTCGGGCCATGATGCTGCCCACTGCGACCCTCATCGCGGCCTACTGGCTGCTGGTGCGCACCTGGCTTGGACAGCTCGGCGAGACGGGCCGCAGCCGCGACTGGCTGACCGGCCTTGGCCTGGTAGGCGCGCTGTTCATGGTGTTGTACGTCGTCTTCCTCGGCACCGACGGACGCGCCTACGAGCTCATGCGGCGCTATGGCGTCACCGTGTATTTCTCGTTCACGGCGCTGGCGCAGCTGGTGCTGGCGGCACGCCTGCAACGCTTGCCGGCGGCGGGCAGGGCACGCGTGGCCGGCGGTGTCATCAATGCAAAAGTTACTTTTGGCGCCCTGATGTTGTTGCTCGGCCTGGCCAATATTCCAGCGGCCAATTTCTTCCCGGCGCTGCAGGTCGACAATATCATCGCCTGGAATTTCGCCTTGCTGATGCATGGCTATTTCGGCCTCACGGCGCTCGCGTGGCAGCGCACCGATTTTCGCCTCATCGCCCGGGTGGGCCGCTAGCGCGGCATCAGCGAACCTGCCGCAGGCGGGCTGCAAGGGCGATGGCGTCGATCTCCTCGCTGGTGTCCGCCGTGACACGAAACTTGGCTTCCCTTGGTCCGGTCGGGATCGTTCGCGCCAATTGCGCCTCGAGTACCGCCAGGCCGGCATCCGAGGGATCATCCCGCCGCGCAGCGACGCGTTGGCGCAGCAGCGCGGGCGGCGCTTCGCAGGCCAGCACCACCGGCTGCGCCCCGTGTTCCAGGGCGAGCCTGACGAAGGCGTCGCGCCGCTCCATCTCGAGGAAGGCTGCATCGACCACCAGGCTGACGCCGGCGTCGAGTGCGGTGCGCGAGATTTCGGCGAGTCGCGCGTAGGTACGCTTGCTGCTGTCGGCATCGTACAGCCCCTGGCCGATGCCGGCCGGCGCAGCATCGAGCGGGTCGTGGCCGTGCAGCCGCTTGCGTTCCACGTCGGAGCGTACCCAGGCGGCCGGCAGGCAGGGCGCGAGCCGGGCCGCGAGATGACTCTTGCCCGAGCCCGACACGCCATGCATCAGCACCAGCATCGGCGTGGGCGGGTTGGCGTGGCGTTGCGCGCAGTCGAGATGCGCGGCGATACGGTCACGCAGCCGCATCGCCGCACGGTCGTCCAGGCCGGCTTGCGCAAGGCGGATGCCGTCGATCTTGGCGCGCACCAGGTGCCGATAGACCAGGTACCAGGGGAGCAGGGCGAGACCGTCGTAATCGCCCAGCGCAGCCAGCCAGGCGTTGTAGAAACGCCAGCCCAGTCCGGCGTGGTCGCGTGATTCCAGGTCCATCAACAGGAACGCGACCTCGCTTTGTATGTCGATCCAGCGCAGCGCCGGATCGAACTCGATGCCGTCGAAAGCCGCGACGCGGTCATCGAGCATGACCATATTCGCAAGATGCAGATCGCCATGCCCCTCGCGCACAAAACCTGCCGCCAGCCGCGCCGCGAACCGGTCGGCTAGTGTCGCGGCGTGTTGCCGCGTCCAGGTTTCGAGTTCGTCGGCCAGCGCGGCGGTCGAGGCGTCGAGCTGCGCGCCGGGCAGGGCGGCGAAGTTTGCCAGTGCCGGTCGTGTGGCCGCGGCCGCATCGCCGTAGCCGTCGCCCGGCGCAGCGCGCGGCAGGTCGCGCTGGAACGCCGCAAGCTCTAGTGCAAAAGCTTCGAGCGCCCGGGCATCCAGGCGGCCGGCGTCCAGGCGCCGATCCAGCTGTGCCTCGGCGGGAAAGCGCCGCATGCGCACGGCGGGTTCGGCGTCATCGCCCAGCGGGCCGATACGCCAGCCGTCTGCTGTCTCGCGCGCGCCGACGACATCAAGATAAAGTTCCGGTGCGAGACGCCCGTTGAGGCGTATTTCTTCCTCGCAGTAATGCAGCCGGCGGGCGCGCTCGCGGAAGTCGAGAAAGCCCAGGTCCAGCGGCTTCTTGAACTTGTAGGCATAGTCGCCCGCCAGCAAGACCCAGGAAATGTGGGTCTCGACCCGTTCGACCTGGTCTACCGGGTGCGGGTATGCCGCTGGCCTGGACAGGCCCTCGATCATTTCCTGCGGACGGCCAGTCACTGCCGCTCAGGCCGTGGCGCCGTGCCCATGCTCGCGCGCGCCCGCGGCGCCACGAGCCGCTTCGGCCTCGGTCTTGAGGCCCAGCTTGTGGAACACCATCGCCGCCGGGCAAAAGCCCGTGAACGATGATTGCAACAAGTTAAAGCCGACGAATACGGTCAGCCAGATGAAGCCCGGGTGCACCAGCCACCACAAGGCCAGGCTGAGCAATACCATGCATCCCGCGAAGGCGGTTACAGCTCTTTCCACAGTCATTCCATCTCTCCCTGGATTTCAGTAGTGATAACGCACCCGAAGCCAGCCATTGCTGTTGTCCTCGAGTTGCCCGAAAAACGTGTGTGGGTCGCTGCCCCCGAAAATGTTCAGGCCCGCCGAGAACAGCCATTGATCATCCCGTCGCCAGGCGATGGCGGGACGCAAGTAAAAATCTTCGTCACTTGGCGAAACGAACATGAACAGCGAACTGGTCAAGGTGTCCTGCATGGCGCGGTAGGTCAGGCGTACGGTCCCCACGGTGCGCCACTGGTCGCGTTCATGTTCCGGGTCGGGAGAATTGGCTACCAGGCGATCATGATGCATGATGCGCTCGGCATACAGCTGCGTGCCGGCGGTGAGATTACGCACCAGTTCCTGTTCGTAGCCGGCCAGCAGGCGGAGTTCGGAGTTTGGTGTGCGCGGGTCCTCGCCGCGGCTGTCGTCACGCGAGTCGTAGTACGCCGCCTCGGCATTGAAAATGCCCTTGTGAAGCGGTGTGCGCACGCTGGCGCCCCAGCTTTGCAGCCGGGGGAAACGCGGCAGGCCGGCTGAGTCTGTGCCCAGCGGCTGTTTCCAGCGACCGCGATAACCGTACAGGGCGAGCTCGGTGGCGCCGACCTGGCGAAACAGCCGCAGGGCCAACTCGCCACTGCTCGGCTCGTCGGCGCGGCGCGGATCAACTGGCGCAGCGGCTTCGCCCAGCGCAGGATTCCAGAAGGCAAAACGTTCACCGTAAAGATAGTCATCGGGCGTGAAGCGCGGCGTGTAAGCGAGATCGATGTTGACCGGTGCGGTGTAAATGCTGATGCGCGCCGTGTCGGCTGGTGACTTCAGGTAATCCTCGTCACGCCCGGCGAAGAACGAGATGAAATCCTTGGGGAACAGGTCGTTCAGGAACAACAGGTCCCCCGTGCCCCAGGTGATCACCTGGCGGCCCAGTTTTGCGTCGACGTTGCCCATCGTTGTGAACGATACGGCCAGTTCGCGCAACTGGATATCGAGGTCCTCGACCACCTGGTCCCAGGCGAGATCGCCCCGGAAGTCGATCCGGAAGGCGTCGTGGTCATAGCGCGTCTCGGCGCGCAGGCGCAGATCGCCGAGCGTCAACCGGTCGAGGTTGTCGACGCTGTCCCAACGCGCGCCAAGCCCGCCTTCGACGAAGCCGCTCCAGGTCAGCCCGGTCCTGTCCGTGCCCCAGGGGTCATCCCAATCGTCATCCCAATCGTCATCTTCCCAATCATCATTGGCCCAATC
>JBLRWC010000031.1:13055-34417 GCA_047921455.1 Gammaproteobacteria bacterium
GGTCATCCCAATCGTCATCCCAATCGTCATCTTCCCAATCATCATTGGCCCAATCGTCGGATTCAGCTTGGGTCGATGATTCCTCGCCATTGCCTGGCCACGGCTCATCCGCCCACGCGACCGTGGCCGGCGTCGCAGCGAGCAGCAGACCCAGTGCCAGCAGCACAGGTATAGGCGTGGGCATCATGCTAGTCACCATCGCGCCGCAGCCACTCGGTCGGCGGTGAACGCAGGTAACGTTCGGCGAAGATGTCCGCGGGCAGGCCGATATCGTATTCGATATAACGGAATTCCATTACCGTGTCGCCGCCGTCGAGCGGATTGCTGATGCGTGAACGCGTCACGGTGGGATGACCCTGGATTGCTTCCATGTCGAGCACCTCCATGACCCGGTAGACCCGGTCGCGGCCGTCGTAGTATTCGGTTTTCATCGGCAGGAAAGTATCGCGGTCGATCCGCGTCACATACCGCTCAAATTCGACGTTGCCGGGGCTTTTCGGCCGACTTTCGACCACGTAGTGCGTATCGGTGGTTTCTGCCAGTTCATGTTCGTCGTCGCCCGGGTGGCGCCCCGAAACGTCCTCGTAAAAGAAGTGCGACCCCACGAAGCTGGTGCGCTTGTCGCCGGCGCTGATGCGCCGCACCAGGTCGAGACCCGGCAGGTACAACCAACGATCGTCATCTCGATCGACTTTCTTGCCCACCAGGAATACGGTCCCACGCACGTCCGACGGGCGCGAGAAGAACACCATGAAATCCTGGTCGCCACCCGCGGCGCGGTTCTTGCGCAGCACGGTGAACTGGCGCAGCTGGCGCCGGTCCTGCGCGTCCTGGATGATCATGCGCGCCTCGCTGCGGCCGTCATCGCCAGCGTAGTAGGACGCCAGGTTGGCGCGCTCGATGATCGCGTCGATGTCGGTCAGGGGTTCGCTCTGCACGGTGGCCGTGAATGCGACGCCCAACAAGGCGGTCGATAGCAGTAGCAGCTTTCTCATAGCGAATCTCCTCTCTCAGTCAGTTGCGGTTGCGCCGCGAGTTCCGAGGAACTGTTGCATCACGCTCGGCAGCAGCACCAGCGTCACGATGGCGGACACTGCCATGATGGTGGCGAGGAACAAGCCGACGGTGATGTAGGGCACCAGCGGCGCAAGCAACAGGGGCGTGAAGCCGACGGCGATCACGATGGCATTGCGGCTGATCGCTCGCGCCGGTTCCTGGAAGACGTCGGCCATGGCGGCCTGCAAACGGCCGTGCTTGGCCATCGCTTCGCGTGAGCGCTCGATGAAATGGATGGCGAAGTCGATCGACAGGCCCAGGGTCAGCGCCGAGAGCACCGCGATCGGCATGTCGTAGTCCTTGCCGGTCCAGCCGATCAGGCCATAGATAAACGTGATCGTCAGGGTCAGCGGCAGCATTGCCAGCAGTCCGTAGCCGAATGAGCGGAACAGGATGATCATCATCGCCAGCACGGCGATAAATGCACCGGCGAGGCTGCCGACCATGCCCTTGACCATCGCATCCTGCCAGATGACGTTGAGGTAGGTTTTGCCGGCCCACTGGACATCCATGCCCGCCGGCGCCGGATTGTCGGCAAGATAATTGTCTACGTACCGGAGTACGGCACTCATGTCCTGGTTGTCGCCGCTGGGTAGCTGAATCCAGATGACGGTACGGTCAAATTCCGGCGTTACCATGCGCCACAGGTCCTGCGGACGATGTGACGACTGGAACTGGAGCAGCGCCTGGGCGACGCCGGGAATGCTGTCGGGCACACGGAAATCTTCCGGGTCGCCGCTGACCAGTTCACGGTTGACGGTCTTCACGAGGTCGGCCAGGGAATTGCTTTTGCCGATCAGCCCGGTGGCGCCGAGGTCATCCTGCAGGGCGGCCATCCAGCGGAGGATTTCCGGTTGCTGGAAATAGCGCGCCTCGCTGGCGACGTCCTCGAGCACGGTGAGCAAGGCCTCGAGCGCCTCCAGGTCGGCCATCGGCGCATCGAACAAGCGATCATCCACTGTCGACATCAGGTCATCGAGTCGTTCGCCGTCCAGCGACTCGCCCGGGGCGGGCGCGATGTCCCGCCAGAATTCGCGTACCGGGTCGGGGGCTTCCGGGAGGATGTTTTCGACGCGCGTCGCGAGCGCTGCCCCGTCGATGGTCTTGGCCCGGTCAAGCACCAGCCAGGCGTCGTAGGTGCCCGCGAAGTGTCGGTTCAGCAGGTCGTCGGCCACGCGGATGCGATGGTCCGACTTGAACCAGCGAGTCGGATTGTCGTTGATCTGGATCTGGGTAATACCCACGATGCTGACGGCAAACACCGCGGCGAAGGCAAGCAAGAGCAGGCGGCCGCGGGCCAATGCGCCGGCGCCCGTCATAAGCAGCAGCCTGGACAAGGGTGAGTTGCCCTCGCGGCTGTGCAGCGCCGCCTGCATTTTTTCCAGCCTGGCCGGCTGCATGCGCGAGACCCAGGCCGGAATGAACACGATGGTCAGCAGGAACGCCAACAGGATGCCGAACGCCACATAGGCGCCGAATACCTGCACGGGCGGAATCGGCGTCAACGCCAGCGAAGCGAAACCGACGCTCGACGTCACCGAGGTGAACAGCATGGGACGGAACAGGTGACCGATCACTTCGCGCATGGTTTCGTCCTGGCCACGGCCGGGACGGTATCGATCGGCGAACTCCGACATGATGTGGACCGAGTCGACCACGGCAATCGGCATCAGGAAGATCGGGATCATGGAGCTCATGATGTGGACGGTGAAGCCCATCCCGATCAGCAGGCCCATCGTTGCGATCACGGTCACCATCGCCACGATCATCGGCGCCACGATCAGCGGGAGGCTGCGGAAGAAGAACCAGAGCAGCAGGAAAATGGCGACGCCCGCCAGGGGCGCGGAGATCCCCATCTGGACGAACATCTCGTAGCCGAAGGTGTCCTCGGCAACAGGCAGGCCAGTAATGTGCCATTCGCCGGTGGCGTCGAATTCGGCTGAGGCCGCGCGCGTGATGGACTGGATTTCACGCGCCAGGCGATGGCTTTCGTTCTTGTCGTAAATCGGCACATAGATAGCGGCAGCGCGGCCGTCGCCGGAGGCGAGGGTGTCTTCCAGCAAAGGTAGCCGCTCGACATGGCCGCGAATCGCCAGGCTGGCCTCGCGATCCTTGGGCGGCTCGGGCATGAGCCATTCGAAGCGCACGGTCCCCGGGCCGGCCTGGTCGATGTTGTCGGCCACCGCTAAAGACATCAGGTCCCGGCTGACGACGCCTTCGAGTTCGAGAATGCGTTCGGTGGCGCGATGCAGGGCGCCGAGCGACGCGGGGTTATAAATACCATCGACATGCGACGGTTCGACGAGGCCGACGACGATCGCGTCGTACAGGGCCATCTCGTCCTTCACGTCATTGTGAAACACCCGGTCCGCCTGCGTTTCCGGCAGCATGTTTTCCGGGTCGGTATCCACCTGGATGCGCGGAATCTGCAGGCCGAGGACGACAGTTAGCAGCAGTGCGAACAGGTAGATCGTGCGCGGCCGGCGCAGGGCGAGTTCCAGTAGTGCCTGTTTCAAGAGCCAGTCTCCGTCAGTAGCTTGGTTGGCCGCTTCGATGCCAGCCCGAAATCCCTGGTTGATGCCACGATTATAAATTAGGAAGTTCTAATATACAAGCTCGACCTATGTACTAAACATGGTTGCGATTGACGCTGTTGGCCTTGACCTGCGTCAATCGGCGCTAGACTCCCGGGTGGCAAGCTGGAAATCGAGCGATAATCGAGTAACGGGTGGCCGGGACGCCGGTCACGGGTGGATTTGCAGGAGGTGAGTGATGAATGCGCGTGACCTGGAGACTGCGGTCTTGCGGGCGCTGGAGCAGGCCTCGCCTGGCGTCGGCGATCGGCCCATCGAACCGGATCGGCCCCTGGCGGAGCAATTCGAGTTCGATCCCGAATGCTTTTTCAATGCGCTCGCCCGCGAAACCGGTATAGATATCCCGGCCGAAGACCGGCACCGGCTCGAGAGTTTGTCGGGTTGCCTGGATTATCTCGACGGCGGACTGTCCGCCTAGCGCGGGCGCCTGGCAGTGTCTTCGCATGAGCGCCGCAGGGCCGTTCCCATCGCGCGCGTGGCCCGCCTCGCGCAAGTGCTCGATACGGCCTTCCGTATTCCCGGCACGCGTATTCGTTTCGGGGTCGACCAGTTACTTGGACTGGTGCCGGGACTCGGTGACGCGATTGCAGCCCTGATCGGCGGCTTTATCGTCTGGACCGCGGTACGCGTGGGCGCGCCCCGCCTGGTCATCGGCCGCATGCTCGTCAATATTGCCGTCGACGCGATCGTAGGCGCGGTGCCGTTAGCGGGCACCGTGTTTGATATTGCATTCAAGGCGCACCGGCGCAACGCACGCTTGCTCACCGCCTGGTCCGAGGGCCCCGTCGCGGTCGAGATGCGCCAGCGACGCCTGTTGCTGGCGCTGGCGGGCGTGGTGCTGGCGCTGCTGGGCATCGCAATTGCCGCGCTCGCATTCGGCGTGTGGGCGCTGTTTCGCTTGCTTGGCTGAACGCGCTGGCGCTGACGGTCGAATCGGGCGCAGTGGCGCTGGCGTCGTACAATGGCGCCCGGGCCCTGGCGGGAATACCCCCTGGAGAGGCGAATGACTCGGGCGATCGGAATCGCCGGACCTTCCGAGGTCGCTGTTCGTGCCGGCGCGGCGGTAGCCGAAGCGGGCGGTAATGCCGTGGATGCGGCCGTGGCGGCGACGCTTGGGGCATTGTGTACCGAGGTCGCCATTGTCGGTCTTGATGCCGGCGCCTTTGTCACCATATGGCGCCCCGGCGAGGCGCCGGTAGTGATCGACGGCGGCATCGCCATGCCGGGCTTGAACCGGTCGGCTGAGCGCTTCGGCGCCGCTGGGCGGCCCGTCACGCTCGATTACGGTGGCGGCATGCATACCGTGGTCGGCTATGGCGCAGTGGGTGTCGGCGGCGCCGTCGCGGCGCTGGGCAAGGCCGCGGCCGGCTGGAGCAGTCTTGACTGGCAGGCGCTGGTGGCGCCGGCACGGGCGTGCGTAGAGCAGGGCTTTCCCCTGTCGCGCGCCTCCCATACCTGGTTGCAATACAGCCATCGGAAGATTTTCGGCTGGCAAGCCGAGAGTGCAGCCGTCATTCACGACCGGCACGGCAGGTTGCGACCACCGGGCAGTCGCATGCTCATCCCCGGACTTGCTGACAGCCTTGAGGCCCTGGCTGCCGAGGGCCCGGCGCTGTTGTACAGCGGTCGGCTCGGTCGCCAGATCGCCGCGTGCATAGACGTCGGCGGCGGGCTGCTCGGACATGAAGATCGCGTCGCCTACCGTGCGGTGCGGCGCAAACCGGTGACCTGCGAGATCGACGGCTGGACGGCTGCATTGCCCCCGCCGCCGGCCATCGGCGGAGCCACCTTGGCGGCGATGCTGGCGCGCATGGGTGCCGCACCGGCTCGGGGGTGGACGGCGGCCGCGGTCAATACGCTGGCCGAGGCGCAGCGCGACGTCCTGGAGTGCCTGCGGACAATCCCGGACGGTACCGACGGGGAGTCTTTTCTCGAGTTGTTGCTGCGCTGGGCGCGCGCGGGCGGTGATCCGCGCGGGCATCGCGCGCCGTCGACGGTGCATATCTCTGCACTCGACGAAGATGGGTTGGCCTGCGCCATTACCGCTTCATCCGGCTACGGGTCCGGAATACTCGTGCCGGGCACCGGGATCTGGCTCAATAATTGTCTTGGTGAGCTGGAGCTCAATCCGAAAGGATTCCACGGCCTGGCGCCGGGTGAGCGAATCGCTTCCAACATGTCGCCGGTGGCTGCGCGTGGCCCGGACGGGGCGATGTTGTCGATGGGCAGCCCCGGGGCGGAACGCATCACGACGGCCCTGTTGCAAGTCATGCTGAATTTCATGCGCTTGGGCATGTCGCTCGAGGAGGCGCTGGCCGCACCGCGCCTGCACGTGGAGTGGGCTGACGAAGCATGGCGGGCCGCTGTGGAACCCGGCCTGCCCCTCGAGGCACTGGCGATTCCCTGTCGAACTTTCGATGAATTGTCGATGTTTTTTGGCGGGGCGGGCGCGGTGCTGCGTCAGCCCGACGGCACCTTGAGCGCGGCGGCGGACCCCCGTCGCCAGGGCGCCGCGGTCGTCACCGGGAGTTGACCGGCTATTTCGGGCCGGCTGAGCCGTTCACCGGCGGATCGCGGAAAGCGTCCGCAATCGCCTCGACCGCGGCAAATGCCTCGCCTGGTCGTTCCATGCGCGCGATGTGAAACAGGGCGTCGCCCTCGTTGACCAGCGGCAGGCTGTTGCAGCCTATGACGATTCCGGCATGGGTCGCGGTCACGGGTGTTTCGTGCGCGCCGAATGGATCCGAGACCTGGCCAAGCAGTTCGCCGGCGGAGACCCGTTGCCCCAGCTGCAGGGTGCTGCGCAGGATGCCGCCCTCAGGCGCACGCACCCAGTGGCTGCTGTCGGCGACCACCGGCTTAGCCGGGCGTGCACGGTGCGGTTTGCTACGGAGCATATCGAGCTTGCGCATTACTGCGACGATCCCCGCGACGCCCATCCGAATGGACATCTCGTCGAAGCGCAAAGCCTCGCCAGCTTCGTAAATCAGCGTGGGGATGCCTTTCTCCGCGGCTGCTTCCCGCAGCGAACCATCACGCAGCCGCGAGTCCAGCACCACCGGGGCGCCGAAGGACAATGCCAGCGAGCGCGTTTCGGCGTCATCGAGCTGGGCGCGAATCTGCGGCAGGTTGCTGCGGTGGACTGCGCCGGTATGCAGGTCGATGCCATGCGTGCAGCGCGCGACGATTTCGGTCATGAAAAGGTGGGCCAGGCGGGCGGCCAGCGAGCCGCGTTCGGAGCCGGGAAAGCTGCGGTTCAGGTCACGCCGGTCCGGCAGGTAGCGGGCGTGGTGCAGCAGGCCGAAAACGTTCACGACCGGGACCAGCAGCAATGTGCCGCGCAGCCCCGTCATTGGCCTGGCGCGCACCCGCCGGATGATCTCGATGCCGTTGAGCTCATCGCCGTGGATGGCGGCGCTGATGAACAGCCGCGGCCCCGGCCGGCGACCGTTGATCACCCATACCGGCATTTCGACCGGGACATGGGTATGCAGCATGCCAACGGGCAGCGACAGCCCACGCCGTTCGCCGGGGCCCACGCGCACACCGCCAATGGTGATGGATTCTCCCGCCATGCGCGCTGCCTGCTCAGCCTTTGCCGCGGGTCTTGGTCTGGTTGGGCTTGGCTTTTTTCTCCAGGAAGTCGATCACCATCGCCGCCACGTCCTTGCCAGTGGCTTTCTCGATGCCCTCAAGGCCGGGCGAAGAGTTCACTTCCAGCACCAGTGGCCCATCCTTGCCGCGTACGATATCCACACCGGCGACATTCAAGCCGAGAGTCTTGGCGGCACGCACGGCGGTCGAGCGTTCCGCGGGGCTGAGCTTGACGAGGGAGGCCGAGCCGCCGCGGTGCAGGTTGGAGCGGAACTCGCCCTCCTTGGCCTGGCGCATCATCGCAGCGACGACGCGTTCGCCGATCACGAAGGCACGAATGTCTGCGCCGCCGGCTTCCTTGATGAATTGTTGCACGAGGAAGTTGGCGTCCAGTTCGCGGAAGGCGTCGATGACGCTTTCCGCTGCCTTGTTGGTTTCCGCGAGCACGATGCCACGTCCCTGGGTGCCTTGTAGCAGCTTGACCACCAGCGGCGCGCCGCCGACCAGCTTGACGAGGGTCTTGGTATCGTGCGGAGAATGCGCGAAGGCCGTCACGGGCATACCGATGCCCGCCCGCGCCAGTAGCTGCAGGGACCGTAGCTTGTCACGGCTGCGGCCGATCGCGACCGACTCGTTAGCCGGGTAGACGCCCATCACTTCGAACTGGCGCAGCACGGCGAGCGCATAGAAAGTGATGGAGGCGCCGATGCGCGGGATCACCGCATCGAGGTGCGGCAGGATCGTCCCGCGATGGTACACCTCGGGCCGGCGGGAAGTGACGTCCATAACGCACTTGAGCGGATCAACGATGATGATCTCGTGGCCGCGCTTTTCAGCCGCTTCGATCAAGCGCCGCGTGGAGTAGAGGTGCCGATTTCGCGACAGGATGGCTATGTGCATTACTTGTTCTCCGGATTGGGTTTGCGCGCCTTGCGGGCGCGACCCAGGCAATAGGACTTCGCAGGATCGACCACAAACTGTCCGCGCAGCGCCGTGCGGCCAAGCAGCATGCGGAAGCGCATGGGATCACGGTCCGTCAGGGTCATTTCAATACGCCAGCATACCTCTCCCGTCGAGACCGTGCTCTCAATGACCCAGCGCTGCTCGCGGTGGCCGCCGGAGTCCGACACCAGGCGCCGGTCGATCACGGGTGCCTCGCAGGTCACGACCTGGCTGCGGTCATATTGGTCCGGGTGGACGCTGAAGCGCAGCCAGGGCGCGCCGTCGCGTTCGATGGGTATGATCTCGAAGGCGTGCAGCGCCGAGGTACGCGCGCCGGTGTCGACCTTCGCCTTGATGCGCTCAATGCCGAGCTCGGGCAGGGCGACCCATTCGCGCCAGCCGAGGACCGTCCGGGTGGATGGAGCTGCCACGGTCTAGAACCAGCCCCGCCGGCGAAACATCCAGGCCATGCCGCCGCCGATCAGCGCGAACAGCAGCATGACCAGTGGATAGCCGTAGCGGGCCTGCAACTCCGGCATGTTCCAGGGGCTGGCTCCAGGGTCGAAGTTCATCCCGTAAATTCCCGCAATGAATGTCAGTGGAATGAAAATCGTGGCAATGATGGTGAGTAACTTCATGACGTCGTTCATGCGGTGACTGACGCTCATGAGGTAGAGCTCGTGGAGGCTGCGCGTCACGTCGACGAAGTTGTCGATCACGTCGCCGATCCGCATGTGGTGGTCGAGCACATCGTGCACATAGCGCCGTGTCCCGGCGCTGAGCGGCGAGTCGTCGCTGCGCAGCAAGCGGCCCAGGGCTTCCTGTCCGGGCAACACGATCCGGCGCAGCAGGGCGAGCTTGCGCCGCAAGGCGTGGATGGTTGCAATCGAGTCCTGGTCGGGCCGTTCCATGAGCTCATCCTCGAGCACCTCGATGCGGTCACGCAATTCTTCAAGTACCGGGAAGCAGGCGTCCACCGCAGCGTCGACCAGGCAGTAGAACAGGTAGTCCGCGCCACGCTTGCGAATTCGGCCGCTGCCGCCGCCGCTGCGGAGGCGCTGACTGATTGGCTCGACCAGCCCCGGGTCACCGCTCCAGAAACTGATGAGCCAATGCGGGCCGAGAAACAGGCTGAATTGTTCCAGTACCAGCGTCCCGTCCTGCAGTACGGGCACCGAGATGGCCATGAAGCTGTGTTTTTCGTAGCGCTCGAGCTTGGTGCGTTGCTGGCTGTTATGCACGTCCTCGAGCGCCAGCGGATCGAGTTCCAGTCGTTCATGCAGCCAGCGCAGCATCGTGGCGTCGGGCGGGGTATTGAAGTGCAGCCAATCGATGACGCCTGGATCCAGCCCGGCGAGCGCATCTGCAAGGCCGGCCGCCAGATCTTCCTCAAGCGTGGCTTCGCTGTAGCGGCGCCACGCGACCACGTTGCCGGCGGCATCGGCCACGGCCGACTCTATGGCGTGGCCTGGCGGGCTCCCCGGCGGACTGCGTCGCCGCGCTTTGCTGCTGTTATACATCCGCCAATCATAACGCCGGCGCGATATTCCGCGTAGTGACCGGTCCCGGCCGTCACGCCGCGGCACGCGCGCGGCGGGGTACAATGACAGCTTGGATATCGCTTCGGAAACATCCCGCATGGCTTGTCTTTTCGTTGAACAACTGACGGTGCTCGATTTTTCGCGACTCGATCGCGAGCGGGGGTTGGTGGGTGAAAGCTGGATCGTCGACCTCGAGTTGTCGGGTGATCTCGATGAGCAATCGATGGTGCTGGATTTCGGCGCCGTGAAACAGCTGGCCCGCGCCGCGGTCGAAGACTACGCCGATCACAAGTTGCTGGTGCCGACGCGATGTGGCTGGCTGGAAATCTCGGTCTCTACTGCCACCGGGGAGCTCAATATCGAGGCGCCGGCGGCTGGCTTGCGGCTGCGTTCCCCCGGGATCGCAGTCTGTTGCCTCGATACCGCGCAAGTCACGATGCCCGCATTGACCGTAGAGCTCGAGGCGAGCGTGGCCGCGGTCATGCCGGCCAACGTGAGCCAGGTACGGGTTTCGTTGCGGGAAGAGAGCCTGCCGGGCGCCTATTACCATTACAGTCATGGCCTGAAACGGCATGCGGGAAATTGCCAGCGTATCGCGCACGGACACCGCTCGCGGATAGAAATTTATACCGGGGGCCGCCGTAACGACCACTGGGAGCGCTATTGGGCCGAACGCTGGCGTGATATCTACCTTGGCTCTGAGGAAGACCTCGTTGCCGAGACGCGGCTTGGCGATCGCCGGGCGCTGCGCTTCGGCTACCATGCCCGGCAGGGAGAATTCGAGCTGGAACTTTGGCGCGATCGCTGCGAGCTCGTGCCCGCCGATACCACGGTCGAACAACTGGCTGCGTACATCGCCGCCGAACTCCACCGCATGGACCCCGGCACGGCATTTCGCGTGCGGGCCTATGAAGGTGTACAAAAAGGCGCCATCGCAGAAAACTATGTGGCCTGAGCCGGCGCTGGGGAACCGGCGCGGCCTTCGCATGGTCTTGGAAATGCAGGGAACGTCCCCACATAGTTCAGAACGCCGGAATCCTGGCCTCAAGGAGAGTAGTCAATGAAGCGCGTGTTCCTTTTCCTGGCGACCAACATCGCCGTGCTGGTCGTTCTCTCCATCGTCCTCAGGCTGATCGGTTTCGAGGGCATCCTGGATGAGCAGGGCGTCGATCTCGACCTCGGTGCGTTGCTGGTGTTCGCGGCGATCATCGGCTTCGGCGGTTCGTTCATTTCGCTCGCCATCTCGAAGTGGAGCGCCAAGCGGATGACCGGCGCCAAGGTCATCACCCAGCCGTCCAACCAGGCCGAGACGTGGTTGTTCGAAACGGTGCGCCGCCAGGCCCGCGAAGCCGGCATCGGCATGCCCGAGGTGGCGATCTACGATGCGCCGGAGCCGAACGCGTTCGCGACTGGCGCACGCCGTGACAACGCCCTGGTCGCGGTCAGCACCGGCTTGCTGCGCAGTATGCGGCGCGAGGAGGTTGAAGCGGTCCTGGCGCACGAGATCAGTCACGTGGCCAACGGCGACATGGTCACACTCACGCTGATCCAGGGCGTGGTCAACACCTTCGTCATCTTCCTGTCGCGGGTCATCGGTTTTCTCGTCGACCGGCTGGTGTTCCGCAATGAGCGTGGTCACGGACCGGGCTTCTGGATCGTCACGATCGTCGCCCAGATTTTCCTCGGCATTCTCGCCAGCATCATCGTCATGTGGTTCTCACGCCACCGCGAGTTCCGTGCCGATGCCGGCGGCGCCAGGCTGGCGGGGCGCGAAAAGATGATCGGCGCGCTGGAGCGACTGAAGCAGGGCCACAATGCGACGCTGCCGGACCAGCTCTCGGCCTTCGGCATTTCGGGCCATCGGGCCTCCGGCTTCAAGCGCTTGTTCATGACGCACCCGCCGCTCGATGAGCGGATCGCCGCGCTGCGCCGGATGGCGGGCTGAACCGGACGGCTGTCGCAGTGGCCGGCGGCCCGTGCCGCCGATCCGATGGCTAGCGACGCGGCAATGGGGCGATTGCGGTCCTGATTGCCGACGGTTCGCCGGTTTCGGTCCAGGCAAACAGCAACTGGTCGCCGGCCAGGGTCATTTGCGGGAAGCCCGAGCTGCGGGCCGCGACGGTCGTGGCAAGCTTGTAGGCTGGACCGGCGCCGCCTAGCGCGGTGATGCGGCGGAAGCGAATCTCGGCGCGCGCGCGCGAGTGTTCCAGCCAGCTGACGATGGCCGACTCCTCGTCGGGCATGACGATAGCGACGCGTCCCAGCACCGGCCCGTCGGCGACCTCGATGGAGGATTCCCAGCTGCGGCCGCCGTCGGGTGAAAAGGCCACCCGGATGCGGGGCGTGCCCCCGGCCGCCGTGAACCAGGCGGCGGCCACCCGGTCACCGACCGCGGCCACCGCCGGACCGTTGACTGGGCACGCGCGCATTTCCCAGCGATCGTCAGCGACGAGCACGGGCGAGGACCAGCCGTCCGAGCTGAGCGTGGTGGCCCGGATGTCACGGATTTCCTCGACGGTCCGATCGCGGTATAGCACCACGACGCCGTCCGGCAGCGTGGCCGCAGCCGTCGGGCAGCAATCGCAGGTCATGTCGTCCAGCTCGCGCTCCGGCAGGCGCGCGCCGCTCCAGTCGAGACCGCCCGCGCGCAACGTCATGGCGCCGTGGCCGTGGTGGTCATGTTCATGTTCATCGGCGCCTTGCGGGGCGGCCTCAGTGTGGCGCCCGTCGAGCCATACGGCGCCGACGCCCCCAGGGGCCGGAAACAGCGATGCGAAGCCGTGTTCGGTGGGCGAGTCGTCCGCATGCGGCGCCAGCGGGGCCGACCACTGCCGACCGCCGTCCGTCGAGACCGCCATTTGCACATGGTAGGCATAGACGCCGCCCGGCACCTTCTGCAGCCAGTGCGCGGCCATCCGGCCGGCGCCCAGGTGCACCACCGATGGGAAGTCTGCCCAGTTCATGAACCAGTCCGCACCTTCGGCCGCGGTGCCCACCGCACCCCAGCCAGCGGCGTCGAATGGCGCGAAGCGGAGCGCGTGTCCCGTTGGTGTCGGCTCCACCCAGCTCAGCCAGGCGCCGCCCTCGGGGTCCGTACTCAGCCGGGGCAGGGAGGCGCCTGCGGCAGCGGGCGTCTCCAGCAAGGCCGGCGCCGACGGACGGCCGCAGCCGGCAAGGAACGACAATGCGACGGCCACTAGCAGCGCGGCCGGGCGCGGGCGAAAGATGCGAACCAGGGCGCAGAACAACATCTAGGTACTTGTCACGGCTAAGGGCGAGGAACTAGTCTAGCGGTCTATGGGTCCGAGAGCACAATGACCGCGTTACGCCGACATCGCCGCAGTTTCGCCGGATTGGCTGCCAGTCTCTTCCTGGCGGTCTGGGCGAGTATGGCGCTGGCGCCCTGCCTGATGGCGGCCGAGGCGATCATCGGCAACGACTGCCCGCATTGTCCGGAGCCGCCATCCTGCCATGATCCAGGTGATGTCGGCGCCTGCACCTACGTGGACGGCTACGATTTCGATGGCCGTGCGCCCGTTGCGCCGAAGGTGGACATCGAGCTCGTCCTCGCGCCGCCACTCGAACTCATGGCGGTCGCGCTGCCCGCTCAGCGCGGCAGCACGGCGTCCTGGACCGTGCGCGCGCCACCCGATCCCGGCGGTCCCCGCCTGCACTTGAGGCATTGCGTCCTCAGGAATTAACACCTCCGTTTCGAGCTGTCCTGTTCGAAAACCCGGAGGTATTCCATGTCCAGTTGTGTTTCGGCCGCGAGCGGCCGCCTGAGTTTCCTGTTTCCAGCCCGTGCGAGTATTGCCGCCTCGCTGGCCGCCATACTGTTCGGCTGTGCGGCGCCGCCAACCGCGCCGCCAACGGCGTCGGCGACGGCGTCGGCGACCGCCTATCACCCGCAATGGCACGAGGCTCGCGTCGGCCGGCACGAGCCGGTTGCGCCCCGCGCACACAGTGCTGATGCGACCCGCGGCGACCAGGACGGCCTGCCCGAGGATGCGACGCTGGACCATTACATCGGCTATGCGCTGCGCGACAGTCCAGAGCTTGACGCGGCGTGGCATCGATGGCGCGCTGCTGCGGAACGGGTGACCCAGGCTCGGACCTTGCCTGATCCCCAGCTCGGTTTCGCCGTGGTGTTCGACCAGGTGGATACGAACGCCGGCCACATGGGTGAGCGCTACTCGATCTCGCAGATGTTTCCCTGGTTCGGCAAGCTTGGCTTGCGCGGCGACGTTGCTTTCGAGGAGGCACAGGCCGAGGCACGGTTATTCGAAGCGACCCGGCTCGAGTTGGCGGAAAGGGTGACGCGGGCCTGGTTCGAGCTTGCATGGTTGAACGAGGCGATCGCAACGGCCGGTGAGAACCTGGCCCTGATGCGTCGCTTCGAGTCCGTGGCGCGTGCCCGCTACCGGGTCGGCGCGGTCAGCCAGGCGGACGTCAATCGCGCACAGGTGGAGCTCGGGCGGCTCGATGACCAGCTGCGCTCGCTGCAGGATATGCGCGGCCCCGCGGCGGCCGCGCTCAATGCGGTGCTTGGCCGGTCCGCGCACGCACGCCTGCCGGGCGCTTTCGATGCTCCGTCCCGGCAGCCGGCGGGCGCCTGGCCGGAACAGGAGGATGACTATTGGCTGGCGCTTGCGCGTGCCCGTAACCCCGGGCTGGCGGCCGCGCAGCACCGCGTGATGCGCGAAGAACAGGCTGTTGCGCTGGCGCAGCGCAATTACTACCCGGATATCACCCTGGGCCTGGAATATGGTCGGAATTCCGCCCGGCGCATGGCGCAGATGGATGGCGGCGGCAGCGACACTGTCGCCGCCATGGTGTCCTTCAGTCTGCCGATCCGGCGCGGACGTATTGCCGCCGGTGTACGTGAAGCGGAGGCGCGCCTTGGCGCAGCGAGTCGCCAGGCTGAAGCGCGTGAATATGACCTGGAGGCCGAGCTGAAGCAGGCCCTGTTCGTGCATCGTGACAGCACCAGGCGCGTGGCCCTGTATGGCGGCACGTTGCTGCCCAAGGCGCGCCAGTCACTGGCCACGACGGAAGCGGCCTATCGCGCCGGGGATGCCGGTTTCTCGGACCTGGTCGATGCGCAGCGAGTGCTGCTGGAGTTTGCGCTCGCGCATGAGCGTGCGGCCGCGGATCGCGCACAGGCGCTGGCACGTATCCGGACCCTGGTGGGCGAAGCGCCCGAACCCACGCCGCGGACGCGGCATCCTGAGCAGGAAGTCACACCATGAACAGATCCCGCAAAGCAATTCGTGGGCCGGCCACCCTGGTGGCACTGGTCCTGTTGGGCCTCGCCGGCGGTGTACTGGTCGGTATGATGTTCTCGGGCGGCGCGTCGCAGCAGCCCGGTGCATCGGCAGATCAAGTCCACGCCAACCACCAGCCCGCCGGCAACGCCAGCGACGACGGCGCCGAGCAGATGTACACCTGCTCGATGCATCCCCAGGTGCGCTCCTCGGATCCGGATGATCGCTGCCCGATCTGCGGCATGGAGTTGATCCCGGTGCCGCAGGATGAAAATGCTGCCGAGGAAGCGGGCGAGGGACCCAGCTTGCAGGTGTCGCCGCGCGCGGCGGCCTTGATGCAGGTCGAGGTGCTCCCCGCCGAGCGTCGTTCGGTGGCGACACCGGTGCATCTTTTCGGCCGGCTGGACCATGACGAGACCCGCCTGAGGACGATCTCGGCCTGGGTGCCCGGCCGCCTGGATCGGCTCCACGTGGACTTCACGGGTGAGACGGTACGCCGTGGGCAGGCCATGGTGGAACTCTATAGCCCAACACTGATTTCGGCCCAGGAAGAGCTATTGCAGGCGATCGAGGCTTACGCGGAACTCGAGGTCGCCGGCATCGGCATTGTGCGCGAGACGACGCGCCTGACGATCGACGCGGCGCGCGACCGCTTGCGCCTGTTGGGGCTGGATTCGCAGCAGATCGCGGCGCTGGAGCAGCGCGGCGAGGTGGCGGATCACGTGACGATTCCGGCCCCGGTGGGCGGCGTGGTGATCGAGCGCCTTGCCTCCGTGGGCGATTATGTTGACACGGGCGCGCCTATCTACCGGCTGGCGGATTTGTCGCGCCTGTGGGCGCAGCTCGAGGTCTACGAGTCCGACCTGCATCGGCTGGCAGTCGGGCAACAAGCGCGCTTCAGCACGCAGGGCGGCCCTGGCGAAGAGTTCTCAGGAACGGTGTCGTTTATCGATCCGACACTGAACGAACGGACGCGCACCGCGCGGGTGCGCGTCGATGTCGATAATCCCGACGGCCGGCTCAAGCCGGGCATGTTCGTGCGTGGTTCGGTGGCGAGCGTTGCGCAGGACGAGGCTGATACACCGCTGATGATTCCGGCCAGCGCGCCCTTGATTACCGGCCGGCGGGCCGTGGTCTATGTACAGCGCCGCGGGACGGAGCAGCCGACATTTGAGCCTCGCGACGTGCTGCTCGGCGCCCGCGCCGGTGCCTGGTACAGCGTGCAAGAGGGCCTGTCGGCCGGCGACCTGGTCGTCGTCAATGGCGCATTCAAGATCGACTCGGAACTGCAGATTCGTGGCCGGCCCAGCATGATGCAGCCCGAGGGTGGGCCGCCGCCGGGGCACGGTCACGGTGGCCACGGCGACCACGGCGTTCAGGATGATCAGGATGATCATGCTGGCCACAACGATCCTGATGATCACGGCGGTCACGCAGGTCACAACGCGTCGGCCGACATTTCGCAGGCCGCGCCCGAGAGCTTCCGTGTCGAGCTTGGCGAGCTGGTCCGCCGCCAGTTCGACCTGGTGCAGGCGCTCGCCGCGGACGATCCCGTCGCTGCGCGTGAGGCCGCTTTATCGGTTGATGAGGCATTGCATGCGGTCGACGGGCACGTACTGGAAGGCCAGGCCGCGCGCGCAACCTGGAATCGCCACGCACAAGCCATGCACCGGGGCCTCAGCGCGCTGGCGGTGGCGCCGGGGCTTGATGGTCAGCGGGAACACTTTGAAGCCTTCAGCGATGAACTGATCACCATAGTGCAAGTGTTCGGAGTCGAGGAAGCGGGTCCGGTGCATCGTGCCATGTGCCCGATGGTGCAGGGACGCGAAGCGTTCTGGCTGCAGGGTGAAACCACCATCGCCAATCCGTATTACGGCGCCGCGATGCTGCGCTGTGGGGAGATTGTCGAAACGCTCGCTGACGATGATCCACATGCGGGGCATGGCTCGTGAGCAACCATGACGAGCGTTCCTTGCTCGACCACGTAATCCGCTTTTTCCTGGAACAAAAGCTGGTCGTGGCCCTATTGGTACTGGTGATCATCGGTGGCGGCGTGGCGGTCGCGCCATTCGACTGGGATGTGCAGCGACTGCCGCGCAACCCGGTGCCCGTCGACGCCATTCCGAACCTCGGCGAGAACCAGCAGATCGTGTTCACGGAGTGGCCCGGCCGTTCTCCCCAGGATGTCGAGGACCAGGTGACCTATCCGTTGACGGTTGCGTTGCTCGGTGTGCCCGGCGTGCAGGAAGTGCGCAGCAGTTCGGCCTTCGGTTTTTCGATGATCTTCCTGATCTTCGACGAAAACATCGAGTTCTACTGGTCGCGCTCGCGCATCCTGGAAAAGCTGAACAGTTTGCCGGCCGGCCTTCTGCCGAACGACGTGACGCCTGCGCTGGGTCCTGACGCCACGGCGCTGGGCCAGGTGTACTGGTACACGCTGGAGGGACGAGACGCCGACGGCAACCCGAGCGGTGGCTGGGATCTCGACGAATTGCGCAGTGTGCAGGACTGGTACGTACGGTACGGGCTGCTTGCGGCCGAGGGCATCAGCGAGGTGGCCTCGATCGGCGGCTTCGTGCGCGAATACCAGGTCGATGTGGATCCCGACGCCCTGCGTGCGCACCAGGTGACGCTGCAGCAGGTCTTCGATGCCGTGCGCAAGAGCAACCTCGATGTCGGCGCGCGCGTGGTGGAGATCAACCGCGTCGAATACCTGGTGCGCGGGCTCGGCTTTGTCGACAGCCTGGCCGACCTGGAGCAGGCCGTGGTGCGCGTCGGTCCGGACTTCGTGCCCATCCGGGTGAGCGACGTGGCGGTGGTGAATTTCGGTCCCGCACAGCGCCGCGGCGCGCTTACGATCGGCGGCGCCGAAGCGGTTGGTGGCGTGGTGATCGTGCGCGAAGGCTACAATCCGCTGCGCGCCATCCAGAACGTCAAGGCGCAGATCGCCGAAATCGGTCCAGGGCTGCCGGCCAAGGCGGTCATCGATTGGCTACATGTAACGCAGGACGAGGTGGAAAGTTTTGCGGCGCGCCAGGGCTTTGAGGCTTTCGACGCGGCCAGACTCAACCAGGACGGATGGCTCGAATGGCTGCGCGCAAACCCGCGTGAGCAGTGGCCGGGCTGGGCGACGCTCAGCCAGCTCGAGGTCGTGTCCTTTTACGACCGCACAGGACTGATTAGCGAGACGCTGGGTACCCTGAACGATGCGCTCGTGCAGCAGGTGCTGGTGACCATCCTGGTCGTCATCATCATGATATTGCACTTGCGCACCGCGTTGATCATCAGCGCCACGCTGCCATTGGCGGTGCTGATCAGCTTTATCCTGATGAAGCTGGTCGGCGTCGACGCGAACGTGGTGGCGCTGGCGGGCATCGCGATCGCCATCGGCACGATTGTCGACATGGGCGTAATCGTCACCGAGAACGTCCTCAAGCACCTCAATGAGGCAGATCCGGATGAACCACGGCTGGAAGTCGTGTTCCGCGGTACCCGCGAAGTCGGCGGCGCAATCCTGACGGCTATCAGCACCACCATCATCAGCTTCCTGCCGGTGTTCACCATGACCGGCGCCGAAGGCAAAATGTTCGTGCCGCTGGCGTTCACCAAGACCTTCGTGTTGCTCGGCGCGATCTTCCTGACGCTGACCGTGGTACCTGCGGCGGCGCACCTGGTGATTGCCGGGCGCGACCGGGGGAGCGTTTCACCGGCGCTCAAGCGGGCGCTGCTGGTTGGGCTCGGGGTGGCGGCTGCGGTGCTGGCCATCGTGGCCGCGTGGTCGGGGTGGTTGAGCGTCACGGTGGCCGCGCTGGTGCTGCTGGTGGCGGTGGCCTATCGGCTGTGGCGATCCCGGCTGTACGCCTGGCTGGGTGTGCATGCGCCGGGCCTCGGCCAGGCATTGCGGGACACGGCGACTCTCTTGCAGCGCGGCGGACCCTGGCTGGCCAGCGCCGTTGGCGCGCTGGCCGTCTGGTGGGTACTCGGTGCCGTGTGGGAGCCGCTGGGCCCCGCCGCCGGCACCTGGCGCAATTTCGTGTTTGTCGGCCTGGTGATCGGTAGCCTGCTTGGGCTTTTCTGGCTGCTGATGTTGTTCTATGCACCCATGTTGCGCTGGTGCCTGGCGCACAAGGCACTATTCCTGGCGACACCGGTCTTGCTGGTCATCATGGGCGGCACCGTTTGGCTCGGCTTCGATCGTGTCTTTAATTTCATCCCGGCCGCGGCGCAGCGCGTTGGCGTCGACGCACAAGCCCTGCGTGCCAGTGCGCCGTGGAGCTGGGCAACGCACCGCTTCCCCGGCCTCGGCAGGGAATTCATGCCGGCGCTCGACGAAGGCTCGTTCCTGTGGATGCCGACCACCATGCCGCATGCGTCCATGGGCGAAATTCTGGAGGTGCTCAAGTACCAGGATCTCGCGATCCAGTCCGTGCCAGAGGTCGAACTGGTCGCCGGCAAGCTCGGGCGCGCCGAGACGGCGCTGGACCCCGCGCCGATTTCAATGATCGAGTCCGTGATCCACTACAAGCCAGAGTACGTCGCCGATGAGGCGGGGCGGCGTGTCAACTTCAAGTACGATCGCGGCCGCGGCGAGTTCGTGCGTGATGCCGATGGAGAGTTGATTCCGGACGCGCGCGGCCGGCCTTATCGCCAATGGCGCGACCACATTCGTACCCCCGGGGATATCTGGGATGAAATCGTGCAGGCGGCGCAATTGCCGGGCACGACCTCTGCGCCACGGCTCCAGCCCATCGAGACACGCCTCGTCATGCTCCAGACCGGCATGCGGGCCCCCATGGGCATCAAGGTGCGCGCCCCGGACCTGGACACGCTCGACCGCGTGGTGGTCGAACTGGAAGGCCAGTTGCGCCAAGTGCCGGCAATCCGGGCCGGCACCGTCAATGCTGACCGCGTGGTCGGAAAACCCTACCTGGAAATCGATATCGACCGGGAAGCCATCGCGCGTTTCGGGCTCAATATCACCGACGTCCAACAGTTGATCACGGTCGCCATCGGCGGGCAGACCGTTACGACGACAGTCGAGGGTCGCGAGCGTTACCCGGTGCGCGTGCGCTACCCGCGCGAGCTGCGCACCGAGATCGAGGACCTGGAGCAGGTGCTCATATCGGCGCCAGACGGCACGCAGGTGCCGTTGCGCGAGGTTGCTGAAATCCTTTACACGCGCGGTCCGCAGATGATTCGCAGCGAGGACACCTTCCTGACGGCCTATGTCACGTTCGGCGGCCAAGCGGGCATTGCCGAGGTGGAGGTGGTAGAGCAGGCGCAGGCATTCCTGCGCGAGCGCATCGACGCTGGTGATCTCGTGGTGCCGGCCGGCGTCAACTGGACCTTTGCGGGCAACTACGAAAACCAGCTGCACGCCGCCAGGACGCTCAGCATCGTGTTGCCGGTGGCCTTGCTGGTCATTTTCATGATCCTGTATTTCCAGTTCCGCGCGGTGGCGACAACGCTGATTGTGTTCAGCGGCATCGCGGTGGCCTGGGCGGGCGGGTTCATCCTGATCTGGCTGTATGCACAGCCCTGGTTCGCTAACTTCAGCCTGTTCGGCGTCAATATGCGCGACCTGTTCCAGATGGGAACCATCAACCTCAGTGTCGCGGTCTGGGTGGGATTCCTGGCACTGTTCGGCATTGCTGTCGACAACGGCGTCGTGCTGGCCAGCTACATCAAGCAGAGCCTGGCGCGAAATCCCACCGGGACAGTAACGGAGTTGCGGGCCGCGACCGTGGTTGCCGGGGAACGACGCGTGCGGCCCTGCCTTGTGACCACTGCGACGACCGCGCTGGCGTTATTGCCCGTGCTGACGTCCACCGGGCGAGGCGCCGACATCATGATTCCCATGGCCATCCCGAGCGTCGGTGGCATGGCTTTCGTGGTGCTGACTATGTTCACCGTGCCGGTGCTTTACTGCCTCGCCGAGGAGATCAAGCTCAAGGCGCGCGTTGGCGAATACCGCGACTTGCCTGCTGTGTCTGGCGGCTGATGGGAAGTGCAGAAGCCGTGACTTTCCGGAAATCTCAAGTACTGATGGAGATCTGATCATGAGTTTAATTCGATACCTGGCCGTCGCCTTGCTGGTGCCACTGGCATTCGGTTTGTCGGCCTGTAGTCGCGACAGCGGTTCTGCCACGTTACAAGGAGCGGATCGACCGCCGATCGCCGCCGCCGCGGCACAGGCATTGGTTGTGCACGAAGGCCCTCATTGTGGTTGCTGCGGTTTGTGGCGCGAGCACATGGAGGCGGCTGGCTTTGATGTCGACGTGCGCAAGACGCAAGAGCTCGGCGCCATGCAGGCGGCCGCCGGGATGCCAGCCGGTTCGCCCGGCATGGAGATGCCCGACGGCAGGGTACAG
>JBLRWC010000032.1:0-5557 GCA_047921455.1 Gammaproteobacteria bacterium
GGCAGGAGCAACGCGGCAGGACCAACGTAGCGGGGCCAACGTAGCGGGGCCAACGCAGCAGGGCCGAATCACCGGACTGAGGCCTCTCGCCCATCGACGCGGTAGCGGGGGCGGGACGTCATGGGCTTCCCGCAGCGAGATAAAGATTTCCCGAGCGAGGGGAGCCCATGACGGTCCGCCCCCGCGGTCGATTCGTCCCATGGTCGATTCGTCCCGCGGGAGACCTAGTCCCCGGACAGCACCACTTCGGGCTCGCGAATCTGGTAGCCCTCGATGTAATGCACGCCGAGCTGCCAGAGCACGGCCATGGTGTTGGCGTCCTCGACACGTTCGGCAATGGTGATGATCTCGCGCTCGCGGGCTTCCTGCACGATCATCCTGACGCGTTCCTGCATGTCGGTGTCGCTGGCGAGGCCCTGCATCAATGAGCCGTCGATCTTCAGGTAGTCCATCGGCAGGTGCGACAGCAGTTTCGAAGAAGTCGGGTTGGCGGTGAAACCCTCCAGCGAAAAGCCGAAGCCGATCTTGCGCAGCCGGGTGGCCATCTCGTGGGTTTGCCGGAGGTGACTGGCGGCGACGTCCTCGGACACCTGGAATACGAGTACGTTTTCCGGCAGCTGGGCGTTCTTCCGGCGCGTTTCGAGCCATGCGGGCAGCATGCCGTCGAGCATGGTGTCGCGCGACAGCCGCACAAACACGGTCGCCTCGGGCCGCGAGCGACAATAGGCGAATGCGGCGCCGATCACCCAGCGGTCGATGTTCTTGATGAGCTGGTTGCGCTCGGCCGCCTGCACGAACTGGGCGGGCAGCACCTCTTCGCCTTGTTCATCGATCATGCGCACGAACAGGTCATGGAGTTCGCGTTCCTCGCCGGTCAGGCTGGCGATTGGCTGGGTGGCGAGCCGGAAACGGTTATCGAGCAGCGCTTTCTTGATGCGCGTGACCCAGAGCTGGTCGAGTTCCTCGAGGCGTGTGGAATCCTCCTCGTGACTGCTCATGCCGACCTGGCCGAGGCCGAGTTCGGTGGCGCGCGTCAGCGCTTCGTTGGCTTCGGCATACAGCATGTCGAGGTCGATTTCGCGCCGATCCGCCACCGCGATACCGGCGCTCACCGACAGCGAAACGGACTTGCCGCCAGCTTCGAACAACGTGCGGCCCACTTTCGCGATGATGCTGGCGGCCCAGGCCTTGAGGTCGCGACGGGTGCCGCGCGCGACCAGCGCAGCGAACTCCGCCGTGCCCAGCCGGCCATACAGATCGCGTGACTGCACCGCATCACGCAGCAGGTCGGCCAGGCCGGACAGCGCAATATCGAGACCGCGGGCGCCGACCTGGCGCTGCACGCTCGCGAGGTCATCGAGCGAAATCAGCACCAGCGCCTGCACGCCGGCCGGCGGTTCATCGGCAAGCCGTTTTTCCATCCGCTCGAGCAGGTGTACGCGGCCGTACAGGCCCGTGCCCTGGTCGAGGCGCAGCGCGGCGCCCAGCTGCTGCTCCAGTGCGTCATCGTCCGGGGCGGCGCGCGCCGGGACGCGCACGCGCACGCAGGGTTCTTCGTCGAAGCTGGCCGCTTCGAGTTCGAGCAGCAGTGCGATCGGCTTGTCGTGGCGCGTAATACCGTTGGCCCGGATGCCCTGCGCGGGCCAGCGACCCTGCGCGCACGCGACCAGCGCGCCCTTGATGGCGGGCTGGTCGTCCGGTGCAAAGAGATCCATGAAGGTCAACCCCAGCAGCTCGGCCTCGTCCTCGAAGCCGAACAGCTGGGCCCAGGCGCGATTGGCATCGAGCACGATGCCTTCGGCGACGTGGGCCAGCGCATCGGCAGTGCCGGCGACCACGGAGCGCAATTGTTCACGGTAGCTCGACGCGCTGCCGATGGCGCCCCGCAAGGCGCGATCCAGCCGCCCGAGGCGCAATGCGCGGTCGAAGATCGCTGCGAGGCGATCGGTCCTGGTCAGCGTGGCGGCATCCTGGGCGCCGCTCGCCATGTCGGTGGCGATGGTGTCCTCGTCGAGCTTTTCCCGGACGCTGATCAGCGGTACCTCGAAACCCGCGGCTTCGAGTACGGCCGCGGCCGTGATCAGCAGGTTTTCGCTCTCGTCGGCGCACACCACCAGCAGTTCGCAGCCGCCCTCGGCGAGCCGGTCCGCGAGGTCGCCGGCGTCGTCGAGGCGCAGCACGTGGGCCGCCCGCCCGCTGTTGCGCAGCACGCGATTGACGGCCTCGGCATTGTCCTCATGCCTGCTGAGCACGATGACCGGGACGGCGTTCGTCTCGCTCAAGTGTGATTCCTCACTGCCCGGGACAGCTCCGGTGGGCACGGCATTCTAGCACTGCCCGAGAGGATGAACAGGTGCAGCGGCGGGCAGTTTTGACGCTGCGCCTGGCGCTTCGCGCACCAGCCGGGGGACGAGGTAACCGGGCAGTCGCGCGAGCAGGCCGGCATGCAGCATCGCGGCCTGGCTGGCGGTCGAATCGAAATGCGCCGCGCCGGCGACGCGATCGAGCAGGTGCAGGTAATAGGGCAGCACACCGGCGTCAAACAAGCCGGTCGATAAATCCACCAGGGTCTGCTCGTCGTCATTCACCCCGGCGAGCAGCACCGCCTGGTTCAGTAAGGTCGCGCCGGTCCCGGCCAGCGCGTTGCAGGCCGCGCGAACGTCGTCCGACAGTTCCCGGGGGTGGTTCACGTGTAAAACGACGACGACCGGCCAGGGCAGCGTTCGCAACCAGTCCAGCAGCGGGCCGTCCACGCGCGCCGGCAGCACCACCGGCGTGCGGGTGTGAATCCGCAGGCGGCGCAGCCCGGCCACGGCGCCCAGCGCGCCGGTGATGGCCGCCAGCCGGGTGGTCGGCAAGACCAGGGGGTCGCCACCCGACAGGATCACTTCCTCCAGGTCCGGCATGTCTGCCAACGCCGCCACGGCGCTCGCCAGGCGCGCCGGCGTCAGCGCGCCGGCCTCGTAGGGAAATTCGCGCCGGAAGCAATAGCGGCAATGGACTGCGCAGGCCCCGGTGGTCATCAGCAGGGCACGGCCGTGGTACTTGGCGAGCAGCCCGGGCGTCTGCAGCGCCGCCAGGTCGCCAACCGGGTCGGGGCCGAAACCGGCGGCGGGCTCCAGTTCGGCCGCCAGCGGCAGCACCTGCAACAGCAGCGGGTCGTGCGGGTCGCCGCGCCGCATGCGCGCCACGTAGCTGCGCGGCACCCGCAAGCCGAAGCGGGCAGCGGCCAGGCGTGCCGCCGGCAGCAGCGCCGGGTCCAGCGCCAGCACGCGAAGCAGCTCGGCGGGATCGGTGATGGCGGTTGCGAGTTCCCGGCGCCATGGTTCCAAGTGACGCATTGCCGTGTCGGGCGGTATCATAGGAGGATTAACTGCAACGCTTTCCACAGACAGCCCACCCGCTGGTGAATAAATGGCCACCTATAGTACCAATGAGTTCAAGTCCGGCCTGAAGATCCTGCTCGACGGCGACCCCTGCGTCATCCTCGAGAACGAATTCGTGAAGCCCGGCAAGGGCCAGGCTTTCAACCGCGTGCGTATCCGCAACCTGAAGACCGGCCGCGTCAACGAGAAAACCTTCAAGTCCAATGAATCGGTCGAGGGCGCGGATGTCGTCGATACGGACATGCAGTATCTCTATTACGACGGCGAGTTCTGGCATTTCATGGTGCCGGAAACCTACGAGCAGCACGCCGCAGACGCCAAGGTCGTCGAGGAAGCGAAGGACTGGCTGAAGGAACAGGACCTCTGCCAGGTCACCTTGTGGAATGGCCAGCCGCTGCTGGTGTCGCCGCCGAATTTCGTCGAGCTCAAGATCGTCGAGACCGACCCGGGTATCCGTGGCGACACGGCGACGGGCGGCCAGAAGCCGGCCAAGCTCGAGACCGGCGCCGTGGTCCGCGTGCCGCTGTTTATCGAGGAAGGCGAGGTGATCCGCGTAGACACCCGTACCGGTGCCTACGTCTCCCGGGTCAAGTAAGGGTTCCGACTGGCGACCGTCGGCCTCGCCGCGCGCACTGCGACTGCGCGCCCGGCTGCTGGCGCGCATGCGCGCCTTTTTTGCGGCGCGCGGCCTGCTCGAGGTCGAAACGCCGCAACTGTCTGCCGCGGCCGCCACCGATGTGCACCTGGAGAGCCTGCGCGCGGCGCCGCCGGGCGGCGGCCTGGCCGGCTGGCTGCACACCTCGCCGGAATTTCCGATGAAGCGCTTGTTGTGTGCGGGTACGGGCGACATCTGGCAGCTCGCCAGGGTGTTCCGCGGCGCCGAGCGCGGCCGTCGGCATAATCCCGAATTCAGCCTGCTGGAGTGGTACCGCGTCGGCTGGCAGGCGCCGGCGCTGATGGAGGAGGTCGACGCCTTGCTGCGCAGCCTCGCCGGCGAAGCCGCACTCAGCAGCGCCACACCCAGCACCACCGCGCCCAGCACCCCGGCAGCGCTGCGCCTGGCCGACACGCGGCGCTTGAGCTACCGCGCAGCCTTCCTGGAGTACGCGGGATTCGATCCCTTTGTGGCCACGGGCGGTGAAATCGTCCAGGCGCTCGAGGATCGCGGTATTACCGTGCCTGCGGGTCTTGCGGACGATCGCGATGCCGCGCTCGACCTCGCGCTGGCAACCCTGGTCGAGCCGGGATTCGACCCCGCCCAACCCACCTTCGTGTACGATTTTCCCGCCAGCCACGCGGCGCTGGCGCGTATCCGGCCGGGCAACCCGCCCGTCGCCGAGCGTTTCGAGTTGTTTCTCGGCGGCATGGAGCTGGCGAACGGTTTCCAGGAGCTCACCGACGCCGCGGAGCAGGCGGCGCGGTTTCGTGCTGAGCTGGCCGCCAGGCAGCGGCGCGGGCTGGTCGAGCCGCCCGTCGATGACCGCCTGCTGGCCGCCATGGCGCACGGTCTGCCGGATTGTGCCGGCGTGGCGCTGGGTTTCGATCGCCTGGTCATGATCCTGGCCGGCGCCGCGCAGATTGATGATGTACTTGCCTTTCCATGGGGCCAGGCCTGAGGCGAACAGCTATGCATGAATTGAACGGACCCGACTACGGCGACAAGCCACGGTTCTACAACGAGCTCGAAGCGCAGGCCCGCGCGCTGGTGGCGGGCGAACCGGACCGGATCGCGAATGCAGCCAACCTCGCGGCCCTGCTGTTTCACGCGCTGCCGCGCATCAACTGGGCGGGATTCTATTTCCTGCAGGGAGACCAGCTGGTGCTCGGGCCCTTCCAGGGCAAGCCGGCGTGTGTCCGGATCCCCGTGGGACGCGGCGTCTGCGGCACGGCGGTCGCCGCCGCCCGTAGCCAGCTCGTGGCCGATGTGCAGGCCTTCCCGGGCCATATCGCCTGTGACGTGGCGTCGCGCGCCGAGATCGTCGTGCCGTTGGTGGACGCCGGTGGGGAAATATTCGGCGTGCTGGATATCGACAGTCCCGAGCCTGACCGTTTCGACGCCGCGGACCTGGCCGGGCTGGAGCGCATCGCCGCCGTGCTGTAGCTGGCCGCGAACGCGGACCGTCAGTGCGCCAGCAGCTGGCCCAGGCGCACCGCGTTGCCCGCCGCGATCG